>NZ_URAR01000001.1 GCF_900545795.1 uncultured Veillonella sp.
ATTACCTTACATTGTTCAGTTTTCAAAGATCTGAAATTGCATTTCACTCATGCGAGTTTTGGCAATTTACTCACCGCCACATCTGACGGTTTTTAAATTATAACACTGTTTTCTAACTTAGTCAACAACTTTTTTACTTTTTTATTACATTAAGTTTACTAAAGTTAAGTTTACTAAAGTTGAATTGTAGAACCTCGTTATAATCTATATAAACGCCGCCCGAAGTAACCCTTCGGGAGACGACTTATACATCTTATCTCATATCAAAAAGTAAGTCAAGCATTTTTATAAAATATTTTCTCTATTTCATATCCCCTCCTATAAACAAAACGCCCCTACATTATCAAACTAATGTAGGGGCATTCAATTCTAAGCAAGCAAAGCATTATCATTCTTATAGTAGATTCATTTCATAGCATCTACCTTTCATTTTTCAGGGTCTAACTTTAGTCTCAATTCTATTTGTACTTATTTTGTCACTTATTCTTTTCAGTGCTCATCTGGCTAGCCTTTTTTTCTAAGTACTTATTCCTAATGCTTTATTCTAGCGCTTATTTACAATATTTTATTCTAGAAACTATTTTTGTACTTACTCGTTTATAACTTTCTTATTACTAAAATACCATTCAATACTTATTCGACAGTAACTTTTTCACCTAACTCATAATTCCCTTTAGATGTAATTACCTTTTCTCCTTTATTGAGTCCTGATGTAATAGCTGTATATCCATCCACGGTTTCACTTACCTCCACTACGCGCACATCCACCGTATTATCAGCAGTTATAACATACACAAACTTACCATCTTTGTTTTCTCGAATCGCTTCTTGTGGTACAGCCATAACAGGCGCCGTCACATCGGATTCAATAACCAATGTATAAAATTCGCCCGGAGTAATAGTGTTATCTGTATTGTTAAAGGTCGCTTTTACTAATACACTTGGCGTTCCTGCCGGAGAGTTTGTATCCACATAAGTCAATTCACCTGGCACTTCCTTATTGTCCACCTTTAAATATACTTTAAGCTTTCCTTTATTAGCAGGATCCGCCAATTTTAAGGCAAAGCCCTGAGGAATACTAAGAGACGCAACTACTGGTGTATTTTGTTGAATCAACATAAAAGGACGTCCTGCAATAGCCACCTTACGATCTTCATTATAAATGGCTGCTACGCGCCCATCCATAGGCGATACAATTTGCGCTTGTGCCATTTGGGCTTGCACCTGTGCTATAGCGGCTTGTATGCTAGCGGTCTCAACACCGCCTCCAGTAGCTACATAACCACCACCACTGGTTACAACTGTTGCTTGTGAGCGCTGTACAATGGTCTGATATTCTTTCTCCGTAATTATACCTGCTGACATCATTTCATGAGCCCGCGACACATCTGCTGCTGATACAGCACCAGGTATTACCGTAGTCTCTTGTGGTACTGCTTGGAGTGATTGCCCTTGCTGTCTTTCGCCAAGTTCTTGAATCAATTGATTTAACTGCGTTTGCAAAGTAGCCGTATCAAGCATTGCTACAACTTGCCCTTGTTTAACTTCATCGCCCACCTTAACAGTCATAGTGGCAACTTGCCCTGATACAGTTGGTTCAATTGTCGCTTTATTTAGAGCTGCTACGCTAGCATCATTGTTAATCTTTACGGGCATATCTCGTTGTTCCACCACAGCGCTAGTCACTTTAGTTGGCCCAAAGCAACCACTCATAAGAACTGCCATGACCAAGGCTAGAGCAACTGTCGAAGTATTTCGTACAAAATAATATAATCTATTACTTTTCAGTACATTTTTTAGCACCTTATATCCTCCTATCTATAATCTTTTATGTGATTTTTATATAATCATTTCACAATACAAATTTCAAACTATTCACCATATATTAGCCTATTACTATTCACTTTATATTAGAAAATCTATATATATTAGGTTATTTATTATTTAGTTCACATTTTTGTTTTGAATCTTAAATCTTGAATCTTGATTTTTTATTTGCCGATTTTTCTAGATTTATATCATTGCAGTCCATAATGTTTACATCATTACAGTCCATACTATTTATATCACTGTATTCCTTAACTTTTTTACTGCATTTATTTTACAATAGCTTCAAATTGAGGATTTCCATGGAATCTTACAAAATGATCCTGCGTGCGCGCTACTGCTTTCACCTGCTCATCAAGGGCAATGGCTTCACGCAATTTATCTAAAGCTAATCGATCATCTCCTTGGTCTGCATATATAGTAGCAATCCCATAAACCGACCATACATTGCGCGGATCTTTTTGAAGTACCTTCTCAAACCAACTCTTTGAAGTGTATAAATCACCTTGCAATTTATACAGCATAGCTAAATTATAATAGACGCTTACATTATCCGGGTTAAGCTCATGCGCTTTTTGTTCATTCTTAAGCCCATTCTCTACATCGCCATTTAAGCCCTGTGCCATTCCTTTTATAGAGTAGGCTTCATCACTCTTAGGATGTTCTTTTAATATTTCATCAGCTTTAGCAATGGCTTCACTATATTTATTATCCTGTAGTAATTCTCTCGCCAGCTGCACCTCATTAGCCGGCACTTCATGGGACACTACTACGGAATTAGGTTTAACTGCTTCACTTTCACTCGGTTTATCTGTTCCACAACCGGTGACCAATATAGCCACTACTAATAAAACGATTGCATATTTACTATTAATTTTTCTTCAGCACCTTTCTACTATCGCATGGTGCTAATCTAGCACCTATAAGAAAACAATGTATATCATTGCCTATATATTATTTAATTCCTCTAGTTTTACTATCTCATTTATTATATACCATCTTAGGCTTTTACAAAACTAAAAAGCAGTTATAAGTTTAATGAACTTCTTTAAAAAGGCTCATTATCTTATAACTGCTTTCATTATATGCAGTACTTATTTATTCATAACCGACTTAGTACTTAAGTCATACACGGCCATACTAGGCACATCCAATGCTGCTTGTGCCGTACTTTGTTGACAAGTAAAAATCAAAACTTGTCCATGCTTACCCACATGAGTAAGCACATCAAGAGCACCTTTTTGACGCGCCTCATCAAAGCGTAATAAAATATCATCCAAAATGATTGGCAGAGAGTCAACCCTTTGACTAAACACATAGGCTAAACTAAGTCGTAATGCCAAGTAAACTTGATCGCCCAAGCCACTGCTCCAACGATCAGAAGTCAATCCATTTCCTTGAGAGTCTACAGCCTGCAAATTAGCCACATCACCAGTTAAGGCTAAGCTATATTTACCGCCTGTCATTATATGCAAATATTCAGAGGCCTTTTCAATCGCTTCTGGCTGGCGATCTTTTTCATAATCAGCCTGCGCCAACTCCATAAAATGGCTAATGAGAACTTGCGTTGCCCACGAAGTAAGCGAGTCCTGCAACTCCCCTTCTAATTGTTGCTCTTTTTGAAGGGCTGTAGCCAGCGCCTTATCATTGCTCAAAGTGCGCAAGGTCTCTTGTAGTTGTCCTCGCTTTTCATGTAAATTATCTAAGCGTTTTTTCAAGCTAGCCACTTCTGATTCGCTTCGCGCTGCTTCTGAATGCCATTTGCTTTTATTGCCAGATTTAAGCTTGCGCAACAAAGAGTCATGTTGGTCCTTCTTTGGCGCAAAGAGCGATAATTGATCAATGCTTTGCTCATACACAACCTTCCATTGTGTATATTGATCTTGCAATAAAAGTCGTTGACGATATTCAGCCGCCGACGGCACACCAGTTTTCTGTAATATTTCTTCTTGTTCTAAAAGCAAGGACTTCTCTTTGCGACTCCACTGTTCATATTCCTCATGATAGCTGCGTCGTTGCGATTCCTTTTGCTCCCAGCGAACTTGATTTTGACGGTGCGTCTTCAATAGATTATATACGCGGCGAACTTCTACCGGTGTCGCCGGTATGGTCAACTCTAACTTAGACCATAAAGCCTGACATTTATTTTTCAACTCCGTCAATTGCACCTCATGATCTTGAAGGATTTTTTCATACTCTCTATATTTATTTAAATCCTCCATATATGTGTCATATTCTTGCTTCATGGCAAAGAAATGATTGTCCGTTAATACGCGGCTAGCCCCTGGTGGCAACCAACGTTGCCAGGCTTCCATTGCCTTGTTACCTTCAGCTTCTAATGTTTTACCTTCTTCTAGCCACGCATTCAATAATTGCTCATAACTATGAACCTTCGCAAGTAAAATATTTTGATTTCCAAAGGCTTCACGTGCACGCTTAACTTGATTTGTTAAAGCATCCAAGTCCTCCCGCGATTGAGGTGCTGCCCAGCCATGTTCATTGACAATTGTCTGCAATACAGTCTGCACACTTCGCTGACGATGCTCTAAACTTTTCAACTCCGAATTCAACTGCTGACGCTGTTTCCACATATAAACAAACGCCCCTAGGCCTACCACCACTAATAGCCCTGCTAGCCAAAGTAAAGACTCATTCACCAAGCCCAGAACGATACCTACACCCAAAAGAACAACTGGTAATGCTTGCAGCATTTTATTGTTATACGGTGATAATGTTAGAGCTAATATAGCCTTATCAATACATTCTTTTTCTTCATAGGTCTTGGCCAAGGTTTCAATACTCACTTCTTCTTTAATTAATTTAGATTCCTCTTGTTTGACCGTCGTATTGGCAATATCTTCTGGTTCTTGAGGTTTTCGTTTCTGCCAATGCAAGTAATTATCCTGCGCGCTACGCAAATCACGCGCCAAGCGCTCGCCTTCAGCCCAATTCACCTGTGTAGGCAACTCAACATTAGCATCCCAAGCCGTATGCATAGTGCGTGAAATATCCAATTGCTCTTTAAATCGCTTCACATATGCGCGACCTTCTTCACACTCTTTTTGCAATTGAGTCCATTTAGATACATCTTGATATAAATCTTCAATATCTTGACCATATACGCCAATCAAGGAGTCAGGAGCGAAATTATCTGGCACCAAACCAGCCTCTTTGCCACTCCACATCTTCATATTATTACGGCATTCTCGGAGCCTATCCTCAAGGTCCATGAATTCTTTTTTCTCTAACAATTCTGTGACCGCAAAGGTGTTCATCTTTTCTTTGGCATGCTCAGCACGCTTATACACATCCCAAGCGCGCAGCACTAAATCAATGTCACGGCCATAATCCTGCCACTCTTTAAGGCGCTCTTCTAATTCACTTTCTGTGGTCTCTAGATTGATCAACTCCTGCTGATAATTAGCATAGGAATCCTCAACTTTTGATAAATCTTGTATATTTTGTCGAGTTTGCTTTAATTGATCTACCAACACATTGATTTTGCGTTTCCCTGCCGCTGATGCTACCAGTAAATCAGCGGAGTTTTTTTCAATATCTTTTACAGCTGTACTTAAGCGCTCGCCACCTTCACCACCGAAAAAGCGCGCTCTCACTTCTACTTCAGTAAGTACATCAGCACCTTGTAACTCATCGACTGTAATAGCAAAGATACGATCATATGTTTTTTTCTCTAAACCATGCCACCACAATTCAGCTGGCTCCACCTGTATAGGCTCGCCACCAATAGGATAAAAGTCTAGTTTTTTCTCATGACGCCCAATATGATATTCTGTACCACCATGCTCCACAAGCAAATGACCAGTCCCATAGCCATAGGTTTTGCTTTTTTTACCAAAGAGTAAAAATCGCAAAGCTTCTAGCAATGAGGTCTTGCCACTTTCATTGGGACCAAATACCATCTGCACAGAGTCCTCACTAGGTTTAAAAGACCAGTCATGGTAAGGGCCAAAGTCCTTGATATATATTTCCTTAATCCTCATCCGTATCTCCTATTAAATAGCGCGCGCCTTCTATTTCAGCTCGCCGCAGCGCTTCCCACAACAATTCATCAGTTAGTACTGCTTCATATAAGCCTAACCGTTTTATCTCTGGTCGCTTGTTTATAATCTGACGAAGTATTCCCAAGCTTTCCTCCTTAGGCAAACTTCCCACTCGATCATAACTCTTCAAATAGTCACTTACCATATCACCTGTTAAGCGACGGCCTGTCCAATCCTCTTTCGGCTTTACTTCACTAGCAATCCTAAAAGGCAGAACAAAAGCAAATTTATTCTTTTCCTCTTCCTGACTCATTGTCAGCCAAGTTTGAAGAACTTCTTCTTTATTGCACAAATCATATAAAGGACCTCGCCCCAAAAGTCGAAAGCTAACTAACACGGGCACTTTCAACTTTCTTAGCATCTCTTTTTTATGGCGAATCATCTCTAATATTTCGCTTTGACTCGTCAGTTTAGTCACATCAATATCTTCTTCTTCAAATCGAATGGCCCCTGTTTCATGAAATTGCAGCTGCACATGGCCACTGCCACCTACATTTACAATATAACAACCTTTCGGACCTTGCTCCTTACGATGCAAGCCTTGCGTATTACCAGCATATACAACATAAGGACTCTCATGTAATATTTGGCGCTTATGAATATGGCCTACTGCCCAATAATCCATGCCCGCATCAAGTAGGTCATTTAGCTTGCACGGCCCCACTAGCTCGTGGTCTTCGCTGCCGCCAATAGTGCCGTGAAATAAACCTATAGAGAAAGGATCCTCTCCACTAGGCACTAATCCTTTAGCTATATTGGAATCTCGATTCTGTCTACTACAACTCATACCATATATATAAGCTACTGTTTTCCCATGCACTACTAAAGGTTTGCGCTCCGGTTCCACAGCAGAAAATACATGCACATTAGGCGGCAATTCAATATGAGCCGCCCAACTTTCACTAGGGTCATGATTGCCTTGCACCATAAAAACAGGGATATGTCCCTTATGCAAACGCTCACATTCATGAGCAAAACGAACTTGCGCTTCTAGATTATGTGTATCACTATCATAGACATCACCAGTGATAATCACAGCTTGCACTTGTTCACGTAAAGCTAAATCTACAATTCCTTCAAAAGATTTATAGGTGGCACGGTTAGCAAATTCGTCCACTTGTTTACCTAGGGACTTTAAATATTTAAAGGGCGTCCCTAAATGAAGATCCCCACAATGTAGAAATCGAAATGGTTGAATCATCTTTAAATTCCTTTCCACGCCTTAGCTAATTGTTCAATCGCTGAAGCTAGTTTATTCGTTGGAATCGCACTAAATGAAAGTACACATTGTACTCCATTATCTATAACTTCTCCGCAACGCACATCGCAACCGCCATGATGTGCCAAAGTTACTAAATTCTGAGCCGATTCTTTTGTATGCACAACTAAACTTATATATACACCGCCTTCTGGCGCTTTCACTGTGATAGTATCGCCAAAGGCGCGATGCAAAAATTTCACCATCAACTTACTCTTGTCCGCATAATGCTTGCGAAGTCTCCGAATTTGTTTAGACCATTCGCCAGCTTCAATAAAACGGGCCCATACCAATTGTTCCATTACACTCGCGCTTTGCTTATATGTATTTCGATGCTGCATAAACTCCAACCACAAAGGAGGAGGCAACACCATATAGCTAAGACGAATTGAAGGAGGCAATACTTTAGATGGCGTCCCTACATAAATAACCCTATCCACTCCACTCATGCCTTGCAAAGAAGATATAGGTCTACCATAATAGCGCAGTTCACTATCGTAATCATCTTCAATAATATATCGCTTACCTTGCTGAGCCCATTGAAGTAATTCTTTTCTCCTAGCCACAGTCATAACACTGCCACTGCGATCACCATGAGAGGGCGTGCAATATACAATTTCTACACTAGCTTGTTCTAATATATCAAATAAAGTTTCACTCCGTTGTTCAATTTCAACTACAGTAAATCCATAATCTTCAAAAATTATTTTAATACCACCAAGAGCTTCTTTTTCAATGCCAATAGTAGTAAAACCGGCCCGTTTTAATAAAGACGCAATCGCTATAGCCATTGGTTGTGTACCACTGCTGACAATGATTTGCTCCACTTCGGCGGTCACACCTCGCGCGGCACTTAAATACCCTTGTAACTGCATACGCAGTTCTGTTTCTCCTTGTGGATTGCCGTAAGCCATCAAACGCTCTGGGTCGCGTAATACATATCCTATATATCGCTTCCAGCGACTATAATCAAAGCCTTCTGGGTCCATAGCGCCAGTTGCAAAATTATAAGGAGCACTCAATGTATTTAATCCCTGTACAAGGTTCAGCATCGTATCAAAATGACTCATTCCATCACGATGACTATCTGTCTCCAAATTCAAAGGTAATTCGAGCACTTCATAGGGCGCCCGATCATGAGACTTTAAATACCCTTCCGCAGCTAGTTGCACATAGGCTTGCTCTACAGTAATCTTACTGACCCCAATTTCTCCTGCTAGAGCGCGAACTGAAGGTAGTCTTATCCCGGCAGCTAATGTGCCATTTTCTATGTTAGATTTTATATAACTATATATTTGTTCATACAGAGGTACGCCACTCTGTCTATCCAACACGAGCATAAAAGACTCCTTCCTTCAGAATAAAAAACACTATATTTATTGTATCACAGGGCGCGTTCTTTATAAATTATTTATGCAGCTCTTTTTCCTATTTATTTAAAATCTATTTTATGCGCTTATGCCTTTGCCATATATATTTTATGTAACAATATAACTACCCTCTTTAAAATATCTCCTCTCAATTGTTAACCTTGTATAATTTTATGGTTGACTATCATTTTTATTACTCGTATAATAACACCATAATATACTATCGACTTATAACAACTAAAGCATCCATGCACTATTTAGCTCTATTTAAGAAAAAGATTATTTTATAGTGCCCTATGATGTAGTTGCTATCAGTTTATAGCCAAGGGATAAATTTAAAACAATAATCAAAGAGGTGTAAGTTCATGAGCGAAACAACAAAACAAATTGGGTATCAAGATATCATCGCCTATGCAGAGCGCGTATTAGACGGTGGTGAAATAACTAGAGAAGAAGCCGAACAATTAATTCAAGTATCTGACGAAGATACTATGATTCTATTGGCAATGGCTGATAAAATTCGTCAAAAATTCAATGGTGATGAAGTCGATTTATGTGCCATTGTCAACGCACGGTCTGGCAAATGTCCTGAAAACTGTAAATTCTGCGCCCAATCAGCACATCACGAAACAGGCGTGACTGTCTATCCTTTTATGAGCACAGAAGATATTGTAGAGCATGCACGCAAAGCCAAGGAAGCTGGTGCCATCCGCTTCTCCATCGTAACTAGCGGCCGCAATACCAATAATCCCAAAGAATTCGATCAAATCTTAGACGCCCTACGTCAAATTCAAGCCGAAACAGGTTTAGAGATTTGCTGTTCTCTAGGATTGTTAACTTATGAACAAGCCTTAAAGTTAAAAGAAGTAGGTGTTACTCGCTACCACTCTAATATTGAAACGGCACCTAGTCATTTCCCAAGCATCTGTAGTACTCATGACTTCGAAGATAAAATGAGCACTATCAGCAATGCACAAAAAGCAGGTATCCGCGTATGCTCTGGCGGTATATTCGGCCTCAATGAAAGCTTAGCGCAACGCGTTGAAATGGCCTTTGAACTTAAACGTCTAGGCATTGATTCTGTGCCACTTAACATTCTCAATCCCATCAAAGGTACTCCATTTGAACAAAATGAACCCTTAGATGCTCTCGAAATTTTACGCAGCTTTGCCACATTCCGCTTCATTTTACCAACTGCACAAATTCGTACAGCTGGCGGGCGGGAAGTCAATCTACGAGACTTGCAAGCCCTCGCCTTAACTGGTGGGCTCAACGGCATTATGGTAGGTGGCTATTTAACGACTGATGGGCGCTCCCCATTAGAGGATTTACAAATGATTGAGGATTTAAAATTAAAACGAACTCAACCACAAGTAGCCCAAGCCTAAAAATCATATTTTTAGCTAAATACAACGAGATTGTCTTTATACACACTTTAATTTTCTAACGATTTCACATACATATTAATTTATTAAATTTTACTTATACATACTCCGATTTCCTAAAATATATCCTGTATTACGAACAGAAAACTGCATGCATATCAGCCTATCTCTTCCCGAGATTAACTGACATACATGCAGTTTTTCTTTATAGCCCCCATAGGGCTAATACTGGTTCATATATAAAATGTAAGAAGCTCCAAGCCCCTAATCCGCACACGGCGCCAACAAGAGCACCATTTATACGAATCCAACTCAAATCATCTTCCACTTTTGATTCAATAAAGTAAATAAATTTTTCAGTACTTAAAGAGCCTAATACGCGCCGCACCACAACTCCTAGCATAGCATGGCTGCGCACTAATATATACTTAGCCATATGCTGGCACATATCCTCAAGTTTTTGATTCACTTCAGGCTTTTGAATGTATACAGCCCACAGTTCCTGCAAAGACTTCTCTAATACAGTAACCGGTGTTTCTTCCTCAAAGGCATCATTCGCATCGGCCATGTGAATAATACTATGAATATATGGACACACATAAGTGAGTAAGATATTCTCCCAATCTTGATTATCCACCCATTTCTGCCATGTCTCATCAATGGTCTGCGTCACTGTACTGTTATACGCCAACTCCTGCAAAGGTGCTAGCCACTGCTGCATCCACACAATGCGCTCTGTACTGCCCGGCCGTTTCCAACGCTCTAAAATCATATACAATTCGCGAAGCATGGCCAAGGCCATATCACGGGCATTAATAATATCTGTTGCTTCTGACACCGTAATGACTAAAGCGGAAATAATATTACTCTCTTTGCGAGCCTGAATTTCCTTATCAATCGTATTCGTAAGCCATTGCAATACTTGAGGCTTATCTAATGCTGCTTGTAAAACAACGAGCAAGCGAATAATTACAGTTTCATGCTTATTGCTACGACATACTTCAGTCAAAAACTGCTGAATCGGACCCGTCACATTTTGCTTGTGCAAAAACTCACTGAGTATCTTACTGCCCCATTGAGCCCATTCGCGCTCACTGCGACTATGCCATAATACATGGAGCATACTGCGAAGAGCTCTCCGAATATACTGCCGACCGCGCTCACTCGTAATGTAGCTATTGATGTAAGGAACAAAGCGAATTGTCTCTAACGTCCGCGCACATTGCTCATACGTCAACAATCGAGTCTCAATCAAGTGAATCAAGCCATTAATCATGCGATCTTTATTGCGCGGTATAAGTGCTGTATGATAAGGAAAACCTAACGGCTTACGGAATAAAGCGGTCACAGCAAACCAATCGGCTACACTCCCTATTAAAGCAGATTGTACCAACCAATATAACGCATCATACCAAGTCGCGGTAATATAAAACTGACCGATAAATACGATGCCATACAAAACAGCTGACAGAGCTAAGATGCGATTAGCCCATACGCGATATGGTACGCCTCCTATCATAACGCCAGCCCTCCTCGAATCAAATACGATGCCACATAGAAGAGGCCACCTAATACTGCCCCAACTAGTGAGCCATTTATACGAATCATCTGCAAGTCATGGTACAATTTGCCCTTAATAACTTGCGATAACTTTTCTGGCGAATACGCCATTAATTCCTTCACTACTGAATTGTCCACAAATGGCCGCAATTTACGCAATAGCGGCACAGATTGATACAATAGTAACCGTTCCAAACCTTCCATGCGCGCCCGATCATTTAATAAGCGCAGTGCATATTGCTCCGCTTCTTCTTGCACGCGATGAACAATTCCTTGCCAAGTTAACTGCTCAGAACCAATGTTTACATCTTCAACAATCTCTGTAAACCAACGGTTCTTGAGATTTTCTACATTCTCTTGCCACTGCGGATTACGCTCTAATTCAGACAGAAGCCAAATGACTTTATGGTAAACATATTGTCCCATTGTAGAATGCAAAGATTCTTGACTCTTCAAAAATTGTGTTCCCTTGCGCTGAATCAAGTCAGCCACTTGTTCTGGTGAAAACGAGTCGCTCCCCAGAGCTAACGCCAACTCACGCCAAAAGGAATTTTCAGAGTAGCGATTCATCATGGCCCGTACAATGCCTACTAAATATGGTTGAATCCCTGCAGAGCCTAATAGGCGCTGCATCATGCGATTCACATAGAGCCACAACACCGCTGCCGTCTCTTGCCCCATAATTAAATGGCCAAAGCGAACGAGCAAAGGACTGACCTTCCAATGATGTATTCCCTTTTTTATGGCCTCAGTAATTTCTTTCTTTATAGGCGAGGAATCAAATTGATTGGCTAATTGTCCCCCAACCTCTGCCAAGAAATGAGTAATTTGAGCACGCCCTTCTTGACTGAGAAAGTAAGTAATAATGCGCTTTAACAATTGCTCCTCTTTTATTACTTGATACATCTGAGGCACTCGCAACAGTTCTTCCACCATCATATAGCGCGCTGTTTCTACTAACCGCGCCTTGCTCCGCGGAATCAATGCCGTCTTATAGGGAATGCCCAAAGGCTTGCTAAAAAGAGCTGTTACAGCATACCAATCAGCTAAACCACCAATCATGGCGGCACCGCTCACATGAGTTAAAAAGGCAAACCAGGGATTAGCTCGGAAGGGATATACGATTAAAAATATAACCATCATTACCAATAGCAAGGTTGTAGCTATGGGAAATGTTGTATGTTTCTTCATGCTTCATCCTTTCTAAAAGGACTTTCCTAACTGTACTTCTATTATGCTATGTTACTATCAAATTCCACGCTGTCACCGGACTGTTTCGGTGTCCATATGGATAAATTTTCATACAAAGCTTTAAAATATGTGCTTGGCACCCATTCAGGTCCATTGCTATGCATCGGCACAAAAAGTTTAGGCTGTGGCACTATATGCAAAAATTCAATGGCGCCCCATTCGCGAGCAGCCTCTAAACGAGCATCTACAGGAAACATCACTAAATCTGCTTCCATGCCATGCAATCTTGCAAATTCACGAGCTGCAAAATCTTTAGCAAAACGATTGTTTTCAGCTGTATCGCCTAACCAATGCCACCAGTTTAAATCACCTGCATGGAAAATCCGAGCATCGCCAATTTTAAGCCAGAAGGAGCCCCCTTCATCAGTAGAGCCATACATTTTTACTGGAATATCTACTACAGTGGTGTCCTCCCCTACCTTCATAATGGTAGTGCGCTCTGCTGGCATATTACTATGTGGCACATCTTCATGTACAATATAGCGCGTAGTCGGACTATTAAAATTTAAAATCTCAGGTACATAATGGTCATGATGCCAATGAGTAACAAAAAACCATAGTTCTTTCCCCAACGATTGTGCACGTTTCACTTCCCCTGTAGGATCTTTATAATAATCAAAAATATAGGCTCTATTTGTTGTTTCTAACATAAAGCCACTATGTTGTAAGTAGTGTAATTTCATAATGCTCACCTGTCATTCCCTTTTACATCTACATAGTAAAATATAATTAAATTTATACATAACAAAAGCTATATGCATAATAAATTCACCATGCATAATAAACCCATTATTCACAACGCTTTATCTTTTGCATGCTTTATATTGTTACTCGCAACAACTACTTTGCGCATAATCAATGCTTTTATATGTAATTTGAATCAATTCTCATTTAAAACGATAAAACTTGTATTTTACCTGAAATATAGAAATGAAAATTGATAATATTATTAATTGGTGTTTTTATTATATCATATTTTTGTAAGATTTATAGTAAATCACCGTAAAATTACCATATAGCACCTCCTTCCATCTATAGAAAAATCAATTGAATATAAAAAAGAGCTGACATAATTATGTCAGCTCTTTTAACTCCCAAGCATACACCATTTAACTCATAGGCCTGCTTTAGCTTATCCCCCGGCTCATTTTAACTCTTAAGTATACTCTATTTAACTCATATCCCTACTTTAGCTTATAGGCAGGCTCTATTTAACTCATAAGCCTACGCTTTATAAGTCATAAACACGCCTATTTACACTCTCTCCACCTCAAGCTAATGCAATACGTCGCTAAAGAGACTGCAACATAATGCTACTACAAATTATTGTTTAGCAAATTGCTGTAGTAGCGCTTCAATCTTTTCATCTTGCAATTTTAAGCGGTGCTCTTGTGATGCAATTTGTTCTTGTTGTTGAGCCACTAAGTTTTCTAAATAGTCTACTTTTTCTTGTAATACATAGCTAGAGCTAATTGGACCTTGACGATAAGCTTCTACAAGAGCGCGCTCTTTCTTGCTATCCCCAAACTTCCATGTTACACCTGCATTAGCCATCAATTTGCTATTACCACTATTCATGGCAACACCAGCTTTAAACAGTAAAGACTCATGTTTGTAGTGTGCAAGTCCTAACGCAAATGCATTCTCGCCACTATAATATCCATAGCCTGCCATAATTTGTGTTGGCTCTAATGGATCATATTGAAGTGGACTCAGTGCAGCCAAGGCTGCCCCCATCGCATCAGCTCGATCACTGTTCTTTTGCAGTTTATTCACAGACTGCGCTACGCTTTGCCCTAAGTCTCGCAATTGCGACACATTAACAGCATCCGTATCGGCTTCACCAGGTGCTACATTTTTAATACTCTTACCATTAGCATTAAGTCCCTGCTCATCAATATATGTAGTATCGCCTACTTTAAAACGTTCTGCTTGAACAGTCTTAGCCGTCACGGAATTCACGTTCACATCTGTAGCTAAACTAATAGACAGCGTCCCTTTTTCTGAAGTAGTCTGAATATTACTATCTCCCTGTATTTTCACAGTAGGTGATTCCTTTGCTATTGTAATAGGCGCTATGGTATTGTCGGCTGTAATGGTAAAATCAAATACACCATCTTCACCCTTCACACCTTGAGGCCCTGGTTTTCCCTCAGGACCTTGCGGGCCGGTAGCTCCAGTTTCACCGGTATCTCCTTTAGGACCTTGTGGTCCTGTAGCTCCAGTTTCGCCTATGTCACCCTTAGGGCCTTGTGGACCTACTGCACCAGTTTCACCTGTTTCGCCTTTAGGACCTTGTGGGCCGGTGGCTCCAGTTTCTCCCATGTCTCCTTTAGGTCCTTGTGGGCCCGTAGCTCCAGTTTCGCCCGTATCTCCTTTAGGACCTTGTGGTCCGGTGGCTCCATCTCTAATAATAAAGCTCTGGTCATCTGTAAAGGTTACTGTAGTATTACCTTTCCCATCCGACTCAATGCTCTTAATTGTAACGCCATCTTTGCCAGGAGCGCCATCAGCACCAGCTTTTATAGCGGTTTCATCAACCCCTACTAAAATTACTTTTTTCCCATCACTGCCTTGCTTCTCTTCAGCATATAAACCATCGCCAAAGTCAAAGATCATGCCATGAACTGCCGTATTAGTTACAACATTTGTGCCTGCTGTATAACTAGTGGCTGTATTTTTGCCGCCATTTACACCAGCAGAACGCAAGGATATAGTAGGCGTAGTAACTGTATTAATTACACTATATAACTGTGAGCCATTAATAGCATCAGTCGATGTAGCAGAAATAAGACCTGCTGCTACATGTTGAATGCGACGCTCATCCCCCACATTGCCTACACTCACAATGCCATTGCTCTTGCCACCAGCAAAAGTCAATTCCAAGGAGTTAATTGTTGCCGCTCCATATTCAGTATTTCCAGCTGTATTAGCTGTTTTACTAGCCTCAATGCTTGATTTACTGCCTAAAGCGACGGAATTTGCTACTCCAGCAATTGCACCCGCTCCTAATGCCAAGGAGTCTTCTTCTTCAGCCTTAGCATTGGCACCAAAGGCACTGGCTCCAGACTTCTTAGATTTAGCCTCAGATCCTATGGCTATACCCGTAGCTACCTCAGAATTGGAGTCATTACCAATTGCAATTGTATTAGATTTCTCAGCTAAAGCAGTATGTCCACTATTATCATTAATCCCTGCACGACTGCCGATGCTTATATTTTTATCGCCCTGAATATATCGGCCAGATTCCACACCGATGGCCACATTATCGTCACCCGTTACAAATACACCAGCGCGAGCACCAAAAGTCATGTTTTCGCCGCCAGTAACAAATTGACCACTATGTTTACCTAAGGCCACATTACTGTCACCTTTAATATAACTACCGGCAGAAACGCCTACAGAGAAATTATCTTGACCAGCTACATAATTCCCTGAGGAAAAGCCTAATGCTATATTATGCTCTGCCCCATCAACCGAAGTAGTGCCCTTCACATTTACTTGAGGCTCACCAAAATTATCTACATTGGACACATCATAACTGTTAGCTTCATAACCTACATAACGTCCTGCATTCTCACCAATGCCCACATTGAAATTACCAACAATATTCGAGCCAGAAAACTTACCTAACGCTATATTATTATTCCCCACAGATTGACCGGTAACACCAGCAGCATTGACAAATTTTTTAATATTTTGACCTGCTTGAGTCCCTAAAGCATAGTTACCATCACCATTTACATCTTTACCGGCATCTGTACCAAAAGCATAGTTTGAGGTCCCCACAACATTTGTACCGGCCTTCGCGCCAAAGGCTACGTTATCATTGCCCGTCACATTCTTACCAGTTTGTGAGCCAAAGGCATAATTAAAACTACCTTGCAAATCCGAACCTGCTTGATAGCCTATAGCCAAGTTATAATTACTGTTCTCAGTCTTTTCTACGCCATTTTCAACAGTTTTAATACTTCGTAGATCACTACCAGCACCATCCATTAAGGCAATATTATTATTTCCCGTTACATTGTGACCAGCTTCTGAACCATATGCAAAATTATAATTGCCTTTAGATGTCATACCTGCTTTATAGCCCATGGCAAATTTAAAATCACCAGTAGACACTTCATGCGCATAGTCGCCTACACTTACATTATATTTTCCAGTTCTATCGCGGCCCACTTGTTCGGAAATAACAGTATTGAAATCTCCGCCAATCCAACCAGCATAACCGGTACCATTGCCATTATCATCTCTGCCATTACCGCGAATAAAATTGTACTTGCCACCTACAGACGTATTGCCTGCCCCACCAGCATCAGAAATTTGATTTCCTAAAATAAGATTCTTTTTAGTCTCATCATAAGTAATAGTAGCCCCCCATACAGTGGAGCCCAAATATGTGCCAAATACTCCACATACTAAACTAGCTACCATTAATTTATTCAAATGCATTTGCTTCTTTTGTAACAATCCCATAAACAAACTCCTCATTCATAACTCAAGTTTAACTTCAGTATGACGCAACCTTACAATACGTTTATAACCCCATGCGTTGCATTAGCATGTCAATTTTAGCTTTCATCTCTGCATTATCTTTTTCTAATTGTGCATAATCAGCTACTAATCGTTCATGCTGTGCTTTCATCTGAACATTTTCAGCTTCTAAACCAGCTAACTTATCTTGTAAAACATATGTAGAAGAAATAGGCCCTTGACGATAGTCTTCAACTAGAGCACGTTCTTTTTTGCTATCACCAAACTTCCAGGTTACACCTGCATTAGCCATCAATTTACTATTGCCACCATTCATAGCAACGCCAGCTCTAAAGAGTAATGATTCATGTTTATAATGAGCTACGCCTAGTGCAACAGCATTTTCGCCACCATAATAACCATAGCCTGCCATAACTTGAGTTGGCTCCAATGGATCATATTGCAATGGACTTAATGCAGCTAAAGCGGCTCCCATTGCATCAGCGCGATTGCTATCTTTTTGTAACTTTTGAATCGAGTGATTCACAGTGTTCCCCAATTCACGCAGCTGACCTACATTCACTGCATCAGTATTGTCTTCACCAGCGGCCACATTTTTAACCACTTTACCATTCGCATTAAGACCAGACTCATTAATATACACATCATCACCTACTTTGTAGGTTTCTGCTTGAATCGTATTCGCATGTACAGTCTTCACATTTATGTTATCAGCGAGTCCAATCGTCAAAGTGTCACCATTAGCGATGGTTTGAATATTAGCATCGCCTTTTACTTGTACTGTAGGAGATTCTTTAGCCACTGTAATAGGTGCTATCGTCGTATCCGCTGTAATAGTAAAGTCCATTACGCCATCTTTACCTGGCTCGCCTTGTGGTCCTTGTGGACCTTCAGGACCTTGAGGTCCTGGTTTACCCTCTGGACCTGGCTGCCCAACTGCACCTGGTACACCTGGTTTAATCAAATCTTTATCAACACCAACTAAAATAACCTTTTTACCATTACTTTGTTCTTTTTCTTCTGCGTATAAACCATCACCAAAGTCAAACATCATGCCATGAATGGCATGATTAGTCACTACCGGCGTGCCCACTGTATATACACTATCCGCTTGTGTGCCTTTACTAAAAATAGAAACCGTAGGGTTAACAATCATTCCTCTAACGGCCTGAAGCTGAGCCACATTGACTGCATCAGTAGGTGCCATACCGGCCGCCAAATTAGTGATTTGACGCGTATTAGCGTCATTACCTACCGATACAGCGCCTAAAGTGGATTTCCAAGTTTTATCAGTTTCAGTTGATGCTGTCCCTTTTACTGGATCATAGCCAGCTACGCCAGCTGCTGTACTTGCCGCAGATTGTGAGCCTAAGGCTACACCATCGACAACACTAGCCTTGGCATTATGACCTATAACTACCACTTGATTATCTGTCGCGCCTGTTTCATTGCCTAGAATAACTGAATTCTTCAAGCTAGTAGCAAAGGCAGACTCATCTTTCTTATCTCTAAAGCCTAATATAACATTGCCCTCAGCAACCTCAGTTGATGAACCTACAAGAGTTTGATGATTGCCGATTACAGCATTTTTAACAGCATTTTCAAGAGTATTATGGGAGCCATTAATATAGCTATGAGATACGGCTTTACCTGTATTTTCATATCCAGTAATAGCATTGAAAGCAGCAAAAGAATTTCCATTGATAGCTGCCGTCAATTTAGTATTTCCTGAATTCAAAGCAAGATTTGTATCTGCGCCACGCCCCGTTAAGGTATTTCCTACCCCAGAAATAGTTGAGAATAGAGCATAGTCGACTTTATTCGCACCGCCAATAATCCCCACGGAACCCATGCGATTGTCTTGCGAATACTTGCGAAGAGTCTCTGCTAATTCTTTAATTGAATTATTAGATACTGTTGGATTTAAAGATACTGTACCTAAAAATGGTACACTTGTAGTCAAAGAATCCATTATGATAGGGCTATCTGGTGTAATATAGGAATTAGTTATTTCATTGCCCGTACCGAAAATCAATGCACCATTACTCTTATTAATTCGATTGGCCGTGCCCACAATATTAGAGGCCGTTCCGGAGTACATAAGCCCCGTAACAGGGTCCGAAGCGCCACCTAACAGGGAAAAGATATTGGCACTTAACGCTTCATTGCCTTCAATACTATTTAAAGAGCCACTAATGCTAGAACCAAATCCTTGAATAGCAGCCCCTGCATTATGAAGCGCATTCGTTCCACGAGTCATGGCATTTCCAGCCCAAGGAGCCGTTGGTTTATCATAGGCTTTTGATATAACATTATAGGAACCATTGATACTAGAGAAGTTCCCCATATTAAACGAATTATCCCCCACCGTAGTAGAACCTACGCCAGTTGTTACATCAGAGTTTTTTAACTTACTATTATCGGCTGGCACAGGTCCATCGATTATCCCATTAGAAGTACTGAAATCAAAGTCGCCAATCTGTCCCCTATAATCTCGATTTCCCAATTCCACAGTACCAATTCGCGCATGTGTATTTTGGCCAATAGCAATGCCTCCCGAAAGAGTTTTTTTATCGCGACCAAAAACAATGATGCTTTCATGATTAGCATCACTCATATTATGAGAAAATGCATTAGTACCTATAGCAATACCACCTATAGCGACCCCATCTTCATGACTCACGGTGGCACTAGAGCCTATAGCTACACCATTTACTTCCGTCGCCCTAGCATTTACACCAATAGCCAATGCATTGAAACCTGTAGCCCCCTCACCTTGTTCATTACCTATAGTTGTTAATTCTGGCGCAATAGGTCCCACACCTACAAAACTAGCTCCTGTGCTTTCTGCACTGACAGTACCGATAGTAGTTGTCAACCCCATTAAAACTAATACACGTAACATTCTCTTTTTATTCATCACATTACTCCTCATTTAGAACCCCTTAACACTTACAATGTGCTTAACTCATCTAAAATCAAGTTATTATTTTTATTAATTACTCACCTCACTTTTTTGAATAATTTCACTATCATTATACCCAAAAAACTTATTCCAATCTATATTCATCAAAAATAGTGATATGCATATTTTGAAACTTGATTGTATTAAATCATCAAAACCAACCTATTTATCTGCATTACCATGTAATATATATTCTATATAAATTTTAATTTATAATTTTTAACAATTATGCATTCAAAGGTAAACAGAAAAAATAGCGATAAATTCACTCATAAAGTAAATTCACCGCCAAGAATACTTATATTTGATTTTATTTGTAAACCCTCATCACAGCTCAAAATATTAGCACAAAAAAAGGACCCCGAAGGGTCCTTTTACTATGTGAGTCTAATTCTAACTCAAAAAGTTTTAATTATTCAACACTTTCAGCTGCTGCAATAGCTACTACATCAACAATATCTGTAGCGAAGCAACCACGAGATAAGTCATGAATAGGAGCTGCAAGACCTTGGATCAATGGACCAAGAGCAGTCGCACCTGCAAAGCGTTGTACTAATTTGTAACCAATGTTAGCAGCTTGAAGATCAGGGAAAATCAAGATGTTAGCTTTACCAGCTACTTTGCTGCCAGGAGCTTTACGTTCTGCTACAGATGGTTCAATAGAAGCATCTAATTGTAATTCGCCATCGAAATCGAAGTCAACATTGCGAGCTTTTAAATCTTCTACTGCAGCAATTACTTTATCTACTTCAGGAGAGGATGCAGAGCCCTTAGTGGAGAAAGATAAGAAAGATACGCGAGGGTTAGCCATATTAGCTACTTTGCGTGCTTTTTCTACAGTAGATACTGCAATATCAGCTAATTGCTCTGAAGTTGGGTTAGGAATAACGCCACAGTCAGAGAATACTAACATGCCATCATCACCATATTGTGCTTTGTCAGTGAATACGAACATGGAGCTGGATACAGTTTTAAGACCTGGTTTTGTGCCAACTACTTGTAATGCAGCACGAAGCACATTAGCTGTTGGGCTAGCAGAACCTGCTACCATGCCATCAACTTCACCTAAATGAACAAGCATAGCTGCAAAGAACAAGCAATCGCCTAACATAGTTGCGCGAGCTTTTTCAGGTGTCATACCTTTTTTAGCGCGTTTTTCAGTGAAAATTTCCACCATTTTATCTAATTGTGCATAAGTTTCAGGATCAATAATTTCTGCACCATCAATGTTAAAGCCAGCTTTTTGAGCTGCTGCTTTTACTTCTTCTACCTTGCCTACAAGTACAGGAATAGCAAAGCCTTCTTTTAAAATAAGGGACGTTGCTTCAAGTACACGTTCATCTTTGTACTCAGGTAATACGATTTTTTTGCCTAATGGTTTTACTTTTGCTTTTAAATTTTGCACGAGTTCCACAATATCATCCTCCTAGATAGTGAATCGCCTTTTCTAACAAGGCCTTTACGTTTTGATTATATCATTTAAGCCGCTCAGATTAAAGGGGTACTTGTTATATCTCTTCATATTATCATTTATGAGTTTTTGTGATATTAAAAATGAGAACCACTACAAAGCCTTACTTTGAAATGGTCACTTCATCAAATAATGTGCCATCTTGTAAGTACGCCTTCACAGTTAAGTTTTGGCCCACTTTATCCAATACTAAATAATTATCTCCATCAACATAGGGAGATACATATTCATCTAAAGGATGAGATCGCCAAATGTTGGCATATTTTACATCCCCAGCAACCCCTGTAATGATGTAGTAAGGGCCACTGTCACTGCGTTTAAAATCCTCTACATGGCCACGGCGACGATACATATGATAATGAGCCGATAAAACTAAATCAACTTTGTATTCATCAAAAATAGGCATGAACATATCACCCATATCACTAAAACCAGGCACAATATTAGGATTTTTTGTATGAGGATAGCGGAATGGGTCACGATGCATAAACACAACCTTCCACGGCTTAGAAGTGTTTGCCAAGTCCTGCTTTAACCACGCTAACTGCTCTTGTGCGACTTCCTCACGATAGGATTCATCCATTTCCTGAAATTGTGTATTGAGTACTACAAAATGAACATCTCCATAATCATAGGAGTAGAAGGCACGCCGCGACATGTCCTTCGGATTATCACTTTTATTAGATCCAGTAAGCAGTGCTTGAGAGTCAAAACGGAAAAATTGATCAAATGCAGTTGGTGGTTTGAATTTCCAGTCTAGGGAATAGTATTCGTGATTACCCGTAACGCCTGCAAAGGGAACAATCTCCATCATTGGTTCTACTGCATCAAACCACTCTTCCCATTGATAAGAGGACTCCCCATTATCGACTAAATCGCCCATATTAACAAAAAATGCTACCTTAGGATTCTGTGCATAGGCAGTTTTCACCAAACTCTTCCACCCACTATAGTCCGAAGATTGAGAATCTGGGAATACTAATGCCGTGAAATCTGTGCTTACCTTCGTACTAAGGTCATGCCAGTTAGTAACAGTTGTATTAGGGCCTACGCTATATTCATAGTCCATATTAGGTTTTAAATTCTCTAATTTGGCCCGATAAATATGACGGGGCACCTTATCTTCCGTAAATTCTTCCCGCGTTGCCGGCACCGTTACAATAGTCGTATCAGCGGCGCCCTTTTCTTTATAGAGAACCACGGGATCCTCCTGCGCTTTTTCTGTATCCCACATAATGATGCGCGACGTACTCATATCTTCACTGACTAATTGCCGAACATGCTTTGGTTCTAGACCAGCACTCGGTACAGATGCAACTACAGCGCTGCGCCCTTCTCTCACTACATAATGAGCTAGCGAACGCCCCCAAGGTGTTGCCATAGCCACAATTGCGACCACCGCAAACAAGGTGACAATCCCTAGCCACATAAATTTGTGCTTTACAAACTTCATATACCATCCCTCTTTATCTCTAACTAATTAACCGCACTGCTTTATCTCAGACTAAAAACTTGCATCGCTTTTTCTTTAACTAATTAAGCACGATTCTTTGCACAAGCTAAAAGCTCACTCGACTTTTCCTCTAACGAATTAACTACAGCTCTTCATCTCAAGCCAAAAGTTTACGTCGCTTTATTGCGCGCTAAAACACCTGCACAATGCGACGCCTAACTATTTCTAAAATATTCAATACTATTAATTTTATTATAAAGCTTAGAGCCAACTTCAAGTCAAGCGCTATAAAAAATATCTAAACGCTAAACTACTTTACAAACATAAAATGCCTAGCACAAAGTGCCAGGCATTTTTATGCGTTGTCATTATAAAGTAAATGTAATCTCCACAGAGCCTTGCTTAGCCAAAGCGTCCCAATCTACATCGCCCTCTATATGACCTAAATTTGTATACGAATAGTGACTATTAAAGTCTTTATAAAATATTACCAACCCATTCTTGCCCCACAGTTTTACATCACCGCGCCTAATTGTCCCTGCCACTTCTTTATCTGTTGGCAATGACACAGCAAGTTCAATGTATTTTTCATTTCCATTCACATCATCCATTGTAACCGTCTTTGGCAATTCTTTGCGAAATGCTCTAGCTCCTTCTGTATCATCCAGCCTCATAGCATAGGGGACACCATTGATTATAACTTGTATCCTTTGAGTCGATACGGAATTCACGGCCTGTTCGCCTCCATTTTGATTTTGTAATACATTGCTTTCGCTGAAAGTCGATTGTAAGGCTTCATTTGTGTTACTTTGAACACTGTGATCTTCAGCATTACTATGAGCTTTATAATTTTCAGCATTGCTATGAACTCTGTAATTTTCAGCAGGGCTTTGAGTCTCTTTATTTTCAGCATGCCCGCACCCCGTAATACTGAGCGCCAAAAAGAGCGTAACCAAAAATGTAGTCATCACATATTGTCTCATAAGCGCCTTCCTGTAATATTTATCTTCTACAAACTCTTTACTTTACAAACTTATTTAGAAACTTATATTAAAATCTAGATGCCCATGTGAAACTTTAAAGCTTATATTAGTATTTTTGAAATGTATTACTAATCAAATTACTTTAAATTTTTATGGAAGAATGCTGTAATAGCTTCAAAAGGAATTACATCAGTTCTATCATAAAAATCTACATGATTAGCACCTGGCACGATAATAATTTCTTTATTATCGCCTACCAAGGATTTCATCACATCTTCGGACATATATTTAGAATGCGCTTCTGAACCAGTGACTAAAAGAACTGGGCGAGGTGCGATTTCATCTAAATGGCCATTCATGCTAAAATTCATGAAACCATATGGCATAACATCTACCCAAGCAGTAGTGGAATTAATTGAGCGTGGATGGTAGCCTCGTCCTGTACGATAATAATCAAAGAACTGTTTACCCACTGGATCCATATTAGCAGGCGCTACTTCTGGCAATAAATGACCATCTTCCAAGGTAATGAGATTGCCATTTACAATAGGTACTTCATGATAGCCTGGCGCTGTAGTACCTCGATCCACCATTTCCCAACGCTTGTCAGCTAAATAGTTTAACACTTTATCGCGATCAGCAGCAGTGTATGAATCGTTAAGGCCTTGTCCGATAGAACGAGACATATCATACAACACAGATGTGGCAACAGCCTTAACGCGTTTGTCCATAGCCGCATCAGATAAGGCCATACCTCCAAAGCCACAAATGCCCATCAAGCCAATATTTTGACGATCTACTTGTTCTAAAGAACCAAGGAAGTCAACGGCAGCACTAAAGTCCTCTGTATTAATATCTGGGGACGCCATATTCCGTGGTGCACCACCACTTTCCCCTGTATAGGATGGGTCAAAGGCCACTGTAATAAAGCCTTGTTCAGCTAGTGTTTGTGCATATAGACCAGATACCTGTTCTTTCACGGCTCCAAATGGACCACTGACAGCAATAGCAGGCATCTTACCATTAGCATTTTTAGGAATGTACAAATCCCCTGCCAATGTAATACCATATCGATTTACAAATGTTACTTTTTTATGCTCTACTTTATCGCTCTTCGGAAATACTTTATCCCATTCCTGAGTCAATTTTAATTGTTCAGGTTGGTTCATTGGGGAATTAATAGTGTCTTGTGAATTAGTCGTTGGCATCACATGTTGTTCCGCTTCTGCAATGCGCGCTGCATTACTTGCTACTGGCACAAATGCTGGTATCTGTGCATCGGCGGCCTGTACTGTAAAACCACCGCTAGCACCATAAAGAGCTGCTACTGCTGCCATAACCATTGCTTTTTTCATCATTTTAATACTTGATTTCATTTTTACCTCTCCTTTATTCTTCTATAACCAAAACTAAAATTTTCAGACTAAAATACATGTAAACTAAAATATATCTTTATCACTACCATGCGGCACAGCGATAGACAAAGTATAGCCTGCTTTTCAAACTATGCTGTCTTTCCTACACAGCCTACTAGATCTTATATCTGTACTGATGAGCTTCGTTTTCCTTCATACCATAATTGCCAGGAGCCTAGGCCAGCAGCAACTAATAGCATAACGATACCACCATACATAACATTAGATAAACCTAAATAACTAAGGACAACGCCACAGAAAGAAGTACCCACAATAACGCCTACATTCGCAGCCGTTAAAAATAATCCATTAGCAAAATTCAAGGCTTCATGAGCGGCCGTAGTAATCCAATATTGCGTAATATTAGCTGAAATACCAGCTAATATGCCCCACAAAATTATAAGTACAGTGGCTAAGCCAAAGTGAGTCATATCCTGCCAAGAAAGTCCGCTTACACCTATAGCCGTGCTAGTGCCAGTTGACGCTAAACCTAAATGAGTAAAACCACTTACATTAGCATTCAAATAATTCATACCAATAAAGAGCATGTAAATTACTATCAATACAACTATGCTACTTCGCACTGTTAATAAAGGCTTTCGACTCAATAGTCTACCAGCCAAAAAGCTACCTACAATATTTAAAGCGCCATATAAAAGCAGTACAATACTTACTATAGGGGAACTAAAACCTAATACATCGGTAGCATATTCCACAAAATAGTTATACACTCCATATATAGAGCCATTTAAGGCCATAACAAATAAAATAGCAAGCCATACATTAAGCTTCTTCAGCACATTCACTTGATCTCCATATGATATGGCTTCTACTGGTAAGTCCTTCGGAATTTGCCACAATGTAAGCAAGAGTATGAAGGCTGTAATAAGGGCCGAAAATAAAAAGGCCATGTAAAGTCCAAATGTATCAGCCAAAAAATGACTTACTGGCACACCCACAACCATGCCGGCTGCCACGCCCATATTGATTTTAGCTACTGCCTTAGGCGCCTCTGCTCGTTCTACCGAAGAACCTGCTAATGCAAATGCCATAGCACAATATACAGGATGCAGCAGCGCTGGTACGAGTCGTGCTATAAGTAACACTTCAAAAGAAGGTGCCCAAGCAGCTATTAAGCTAGTAATTGTAAAAACAGCTAACACCAATATCATCAAAAGTTTCCTCGGCATCTTCGAGAGCAACAGAGGCATCGTAGGCCCTGAAATTGCTACGCCTAAAGCAAATATACTCAATACACTAGCAGCCGTCACCAGTGACACATTATAAGCTTCTGCGATGTAAGGAAGTACACCAATAATTCCCATCTCAGTATTTAAAATACAAAAAACACCAACTGCTAATATGGTCACCATCTTAGTAGATTGCTGCACATATATCACTCCTTCCTAAAGTGCTTTCAATCTTCATATCCTAATTATATTTAAAATTATAAATATAACAATTATTTATAATTTATATCCAGTTATTCTTTTAATCTATTTCTATTTGTCATATAATAAAATTGTTCTATTACAGAATAAATATGAAACTAATAATAAAGTTGCACTTCAAAACAAAAAGCTACTCGTAAATTTATATATCCACAACACTCAGCTAATCATAAGACTATACTTCCATACATATTGAATAAATCGCAATAAAGAAAGGAGCCTCCATGGAACTACGTGTACTTCGTTACTTTTTAGAAATGGCGCGAGAAAATAATATGTCCCGCGCTGCTAAAAATCTCCACATCACACAACCTACTATGTCTAAACAAATAAAAGATTTAGAAGATGAACTAGGGGTAAAACTCTACAATCGCACCAATTACAGCATTGAACTGACTGAAGCCGGCCTATTACTCCAAAAGCGCGCCCAGGACATCCTTGATTTAGTCCACAAAACAGAATTAGAGTTTAAAGACTTTTCATCGCTTACTGAAGGCAATGTATATATCGGCAGTGCTGAGTCTGAGTCTTTTGCTTATGTAGCCAAAGCACTCAAACAAATTCACCAACTCTATCCTAATATCCATCTCCATATATACAGTGGCAATCTTGAGGACGTATTAGAAAAATTAGACAAAGGTCTCGTTGATTTTGCCTTTGTAATGGACTATGAAGAGTCGACCAAGTACGATCAAATCCCAATACCTTCTCCAGATACATGGGGCTTATTAGTCCCTAAAACAAGTGACTTAGCCAAGCAAAGCTCCCTCAAGTTAAAAGACTTAGAAGGCCTGCCCCTAATTTGCTCTCGACAAAATATGCTCATCGACTTCCCCTCTTGGTTCAATGGCAAGCAAGATGCATTAAACATAGTGGCCACTTACAATTTACTATTTAATGCCCTTATCATGGTTCGTGAAGGTGTGGGCTATGCCCTCTCTTATGACCAAATTGGCAATACATCCTTAGCCAGCGATATCTGTTTTATTCCTCTATCCGATGTAAGGCAATCATATATGAACTGTTTATGGCGCAAAAACAATCCCCTCTCAGCCGCCGGCACTATATTTAAAAAGGAGCTTTCTAGCTTAGTAGAATAGACTATAAATAATCAAAGCAAAAAGTCAAATATGTAAACGGACTTTCTCCTATAGACTAAAAATTATATTAACTAAAAAATTATATAAATTAAAAGATCATATAAACCTAAAGATTATATTAACTAAAAAACTATATAAACATAAAAAACCGCTGAAACTCAATTCATTGAACTTCAGCGGTTTTATGTTTTTATAATCTTCGTTACTTCGTCAATACAATTTGATCAAACTTTTCGCCATCTGTATAATACGCACTCACACGCAATTCATTATCAACTTGTGTGATCACTAAATAATTAAGTGCAGAATCTGACTGTAAAGAATATTCATCAAGCACATGCGGGCCTAAGTTTTCATTATCACTGTCCCCGGCCTTACCAACAGATATATAATATGGGCCGACTTGGCTGCGCTCAAAGCCTTTAATATGTCCCCGACGTCGATAAGTTTGCAACTGCCCCGATAGAACTAAATCTACCTGCCCTTCATCAAAATACGACATAAACGTCTTACCCATATCGCTAAAGGACGTATTTAATGACACAGCATTCGCCTCAGCATAGGCTAAGGCATCTCGATGCATCAGCACGACCTTCCACTTCTTTATCGTATGCGCTAAATCAGACTTCAACCAAGCCAATTGGCGCTCTTTAGCAATCTCTTTATATTTATCAGGCCATTGGTCAATTTGCGTATCAATAATTACAAAATGCACATCGCCATAATCAAAAGAATAAAATGGCGCTCTCATGATACCATTGTCACGGTGGGGCCAAGCAAATAAATGGAAAAAGGCCTCTGGCAATTGCTCCTTCTTATTATCGCCATAAAACTCATGGGTCCCCATAATCGGAACAAAGGGAATATTTTCTAGCAAAGGACTAGCTCCATTTAACCAGGCAGTCCACTCTACCTTAGAGGAGCCATTATCTACCAAATTACCTAAATTAGCAAAAAAATCTACATCTGGATGACGTCTAAAAGCACCTTGTGCTAAATCTAACCACTTCCCGTATACAAATGATTTAGAATCGCCAAATATAAGCGCCTTTACCTCCTTGTCATCTCCAGTCTTAAGGCGATACCAAGGCGAGGAGTACATCCCCTTACCTACACGGTACTCATATTCAGTATTAGGCACTAAATTATTCAAAGTCACCTTATATAAATACCTTGTTTCTTCACCGTCAGTGAAGCGCTCTGACACGGCATCAATTTGCATGATTTCCCCTGATTCATCTGATGCACGTTTAAACTCAACAACAGGATTTTCCACTAAATCCTTTGTATCCCACATAATAATTCGCGAATGGTTCATATCTTCCGTCACCATTTGTCGCACATGCTGTGGTGTAAACTCATAACCTAAGTACTTATGCGCACGAATGCCGAGAGTCTCTAATGTATTAGCTACACCAGCTGGCCCCATATAAGCTAATAATATAATCCCTAATACTATTAGCGCCCCTATAATACCCCCTATTTTGCCTCGCTTTCCTACTTGCTTCATATAAAATCCTTCAACTTACACAAACTTATTACGCACCTATCCCTAATCACATATACACAAATTCATACAACAGTTCTAATTAAATCCCTATTATGACTAACTAGTTAAGTATCCACACCGTCCCCGAATATATATTATTTGAATTCATAAATACAACTAATACATATTACTTAATTTCATATATATATTACTATAAAACGCTCAATTAATAAATAGAGTTTTACATTTTTATGATTGAAATTTTTAATAAGCCTAAAATACTATCCTAGCCTTGGCTCTAAAAAACGCAAAAACTGAGGTCCTCTTAGGAGAACCTCAGTCTCTTATGTACTATAAACTTAATAAAAGAACTTATGTCACCAAATGTGTAAGTTGTTATGAACAAAAAATTATTTACGTGCCAAGTATTTACGAACGTCTACAGCAACGGCAATAACAATGATTAAACCTTTAATAATAAGCTGCCAATATGGGCCCATACCAACGAAGGTTAAACCATAGTTAATAACTGTAAAAATAAGTACGCCTGCAATAATCCCTGGTACAGTACCAATACCACCAGTTACAGATACACCACCTACTACCGCAGCGGCGATAGCATCAAGTTCATACATATTACCATAGTTATTAGTAGCCCCTCCGGTACGAGCGGCTTCAAGAACGCCACCTAAACCATATAGAGCGCCTGCAATCACATAGATGCAAATTAATGTACTAGCTACATTAATCCCAGAAACAACAGCAGCTTGTGGATTGCCACCAATGGCAAACATATTTTTACCCAACACCGTCTTGTTATATACAATGTACATAATACAAGCTATAACAGCAGCAATAATGACAATGTAAGGAATCGTCATAAAGCCCAAATCCAAAGTGCCGGAGCCGAATACAGTAAACTCTGGACGTAAACCACCTACTGGTTGCGAATTATTAGGCGGCATATCAAAGTACAAAGAACAAATACCATAGGTAATAACCATGGTACCTAAGGTTGCAATAAATGGTACGATTCTTAAATAGGCAACAATTAAACCGGAAATAAGACCTACCCCAGCACCTACTGCAATGGCAATAATAATCGGTAAGAATACTGGTAAGTTAGGTGCATTTTCAAAGAAAGGATGCGGATAGCTTGGCATCTGCGATAGAGATGCCGACACTACCGCTGTAAGGCCTACTACACGACCAGCTGACAAGTCACAGCCTGCTGTAATCAAGATCATAGCAGAACCTAATGTAATAATTACACGCGGTGATGATTGAATTAAAATATCGCGAAAACTAGTTAATGATAAAAAATTAGTGTTGTAAATCGATATTGCTGCCACTAGCACAACTAGTACGATATAAATAGCATTTTGCGTCATAAATTGACTAAGGCGATTTCTACTCATATCAAAGTCCTCCTAAACTAGGCCTGCCGTAGCAAGCTCCATGATTTTTTCTTCGGTTGCCTCTTTGGCATCCAGTATGCCTTCCATAATGCCATTACTCATGACCATGATGCGATCACTCATGCCCAACAGCTCTGACATTTCTGAGGAAATCATAATAACGCTCTTTCCTTGCGCCGCCAAACGATTGATGATGGTGTAAATTTCATATTTAGCCCCCACATCAATGCCTCGAGTTGGTTCATCTAGGAGAAGAATTTCTGGCGCTGTATTTAGCCACCGGGAAATCAATACTTTTTGTTGATTCCCACCAGATAATGATTGAATGCGAGTTTTTGTATCTGGCGTTTTAATACGAAGTGAGGCTACGCCCTCTTCCGTATCTAGTTCGCGTAATTTATCATTTAACAAGCCCGTCTTACCACGATACTTTTTCATCGACGCCATCGTATTATTATCTACAATATTGAGCATCGGGAATATACCAGTAGCTCTTCGCTCTTCAGTGAGCAAGGCAATGTGATGCTTTTTCGCATCGCGCGGATTGCGAATCTTTACCTCTTCACCGCGCAAGAAAATTTTACCTGACGCCAAGTGACGAAGTCCAAAGAGGGCTTCAATAACTTCTGTACGCTGCGCCCCTACGAGGCCACCAATGCCCAAAACTTCTCCCTTTCGAAGAGAAAAGCTAACATCTTTAAAGGATGACTCTCGAATGGAGGTAATATTTTCTACGCGAAGAATTTCTTCCCCTGGTATATTAGTTTTCTCTGGGAATAATTGCGTCATTTCACGGCCAACCATGCGCTTTATAATGAGATCAGTAGTTAATTCACTAGCTGGCCAAGTGCCTATATAGTTACCATCGCGCATAATCGTCACTTCATCAGATATGCGGAGGATTTCTTCCATCTTATGAGAAATGTAAATAATAGCAACGCCACGAGCCTTTAAGCCTTCAATAATCTTAAACAAATGCTCTACTTCATCACTCGTAAGTGACGATGTGGGCTCATCCATTACAATAATTCGTGAATTGTGAGATACTGCTTTAGCAATCTCTATGCTCTGCAATTTAGATACAGATAAATGACCGGCTAATTCTTCCGGATCAATATCAACATCTATTTCTTTAAACAAAGCTAATGTATCGTCTTTCATCTTTTTGTGGTCCACTAATTTTAGCGGCCCATATGATTTTACAGGAAAACGTCCTAACCATAAATTTTCCATTACACTGCGTTGCAGTACAGGATATAGCTCTTGGTGAATCATGGAAATCCCCAAATCTAAGGCCTTCTTAGAATCAGATATTGTCACTGGCTCACCATTTAAAATAATTTGCCCCTCATCTTGCTTATAAATGCCGAACAAGCATTTCATTAAGGTCGATTTACCTGCTCCATTTTCGCCCATGAGCGCATGCACGGAGCCAGGACGGAGCTGTAGAGACACATCATTGAGCGCTTTTACGCCAGGAAATGTTTTAGTTATGTGCTGCATCTCTAAAATATATTCACTCATGTTGCCCTCCTACCAAATTGTAAGCGAGAAGATAATGACCGGTGGTAATCCCACTTTAAAGTCATTATCTTCTAAGTGCTTACTGCGATATGCATCGCCTACTTGCGGCGACTACATATCGCCTAGTCCTTCATTCTAGAGATTATTTATCGCCTAGAATCTTATCTGCATTTTCCTTAGTTACGATTTCATAAGGAACCCAGATATATTGTTTATCAACAAGGTCAAAGCCTACATTTTCTTTTGTTGGTGTTTCACCTTTAGAAAGTACTAACATAAGGTTAAATACAGCATCCCCTTGTTTCTTAGCATTGTTTAATACGGTGCCAAGTAAAGTACCATCTTTAAGCGCTTGTACTGCTGGAGCGGTAGCATCCACACCTACTACTGGCATGTACTTGCCATTTTGGAAGTAACCTGCCGCTTTAAGTGCCTCAATAGCACCTAATGCCATGTCGTCATTATTAGCGATTACAGCATCAATTCTATCGCCATAGCTAGCTAAGAATGCCGCCATTTTTTCCTGACCTTTTACACGGTCCCACATAGCTGTATCTTGCGCTAATTCTTCTACTTGAATGCCTTCTTTTTGAAGTGATTCAATTACATATTTAGAGCGAAGTTCTGCATCTTGATGACCAGGTTCGCCTTTAATCAATACATAATGTAATACATTATCATTGCTGCGATATGCTTCTGGATGTGCTTTGAAGTAGTCAGCTAAGATCTTACCTTGCATTTCACCACTTTGCTCAGCTTTAGCGCCTACATAGTACACTTTGTCCCATTTAGCCATATCATCTTTTAAAGGCTCACGGTTCATAAACACAACTGGTACATTAGCGGCTTTCGCTTTATCGATGATAACGCCTGCTGCTGGGCGGTCAACGATATTAACACCGATAGCCTTGTACTTCTTGTTTAAGAAAAGGTCAATTTTTTCGTTTTGAGTTGGTTGAGAGTTTTGGCTGTCTACAATATCTACCTTAGCTTTGTCTTTAGCCGCTGCATCAATACGTGCACGTACGCCGCTCATAAAGGTATCGTCAAATTTGTAGATGGCAACCCCTACTTGTGGTAAATCACCACCGGAGCTACTTGAACCGCATCCACTCACCACCATTGTGGCTACCGCAAAGGTAGCTAATAACGCTGCTTTCCATGACTTTTTCACGAGAAACTCCTCCTTTGAAAAGAAAATGTAGATTATATTATTTCGCTATGTCTTTATAGCGCATCTACCTAAATAAAAGGTCTTACTCTAAAATAACACTGCACTTTATCTTTCATGAAGCCAAACTTCGCTAGCTCGGCGGGAACTCACAATATCTACCATGCCAAGCAAGGTATAATAGCTACCACTGCCAGAATACACTAAGTCAACGGCTTGAATGCGACGCAAATTCTTCTCTAATACTTTGCGCAAAATCGGATCCATTGTGCCCACTGCATTGCCCATAACAGAGCTAATAACAATGCGCTGTGGATTGATAATATTATATAAATTAGCCAAGGTAACGCCCAAGTATTTGCCCACTTGATTCAAGGCTTCTAAACAAATAGCATCACCTTCTACAGCCGCTTCATAAATCGGCTCAACTCTAAATGCATCAGCTAAAATATCAGGATTATCAGCTACAATTGAGTCCCGTCCTTTTTTGATTTCACCTAATACATACTCGCGGATGGCCGTTTCTGAAGCAACGGACTCAAGGCGAGTAAACACCGGCTCTTCACCATCCGTATCATCCATATCGATTACAGTGTAACCCACTTCACCAGCGCAATCATTAAAACCACGATACACATTGCCTTTATAGATTAAAGATACCCCCAAGCCATAGCTAAACTTGAGGACTAATAAATTATCAATGCCCTTGCCACTACCGAAATGATATTCTCCATTGGCTAAACAGCGCACATCATTCTCCACATATGTAGGCAAGTGGAAGCGCTCTTCCATAATGTATTTAAAAGGAATATTATTCCATTTAGCATTAGGAGAGTAAATGGAAATCCCTTTTTGTGAATCCACTGGACCTCGTAATATTAAACCGATTACAGCAATAGTCCAACGAATATCCTCTAAAATTTCTTCCATCCCTTTATACATTTGGTTCATAATCTCATCAATACTTGAACCAATGATGGATTGTTCTGCTTTATTTAAAATGATGCCGCCTGCTTGTACTACATAAAACACAATCTTATGAGTCCTTACATGGACAATCAGCATCATCTCTTTTTGCTCGTTAAATTTAAGTAACATTGACGGACGTCCTAATGCACTACGCTCCTGTCGATCTTCATAAATTAAACCCTTTTGAGCTAATACAGTGCAAATATTAGTCACTGTTGGCGGTGTAATTCCTGTATTACGAGCAATAATAGCCTTTGATACAGAACCATGACGTCTAATATAATTCAATATAATCTCATCATTGCTAACAGCTTGCTTCGACTGCATGCGCTCACCTCCTCTTTTACAACTCACGCACCCCATCACCTAAATCGGCTATATATAAATCTGGTCTTACTTTTACCACCGCTTCATATTCATTAGCTACAGCGTCCTTAAATGATTCTAGCTTAGCTTTTTCTACGATAGCAATGGCACAACCACCAAAGCCTGCGCCAGTCATCCGAGAGGCTAAACAGCCTTCTTGAGCTCGCGCAATTTCTACAATTTTATCTAATTCAAGACCACTTACTTCATAATCCAAACGAAGCGACTCATGAGACGCATTAATAATCTCTTTAATCTTATCCATATCCTTACTTCGCAAAGCCTGTATAAACTCTACAACCCTTAAATTTTCAGTAATAGCATGCTTTGCACGGCGGCGATTTACTTCATTTTCTACATAGTCTAAATCATCTACTGTACCTAAACTAAGGGCTACTAAGTCACGATGTTTACGAATATCCTCTAAGGCACTATCACATTCTGCTTTACGTACATTAAATACGGAGCCCACTAAGCTGCGCTGATGATTGGTATTCATAATAACTAATTGATAGTCACCAAAATCAACTGGCACATGTTCAAAGGTCATATTGGTACAATCCAAGAATACACCATGCCCTTTTTTGCCATGACTAATGGCAAATTGATCCATAATGCCTACTTTTACGCCAATATAGTTATATTCTACATCTTTAGCAATTTCAGCGACTTTAGTGCGATCCATAGGAATATCCAACACATCCATTAACATATATACAGTTAAATCTAAAAGACTAGCCGAAGACGACAGACCGGCCCCTTCTGGCAAATTCCCTTCAAAATATACATCTAAACAAGGTAACTCATAGCCTTGTTTTTCAAAATAATTCAACACACCCCAAAAATAATTACTCCAGTCTAACTCTTCAAGATATGTAAAATCAAAATACTTGTCATTCGTCTTAGCCGAATCAGATACACAGCCTTCTTCAGGCAATCCAGTAATATTAGCTGAGTATGTACGAATTTCCTTGTAGCCTGGTTCCGATGGCGCATTCACTCGAATAGCGCCCCAAATGCCCATAGTCAACGCGGCAGGAAATACATGTCCACCATTATAATCTTGATGTTCTCCAATTATATTTACACGGCCAGGGGCAAAGAAATATTTAATAGGCTCTTCTGACTCCCCGAAAACAGTAATAAACCGCTCTTTTAACTGTTCCTTGGTCAGGCCCACCGCTTTAATGCTATTGTCCATTCTTATATAATCCTTTCTGAGCAAAACTAATCGCGTGCCAATATATCTTTTATTAACTTGCGAAGTACTGGTGCAGTTTCTTCAACGGCACTCGTATTCGCTGCTGCCCACGCCCCCATCTCAGAGGATGCATAATATTTAATCTTATTAGCCTCTCTAAATGGTGGGTAAAATTCCATATGGAAGTGATAATAATCCTTGGAGTCTTCATACTCTGGACTATTCACTGGGCGCTGATGATATACCATCATATATGGGAATGGCATATGAAATAGTTCATCAAAAGCTTGTGTAAGAACCTTGAGAAGACGTGCTAAGTCAGCTCGTTCATGAGCCGTGCAGTCACTCAAATAGCCAAGATGACGTTTCGGAGCTACAAACACACCATATGGATAGTCAGTAAAAAATGGAATGTAGGCCATAAAGCTATCATTTTCAAACACAATTCGGTCTTGAGCGCGCAATTCAGTTTCATTAATATGGCAAATTAAACAGCGTCCTTCTTCCTCATAATGCTTTTTAGAGTTTAAAAGCTCCACTTCAAGCTTTTGTGGCACATAGGAATATCCATAGATTTGCCCATGTGGATGAGGCATTGTGACGCCAACGGCTTCGCCTTTATTTTCAAAAGGATATACATACTTAATTCTTTTATCTTTACTTAATTCTGTACATCGTTCAGCAATTAAGTTAATCAATTCCACTAAATGATGCACAGACAATTCATAAAATTTAACATTATGTCGTGGGGAGTATAAAATAACTTCACATTTGCCATAATTTTCCGCACTCTTATAAAATCCTGTAGGATCCATAGTTGGTGGCTCAGGATTTTGAGTTAAAGCTGGAAAATCATTGTCATAGCTGAAAACAGTAAAATCATCAGGCACATGCTTTCCTTCACCAGGGCAAAATGGACACCAATCTGTCGGCATCGTAGGGCGATTTTTTCGATTGGAGGCCACCATAGTCCAGGTGCCAAGCAAGGGATTCCATCTCAATTCTGACATAACACTTAGCTCCTCACTTTAATAAACTATTTAAGAAAATACATTATAAATACATTTTTTCATACTTTAATAAAATTTTCAACTAAAACTTTGCTTCTCTGTCATACCGATTTTACATATCGAATTATACAGTCCCTGTATAACAAAAAGAGCCCCATAGAGAGCGAACTTCACTCCGCTTCTATGGAACTCTTATACATCATTAAATCGTTTTTTAGTAGAAAAAAAAGCAATTTAACAAAAATCTAACTTCTACTATGAGTTAACTACATATGCTCAAAGGACTTTATATTTACATAGCTTTATAAATATATGGCTTTATCACTATATGGCTTTATAGCTTCCCACATTTATATACTATCTTCCTTTATCTATATACGATTTTATACATGCTATTACTTACCATACGCTTTGAGCACTTCTGTAAAATAAACGATACCAGAAGCCAGCGCATCTACTGGAATTCGTTCATTCACGCAATGCGCCTTGCCCCATCGCTCATCTTGGAAAAATCCACTGAATCGAAACGCATTAGGCGCCACTGCTTTATAATATCGAGAATCTGTAGCCCCTAACATCAAATAAGGAATCACATGGATTGCCTCTCCATAAATATGGCGCAGAACCTTAGTTAATAAAGCAAATTCATCACTCTCTACGGTAGCTGTAGGCTGCGGATCCACACCAGACAAATGGCGCACCTTAACCGTCTCAGGAATAATGCTTTCCAAATAAGAAATAATAGACTCCACTGTATCACCTTGCAAAATACGACAACTAATACCTATAGTCGCATGAGAAGGCATTACATTCGGTTGTGCACTGCCTGAAGCCATAGTAACCGCAAAGGTCGTATGAAGCATAGCATCTAGCTCTACATCCTCCTGTGCTAAAGCACATAACTCCTCCCAATGCCCTTCTGGATCACTATAAATAGTCGCTTTTTTCCCCTCCTGTAAAGGAGCGCTAGCCTGTAAATTAGCCTTTACTAATGGCGTTAATCGATATGGCAAAGGATTGTCTTCAATGGCTACAATAGCGCGGCCGATTTGACCTAAGCCCGTTCCCTTCCCCGGTTTACTAGAGTGTCCACCAGCGGTATCACAGTAGAGTTCAAAATTGACAGCCGATTTTTCTCCTAAACCAATATATGCTGCCGTATCACCTGTAGGCGTTTTCACAATGCTACCGCCTTCATCAATAAGACAGCCTAAAGTAATATTCTGTTTTGCTAAATTCTCAGCCAACAAACGGCCACCATCTGCACCATCTTGACGGTATACTTCTTCACTATAGCCTAAGGATATATATAAATCGTATGTAGGTCTCCAGCCACTAGCAAACAATGTTTCCACCGCTTCTAGCTCGGCAAAGACTACATGCTTACAATCTGTTGTACCGCGCCCCCAAACTATATTATCCTTCACCTCAGCGGAAAATGGCGCCTCCTTCCATTGCTCTACATCGCCTGGCTCCACCACATCTTGATGACTCATTAACAGCAAAGGTCCAGCTGTAGGTTGCGACACCTTATAGTGAAATTGCAAGCCTGCTTCACCAATGCGAGTGAGAGTAAACTCTTTATAAATAGTTGGATAATTTTGCTCAAACACGCGGTGTAAGTCTTCATATGCAGCCCAATTTACAGCCGCTGGATCTGAGTTAGTTACAGTCTCACAGCGAATTAATTGACGAAATCGCTCCAATTGCGCGGTCGTAACTACATCCTTTACATTTGTATTTTTATCTTCAAATTCTCTTTGTACGATCTGCTCTGCCATTTCCATCGTCTCCTTTGCTAAAAATCGGCCTATGCCTCTCGCTAGACATAAGCCGATATTTTTATCTCTCACTATACAGGAATTTATTTTTAATTGCCACTACTTACCAAACTGGTACGATAGCACGGTCAAACTCTTTATTAATAAAGTCTTTTACTTCTTGAGATTGGAAAATCTTTACAAATTTCTGGTAAGTAGGATTGTCCTTATCTTTAGCGCGAGTTGCAATAATATTTACATAAGGGCTTGTATCAGACTCTACGGCAATGCCATCACGGGCACTATTAAGGCCTGCATCAATAGCATAGCCGGCATTAATAACAGATGCTGCTGTATCATCCAAAGAACGAGGCAACTGCGCTGCATCAAGCTCCACTAATTTTACATTTTTAGGATTTTCTACAACATCCTGAGGCATAACTTTTAATTGATCTTTATTAGGATCTAGCTTAATCACGCCTTCTTTTTGAAGCAATACTAAAGCACGGCTTTCATTGGTAGGATCATTAGGAATGCCAATACTGGATCCTTCTGGAATGTCCTTCAAGCTCTTGTACTTATGAGAGTATGCAGCTAATGGCGCTAAATAGGTTTTACCAATACTTACTAAATCAGTACCATTCTTAGCATTAAATGCATCAAGGAATGGCTGATGTTGGTACATATTCAAATCAATGTCCCCTGTAGCCAATGCTTGATCAGGTGTAATATAGTCTGAGAATATTTTCACATTAACCTTAAGGCCTTGTTTTTCCGCCTCTTTCACTACAACTTCCAATATTTTTTCACTAGAGCCTGGTGTTACCCCCACAGTAATTTCACTTTTTTCACCAGCTGCTCCGCCACTAGAAGTATTTGATCCACAGCCAACTAGCACTGCCAGGGCTGTAATCAAGCTTAAAGCAATTAACAATATACGTTTTAATTTCATAGACTCTCTCCTCCTCAAAAAAACATCTCCGTTAGAAACGAAGATGTTATTTGCACATAATCATCTTTCGAATCAAAACAATTCGCTGGACTTGGCACCTTTTCACAAGAATGGTTGCCGCAACCTCATTGGGCCAGTCCCTCAGTTGCTCTTGATGATATCCTGTTTAGTTGATGGGATTATTCTACACTGATGAATGTATACTGTCAATGTACTAAAATCAATAGCCTGTTATAGGTAAAGGCTATAACAAATTTCATAAATCAATTCACTAGCTTCCTATAAAGCCCTTTATTAACGAACAAACTCTACGCGTTCTTCTGTAAATTGTTCCACTCGCTCACTTGCCACTGACATACCTAAGCCTATGCTAGTCGGCACCGTCAAGGACGAATTGGCCCCTACTTTTACCGTGTCACGCACTAAATCTACCGCCCAATAGCGCTCTGCGTCAGGAATATCATGAGGCAAGGAGTAATTAGGCAAAGAAGCAATGGCTAAATTATACGCTCTCGCAATGCCCGTATCTAACATGCCACCGCTCCATACGGGAATATTATGGGCCGCACAGAGATCATGAATCTTCTTCGCCTCCGTAATACCACCAACGCGAGCCAATTTTATATTTATAGTCTTACAACTGCCCAATTCAATTGCTTTTCGTGCATCCTCTACAGAATCAATAGACTCGTCAAGACAAATAGGCGTATGAATAGCCTGTTGCAAATGACGATGATCCACTATATCATCACTAGCCAAAGGCTGTTCAATCATAAGCAAATTGTATTCATCTAACGCCTTAAAAGTCTCTATTTGATCTAAAGTATACGCTGAATTAGCATCAGCCATGAGCATAATATCACCAAACTCACGGCGAACTTGCTTAATATAATCTAAGTCATAATTGGGCTTTATTTTACATTTTATACGCCTATACCCAGCCTCTAGATAACCTTCAATGGTACGACATAGATCATCTGGAGTTGGTTGTATGCCTAAACTAACGCCTACTTCAACAGTACTGCGCGTACCACCTATAGCGGCAGCCAAACTAAGCCCTCGTTCTTGTGCATACAAGGACCAAAGCCCACAATCAATGGCCGCGCGCGCCATCTTATTGCGGCGAATCCAATTCGTTGCCTCATAAAATTCTTCAGGATGCTCAATCCTGTTCATATCAAACAAAGCCGGAATTAAATAACGCTTAATCACCTCAAAGGCACCGTCGCGAGTTTCTTCATTATACCAAGGATGCTCAATCGCTGAGCACTCACTATAGGTCATATATCCATCCGCCGTATATAGCTCCACTACAGTGAATGCTTTATCCTTCATATCAGCAAAACTCGTTTGAAATCCATGCTTTAAAGGCTGACGCATTTTGCGTAGCACTACCTTATTAATTTTCATCCCCAACATCCTCTCTCTCAAATTCTTGGTAAAAAACTAGAGTCTCTTTCGAGACCCTAGTTCAACATATTTTTATTACTTCTTAGGCTCCTCTTTAGCCGTTAAATTTGATAAATCTGTATCAAATACATTGTCAATTAAATCTTCATAAGTAATCGATTCAGTTAAAGCTGATTCATCTACGGAACCTTGCTTCCACTGACTCTGACTACGCTCACGAGCCTCAGCCTTAAAGCCATGCTCTTCTAATAGCTCATCATTATAGGCGTCTAATAATGGATTATGATAGTCCCCATCAAAGCCCTCTTGAGCTATTGCCGCTCCTGCAGCAACACCAATGGCACTGGTAGGTTGAGCCTGAGTATTGGCAATAGGCTTAGCCCCTGCTTTCGTAGCGCCTGCTTCACCATCTAAACTATTGTGCCATACTTCCACTTCATCGCTATCCACTAAGGCATATAAATAAGCCCAAACAATTCGATTATATCGTCTAAAATCAGTGACCACTTCAGCTACACGGGATTTTATTCCCACTTCACGAGCCATATTTTCAATCACTCTAAGTAATTCGGCAGTTCGGCCATTAGCTATTTCTTTCACACAAGATGTAATGACCTCAGTCAAGCGAGTTTTTAAAGCATCTTCCACATTAGCAAGACCTTGCTGAACATACTGTTCACGCAATTTAGAGCGCACTAACATGGCCTCTTCCTTGCCAATATGAAGGAATACAATGCTCATATCTTCGTCTGCTAGACGCACCCCAAATAAGCGATTCATGCCCGCTGCACTGACTAAGAAGGTGCCCTCGCTATCGCGACATTCTTGTTCTGTAAATGTATCGCTACCAGTCCCCTGGCAAGCTTTAATTACGGCGGTTAAACCAACCTCCCATAATTTAGCTGCTTCTCGATCTGTAAAGACTTCATTCACAACCGATTTTGGATGTCCTTCATTTTTTACAGCCTGCACGGAAAGCTCAGCTAATGTACTAGTAGAATGCTCTTCAAAATAAGGGCGTTCAAACTCATAGCGTGCTCTCGCCACCATTTGCAATAGAACATCTTTAGGTTCTTCTATATAACGACCTGCAAAAGGGCCATTTCCATACCAATTAACAACTACATCATCAATAACAACTAAATTCAGTGTATCATACACAGATAAAGTACCTTTCTCGATGGCCTTACTCACCTGAGCTGCCAATGCCATATACCCCTTTTTCATAGTCTCAGAATCACAACGAAACTGTCGCATAATACACTTCCTTTCCCTACTTCGCACATATTTTATAATATGTGTTTATGCTTATTTTTAAAGCTTTAGTAAATCCACAAACCTCAGTCATCATATGTACCTCTTATATAATATATATTTATATAAGCTTCTATGAAAAGCGAGATTTCATTTTTATCTATCGACCCTCACCTACAACACAGTATATCCATTAATATCATACCATGTATGCCTTAAGGGTATTACATTCTTTTATATTATAAATCATCAGTCCCAGTACGTCTATATTAAAACTATATATTATGTACCACGTTTTGTGAATTTTAAACACTACACACGAATGCTATGTGCACGCTACTTTATATAATACCTTCTCCACTACATACATCAATATATCTCACTATACCCCTTCCTACTTCCACCTGCACCTTTCATACGCCCCCTGCCCGTTCATACTTCCCCCTACACGGTCCATACTTCCCCCTACACGGTCCATACTCCCCCCTCCCCCTTCATCCGTTCCTCTACACCTTCATACTTTCCCCTACGTCTCTATACATCGACCTATATCCGCATATATCTACATACATCGATACGTCGATTATCAATTCAATCTAATTTCTATTATTATTTTCAATTATTACTATATTAGATTTCAACCATCTAATATAGTAATCTTAAGCATTTTCTGATTTTGGCCATCTCGCATCCAATTCTCTTTTCCACATTTTTTATTCTCAATTAGGCTTATTTTTCTATAGACTATCTTGTATATTATACATAAAATCTTCATTTTCAATTCATTTTAGGAATACATAAAGCCCCTATACAAGGTAAAATGTTTTTTACGAATAACTGACATGATTTTTATTAATTTTCAATTGACAGATATGTCAATTAGAGTACAATAAGACTTAAGAAATGGTTTCATTCTGGCAAAAGTTTGCCGATACAACTCATTTGCCATCGGGAAAATGTTACCATGAAAAGTTGTAGGAACATATCTAGCAATAAGCGAAGAATTGCTAGCATATATCTTATATACTTTATTCTTTATTTCCCGCACAAAGCATTGAAAGGACAATTTGATATCTTTCTGAATTTATTTTATCTTATCGTTTGTCCACTTTCAGTGCTCATATTTACTGGAGGTGTTCTCAGTGGAAATGAATGGTCTTTATTTGGTAATTGCCTCCGCCTGTGTATTAATCCTGGCGTACCGCTTTTATGGGGCATTTATTGCAGCCAAAGTTCTTACCCTTGACCAATATCGTCCTACACCAGCTGTAGTTCACAATGATGGTCATGACTATGTACCTACTAACAAATGGGTTACATTTGGTCACCACTTCGCTGCGATCGCTGGCGCTGGTCCTCTCGTTGGTCCAGTTATTGCCGCACAATTTGGTTATTTACCTGGTTTACTTTGGATTTTAATCGGTTCTGTAGTAGCCGGTGCCGTGCATGACATGGTTATCCTTTTCGCGTCAATTCGTTACGATGGTAAATCCATCGCCGATATTGCGAAAGAAGAAATTAGTAATTTAGCAAGTGTTGGTGCTATGTTGTCCACATTATTCTTGTTAATCATTACTCTTGCTGGTATGGCCGTAGTAGTTGCTAACGCACTTCATGGCTCTGCTTGGGGTTTCTTCTCCGTAAGTATGACTATTCCAATTGCTATTTTCGTTGGTATCTACTTACGTTGGTTACGTCCTGGTAAAATCCAAGAAGCTACTATCATCGGTGTAGCACTTATCTTCGCCGCTATTCTTTACGGTCCAGAAGTTGCTGCTTCCCCTTATGCTTCCTGGTTCTTATACGACTTACATGAAATTGAAATCATGTTAGCTGTATACGGTTTCTTCGCTGCCGCTTTACCAGTATGGTTGCTTTTAGCTCCTCGTGACTACTTATCAACTTACTTAAAAATTGGTACAATTGGTGCCCTTGCATTAGGTATCATTATCGTAATGCCAGTAATCCAAATGCCAGCTGTTACTCCTTACATTTGGGGTGGCGGTCCAGTACTTAAAGGTGCTGTATTCCCATTCATCTTTATTACTATCGCTTGCGGTGCTTTATCTGGTTTCCATACAGTTATCGCAACTGGTACTACTCCTAAGATGATCACTAATGAAAAAGAAATTCTTCCTATCGGTTACGGTGCAATGCTTACTGAAGCCTTCATCGCTATGATGGCTTTAATCGCAGCGACTGCACTTCATCCAGATGATTATTTCGCAATCAACTCTACTACTGAAACTTTCCAAGCTTTAGGCTTGCAAGTTCATGAATTACCTGCACTTTCCGCTATGGTTGGCGAAGACTTAATGCATCGTCCAGGTGGCGCTGTATCCTTAGCAGTAGGTATGGCTCATATCTTCTCCCGTCTTCCTAACATGGCTCACTTAATGGGTTACTGGTATCATTTCTGTATCATGTTCGAAGCATTATTCATCATGACACTTATCGATGCTGGTACTCGTGTAGGTCGTTACTTATTACAAGAATTATTAGGTCGCTTCTACAAACCATTGGGCAATGTGAACTGGCAACCAGGCGTTTATGGCTGTGCTGCTCTTATCTGCTTAATGTGGGGTTATCTAGTACTTCAAGGTAACATTGGTATTATCTGGCCTCTATTCGGTGTATCTAACCAATTATTAGGTACTATGACATTGGCAGTTGGTACAACTGTTATCATGCGCCTTGGTCGTAAACGTTATGCTTGGGTAACTGGCGTGCCTTGCTTCTTCATGGCAATCATCGCTATCGCTGCAGATTTCGAAAACGTATTCTACAGCTATGTACCAGCAGGCAAATGGACACTCGTAGCCTTCAGTGCTATCATGTTCTTGATGATCGTAATTGTATTAGTTGAAGCAGTTCGCAGCTGGATTCGTCTTGCTAAGATGCCTCAAAACTATCAAACTCAGGCTGAAATCGAAGCTGAAAGTCTCAAGAAATATGGTGCTCCAAAACCAATGGAACAACAATAATTGACACGTACCTATCTATAGGCCTATGGCCTTAGAAGGTAACCATATAAAATAGGTCCTATCAATGATAGGACCTATTTTTTTGCTTTAGTAAGATCTATTTTACTGACGATTTAAATATAAATATATTTAAACATACCCTTTCATATAAATACCGAATGGTTTTAGACATACCTTCCTCTATTTACTGCTATTTATCAAACTTTATTCATTCATATTTCATCTCTACTAATAATAAAATTATCTTCACTAAATCCCTCTATAAGCGTTTTTATGAACTACGCCCAACCTAAATCATAACTTTAATTAATCTTTAATATGCCTAATATGCAAAATTCAAGATTCCCCCTAATGCAAAATAGGAGTATAATGTCTTTATACGTTTTATACGAGTAGATATTTGTTGTATAGGAGGGCACAAAGTTGAACCTATTAAAAAATTGGAAAATTCATCTTCTTTGCTTGCTTATCACCTTATTAGCAGAGGGGATTGGCATAATTAAATTTGGAATCATTGTATTTTTACCATTACTCTATTCCTTAGTTATTGGCCTTATTATTTCAATACCTAAATTAAAGATTATGACAGAAGAGCAAATGGAAGCCGCTACTGATTATCTCAACATCTCCATTATGCTATTAATGACTAAGATTGGCCTCGGTATTGGTCCTAATCTTCACATCATCATGAATTCTGGTTGGGCTTTAATTTTACAAGAGCTCGGTCACTTACTCGGCACTATTATCTTAGGTTTACCTGTAGCTTTATTAGTAGGTATGCGTCGCGAATCTATTGGTGCTTGTTATTCCATCGACCGAGAAGCCAATGTAGCTATCATCATCGATCGCTATGGCTTCCACTCCCCTGAAGGGCGCGGCGTAATGGGCATGTACATTTGCGGTACTCTCTTCGGTGCTATGTGGATTTCTATTCTATCCGGTGTAATTTCTCAACTCAATGTATTCCATCCCCTTGCTTTAGCTATGGGCGCCGGCATAGGCAGTGCTAGTATGATGGCTGCTGCTACAGGTTCAATCGTAGCTGTTCATCCTGAGTTTGAAAAAGAAATCATGAGTATTGCAGGCGCAGCCAATCTCTTGACCAGCGTTGTGGGCGTTTACTTTAGCCTCTTCGTATCCTTACCACTTATGGAAAAGCTTTATACATTCTGTGCTCGTAAATTTAGACATACTAGCCATGAAATGGGCGGTTCTAAAAACAATACAGCCACAGCAGAAACAGCTAGTGCAGCTACTAACACCGCTCATAATGCAGTATATGAGCCAAATACTAGCGAGCCTACTAAGGCTGCACAACCAGCCTTAAGATTTAGCCAAAAATGTATTAAATTCTTCGTTATCGCCTTCATCGCCGCTATCATTACAGCTATTGGCAATATATTAGATGGTAAACATCTATTCAGTGATAGCCTTCAAGGCTGCCTCATCTTAGCTGGCATCTCCTTCTTAGGCGCCGTTATTTCCTATTTACCAGGTTTCAAAAAATTACCTATGGTATTCTGGGTATCTATTTTAGGTGTAATCCTCTCCATCCCTGGCGTGCCTGGCGCTATGTGGTTCACTAAAGAAACAGCAGAGGTAACCTTCCTCGCTACCACTACACCAGTACTTGCTTATGCAGGTTTGTCCTTAGGTAAAGACCTTGATGCCTTTAAGCAATTATCATGGCGCATCGTGCCAGTGGCCTTAGCCGTTGCTACAGGGACCTTCCTTTGTGCTACTTTAGTGGCCGAAGTCGTACTTCACTGGGAAGGCCTATTCTAAAATACGCAAGTCAATATAGTGAAAAAATATATAAAATAAAGAATGTAAAAATATAAAAAATGTAAAGAGTCTAAAGAACGTAAAGAAAGAAGGAATTATTAAATGAGCACAACTGCTAATCAACTCAGTATTACAGAAGTAAAAGCTCGTGTATGTAAAGCTATCGAGGATAATATGCCTCGCTTAATGGAAATTGCAGAGCGCATTATGGCAGCCCCTGAATTAGGCTATAAAGAAAATAAAACCTCCGCTGTAGTACAAGAGGTTTTTAAAGAATTGCAGATTCCCTTTACTACCGGCCACGCATTAACTGGTGTTAAAGGGCGCTTAAAAGGTAAAAGCTCAGCTCACACAGTGGCTATGATTGGTGAATTAGATGCCATTCTTTGCCCTAAACATCCTCGTGCTGATGAATTGACTGGTGCGGCTCACTGCTGTGGCCACAATGTGCAAATCGCCAACCTTATCGCGGTAGCACTAGGCTTACAAGCTCCTGGCGTTATGGATAATCTCGGTGGCGATGTAGTCCTCTTTGCTGTGCCTGCTGAAGAATATGTGGAGATTGACTACCGCAATAAGCTTCGTGAAGAAGGCAAAATCCGCTACCTCGGCGGCAAACAACAACTTATCTATGAAGGGGCCTTCGACGATATTGACATGGCTATGCAAATGCATGTCAATCCAGCCTCTACCCCAACTGGTGAAATGGGTCTTGGTACTACATCCAATGGCTTTATCGGTAAGTTAATCGAATACCATGGTAAAGCGGCTCATGCGGCAGGCGCTCCTCACGAAGGGGTAAATGCCCTTCAAGCTTGTATAATGGGCGTTATGGGGGTAAATGCCATTCGCGACACCTTCAAAGAACGCGATTATTTCCGTTTCCACCCTATCATCAATAGCGGTGGTAGCCTTGTTAATGTTGTACCAGACTATGTAACTATGGAAAGTTATGTACGTGCTGCCACTGTAGAAGGCATGGTAGATGGTAATTTCAAAGTAAATCGCGCCTTAAAAGCTGGCGCCGATGCCCTCGGTGCAACTTGTGAAATCCACGATTTACCAGGTTATTTACCAATGCGCAATGATGCAGTTATGAATCGTTTCTTAAAAGAAAATTCCATTCCACTCTTTGGCGAAGACAATGTTATCCTAGGCGATCATATTACAGCCAGCACAGATATGGGCGATGTATCCCACATCTTGCCAGTCATCCATCCTTGGGTAGGCTGTATCAAGGGCGTACTTCATGGCGCTGACTATGAAATCGTAAATAACGACGTCGCCTATACAAAAACTGCTCAGTCCTTAGCTATGACCATTGTCGACCTTTTATATGGCAATGCAGAAGGAGCCAGCGAAGTCAAAGCAGGCTATAAGCCAGTATTTACTAAGGAAGAATACTTGAAATTTATGGACTCCATTGCTGAAGGCAAATAAAATTTAAATAAAACAAAAGACACCCTACTGAAAACCGCGAAGCTAGTTCGACTGGTATTTCTTGTAGGGTGTCTTTTATTATCGTTATTTAAATTTACTACAGTATGCTTCTTAACTTTATTCTAAACTTCTTCTTAACCTTATTCTAAACTTCTTTTTAACATTCCTAAAAACTTGTACTCAATTTTATTCCAAGCCTAACACTTATTTTAATACAAGCTTAGCTTTGTTAATACATTATTTAGCTGCAATTAAAGCTTCTAATCTAGCTAGACGAGTTTTTAATTCTTCATTATCAGCCTGTAATAGATTCATGGCCTTTTCTTGAGATTCCAATTTATTAGCCATTTCAGTCTTGCTCATATTAGTGTATGGAGAGGAGTCACCAAATCGGAAGGATACGCCAGCATTGTATTGATCATTGGAGTTACCAACTGTTGCCCCTAAGCTGAACATTACATCGTCATTGGCACGATAGAACGCACCAAGAGCCGCTGCATGTTCACCTTTGTAGCCACCAAAACCTACGGCAAAGCTTAATTTATCATCGGAATCAAAATCTAATGGATGAAGTGCTGCTAAAGCGGCAGAACCAGCTGCTACTTTATCTACGCGATTGCTCAAACGATTTACTGCAGAACCTACCTTGTTAACGCCTTGAGCTACTTCATTTAATTGATTCATATTCACTGCATCAGTGCCATTAACACCAGGTGCTACATCAGTAATCGTTTTATTGCCAGCATTTAAACCATTTTCAGAGATATATGTATTGCCACCAACTACTACTTTATCAGTATTTACTGTACCCGTAGTGATGGAGTCACCTGTAATCTTTGTAGAGCCTTCACCATTGGCATTATTTACTGTAATACCATCTTTATCGATGATTGTATTACCACCAATTGTCGCTTTTTCAGTAGTCAGCTCTTTGCCATTATTATTAATAGCTGTGTTAATTTTAGAAATATCGCCTGCAATATGTTCAGCTAAACCTTGTAATTGACCTTCTGTAGCCGCACGGTCAGCTTTAATAGTTTCAGGTTTATCTGGAGTCCAAGTTGTATTAGTTAAACCAGTGATTTCACCTTTACCATCTTTACCATCAATAGCTACTTGACCAACTTGTGCCTTCTCTTCAAGGCTTACTTTGGTTGAGCCATCAGCTTGCGCTTCTACTTTTACGCCAGTTTCAACATCGCCTACTACATTAAGTTTTGCATTGCCATTTTCATCAGTTTTAATAAATGTGTTTACATTTTGAATCGCTTTAGTAGCAGTTTCATCTAAGCCGATAGATACTTGAGCACCCTCTCCAGTAGAGGTTACGTCAACTTTTGTGAAAGAACCACCAACGAAGTTTACTTTTTTCGCGCCACTAATGGTAGCTTTATCATCACCACCACCTTGGATAGTCCAAGCTCCTGCTTGACTTAAGCTTGTAGGATCTACACCTAAAGTTTCAGCCAATTTAGTAGCATCAATACCGTAGGAAATCACATTACCTTCCCGTGTAATAGTTAATCCTTTATCAGCCTCTTTTACATCAAAGGTAATTTCTGGTGCTGTATCACCATCAAGAGCAATGGTTGCGCCTTCACTATCTGCAGTGCCACCTTTAATTTTAAAGCCTTGTGCTAATTTACTAGAAAGAGAATCACCAGCATTAGTTACATCTGATTTAGTAGCAATATTTTCGATAGTAAATGTTTCATTGTCATTGCGACTAATTGTCAATGTATTACCTTCAAGCTTAGCACCTGTAATGTATTTATCTTGCAAACCATCTATAGTTACCGTACCAGTTTCACCATTAGACTCTGTATTTAATGTAATCGTTCCGGTGCCATCAGTATTATATGTAGCGGTACCATTTTTTACTACTGTATCAATCGCATTAATCGTATATTTTGTATAACCAGCTGTCACATCAGTATCAATGGAGCTAATGTTAGTGCCTTTTACCATTTCTACTTTAACCGCTTTTAACTGCGCTACGTTCACCGCATCAGTGTCTAAGGAACCAGCTGCTACATTGGTAATTTGACGAGTATTCGCTGTTTTAGAGCTTGTGGCGGCTGTACCAACAGAAACGGCACCAAAAGTAGATTTCCAAGTTGCTGACTCATCAGTAGCATCAGCATTAGTCAATGGATTATAGCCTAGTTTTTCGCCTGCAGCGCGGTCAGTTACAGATTGAGCGCCAAGAGCTACACCGCTATCATGCTTAGCAACAGCACTTCTCCCTAGGGCTAAGCTATCAAAATTCTTAGCAGAACTAGAGCGACCAAGGGCTGTACTGTTCTGGAATAATGCTTTCGCACCATAACCAACAGCAGTGGCATTTGACCCTTGTGTGTTGGCCAAACCACCAATCACTACGCTACTATGCCCTGATTCTGGCTTTTCTGTATTAAGTTCGCCGGTATCCTTATAGACAGGGCCAACCTTACTTTCTGCCTTATAACCTATGGCCACAGTGCTTTGATTAGGCGCCTTAGCTAAATTACCAATGGCAATAGCAAATTGATCATTAGATGACGCTTCTTTACCCAATGCTATGGCACCTGTATTAGTCGCCGAAGCCTTTGGCCCAATAGCAATGGAATTAGAACCTGTAGCTCCATCATTAGCAATGTTGCTTCCTGTACCTTTTTCTGTGGAATTAACAGACATATATTTTACAGGTGTAATGGAGTCAATTTTTGCTTTAACCTCATTAGATAAGCCCACAATCATGCCATTAGCCGCTGCTGTAGTAGTCACATTGCCATCACCAGTAATGCTGAAGTTTTGAGTAGCTAAGTTCACTGTACCTGTGCCAACATTACCACTGAATTTTAAGTTAACATTACCAGCATTTTTAGCTAATGTAGCTACATTTTTTAACTGTGCTACGTTCACCGCATCCGTATCTTCAGTACCAGCTGCCACATTGATAATCTGACGAGTCAATGCTCCAGATTTACCAACAGAAACTGCACCACCAACAGATTTCCACGTTGGGGAGGTTAAGCTAGAATTTTGACCGGTCAATGGGTCATAGCCAACAGAGCCAGCAGCACGATCGGCCAAGGATTCCCAACCTAATGCCACAGAACTAGTAGCCGAAGCATTCGCCAATGGCCCTAATGCCATGGACACATCACCTGTAGTTGCTGCTTGATCGCCTAAAGCAACAGAGCTTCTAGCGTCAGCCTTTACATCACTACCAATAGCAATGGCTTGTGGCTTTTCAGCTTTTGCCTTAGTCCCAATAGCAACGCCTTTATTGAGCGATGCTGACGTATTATCCCCAATGGCCACTGCATAGCCATTAGCAAATGCATTTTGGCCAATCGCTACGCTTAATGAGCCATCAGATTTAGAGTTTGTACCAATGGCGATTGAATCATTCTCATCAGTATATGCATTGGTACCAATCGCAATAGCATTCATAGCATGTGCCTGTGCCGTACTACCAATAGCCACAGCAGCAATGCCTGCTACTTCTGATTTTTTACCAATAGCAATAGACTGATTATATAAAGCCTTAGCGTCTTCACCAATAGCGATAGAGTCCTCAGTATTAACTGACGCCCTTGAGCCTGTACCAAGAGCTACCCCTCTACCTGTACCAACTGTATTATCAGCAGCCCATACAGCCGTTGTGACACTGCCAGTTACAGCAGCTACTGCCAATGCTAAACCTAATTTTTTCATTTGTTTTAAATCTTGAGACACGTAAGTTCTCCTCCATTTTCACTTGAATTTTAAATTTCATTACATTAGAAGGATATAATTTTTCTTGTATTTCTTATGAATGTACCCTTCAACAACATAAGAGTTTTATTTTTGATTTTAAATTTTCATTCTATATGAAATACCATTAATCATTTATATTTTTTATAACTTAATGAAAATTTCATATGTATTGCACTAATATGTTAATTGATTTTATTCAATATAGTCAACTATAAAAATTGTGTCAAATCGATTCCAAGTCCACTGTATAAAAACATTTTTAATTTTTGATTTTTTATTTCAAATTAATATGCATAAATAAATAGTCTTCACTTTTTTCAATATATTTTCTCCAGTGTACATTCCCCCTCATTTACACGTATTGTTAAATTTTAAAATATAAAAAAGCAACCTTTATATTATAGTTTTATTTCCCTTAAATTCACTTAAATAACAGAATTTAAAGTAAAAACTATCTACAAAAGGTTGCTTTTAAACTTTTATTTATAGGTAATATTCATTTAAATGATATCATTCACAACAAATCTTACTTCCAAGAAAATTCCTACTGAGACTCCTACGCCATCTTTTTTAACGCGCACTGTCCCAAACTGTTCACTCAGTCCGTACAGCTTATATCATGCCTGCACAGCACGGTATGATTCTTTGATATTATGCGAATTACGCTTCAATTAAAGGAATAATACACTGTTTCTTTACATCAATTAAGCCTTTATCGGTTACTTTCACATAAGGACTTACTGGTAGACCTAAAGTACTTAAGGACATAATGACATTACTATGCTCATAGCCTAAGCCATGAAGGGCGTTCACCACGTTTTGAATATCAAGGGCTAAGTCAGTCATAGGGCCATTATATAAAATCCCTGCAATCTTAAGCGGGGCAAATGCTAGAATCTCTTCATTTTCTACTACAATATAACCACCTTGCTCAGCCACAACGGTATTTGCTGCTAAGGCCATATCAGCTTTAGTTTGCCCCAAAACGAGCAAATTATGATGATCATGAGCATAGGTAGTGGCTGCTGCACCACGCTTCAATGCATTGCCACCAACTAAAGCAAAGCCACGATTTCCATTTTTCCCATGACGCTCAATGACACAAGCTAACGCATAAGGCGTCTCTTCCCACTGAAGCTCATAATTGCGCACGGGAACCTCTACTGATTGTCGCTCAATGAAAGTAGTTCCATCCTGCACTTTCATAAGCACGCAATTAACAGTCCCCTCTTTAATAGGCGCTTTAACGGTAAAATCATCGGCACTTAGTTCCGGCACATGCACACTATTCATATATGGTGCATACAAGCTTTCGGTAGCCGCTTTGATAGACTCTACACTAGCTGAATCAGCTTCATACTTCATGGTCTTAGCATATTCTAATTTGCCTAAACGATATACGGAGTTAATGGCAAATGAGTCTAATGAATCTAGTACAATAAAGTCCGCTAACAAACCAGGCGCAATAGCACCACGATCATATAGGCGCATGCGCTTAGCTGGCGTATAAGTAGTTACATAAATCGCTTCTTCTGGTGTCAAACCAAGCCCCATAGCCTTGCGCACTAGCGCATCTAAATGACCTATATTTACAAAATCATGAGGCATAGTGTCATCCGTAACGATGGCAAAGTGCTCAAACAAATTATTAAACTTTAAATAATCTATATTTTCTTGACGCAAAGTCTTATTTTGAAGCTGTACAAACATGCCATTTTGAATACGTGCTTCCATGCGCTCTGGCGTTTGTTCTGTATGATCCGCGCCCACCCCTTGATATAAGATTTTTGCTAATTCTAAATCCATAAATGCAGGGCAATGTCCTTCAATAGGCAGTTCTGGGCGCAGTGTGCGGCAAAGAGATACTAAACGTCTAGTCTTTGACTGCTCATCATTAATTAAATCACGGCAATTCATGACTTCCCCAAAGCAAATGGTTTGTTCATGTTCTAATAATTCCCGAACCTCTGCTTCATCAATAATGCCACCAGTAGTTTCAAGCTCTTCACTAGTAGATGGCACAGAGCTAGGAATGGCTAATTTGACGTCTACACCACAATGCTCGCCATCCTTTAACATAGTTTTAATGCCTTCAACGCCATACACATTGGCAATTTCATGAGGCTCTGCAATCAAGGTAGTTACACCATGTTTCAATACTTCCTTAGCAAACCAAGTAGGCGTTGTCATGGAGCTTTCAATATGCATGTGACAATCTATAAGACCTGGCACAATATATTGTCCACTAACATCGAGGCATTCACCGTCGAAATCATGTTGACTGACATCGCCAATATAGAAAAATTTGCCGTCTACTATAACTACATCAGCTTCAATAAATTTTTTAAAATATGCATTGTAAACTTGCCCATGCTTTAAAATCAAATCACATTTCATCACAGATCTCCTTTATATTAGCCCCTTTATTTACAGGCTACTTATGCTGTCATCATATATCCATCTATTTTACACCGGCAATACTATAAAAATACACTAAGAATAAAATAGCCATTAAATAGTGACCCAAACGTAATTCAGCCATGCGATTTGACGCCAACTTAATTACAACATAGGTAATAAACGCAAGGGCAATACCATTCGCAATATTAAAGGTATACACTGTAAACGCAATACATATAAAAGCAGGCAAATATTCAGCCATATCTTCAAAGTCTAAATTGCGTAAACCGCGAAGCATACTAATCCCAACATATACTAAAATTGGCGCTGTAGCCGCTGCCGGAATCATAAGGGCGATTGGAGTAATCAATAAAGATAGAAGGAATAGCACGGCACTTGTAATGGCTGTCAAACCACTGCGACCACCAGCCTCTACACCAGAACCTGATTCGAGATACGTAATTAACACTGGAATGGTAAACAAGGATCCTAAAGTCGCCGCTACAGAGTCTACTAAAAATACTTTATGAAGACCTGGCAAATCACCATTTTCATCTAAAAAGCCTGCTTTACCACCAATCCCAATGGCTGTACCAAAACTAGAGAAGAAATCTGGCAAGAAGAAGGCAAAGAGGAATGGTAAATACTTAATATCCAAAGCTCCCATCAAATCAAAATGAAGTACTACATTGCTGATGCCATCAGGTAAGCTAAAGAATGTAGTAGGAACCTTGGTGACCCCCATAGGAATACCAATCAAAGTCGCTAGCACAATACTGTATAGTGCACCACCTTTTATATTGCGTGCTTGGAAAATAATAAGCAATAAAAAGCCAATGGCCGCTAATAATACGGTTGGCTGTGTTAAGTCCCCAAAAGCAAAGGCTGTTTTCTTCGCATTAGCAATAATGATGTGGGCATTGCGAAGTCCAATAACAGCTAAGAAAAGACCTACACCAGCGCTGATGGATATTTTAACGCCCTTAGGAATTACATTAACAATAGCATCGCGAATCCCCAGCACAGTAACTAAAATAAATAAAATACCGCTTAAAAATACAATAGCTGAGGCAATGCCTACACTTACATGCTGTAATTGAATAAGGGTAATGGAGAAAATCGCTACACTGCCCATACCTGGTGCCAATACAAATGGTCGATTCGTATACAGCCCCATAGCTACAGAGGTAAGGAAAATCATGAAGACCATGGCAGTTAAAATTTCACCAGCAGGAAGACCTGCTTCCCCCATCATCTTTGGCACAACCGCTAGCACATAGGCCATAGTCGTAAACGTTGTTATCCCTGCAATAATCTCGGTAGACACCGATGTGCCTAAGGCTGATAACTTAAATTGACGCTCTAAAAAACTTGTTGAATTAGGATTCGGTGATCCTGTTGGTTCTACTTGAACTCCCATACATAATGCCCCTTTCTTAATACATACTTACATACAATTACTCATATCTACTTACTTACACTAAGTCTTATAAACCAATACCTGGAACGTACTATCAGGAAAAGAGCCTTATACTATAGACTTATTAAGAACATTATAGACCTCGGTGAGAACGAGGGCAAGAAAAAGAACCCTTAGAAGGGTTCTTTTTGTTTTGTGAAATTAAAAGTTAAGATTAGACTTAGGTCCTATAAAATCCAACTGCTAATATGAGATAACATATTACTTATTCTCGATGTTAGACTTACCTAAATTTTCCTTAAGAATCTGAACAAATTTATCTACATCAGCATTTAATGCTACTTTAGCAGTAATTGAATCTTTAAACTTTTTCGTATTATGAATATCCGCTACCATCCGACCATCGCAAAGACCGCCGGAAATATCAATATCAACATTAGCATCTACAAGCTCTGTGATGACTGATGGATCCATTAAATACGCAATAGCCAAGGCATCATGGATTGGCGCCATATGATTATCATAGCGATATAAAAAACTATGAGCTACTGTTCAACTAAGTCATACATCTACATCAATCGCCCCTCCATCTGCCACTGCCCCACTTCTGCATAAGCGCTTAGCAACGCATTTTTCTCCTCTATTTGCAGTGTTACAACAGCTTGAGTGCCATCTTCTAATCCCATATTTGCAATAAAGAGTTTTTCTAATTTTTCTACAAAGACGCTCACAATAGTAGGGTTCCCATTAGCCCCCACTAGTTTCTTAATAACTAAATTATTGCGCTCTGCATAGTCTCTAGTCCAGCTTTCTACAATAAATTTGGCCTGATAACATTGCTCCAATTCTACAGGATCCCGTACCACTCCATATTCATTATACGAAAGGGCTTGTTCAAACATGTCCTTCTCTTTACTATCTAAGTCCTTTGCCCACTGTTCCGCCAGCTTAAATGCCCTAATATACAGTGTGCGAGAACTGTTATCCTGCCGACATAATGCCACATACTCACCAGTTGTACTTTGTAAGTAAATAGAACTAGACCCTTCTGTATCTATATCTCTAAGCAAGGTATTAAACTCAATATCTACGCTTAATAATTCCTTAACCTTTTCAACTAACAACCGCTCTATATTACTGCGATTCATTACAATTTTACTCATAATAACACTCCTTTAATGTCCTTATTTTTTAGATACAATTACAATTCATTAAACAGCATAATTAATCTGACTACCATCATACAGCTTCCGCAAAGCTTCTCGATACACTTCCATATGCACGGTCTTGCGACCTTCCTCCAAGTCAATGTGAAGCCAAGTATTGTCTACAAGTTCCACACTGGCATAGTAAGTTTCACCATAAGGGGTAACATACACATGGTCACGGCTATGAAGTACTGAATAATCTTGCGGATTCTCAAATTCTTCTATAGGTATGGCTTTCTTATACGTATAGCCTTGTTCATCTAAATAAGCTTTTACGATTTCTTCCAGCATTTTTGAAGTAGCTACACGTACATTGCCAAAGCGACCATTTAAAATTTCTAGCGCTTCATTATACTCTAGCTTTTCTCTAGCAATTTTATCTATTCTACAATCTAAACTATCTACCCGTTTAAAAATACTAACTAATACATTTTCTCTCCTAGTATCTTGATTGCAGGCGATAAAATAATCACCACTTTTAGAACGATAATGCATATCCCAAGATTCATCAGCATTGATTTTATTATATTCAATCTTGAGGATTTCTTCATCACCCAAATAGTCTCGAATTGCATTAGTAAATACAGTTTCAGTGTCCTTCGTCTTCATAATCAGACGCCGAACTGTATGAGTAAAAACAAATTCAATGGTCCGCTGATGCTCAAAAATTCGTTCTAGCACTCGTTCTATATGTAGTCTCCTCGACTCGCTAAAAGCCAATAATCGCTGCGGTGCATGCATCTCATAAAACTTAATGTCAAACTGCTGTTTAGTCCCTTCTTTGCCAACAGTCTCAGTCATTTCAAGAGTCTCTACATTAGGCATGCAACATAAAAATGCCTCGCCGAATACATCGGTGCCCACTAATTTAGACGCCAATGTATTATACCGACTGCTTACCGGCTCACCCCCAATCAAATGACTGCGTTCTAACTGGGCCACTTGATGGCGAAATGTAATAACATGAGTACCGCCACCGCTGACGCGATTCGCTGTAAAAAAGAGCATCTTAGTTGCACTCCAAAGCCCTTTACCAACAATAGCTAACATCTTGGTGCCAGTCTTCACAACAGGCTTTACGCCTTCAGAAAGCGTATCCATCCAAGAACGCTGTGCTTCGTATAGAGCTTGTTCTTGTGCTACAAGTTGAGGGTCCTTCCGATATACAATAACTAATTGCGCCTTACAAGTCGTATCTGCCTTAGCACTTCCTGTTATCTCAGTTTCCCGGTCTAACGCAACGGTTTCGCCTCTCTGTGCTACATTTACTTCACCCAGCTCTACATCTTTATCTTCCAAGGTTAGAGCCTTTATTCCCATTGCACCTTTAGGAAAATAATACTCTATATATTCAGTCATATTCTGTGGATCAAAATCTTCTACTGCTTCATTATAGACTTTATCGTGAATACCTAGCTTCATCACATAAAACTTAGGGCGAAGCGGACTTCCTGCTATGCCAGTAGAAAAACTATTTTGTTGTATCAATCTCTCATCATCTATCATATGCTTATCTTGCTTCATACTCTTTTTTCAACAATTCCTCATACACTTTCATATGAACAATCTTCTTTTTCACTTCTATATCAATGTGCATTTGCGTGTCATCAACTAACCATATACTAGCGTAATAATTATCCTTATAAGGCAAAATGCTCACATAATCATCTTTCCAATCAGGGTCCTCTGGATTTGCTTTTTTATACTCATAACCAGTGTCCTGAAGATATTGTTTTACTACGCCTTCTAGGGCCTTCCCCATGGCTACGCGTTTATTTACGAATCGGCCATTTAAAATCCCCAATGCTTCCATAAATTCCATTTTCTTCAAGGCTGCTTGATCAAAGGCTTGATGTAACACTTTAACCCGTCTAAACATAGTCACTTCTATATGATTGGACTTGGGTATATGAGTACATTCAATTAAGTACAAGCCTTTAGCACTGCGATAATAGATAACATGAGACTTGTCTTTATTTATAAAATCATGTTCCACATGTAAATCTACATCAGTTTGAGCTACTTGTTTTAAAATATTACAAAATACCCGATTCATGGAAGGACTACCTAACGCTAGCTTTCGCACTGTACGGCCTGTTGTGAAATCCAACTCCCGCTGTGGCTCAAAAGTTTGTATTAATTCCTTCACTAAATCATCTTTAATACTTTCAGGGATGCCCTGCAAAGTATACTCTTCATCGTTCTTCACTGCCAAGCAAATAAATGCTCTATCCGTAATAATAATCTCTGTTGGTGCGCTTTCTGAACTAGTATAAAAAGAAATAGCAGGCCCTATAATAGATTCTTTAATAGCCTCCCTATCAGAACCTATGGTAGAGACTCTATTAGAGCCCTTAGTAGGCTCTGAAGGCTCTTCTACACTACATGACTTATAGGCTGCGCTGATTTCTGCCAACTTAGTAGCCATAGGATTAATAGGGGCCTCATTATCCATATCATAGACAAGGACTAATTTAACCTCTCCCCCTTGTAACTCGCCAAGCTCATAAACACCTATATGATCGTCTGAAATATAATGATGGATGTATTCTCGAATATTATCCACTGGTACACCATCTACAGTTTCGATAATAATATCATGATATAGCCCCAGTTTCATTACATAGTACTGAGGCTGTATATCTCTATTCATTGTTAAGCGATGAAATGTTACTTTTTCATTGGCCATCGTACTCACACTTTCCTGGACTGCGCTAAAATTCACATACGTATCCTAATACTATACTATTCTCCATAGACCTATAAAAATCCCTCTTTCTTGGGCAGGTTTTATTATGATATTTTTGTATCCTATTCATGAAATACTTCCGACCATAAAAATATGTACGAAACTACATACACTACCGTCACATCACTTCACTATGCTTTACAGTTACAATCCCACCACTTCACCACAGTTCATACTCAACATCATATTTCATCTCCACAGCACTATGGCACTTCATCATCACCACCTGCCAAGTAAAATAAAGAAAACCGCTCGCGCCAAGTGCTTTAAAACTTTCTTACAAGAAGCTTCAAATTTTACACCTATGCGCCAGCGGCCATAAGAACTACTATTTAATTATTAATTTTTACTCAGCCATTCTTGCTTTAGACAAGTTAATGCTGTTGTCAGGATACATTCTGACGCCATTGATCTTGTTAGATGTAGCCCAAGTACTGAAATCATTTACCATTGGAATCATCGGTAAATCTTTCCAAACTAAATCTTGTGCTTTTGCATAAGCAGCCGCACGAGCTGCATCATCAGAAGTAGTAAGACCGGCGAGTAATAAAGCATCCATTTCAGGATTTTGGTAGTAAGCTAGATTATAGCTTTTTGGTGGAATGGAAGTAGAATCTAAGATTGGACGCATGCCCCAATCAGCATCACCAGTGGATGGAGACCACGCGGCCATGTATAGATCATACTCTGCATCTTTACCTTCGCCTTTAAAGCCTTGTACCTTTTGGTTTACAATAGCACTTTCCATACCATTAATTTCTACATCAATGCCGATATTGGCTAATTGTTGTTTATAAAATTGCGATTGTTTTTCATTAGTACTTGTATTGTACATGAATAATTTAAGTTTCAAGCCATCTTCATAGCCTGCTTCTTTAAGCAATGCTTTCGCCTTTTCTACATCATATGGAATTGGATCATTTGCTTTATAATATTGCACATCAGGACCAACTACTGATGTCGCTACCGATGCTAAACCATTGCGGACAACTTTAATATAGTCTTCCTTGTTAATTGCCATTGCAATAGCTTGACGGACACGCACATCGCTAAGAGCTGGTTTTTGCGTATTCATGAACAAGTAACGAACGCTAATCCCTTGTACTTTATCTACATGTACATTATCGCTTTGCGCTAAGGCATCATAACTTTCACTCGGCACATCAAAGGTCATTTGTGCATCCCCAGACTGAAGCATAGCAACGCGGCTAGAGCTTTCAGCTACAGGCTTAAATGTAATTGTCTTAAAGCCCGCATCAGCAGGAACTAACGCTTCTCCACCAGCAACATCTTTATTATAACCCCACCAGTTTTTATTCAAAGCCAATGTTACATGGTCACCTGGTACCCATTCAACAAATGTATATTGACCAGTCCCCACTGGATGTTTAGCCGCGGCATCTAAGCCTGCTTCTAATTGTTTAGGACTCATCATCACCATAGCAGGATGCGCCATATTATTTACGAACGCACCAAATGGCTTATTGAGGGTAAATTTGATGGTGTAATCATCAATTTTTTCTACTTTTTCAATAATGCCAGACACGAAGGATGTACGTTTTAAGCCTAAGCTTTTATCCATCCATTTATTCACATTAGCAATGGCTGCATCAGCATTCCAATCTGTGCCATCAGAGAATTTTACGCCTTTACGCAAAGTAAATGTGTACTCTGTTGCTTCTGGATTCGCTGTATAGCCAGTGGCTAACATAGGACGTAATTTCATATTATCATCAAAGCCATAGAGGCCATCCATAACGAGACGTTGAATCCCACCCGATAAATTATCACTCGTATCCATTGGATCCATAGTTGTAATATCTACAGCCACCGCAGCGACTACATCTTTTTGTTGCGATACAGACTTACCTTCTGGAATATCCACAAGGCCCGTAGTGCCTGAGCCACCGCCACAGCCTGCAAGCGCTAGCATAGCCATCATAGCTAAGCCAACTAAGCCTGTTAGCTTCATTTTTTTCATAGGTTCCTCCTCTTTCTCAATCATACACTTGCTATTTATTCTATATCGTTATTATACATAAAAAGCAAATGTAACATTCTATTCCTACTATTATAATAGTAATTCTTCCTCATATAAAATTAACATATATCCATCATAATTACAAGTTTTTTAATGAAATCTAAAAGCCCTTAGGACGTTTCCTAAGGGCTTTTCATTGTGCTTATTTATAAAAACTCATATCAACTAAAACAGACTACCAGTCTCGGTCAAACTTAGCATTCACAACTTGTACCAGCTATTAATTTAAATCTCATGTCATATAAGACAAGCTCACTAGTCTAGTACATCTTGTCGTAAGATATGACGCACCGTCTTCTCATCTAAAGCACCAATAACAGCGGCAGCTAAGTCAGATGCTGCTTCTAAATCACTCATAGCACAGTAATTATAATGAGAGTGTACATAGCGCGAAGGAACTCCAATGACAAGGGTAGGCACTGCTTTTTCGGTTAAGCTAATGACACCTGCATTCGTGCTACCACCACGGCGCACAGTTTCTTGAATAGGAATGCTCAATTCCTTAGCCACTGTTTCAGCTAACTCAACGAAGGCTGGATTAGAAATATAACTCTTATCAAAGAGACGAATCTGCGCCCCTTCCTTCATACGCCCTTGTGCTTGCGTAGCCGCTACAAAGAAATCATCCGATGGGGACCCTTCAAACACTATAGCTAAGTCAGGCTTTACAACTTGGGCCGTTACTTTAGCACCGCGCATGCCCACCTCTTCTTGTGCGGCAAAAGCGCCTACAATCGTCACCTTCGGTGCCTCATCTGCAGCAAAGACCTTATCCATAGTATCAATAATGCAAGCACAACCTGCTCTATTATCAAAGGCTTTACCAAAGCACACGCCAGTTTTCTCATTATAGTCAAATACTACCTCTGGCACTATAGGATCACCAGGAGCAATGCCAAAAACGCGTTCCGTTTCATCACGGTTCGTTGTGCCTACATCAACCTTTAAGTTTTCAATCGCAATGGCTTGTGAAGCTCGCTCTGCGTCCGTCATAAAGTGTACCGGCTTAGCAGCAATAATACCACGATGCAATTCGCCTTTTCTATTTCTTACTAACACCGTATGAGCTGGCAAATTCGTAGGATGAAAACCTCCTAAGGTGACGATTGATAAAGTGCCATCATCATTAACCGCCTGCACCATAAAGCCACATTCATCTAAATGGGCATCGAGCTGTACTACAAAGGGACAACCTTCATTCTTAGGCTTGCGAATGTATGTATTAAGCATAGCATCGTGAGCAATAGCATACTCTTTTGTATGTTTAGCTACAGCGCGTACTACATCTTCCTCAAACCCACTTGGGCCAAAGGCATTACTCAAATCACGGATTAGTTCAACCTTCATAGGACAACCTCCTCTGAGATTTCTCTCACTCATCATGTACTAAAGGGCTTATTTCATCTATTAAAAAACTTAATGCATCTATTAAAGAGCTTATTTCATCTATTAAAGGACTAAATTCGTTTATTAAAAATCTTAGTTCGTCTATTAAAGAGCTTAGTTCACCTATCAATAAACCACGAAGCTATGAGCTGTGGCAATATCTAGCCAATGGGGACTTTCAAGGCGAATAGTAAAGTCTCCTACCTGTTTCATACCCGGGTAAAATGACATTTTGTACGCTCTCTGCCAATCTTTAAAAGTCACTTCATACACAAAATTCTTTGGCATTGGTAGTTTCGGAGCATGTCGATAATTTTGAACGGCTAAAGCTATACCCTTTTGTATGCGCTCTTCCACAATGGCTGGTGCTTCACAATAAGTAGCACCACCAACACCATGCTTAGTTTCAGCTGTTACTATATGAGGCAAAAATTCTTTAGCCCCTTCACATATGGCGCGATCTCCCGAAATAAAGATAGGTGATACACCCATACTAAGAGCCGTATAAGAATTGAGCATGCATTCACTCATCACTTCGCCATTTAAGCGAATATATAAACTTTGCCCCGTGGAGGTATGACTACCACTAAAATTTACATCACCAGCCGCTGCATGATACCCAATATAGGCCACCGCATCAAAGCTTTCATCTAGACCTACCATCATATTATAGGGATGACCACTCTTACCGCGTATTAATGTTACATAAGAAGGCATCTCCAGTGGATCAATATTATTGGCGCCCCCATGGCCATCTTTCACTACAATTTCAGCAGCCCCTGCCTCATAGGCCGCCTCACAAGCTAAACGCACTTCACGTGTCATTTGGCGGCGCATATGGTCATAACCAAATTCACCTATATGACCTTCCTCGCGAAATGCCCAGCCTGCACAGCCCTCTATATCTGCGCTAATAAATAATTTCATATATATCGCTCCTTACCCACCGAGTATTATGACTCAGCAGCTTGTGCCTCCAATTTATCATCATATAAATGGCAATATACATAATGGTCAGGACTTGGCTCATAGCGCTGCGGTGCTACTGTTTCACAAATAGGCATGCGCTTTGGACAACGCGTATGGAATTTACAACCTGATGGTGGATTCGTAGCAGATGGAATGCTTCCCTCTAAAATAATACGCTTCCGCTTTACTGTCGGATCGGCAATTGGCACCGCCGACAATAATGCCTTTGTATACGGATGAAGAGGATTTTTATAAATCTTATTCTTATCCCCCGCTTCCACGAAATTACCTAAGTACATAACCCCAATACGGTCGCTAATATGCTCTACTACGCTGAGGTCATGAGCTATGAAGATATAAGTTAAATTTAAATCTTTTTTAAGTTCATTTAACAAATTCAACACCTGGGCCTGAATAGACACATCTAGAGCCGATACGGGCTCATCAGCAATGATAAGCTTAGGCTCTACTGCCAAAGCTCTAGCAATGCCAATACGCTGACGCTGACCACCGGAAAATTCATGAGGATAACGATTCGCATGATATGCATCAAGACCTACTCGACGCAACAAGTTGACAACGCGCTCCTCTAATTCCTTGTCATTTTTAGCTAAATTATGAATGCGAATAGGCTCTGCTATAATATCAAAAATGCTCATACGAGGATTTAATGAAGCATACGGATCCTGGAAAATCATCTGAATCGTCTTGCGAATAGGGCGCATTTGCTTGCGGTCAAACTTAGATATATCTTGCCCATCTAATACAACGCGGCCTTCTGTAATAGGGTCTAAGCGACATAAACCACGCCCCAAGGTCGACTTACCACAGCCAGACTCGCCTACAATACCAAAAACTTCGTTCTCTCGAATATCAAAGGTGACGCCATCCACAGCTTTCACAACGCCCCCTTTACCAAAGAAGGTTTCACTAGCCAAAGGATAGTATATTTTTAAATCTTCCACTTCTAAAATATTCTTTGCCATTATGCTTCACCTCCTTTAACTTCATTGTCTGGGGCATTTAACCAGCAACGGCTAAAATGTCCTTTGCCCACTTCATAAAAGCCCGGTTCTTCTTGCAAGCAGCGCTCAAAGGCATGTGGACAACGAGGAGCAAATTTACAACCTGCTGGCATACGTCGTGGATTTGGCACATTGCCAGGAATAACAGTTAATTCCTCTACCTTTTCGCCTAATTTAGGAATGGATGCCAATAAACCTTGTGTATAAGGATGGGCCGTATGACCAAACAAGGAATACACATCTGCCGTTTCTACTACGCGACCACAGTACATAACGGCTACTTGGTCACAAATCTCTGCCACCACACCTAGGTCATGGGTAATAAATAAAATGGACGTGCCAATTTTTTCTTTTAAGCGATTCATCAAGTCTAAAATCTGTGCCTGAATTGTCACATCCAGTGCCGTCGTAGGCTCATCGGCAATGAGCACTTCTGGTTCACAAATAAGCGCCATAGCAATCATAACGCGTTGCCGTTGACCACCGGATAATTGGAAGGGATATTCCTTCATCATCTTATCAACTCGTGGCACACCGGTCATTTCTAAAATATTGCGGGCTCTATCATAGGCTTCTTGCTTCGATAAACTTTCATGATTTTTAATGCATTCTATCAGCTGGTCTCCAATAGTCATAACAGGGTTTAAGCTCGTCATAGGCTCTTGGAAAATCATGGAAATGCGCCCACCGCGTAAATCGCGTTTCTTAGACTCGGGAATGTTAAGGATGTCATCACCATCGAGCAGAATTTCACCTTCTACAACCTTCCCTTTTGTACCCATGAGCAAATTCATAACAGACAAGGCTGTTACACTCTTACCACTCCCGGACTCACCTACAATACCTAACGTAGAGCCTTCCTCTAGCACTAAGGACACATCATCTACAGCTTTTACTACTACATCATCAGTAATAAAATGAGTATGCAGATGCTTTACTTCTAAAATTTTCTTCTTTTCTGCCATCTTGCATACCTCCTATTCTGTCAATTTAGGATCTAGTGCATCGCGAAGACCATCACCTAAAGTATTGAAACTTAACACGGTAAAGAAAATCGCAAGCCCAGGGAAAATTGTTGTGTAAATATTTGTGGCAATATATTGGCGTCCATTCGATAATAATAGCCCCCACTCTGGAGTTGGCGGCTGTGCCCCCATCCCCAAGAAACTAAGGCTTGATGCAGTTAAAATCGATGTACCAATAGACATAGTATACTGCACAATAATATCAGGAATCGCGCCTGGCAAAATATGTTTAAATAAAATTCGCGCATCTGAAGCACCTAGATTGATGGCTGCTTTTACGAACACAGACTCTTTAATAGCCATCGTGCGACTGCGCACAATACGGGCAAACGTGGGTGTTGAGAAAACGGCTACAGCAATAACAACATTGTATAGACCACTCCCTAAAATCGCTACAATGGCAATAGCCAAGATAATGCCAGGGAAGGCAAATAAAGTATCGCAAATGCGCATTACCACCGCATCAATCCAACCGCGATAGTAACCACTAAGCAAGCCTAATACAGTGCCAGTCACAGCACCAATGGTTACTGCCGATAAGCCTACAGCCAAAGAAATAGGTGTACCTAAAATAATACGGGAGAATAAATCGCGCCCAAATTCATCGGTACCAAACCAATGTGTACTACTCGGCCCTTGTAAAATAGCGGAATAATCATATTGATTTACATCAAAAGGAACTATCAGCGGTCCAATGAATGCGAGCACAACTAAAAACAAAATAAAGCCAAGCGCAATTACAGAGTTACGCTGTTTTAAAAAGCGCTGTGTCATCACCTTCATAGGTGTTTTTATTTCTTCATGCATATCCATAGCTGCACCAGGAGCCCCTGGCTGAATGGTTTGTAATTTTTCACTCATACGGAACCTCCTAGGACAATTTAATTTCAGGATTTAAAGTCGCATACAGCATATCAACTAAGGTATTAATAATGATAAACTGTGCTGAGAAAATTAAAATCAAGGACTGAATAGCCGGATAATCGCGGTAGTTTACTGATTGAATCAATAAAGAACCTAATCCAGGAAAGGCAAATACAGCTTCTACAATAACGGCACCACCCAATAAGAAACCAAATTGAAGCCCCACAACAGTTACTACAGACAACATAGAGTTTCTAAACGCATGCTTCCAAACTACTACATTTTCAGATAAGCCCTTCGCCCTCGCTGTGCGAATATAATCTTCCTTCAAGGTTTCCACTATAGAGGAACGAGTAAAGCGCGCAATAATAGCAGCAATACTTGTACCTAATGTAATGGCCGGCAAAATATAACTTTGAAAGCCTGCTGCGCCCGTCGTAGGTAACCAGTGTAATTTAACACTAAACACCATAATTAAAAGGAAGCCCATCCAGAATGAAGGCATGGAAATCCCTGATACGGCTGTAGCCATGCCGGTATAATCTTGCCATTTACCGCGATTGCGACCAGACCATACACCTAACACGACACCAGCCACTGTGCCCCAACCAAGACTTAGGAAGGTTAATTTTAATGTATTGCCATAGCGATAGCCTACTTCCTCTGCTACTGGTCGTTTAGTACGTAAAGAAGTTCCCAAATCGCCTTGTACCACGCCAGTAATGTATTTTAAATATTGTGTGGTCACTGGTTCGTCAAGACCTAATTGAGCCCTCACGGCTAGCACATCAGCTTCCGTAGCCTGTTCACCAGCTACTAATCGGGCAGGATCACCTGGTATTAAGCGCACAAAGAAAAATACGCAGGTCGTTACTAAAAATAAGGTCAATATCATGCCCAGCAAACGGCGTGACGTATATTTAAGCATAAGGACCTTCTCCTTTCAAACAATGAGTATCTAAAAATGAGTAGACCACCAGATGCACTGGTGGCCAGACTCTATTTATATTTTATCAAACATACTGCGGCTATTCCAGCCTAAAAACGCAAATTTCCACTATTGATGAACAATGTATGAAATCTTTGCTCTATTTGTAAAACTATCCCCAATTGCTTTACTTCCTTACTCAGCCATGCGCGCTTTAGACAAGTTAATACCATTGTCTGGGAATAAGCGTACATTCACAATCTTATTGGAGGTTGCCCAAGTAGCTGGTTCATTAGATACAGCTAACATTGGAATATCTTTCCAGAATAAATCCTGCGCTTTCGCATAGGCTTGCTTACGCGCTTCATTATCAGATGTAGTTAAAGCTGCTTGGATGTAAGAATCCATTTCTGGATTTTGATAGTAAGACAAGTTGTAATTAAGCGGTGGGATGGACTCGGACGCTAACATTGGGCGAATACCCCAGTCTGCATCACCAGTAGATGGGGACCAACCTGCAATATAAAGGTCATATTCCGCATCTTTACCTTCACCTCTAAAGCCTTGTACCTTTTGGTTAACAATAGCACTTTCCATGGAAATAATTTCCACATTAATACCTACTTCAGCTAATTGTTGTTTGTAGAATTCAGCTTGCTTTAAGCTTGAAGTTGTATTGAAAATCAATAATTTTAACGTTAAGCCATTTTCATAGCCCGCTTCTTTAAGAAGTGCTTTAGCCTTGTTCACGTCATAAGGAACTGGGTCATTACCTTTATAGAACTGTACATTAGGACCAATAACGGAAGTAGCTACTGTACCTAATCCATTGCGAACTACATTGAGGAAGGCTTGTTTATCAATACCATGAGCAATAGCTTGGCGCACGCGAATATCGCTAAGCGCTGGTTTTTGTGTATTCATGAACAAGTAGCGAACTACGATACTTTCAATTTGTTCTGCTTTAACATTAGGGTCTTCTTTTAGCGCTGAAAAACCTTCAGTTGGTACATCAAAGACCATTTGCGCATCGCCAGATTGAAGCATTGCTACACGGCTCGCACTTTCAATAACTGGTTTAAAGCTAATGGACTTAAAGCCCGCGTCAGAAGCTACGATAGGTTCACCACCAGAAACATCTTTGTTATAGCCCCACCATTCTTTATTAAGTTCTAATTTTACATGATCACCAGGTACCCATTCAACGAATTTATACTGACCAGTACCAACTGGTTGTTTCGCTGTTACATCAACGCCTTGTGCCAATTGTTTAGGGCTCATCATAACCATTGCTGGATGTGCCATGTTATTTACGAAGGCACCAAATGGTTTATTAAGAGTGAATTTAATTGTATAATCATCAATTTTTTCAACTTTTTGAATAACATCAGAGATAAAGTTAGTGCGTTTTAAGCCTAAACTCTTATCGGTCCATTTATTCACATTCGCAATCGCTGCATCGGCATTCCACTCTGTACCATCAGTGAATTTTACCCCTTTACGCAAAGTAAATGTATATTCTGTAGCTTCTGGGTTCGCTGTATAACCAGTTGCTAACATAGGCTTTAATTTCATATCATCATCAAAGCTGTATAGTCCGTCCATAATCAATCGTTGAATACCGCCCGATAAAGTATCGCTCGTATCCATTGGATCCATTGTAGTAATATCTACCGGAATGGCTGCTACCACATCTTTAGACTGTGATACAGATTTGCCCTCTGGAATCGTAACGGCTCCAGAATTGGAGTCCGAGCCGCAGCCAGCCAAGAAAATTGATGCTGCGAGGACTAGGCCACACAAGCTTTTCCACTTAGATTTCTTCATAACATTCCATCTCCTTTACCCACAACCTAATGATTCTCTCTATTGAGCCACTTCATCAACACATCTTTAAAGCTCACATAACCATGTCCATCTTTTGTTATAGCCCCTTCAGAGGCTATTAAAGAATTTAAAATTGCTTCATATGTCGCTTCTGCTACGCCTAGAAAGGCTGGATTTAAGGCATCCTCGCGGATAACTTGCTCCATTTGAAAATCTGGCCCCTCATGAGGCTTTCGGTTAGCCGTAGTAAAGCCAATCATCACTTCACCACTGCCATGCCCTACATAAGCGCCAGTGCGCATAATGCCTACGGCAGCATGCTTAATAATCCGCTTCAATTGCCGACTATTTACTGGTAAATCAGTAGCCACAATGACCATAATAGAGCCTTGATCACATTCACTATAATCAAACTGTGTAAGCCTTCTGGTAGAAGTCTCATCAGATGTATGTGCTTCCTCAGTTAGCTTACCATTCTGATCTAGCCACCATTGTCCCAAGGATTGGCCCTGCAAAACAAAATCTTCTGTAGCACCGAAATTGCTCTGTACTAGTACGCCTATCGCATATGACTGGTCATTCACTTCGATGAGTCTAGAAGCAGAACCGATGCCACCTTTAAAGCCAAAACACACGGTGCTGCGACCCGCGCCTACATCACCTTGTTCAAATCCTTTTGATGCCCTATCAAGGGCTACCTTCACTTCGTCACAATTAATAACGCGTTGGCTAATATCATTGAGTTTGCTATCATTACATTCTCCCACCACTGGGTTAATAGATTGAACTGTCACACCCTCTGCTTTACATCTATCAAGAATGTATTGATTTAATGCATCGCTCACCTTGCCTACATTCAAGGTATTCGTCAAGGCAATTGGTGTTTCTAAGCTGCCTAATTCATCAATCTGCATAAGCCCTACAGATTTGCCAAAGCCATTTTGCACATATGTAGCGGCCGTCAGTTTATTTGTGAACGGATTGTCTTCACAAGGTACAATCACTGTCACTCCAGTTCGCACCGCCTCTGCATTAACCGTACAATGCCCGACGCGAACACCTGCTATATCAGTAATTGAATTGTTAGCGCCAGTAGGCAATCGACCTAAAGATATAGGAAACTCCCTAATTCTAAGGTCCGACACAGAAACACCTCCCTCCACAACAAAAGGACATTTGTATTTCTATAAGATATCATAAAATCTATAGAATTACAATATATGAGAGTGGATAAAGGAACATGTATACATTATATTTTTGTCTAAAACATAAAAAGTCTGTGCATTAATGCACAGACTTAATTTCTCCCTCAGTAGTAAACTAATGAATGCATGTTATATAAAATACGCTACTATCGACTTCAACCAATGTATAATTTTATCCCACCACGGCAAAGTAGCATTATCTACTAGTGCAGAGTCACTTGTCTTATTAACTATAAAGTCTTTCACCATACTGGCAACTAAACTTTGATTTTGAGTGAATTCATGATCATAGCCCTGGAGCATATGAATCTCGCTACGGGCATACTCTTTGTCAAAACGCTGTGCATATCGAGCAGGTACTACCATATCGTCACTCCCTTGGATGATATCAACTGGCCCTGTATACTGCTTAGCAGTTTCATAAATAGGCAAGTCGTATGCAGTTTTAAAATAATTGCGCCCTACCTTCAAGCCACTTGGCAATTCCACTACCTCTGGCAATTCCTCCACATTGTATTGAATGCCAAAGAAGGAGCCACCAATCAATCCATCTTGAATATTACCAGCCGGTGCAAGTAACACTACACTTTTAATACTATCTTCGGCTTCTTCTTTCGCTAATTCACCGGCTAACATACTAGCAATGACGCCGCCTTGAGAGTGTCCTACAAGCGAAATAAACGAAATGGCACTTCTATTAGAAGCCTCGTCTTTCAGATAAGAATACACAGCTTTTGCATCAGCAATTTCATTGAGCACTGTCATATCTTGAAAACGACCGTCACTCTCGCCATGCCCATTAAAATCAAAGCGAATGGACGCAATGCCAACCTGTTCCAAATCATCAGCTATGAGCTGTAAAAGCTTAGCATCTTTTGAAGAAGAAAAACCATGCATAATAATTACCATAGGATAATTCGAAACCGCATCTGGCATTTGCATAATGGCAGCTAATTTACCATGGTCACCAGCAATACTAAGCTCCTCCGCCCTCCCTTGACTTGTATTAGGCCACACTAGCAATACTCCTAGAATACCTACTATGAGTCTATATTTTTGAAACTGTCTATGCATTGCCTTCACTTCTATCACCTCATTAATCGCACTACATAATTCAATACAACGTGCTTATAATTCAATATAGCATGCTATATAATTCGCTACCACATTCTACATACAATGTACGATTATATTAATCAGTCTATTTCAAATATCTTTAAAAAGAATCTCATCAGCTATTTATTGCCTACGATCTAACTATCTAACTATATGACTATAATGTGTCACATATCTATACCATATCATCTATTTATAGCATTTAACCTACTTATAAAATATTTTACCTATTTGCAACATAGCACTATTACCTATGTCTAGTGTATTGTATCACATTGAAGTCAACTTCAAGCAAGCTAATAATAAGATGTTTTCATCATTTATATTGCTAATAAAAAATGTCCTCAAGCGCTCCATTGCCTTAAGTCCCATCACAGAAAAAACTGTCACCTTTAGACTCTGTCGAATAGGCAACAGTTTGAACTTATATATTTTGTTTGAACTTAAGATACTTTATACAGTAATGATACCTGGCTTTACCTCTGTATCATGATTCGCTATTATCCCTTTGCAACCTTCTTGTTTATTCATATGAACCAACCATTGCAAAGAATATATCGCATCTTGGCGATTAATAACTACACCGGGCTCCCAAAGATTCTCAAGTGATGGTCTACCATAAGCCACATCAGAAGATAATACTACAAACTGGTCATTATTTCTTATAACTGTAGCCGCGAGTCCAGCACTATGCCCTTTAGCTAAAACAAATTGAATACGTCCATCACCAAACATATCATAAGAATAACCAAATGCCCCTAATTTACTTTCAGTAAAAGAAAATGTCTGCAAGTCTACACCTGCCCATTCATGAGATAAATAACGGATCTTATCACGACTAGCTGCTTTATATTCTAGAGCACTCACCAAAATACGTTTCGCCTCTTTTACATGACGCAATCCATCAGCGTGGTCACAGTGCAGATGACTAAGCATAACAAAATCTAAGTCTTTTGGCTTAATTCCCATCGCCCCTAATTGTTCGTGCACCGCTTGGCCTTCAGGCAAAACAGCTTTATTAGCAAAATATTGATGTCTTAAATTCTTAAATTGATGCTCCCGATTATCTGTATGCCAACCTGTATCTATGAGAACTAAACCATCTGGATGCTCAATCAAATAAACCGATACAGGAGCATCTACTAAATGTTTTTTACTTCGAAACAAACCAGTCCAAGCAAATGGGGAATCACCACTTCGATGATACGGTAAGGCCTCATCTATAATAACACGGCCTGTATGTAACACATGAATTTTAATATCACTCATATAAATCTCCTATTTATTTTAATTAAATCAAACTGGACTATTTACTTCGGCCCATTCAACAGCGCCTTCATTATATTTATCGCGACGAATCAAATCAGATAAGGCCAACTCTTTTAATGCAAATTTAGCATTTATCATGGCCTGCTTTATTTTTTTCTCACTCGATGCTACATAAGCTTCATCACTAAATAAATTTCTTGCTAAACGGGAATGAAATTGTTCAATCGTATCCTCTTCCACAGCTTCATATACATCATATAATGTAATTTCTTCAATAGAGCGTTTCAGCTGAAAACCGCCCTCTTTACTTGCCGTAGATATAATTAATTCATGCACAACCAATTTTCTTAAAATTTTCTTTAAGTACGAATCAGAAACATCTAACTTGGCACTCAATACATAACTTTTTACAGGTTTATGTTCTGCCTGCAAGGCTAAAATCAACAATACAAATACCGCTTGCTCTAAACTCTTACTTATTTTCATATTCCACCTCTTCTATGGATATTTTACATCTATAGATAAATTTTGTCAACAGTTTACCTGTAGTATAACAATCAACTGAAATTAGACTTCAATAATCAAAATGCTACTAAGGTTCTTTTAAAACGTCCTACTTAGTAACTTTAAACGAACTTTAACGCCATAAAAGACAAACCTTCTTTGCTCGAATGATTCTAACAAAGAAGGTTGCATTATAAATTATAAAATTTTAAACAGCAAATAATATATTCATACTACAGAAAATATTCGTCATCATCTTCTTCTGAATAATCACTATCATACGAATCGTAAGAATCTTCCTTATCTGGCACATCGTAATAAATCGTATCGCCATAGCGAATGTAAGTACTCCCATCTAAACCATACGTAGTGTCTCCGTAAGTCATATAACTTACACCATCACTACCATACACCGTATCACCATAACGAGTATACGACGTCCCCTCACTACTATAGATTGTATCACCATAACGAGTATACGTATTACCATTGCTATCATAAGCAGTATCGCCATAGGAAGTATATGTGTCTCCATTACTATTATAAGCAGTGTCACCATATATTGTAATTGTGCCAGAGGCCGCTTCTGCTATAGGAAAGATAAAGCCAATAATGCCAAATAGTAGTAAAAGAATACGAAATAAGAGTTTCATGCTGTACCTCCTGTTACTTACTATCCTACTTGCTATAAAAGATAAACTCCTTCTCTTTATTATCTTAATTATATCAAATAAAACCTAATTACTAATTATTTAAAATATTATAATTATCAACAATCCGTAAAAATCAGATAATATAAACGACAAAAATAAGCGACAAGAACGCAAAAAAGCAACCACGCTGATTTTCATAAATCTGAAAACCTGCATGGTTGCTTGCTTTTTTATGGTGATCCAGGAGAGATTCGAACTCCCGACCCACGGCTTAGAAGGCCGTTGCTCTATCCAACTGAGCTACTGGACCATATGCAATTGAAATTTTCACCGTATATATTATACACTACACAATACAATAAATGCAATTGTGTTTCTACTAAGTTTAACGATTCTAATACAGCACACACTCTCTAAAAGTCTACTGTAATAAAAAGTTCTGTATAAAAAAAATGGAGCGGGTGAAGGGAATCGAACCCTCGTAACCAGCTTGGAAGGCTGGGGCTCTACCATTGAGCTACACCCGCATAATAAAAATGGTCGGAGCAGCAGGATTCGAACCTGCGACCCCCTGGTCCCAAGCCAGGTGCGCTACCAAACTGCGCTATGCCCCGATATTAAAGTAAAACTATTCTTTTCGTTGTTTCACTTGTACTCTTTCGCAACAACAAAGTTATTTTATCATAAGTAAAAAATGTGCGCAAGTACTTTTTTACAAATTTTTAACATTTTTTACTTTCCCTAAATAAAAGGCTGCATTTGAAATAAAAACCCCTTTTATTTCAAATGTAGCCTCAAAGATTTATTTAAAGCATCCTATAAATATTGACTCAATTCTACTAAATTACCATCTGGATCTCGCAAATAGATACACTCCATTTTGCCTAATGCACCATGGCGAATTACAGGCCCTAATTCAACAGGATAGCCCTTAGACTCAATATGAGCTTTTACAGCCTCCATATTTCCATCAGCCATTATGATTAAGCATAGGTCCAAACTGCCACTAGTAGGATACTTAGCAGCAGGTAGAAATTCGGCTGGCTTCGTGTGAATATTAAACTTCTGATTGCCAAAACGCAGAGCATATCGCTGATTAGATGTATCTAATTCCATACCTAGAATCCGGACATAAAAATCTATACACTGCTCTACATCGGCTGTAGTAATAACCAAATGGTCTAAATTTTTAATCTTCATAGACTGATATGCCCCTTTCTTAGAAGTTTAAATTTATTATTATATTTTAGATTGCATCTATTAATTTTTATACATTGGCACTCAAGCCCATGTTTCAACTTTTAACGTATCTATACATTTTTACACTTTAGATTTTACCCACCCATGTGTAAGCAAGCCTATCCCCATGGCCAAAGTAATAGGGAACAAGTACTCTACAGAAAATCGAGATAGCTCCAGCATAAATACAGCAGAAGTAAGAGGCATCTTTTGCGCTAAGCCTAAAAACACAACAGCTCCTAAGAAAGCCACTGCGCCAAGAGATATAGGCCCAACTAAAGCAGTCCAAGCAACGCCCATCGCTAGAGCTAATGTACTCCCTAGCATCATAGAAGGTGTAATTTTACCACCATAGGCCCCTACTGCTAAGGCTAAAATAACGGCAATCCACTTAGTACCAAACATGCCTAAAGCATATTGCCAATTCACTAGTTCAGCAAAGGTCAATTGATTACCAGCCTTACCATTGCCTAAGATGGAAGGAAAATACATAGACATAATACCTACAAAGGTAAAAGCTAAGATAAACCAAATAATTAATTTAGGACTTTTACGATTAATTTTAGGCAAGGCTGCTTGCGCCTTATCAAAACCCACTACTACCACACCAATAACTAAGCCTAGAAGAACTGAAAAAATTGCTATATGGCCTTCTAACACAGGCTGAAGCATATCATATTGGATGGTATCACCTAGACCCAAACGAACTACAAAGGTAGCCACGCCACAGGCAATTAAAGCAGAAATTAAGGATTTGCTATTCCAAGTCAAAAGCAAAGTTTCTAATACAAACAAAGTCGCTGACAGAGGAGAATTATACACCGCCGCTAGACCAGCACCAGAAGCACAAGCTATTAACAAGCTCCGCTCATCTTTGGCGACCTTTACAAATTTCATCACCCACGTAATCAGCGCAGAGCTCGCTTCTCGTGGAGCCACTTCACGCCCTAGAGGAGAGCCCATCCCTACAGTAATAATCTGCAAGGTAGCATGAAATAATGTAGTCAAGGTAGGCATCGGCATATCGGGATTGGTCACGGCTTTTTTCACATCCACCAAGGAACTGCCGAAACGATGAATTAAATGCCAACCAATACCGCCTACAATACCACATAAAAGCAAGGCTATAACTCGATGCTCAGGCGATACATTTGCAACGCCCATGCCAAAACTAAAATGATCGGCAGCCGAATAGTTATATGTAGCATGTTGTATAAAATGCATTAAATTAGTAAAGGCAATCCCCACTAAGCCTGCCATGAGTCCAGTAAGAACAAGTAAAGCGAATATCCGTTTATTAATCATTTACGCTTCGCCCCCATTGGATATATTAGGGCATTGACAACAGTTACTTGCGAAATATGCACGCCCGCTTCACTGCGCACATCAATTTGCCACACATGATTGCGTTTCCCCTGTTTTAGTAATGCTCCGGCGGCAATAACTCGGCCTTCTGCTTTTATAGCATTTAAATGCTGACCTGTTACAGATTGACCTACAGCCACATAAGGGCCTTTAGCTAATTTTTCAATGTCAGCTACGGCATTACTATCTACAGCCTTTGCCTTTAAGCCTTCAAAGTCTACAGTCTTTACATCATTATCAGTGATACTCATAGATGCCTTCAAGGCTTCATACTCAGCTTCACCTAATTTATTAGACGCCATGCCCGCTATAATCTCACAGTATGCCAAAGTAGCCCCACCATTTAAAAATCCAAAGGGCTGTTTATGAAACTCGCCTAATGTCATGGCACTTTCAAAGCCTTGGCCTGTTATATTTACATATTCAATACTTAATTGATCAATTAAAGTCATATCCAATCCTTTCAACAACTCTCTCTTAACGATGTCATAATGAGGCATCCATTATGATTGTACCATAGGCTTGTAGTATGTCATAATTTACTTTTACTCCTAGCCCTGAGCCCCTCGGCACCGTCATATATCCTTGGTCAAATTGAATAGGCGGTATAATTAAATCCTCTTCAAAGTATCGCTTAGAATCTGACAAGTCTCCAGCCATCCACACTTGAGGCAAGGCCGCTAATTCTACATGAAGAATTTTTGAAATTCCACTTTCCACCATACTACCTATCCAAAATCCTAAGTTGTGGGCCTTACAATAGGCAATACAGCGCAAAGTTTCTCGAAGGCCTCCAAGCCGCCCTATTTTAACATTGAGTATAGGCTGCATCGCTATATCAACCACTAAAGCAGAAAAAACTCTATGTAGAGCCTTTAATTCTTCCAAGGATTGCACACTTTCATCAAAACTCAAGGGTGTCTGCCAGCCCTGCCAAAACTCAACAGGCAAATTACTATAAGTATGTGCTGCTGAGCCAACGACTTCGAAAGGTTCCTCTAAAGATTTAAGATTATACTCATCAAAGGCCTTTACCATAGCCCAGTCAGCACTAGAGAAACTGCGATTCGCATCAGCCGCTAATTCTAAATTAGGGAACTGTGCTCGCACAGCAGCTAAGCGCTCTAGTGCATCCTTTGGTGTCAGCTTAATTTTTACGCGCTTACATCCTTGTGCCACCGCATTTTCTATACTATCCAACAATCTTGAAATTGGCATATCACCAAATACTAGACCTAAAGGAATCATCTCATTCAAAGCGCATCTACTTGATCCAGTCCTCGGCAGTGTACCTGGAAGTGTCTCAAAAACATGCACTCCCTGAAGTGTCCCCCTAGCATGCTCTCCTTGAAGACTCTCCTCAGTACTTCCTCCTTGAAGATACTCCCTAGTGCGCCCTCCTTGAAGATTTTCCCAAGCATGTGCGTCTCGAACAGACCCTGAACACCTTATATTATCCATAGACTCTGGGCTTACTATAGGGTCAAGCGCTTCTAATGCCCCTAAAGACGATTCCACTAAACTTCCTATCATAAATTCATTGGCTTCTTCAAAGAATGCATGAAGCAACGCATTTTCGAGACCGGCCCAAGCCATAGGGAGACGCGCATGACGCAATAAATCTAAGGCCGTGTCTTTTGTGCAAACCTCATTTATAGCCCTAGTGTTCTCCTTACTCCCCATTTCACTTTGGCCTGTAATTTGCTTACACTCCCAAGTATAGCAATCCCATGGATTCTCCATAGTATAGCCAATAAAATAAGGAATGACCTTGCGTAGCCATTCCTCACTTGTATGAATTGTTTCTGCTGTATAAAAAGGAGTATCAAAGGCTACGACTTCGCCAAATCCACGAAAGCCACGGTCAGTCTCTACTTCTACAACTAAGGTGTGTCTCTCTCGAACTAAACCTTTTGCAGTGCGAAAATCAAATTTCATAGGCAACACAACGCGCCAAAGCCGTATGGATTTTACAAGCATGCCTTCCTCCTTTATCTCTAAACTAAAGCTCGACGCAAAATTTTACCAGAACTGTTTCTTGGTAATGCCCCTAGCTTATAAATTTCTTTAGGCTGTTTATACCGTCCTAAATGTTGCTTTAAATACGCTGCTACAGCAGTCTCTTCCGGCTCCCCTGCATAGTATAAAACAGGCACCTGCCCCCATTTAGAGTCTACCTTAGGAACTACAGCACATTCGGTTACGCCATCTAGCTTATATAATACATCTTCAATTTCTTTAGGATAAATATTTTCTCCACCAGAAATAATGATATCTTTGCGCCGATTTACAATATATAAAAAGCCATCTTCATCTACATAACCCATATCATCGGTGTTGAAAAATCCCTCAATTGGTGGCTGACCTAAATAGCCCTTCATGACCATCGGCGATTGAATCCAAACTTCACCAATAAGGGGCACTTGCTCATCATAGGCCTTGGGATTTACCGTTGCTTGCTCAACACGTACCTTAGAATATAATTCTGTTTGTGCCTCACATGCCTTAGAATTCACCGTTACTTGCTCAACACGTACCTTAGAATTTAATTCTGTTTGCGCCTCACATTCCTTAGAGTTTACCTCTGCTTGCTCAGCACGCACCTTCGAATTTAATTCTACTTGCCCTGCATCTAAATCCTTCATGCCTGATGCCTGAAGAGGGCGAATGTCTATAGTCACGCCCGGCAACGGCTGACCTACAGATTGCCATTTATTAGGATAGGCTGAAATATTAACAGTCGTGCTCTGCGCAAACGTCTCCGTCATACCATAGGTTTTAAAAATAGGTAGCCCTTTAGCTAAACAAGCCTCTACTAAAGCATTAGGGATAAACTCGCCACCTAAGAGAACCACTCGCAATTGATGCGCCTCTATTTTATGGACTAAACGCTGTAATACAGTAGGCACTAAGGACACCATATTAATTTTTCCAAGCTTAATAACATTAAGCACAGCCTCTTCATCAAAGCTACTATAAATCGTAGCGGCCGTGCCATTAAACAGGGTGCGCATCAAAATGGATAGGCCCGATACATGAAACATAGGAAGCACAATGAGCCAATTATCGCAATCCGTCACACCTAAAACTTGAGCGGATGCCCTTACGTGAGCCTCAATCTGCCCCCAGCGAAGTGGCACAGATTTTACTTTGCCCGTAGTGGCACTTGTCGTCATAATAGCCGCAATAGCATCGTCTTCAGAGCCTGACGTCTGAGGTAATAATTTTTCAAACAAATTCACTAAGCGCTTCGCAGTACGCTCATCCATAAGTGGCAATACAGGCATGGTTTGCCATTGCACTAGATGTTCGCCACCGTCTGCTTGCCAGCGAATTTGTGCCATAGCGGAGCTCACACAGCCGGCTAAAGAGCAAAACTTAGCCTTGCCCAACTCTAATTGCTTTTCATCAGACGCTGTTTGCTCGGCCACTACAGCACTTTGCACCTGCGGCGAGGTGAATATTAAATCCACCCCGAGATTCACCGCCTGTGACATGCGCTCTTCCACAGTTAACTGTGGGTTGATTAAGAAAACTTCTTTACCTGCTAACCAAAGCGAAAATAGTAAAACAGCCAATTTGACAGAATTTTCACTGCAAACACCAATACGCTTGCGATTCTGTATAAGGCCTTCTAAAAAACCTACTTCTAACACAGCTTGCTCATAAATTTGCTTATAGGAGTATCCATTTAGAAACGATTGATCAGGTCGCTTTTGTACCTGTTCACGCAACCATCTCATTGACTATCGACCTCCGATTAAGGGAATTTAGGGAATTGTTTGAAATTAGGTTTTCTCTTCTCTTTAAATGCATCGCGACCTTCTTTTGCCTCATCAGTTGTGTAGTACATAAGTGTCGCATCGCCACCAAATTGTTGTAACCCAGCCAGACCATCTGTATCAGCATTAAAGGATGCTTTTAAGAAACGAAGCGCCATTGGGGATAATTGTAAAATTTCTTCACACCATTTTACAGTTTCTTCTTCTAATTGTTCAAATGGTACTACTGTATTTACTAAGCCCATATCAAGTGCTTGTTGTGCTGTGTATTGACGGCAAAGGAACCAGATTTCACGCGCTTTTTTATGACCTACTAAACGCGCCAAATAACCTGCACCATAGCCTGCGTCAAAAGAACCTACCCGTGGACCAGTTTGACCAAATTTAGCATTTTCAGAGGCGATTGTTAGGTCGCACACAATGTGAAGTACATGGCCACCGCCAATAGCATAGCCATTAACCATAGCAATAACAGGCTTTGGCGTAATGCGAATTAAATGCTGTAAATCCAGCACATTAAGGCGTGGAATGCGGTCTTCCCCTACATAGCCACCATTACCGCGAACGCGTTGATCGCCGCCAGAGCAAAACGCTTCTTTATTTACATCGCCACCATGATTAGCACCAGTTAAAACGATAACGCCTACTTCCGCATCATCGCGAGCAATAGTAAATGCATCAATTAACTCTACTACAGTTTTAGGGCGAAATGCATTGCGCACTTCTGGACGATTAATCGTAATTTTAGCAATGCCATTATATGTTTCATAAATTACATCTTCATAGCCACGGTCTAATACTTGCCAATCAAATTTACTCATTGTAAACCTCCTTTTAAACCAATTTACATCTTGAAATATATGTTTAAATTTTAAAATACGATAGTATCAATATCAAAAGCTGTTCCATAGCCTAGTTAGCTTCCAAAGTATACATTAAAGCACTTCTATGACAAACTAGCTTATACTTTTATCATTAAAATCTGACAAAAACAGCTCTACTATATCATTAAATTCCCTCGGCTTTTCCACATGTACATTATGTCCAGCATGAGGCACTGACACAAAGGATACATTAGGACAATCTCCAAAGATATGCTGACCAAATTCCATATATTTAGCATCATATTCACCAGCAATATATAAAATCTCTAGGTCTAAATCGCCCACGCGGTCTCCTACATAAGGAGTTGTTCCTTGTCCAGTGCCGCGCAATGTATGGGCTAATACTTGTGGATCATTGCTAAGGCGACGTCGCTTTATGCTATTCTGTATAGTTTCAGGAAGAGTCTTCTGAGAGCTAAAAATTGGTAGCCCTGACCAAGTCTCCTCAAACCACTGAATGGAGTGTGATTCCACGGCTTTGGCAATTTTTTCATCATAAGAGGCACGCAATTTGCGCTCCACTAAATCCTTTATACCAGGACTTGCTGATTCTAAAATGAGGAAGGCTAAATACTCTGGCTCATACATGGCAGCATATTGTAATGCCATACGGCCACCCATAGAATAGCCTAATATACCAAAGTGTTCGTCACCTACTAAAGTATGAATCAATGTATACAAATGTCTTAAGGCCGTATTAAACTCATAAAGATCTGCCTTTTTAGGTCTATCGGAAAAACCATGGCCTAAAAAGTCTATGCAGTATAAGCGAAACCCCGGCAAATGTAAATCTTGCCAGGTATTACAAGCCTCGCTAAAACCATGCAAACAAATCAAGGGGAATCCTTCACCGCGAAGTAGCACATGATAAGACACATTGTCGATAGTAACAAATACATCTTCTGCATCATGTAAAATCGTATCTAGCTCCTGTCGCTCCCCCTGGTCATATACAGGTACTTCATCCATGTTTTCAATTTCATCATTCATAATTTCGCACCGTATACTTTCTATGTAATTGGCAGGAAGATTCTCTGCCAGTTTTTATTTCTAATATTTGAATCCCTGGCGTATTAAGGCTCTCCATAAGCAAAGTCTTAAACTGTTCATATGATGTTACTTCTTCATGGTCAATACCAAATAAAGTACTGAGTCCTGAAAAATCAACACCTTGAGGCGTCGCAAATAAATATTCAAAATAAGGCGTTCCTTTTTGAGGCAAGTATTCAAAAATACCGCCCCCATCGTTGTTAAATAGCACAATGGTTAAGGATATGCCCGCCTGACGCCCCATAATGAGACCATTCATATCATGAATAAAGGACAAGTCCCCTGTCACTAAGACTGTCGGTTGACCTACACTAGCCATACCGAGAGCTGTCGATTCCGTCCCATCGATACCATTCACGCCTCGATTACCAAAAAGACGCACCTCATTACAACCTTTGGACCAAAAATAATCAAAATCGCGAATGGCCATACTATTGGAAATGAAAATTTGACTCCCCTTAGGCATAAGAGCTTGCATTTCTTTCACTATACGCCCCTCAAACAGCGAAGGCTCCTCAAGAACAGTATCTAGCTGACGCCGCATAGATGCTTGTTCCTGTTGCCATAACGAAAGATAGGACGTATCTTCATTCACTACTGATATACTCTTGGCCAATTCAATTGGCGAGGAGGCTATTACACGCTGCGTTGTAACCATGCCATTGCGATATTCAAACGATGGATCCACTTGGATGGTAAGCACATCCTTGTGATATGTTAAGAATTGGTGGACTCGCTTTGACACCGGTAGTTGACCAAACATTAAAATATAGTCTGGTCGTAAATTCTCCTTCACTTCATTAGACACCAAAAAGGCATCATAACTATCTATAACATACTCATCTTCATAGCCCCGCAAAGGAGATAAAGGATCCGCTATCACAGGCGCTTGCAGACGCTGTGCTAAAGCAATAATGCTCGCTCCATACGCTTCATGATGTGCCTTTGTAGCAGAGTCTTCACCTTGTGGCGCATTATAAGGACCAGCAATAATAAGGCCTCGCTTACCGGCTAATTCTTCACCTGTATACGTGCTGCGCATCTCACCTTTTATATATTGAAATGCCTGTGTATTACGGCCCTTTTCAAAGTATTCATTATCGAGTTTAGGCACTAAAGGTTCTCGCAAAGGCACATTAATCTGTACTGGCCCGCTTACTTCACTGCCACTGCCCAATGCTTTGAGCACAGCGCGTTGTGCCACTTGGCGCGGATATACAAAGTCATCCGTCCGACCTTCTAACGTTTCAAAATGATTCACAAAATCCCCAAAGAGTCTCATTTGATCAATCGTCTGTGGCGCACCAACAAATTGAAGCTCACTAGGTCGATCAGCCGTGAGCATTACCAATGGAATCCGACTCGCCTTAGCCTCTGTTACAGCAGGGAAATAATGAGTCCCCGCTGATCCCGATGTACAAACAAGACCCACTGGACGGCCCGTGCGCTTAGCAATACCTAAGGCAAAAAACGCAGCCGACCGTTCATCTATATTCATATATGTTTTATATTTTCCAAAGCCCGTAAATAACATCGCCAAAGATGTAGATCGGGACCCTGCACTAAACACTACCTCTCTCATACCCAACGTATAAAGCTCATCAACGAGAGCCGCCAAGTATTCGTTCATTCTTACCTCTTTTATCTTATCTCTATGTCTTACATATCTATTAAATGCGTTCTTGCACTATAATACTTCTAAAATAGTGCCCAATTTTGTCTTGGTTTCCTCATATTCACTGGCACAATCAGAATCGCCTACAATGCCACAACCGGCATATGCATAGGCTGTATGTCCCTTCACCAAGGCGGAGCGAATCCCCACTACAATAGTGCCATCTACAACGCCACTAGAGTTCGTTTCTAAAAAACCTAAAGGCGCTGCATAAAGGCCGCGCTCATGAGGTTCTTTCTTCGCTAATAAATCAAGCGCTACCTCACGCGGTTGTCCGCCCATAGCTGGCGTTGGATGTAAGGCATGAATCCAGTTTAATATATGTGAATCCCCTCCATCAGCTCGAATTATGGTTCGCAAATGGAAGAGATTTTTAAGCTCCATTAAACCCATAGGTTCCGCCATTACCTGAGGACTCAACTGACTCATAGTAGACTTTATCATATCTACTACGATGCCATGTTCATGACAATTTTTAGCATCTCCTAACAAGGCTTGACCTGCCGCCTCATCTACAACGCCTCGTTTCTTAATAGTGCCGGCTAGGGCATAGCTTAACATCTGAGTGCCTTCTTTTTGAATTAAAATCTCCGGTGTTGCACCAATAAAGACAGCATCGCCTTTCGCATAGGCAAACACGAAACTGTTTACATTATAGGTCTGTAAACGACGCAACATATCCACAATATTGAAAGCTTTGTCACTTTGCAAAGTGACCGCTCTGGAAGCCACTATTTTTATAGCCTTACCGCTTTGAATCGTATCTTGAATCGCCTCAAAGAAAGTACACCAATCTCCATAATCTTCATCGCTCATGGTATATTGATGTGACTCACAGTTTAGCTTATCATTAGGTGCTATCTGAGTAGCATCAAAATGACTGTAATGCTGAGACACGCTGTTAGCAACATAGGTTGCTTGATCTTGTCTTGCTTTATCAACTATTGCATTATCATGTGCTGTATTATTAGCTGTTGTATCTATACGATGCTCTAATTCACTAGCTGTGCCAATTCCTTGCGACTCATCGATTAACCAATGATGTGTCTCCCCTTCTTTTATATAGTAATAAGAAAAAGCTACGACTTCATTGCCCATCCCATCCCACAAGGAAGTCTTTGTGGTAGGAAAAAATGTTTCACTAAGCCAAGTATAAGGAAATTCCTTAGCAAAGGCATCCACCTGCTCCGCCTTATCTTCAGCAGATGATACAGATATGGCATCAGCCCGTACAGCTGCAAAAATAGTTTGTTTACGCACAGGATTATACCAGTAGACTCGCTCTTCACCAGCAAAAGCATGCCAAAGATTGAGAGGCTCCTGCGCCTGTTCTATGGTTATATATTTCATACAAATCCCTTTATATCTAATAATTTCGTTAACACTTTATTATAAGCCTTTATGGCTCCATTTGTCTAATTCAAACACGGCCTTACTATTTCATGCAAAAAGCCCTTCATTTACAATTCCATAAGAAAATTTATATTTCAAACTAACTCATGACCTGTAAACAAAGGGCTTTTATTATATATGACTAACACTATTGATGTGACACGTGCTCAATGCCTTGCTTTAATAAGACTACCACATGCTCATCATTTAAACTATACCAAGCAGTTTTCCCTTCCTTGCGAAATGTAACTAATCGCGCCTGACGCAATACGCGCAATTGGTGAGAAATGGCTGACTGCCCCATCCCCATAGTATCAGCAATTTCTGATACGCACATTTCCTTATTCAATAAATGTCTAACGATGCGAATGCGCGTTGGGTCGCCCAATACTTTAAACAACTCCGCTAGTTGTTGCACATCCACTTGTTCATGACCTAAATCCATGCTACCTCTCCTATTGTTGTTCACGTTCTTCAGTTTCTTTTGTATCCACGGCCCTAGGTTCACCAATTTGAGACAATGGAGTTCTGCTATCTAATTCTTGTTGCTCCACACTTTCCGGCACAGCCGTTTCAATGGATACACCTTTTGAGTATACACCAGTTACAACACCATAACCATCCTTAATTTTCAAAGTGGCTAATAAAGTGCCCTTATAGGTAGTATAGAACTGTGGATCCACCTTATTTAAATCTAAGGTAACACGATTAAATAAAATTTGAAACTCTACGTCTGTTTTTTCTACCTTCGTCAAACGAGCTAATATATACTCGCCTGTAGCAGGCTTTTCATTAGAGGCCCCTTTGACTTCTAAAATGCCATTGGCTTTTGGTTCAACCCAAATATAAGCCTCTTGATTTACTACAGGCAGCCCTGTGCCTTGCCAATTAGTACGACTACCTAAGAACTTCACATCTAAATAGTCTGATGGAATCCAACTCGCTGTGCGACTCAAAGCCACTGGCCATTGATATTCCACGCCCCCTTGGCGTAAAGAAGTAGATCGTTGCTGAATATAAAATGGAGATAAAATAGTGAGAATCGCCATAATAACGAAGCAAATCCATTTAACAGGAAGCTTATTTTTCATTATGATCCTCCTCTCCATCTGCTATCCCCCAAGGTCTAAATCGTTCTTGTTTAGTATCCGAGGAAAATCTTTTAGTCCCTTGAGCCCCCGTATTGGTCCCTCGCAAGTCCTGTGATGTAGTATCCTCAACAGACACAGCGCTCTCTGAAGCTTTAGTACTGCTAGTATTGTTAGTACTACCACCAGACATACTAGAACCCTCGTCACTAGTTACAGCCTCAGATGCTGCGCCATCAGAATCAATTCCACCAGTTGCACCTAAAGAAGCACTAGAGGAAACAGTGCCTTTAGAGTTACTTGCTGTACTTCCCATAGATGCACTGCCTGTAGGAGCAACGTTAGGAGCGTTTCCAGTAGCATCTTTTCGTTGCAAACGGCGATTGGCTCGATTTACGGAAGAATTAATCGCATCTCGCTCTGCATGTTTTCGCCACATATAAAAGAGATTGACCATAAAAATAGCCAGTCCTGAAATAATGAAGGTTAAGCCTCGCTCCACAAAGGTGAAGGCAGGGTCAAAGAAGCGCGCTCCAATCATAGCTAAAAATGCAAATATACAGCCATTCACCAAAGCCACGCGATTTGTCATGCCTCCACGGAAGAACATAACAGCGGCTAACACAACTACATAGGCATTAAACAAAATAGATGTAGTCAAAGCAGTCACACCCATGTGAACAGTAATAATGAGCGCCCCAACTACTAATGGGCAGAGCGTAATTAAGATTTCCAAGCCCTGTTTTTCGCGCCACAGCGCTCGAATGGCTCCTGCCACGAGCACTAAAGCAGCTACAGCTAAGAGCAAAGTCCCTATGCCAGGCACAGTAGCCGCTTCTTCTTCCCAGGTTCCCAAGAAGGTGCCATCCACTACCACATAAATTAAGCCTAGCGCACCGATCCCTCTAAAAGGCAAAGTCCATAAACCTTGCTCTTTAGATACACTACCTAGAGCAAACGTAACGGCCGACAAACTAGCTACAAAGAACAATCCTAGTGATAATTGATAGGAGTTAATCGTAAAGAAAAAAGCACCAAATAGAGCTGCCACATAGGCCCAAGATAGCCATAAAGTAGATATGAGCCCTACACTGCGGGAGCGCCAGCGCTCTGCATAAAATGGTATGCCCAATGCGAGAAGCACCCAAAGCCACGCCGGCTCACCCCAAATAGTAATATCGTGAGGCGAAGTACTCCAAAGCAATGAAATCCCCAAAATGGCAATCATAGCTAACTGGCTTCCCAATAAATATACAGCCTGCATAGATAAGAGCATAATAATTAGGCAGTAAATACCTATGCCTGCCCCCGTATAATAGGTGTCAGCCATTAAAAAGGTCACCATAGTAAGTACCAAGACGAAAAAGAGCCCTATCCCTTCAGCTAGGAGCCCTCCTCGTGGCGCTTTCCATATGCCACCACCGAGAATAATGAGCGCAATCAATAATAACGCAATACACCAATCTAAACGACCTGCCGGGGAAAAACTATACCAGTAGCCTGCAAAGAGCAAGAAAACTCCTAAACCAACTAACAACAGCCCCAAAAACAAGGCTACGAGACGCATTAATGAAGGCGTCTTGCGCGGCCCTATTTCACCATAAAAGACTTTCATAGCCGCCGCTGCTTCTTTACTAACCCAGCCCTTAGATTCCCACTTTGGAAGCTCTTCATGTAGCCAAACAATTCGTTTTTTATCCATAGACCCTCCACTTTAAAAAAGAGGCTTTGCCCTATGGCGAGCAAAGCCTCACAATTTAAACTCTTATTTTACAACAAGAACTGGACATGTTGAATGACTTGTTACATAGCTGCTTACACTACCCATGAACAAGCCTTTCAATGGACCAAGTCCACGGCTCCCCATTACAATAAGATCAGCATCGAATTTCTTTGCCACAGCAAGAACTGCTGGGCCAGGAGATCCCACTTCAAATACATTTTTCACAGAAATATCTGCTGGCACATCTTTAGATACTTCTTCCAAGATTTTTTTGCCTGTTTCTTCCATGTCTTCTGCAATTTGCTCTGATACATAACCACCACTAATTGGAGTTTGATCAAAATTAGAAATTGCTGACACGATGTTAGCAACATGAACGATAATTAATTGTGCTTCATTGCGTTCGCAAATTGAAATGGCATGTTGTAAAGCTCGTTTCGAGTTTTCAGAACCATCTGCTGGCACAACGATTGTTTTGTATTCTACTTTCATGTGAATCCCTCCCAAAAGCGAATTTATTTCGCATTTCTTCTTCTATAAGTAGATATTCTCTACTGACCTCAAAAAATCCTCTTTTATTTCATAAAATATTTTACAAATTTTAAAATAAGTATACTCACTATTTTATATATTGCACTATTTTATGCACTGTGTATTTTTATAAGGCGTTTAAGTTTCTTTTATTATAAAGTAATTGCCCCCGATTGTACAAGTCCTTGATGTTGAATTCTAACACCTTCTACTAATTCGAGTAAGGCTTCATTGGTAATATCATAACTACTTGGTGCTAGTACACGTGCTACCACTACATCACCCTTGTCAGTTAAGGTAATATAAGCGCCAAACTTCGTACCTTCGCCCGCATTGCTATTGAGCATACCAGCTACGAGAGCACCTGTATTATGATTGTCAATCAAGGTGCGGTACACATCAATTTTCGCATCATAATTCTTTACTAGTTCTTCCACATAGTAGTCAGCCATTTGTTGCCGTGCTGTCATAGTTGGATAAGCAGCACCGCGCTCTAATGGAACTGTTTGCTTCATTGGGAAAATCCCCACTTCGATGCGCATGCGATCTTTTGTAAGCACCGCCCCTGTATTCATTTTAGTCACCACTTTGAAACCATCAGGTTTTACAAAGCTAATTTCAGAGTTAATTTCTAAATTTCCCTTTGACTTATATTTTCCTTTAATTAAATTAAAGGATGGAATCAATGTCTTTACAGTGCCTTCACGCATGAAGTTTTGATACTTACTAGGGTACATCATAGTTAATGTATAACGATGTGTAGGATCTTCTTTCATGATAAATTCCGCATCAAAGAAGGTAGACCCAGTAGAGCCTTCTCCATCTCGTGTAAACGCATCCCAACGAGCTGTAGTAGCCCCTTTAAAATCAAATAGATCACCATCTAAAGTATAACCATTGAGGTCAGGGCGATTAGTGCGCCACAAGCTTAGATATTCCTCCTTAGTCATATTAGTAATGGATTTGTTGTACCAGGTCGTATTCCACTGCTCCAAAGAAGCATTGCCTTCTACCGGATTATCCCTTTTAGTAAAGGAGATTAAAAATGGTTCTGCAATAGAGCTTTCTGCCACATTAAAATAATAGCCTGTCTCTTTAGTTCCATCTTCTTTTTCCTGTGTAGTATAACGGCCATTAGTTAACCGCCAAGGAATAACTAATGAGTAGCCTTCATGATTGTCGCGAATTTCAGTCTCCATGATGGTGGCATAACTTTTATATGCTGCTGGTAATGTATTATCTTCATTCATACCGCGCGCTTCAAATGTTTGCGATTCCACCGTTGCTGCCGTTGTATCATACGCTGGCAAGCTCCGCGCCTCACTATAGGACATAACACTTGTCAATGCTAAAGCTGCTACCGCCGCCACTTTTATCTTCCAAGATTGTGTCATTTCATCTCCTCCAATATCTATCAATACCAACTCATCGCTTTGCGCCTACTCTCTCTTAGTCCATTGAATCTAGATGGACCCTACCTCCATAGTTGGGTCATATACCAATGTTAGATATCAACATACTATTGCCACCTCAGCGCTTAGATTACCTCTGCTATTTTAAATATCAACATGCTAGTGCCAATTCAGCGCTTAGATTGCCACTGCTATTGTGCGAACGATACTATTACTGTACATACTGTAAATGCCGTACATACTGCAAATATTAAAACACTGTTAACATTAATGTTATTGTGAACACCACTGATATATCCATTAGTACCTATCACTCAATGCATTAATTATAAAAAAGAGCGCTTACTTATAAAAGCAATCGCTCTTCATAGGCTTTTATGAGTTGCACTGTCTTTCTCTTCCTATTATAGAATATTCTTACCATTATAGAAAGAGCCAAGTCCATGACTATATAGATAGAAAAATCTTGAACTAAAACAAGAATCAAAAATTTTACCCTTTGCGTAACTGCTTAAAAGCATATTTACATAATCACTGAAAACATTTTACCTAACTACTAAAAAGCATTTACATAACCACTAAAAAGCATTAATACAGTATACATCCTAAAGTTTCTAATTACTTACAGCATAAATTCCAAGGACGCTTTAACACAGCATAAATGCTAAAGAATCGAATTACAGCATAGACTCTAAGAATGCTTTAGTTCGTTCATTCTTAGGATTACCAAAGACTTCCTCTGGTGTGCCCTCTTCTTGAATAATGCCATCTGCCATGAAGATGATGCGGTCCGCCACTTCACGAGCGAAAGCCATTTCATGAGTTACTATAATCATAGTCATGCGCTCTTCTGCTAATTGCTTAATAGTGCGCAATACTTCCCCTGTCAGTTCAGGGTCAAGCGCCGATGTAGGCTCATCAAAGAGCATAATGCTAGGATTCATGGCCAACGCGCGGGCAATAGCTACACGCTGCTTTTGACCACCAGATAATTTAGCGGGATACACATTCCGCTTTTCCCAAAGGCCTACTTTCTTTAACAAGTTTTCAGCAATTGGAGCTATATCGGCAGCCTTCATATTTTTTACCATTTGCGGTGCAATTAAAATATTGTCCCACACAGTCATATGAGGGAATAAATTAAACTGTTGAAATACCATGCCCATTTGTAAGAGGAGATTATGCAAAGTCTTCTTGTCCGCATATTCAGCAGCTCCTTCGCCCACGGTCTTAGCCATAACAGTGCCATTCACCTCAATCGTACCGCGGTCAATAATCTCTAATTGCCCTAAACAACGAAGGAAGGTCGATTTACCAGAGCCGGACGGCCCAATAATGGCAACAACTTCACCTTTTTCCATATTCAAGGACACTTCTTTGAGAACTGGTAAGCCTTCAAAGCTTTTTTCGATTTTATCCATTTTAATAAAGCTCATAATAGCCTCCTATTCATCATAAACGGCATAGCGTTTTTCTAAGTAGTTGAAAATATTAGTTAATACAAAAGTCATGATTAAGTAGAAAATAGCCGCCACAATAAAAGCCGATGTATCAAAATCACGCTGCACAATACTACGTGTAATGCGAAGTACATCGTTCATAGCTAAAATATACACTAAGGATGTGTCTTTCAACAAGTTAATTGTTTCATTAGCCAATGGTGGTAACACGCGTTTAATCACTTGTGGCAAAATAATCTTGCGCATCGTTTGCACATAGGTAAAGCCCAATACTTTAGCACCTTCATATTGTCCTTTAGGAATTGATTGAATGCCGCCACGGAAAATTTCACATAAATACGCGGCATAGTTAAGCACAAAGGAAATCAATGCAGCCGTTGTATCATCTAATTGCACGCCAACATAAGGAATGAAAGGCAAACCATAATAAATAAATAAGATCTGTAGCATTAATGGTGTGCCGCGCATGATATATACATATAAGGCCATGATCTTGCGCACAATGCCCATCGGCGATAAGCGCAATAAGGCCGCTAATATGCCAAATGGCACAGATAGTACAAGTACTACTGTAAATAGCGATAATGTCACGCCTAGGCCCTGCGATATGACCGGTGTAATCTTCAACAAATAATCCATCATGGATTGTACTCCTTTCAAAACAAGAAAGGAGGCACTGCCTCCCTTCTGGAACTGCTCATATAGTATTAGCTGCTACTTATTTAAAAGCATCTTTATTTAACAAATTACCATTGCCAAACCATTTTTCAGCAATTTTATCAGCTGTACCATCATTAATGATTTCTTTTAGTACGCCATTAATTTTTTCTTGTAAGGCTTTATCTTCTAAACGGAACCCTACAGCCATTTTATCAGCACCGTAATCATCATTAGCTACGCGGAACTTGCCAGGTTTTTGAGTCATTGTATATTGACCTACAATGCCATCCACTACTAACGCATCAATACGACCTAATTCTAAATCCATGAAGGCATTAACAAAATCTCCATATTTTTTAACTTCTTTAATGCCACGTTCTTTAGCATCCTGTTCTAAAATTGGCTCTACATTACTGCCCTGCTGTGTACCTACCACTTTGCCAGTTAAATCTGCTTTCCCCTGAATTGCTGAATCATTACGAACTACAATAATTTGTTTATCCTGTACATATGGTGTGGAGAATAAAATATTTTTTTCGCGATCAGGTGTTACTGTTACACCATTCCATAAAGCATCAATACGTTTGCTTTTTAACTCAGCTTCTTTGCTGTCCCAGTCAATAGCTTTAAATTCTACTTCCATGCCAGCGCGTTTAGCTGCTTCTTTAGCTAAATCAATATCAAAGCCAACAATTTCACCTTTATCATCTCTAAAGCCCATTGGTGGGAAGTTATCATCCAAGCCAATCACGATCTTCTTAGGTAATTCTCCACCTGCTGCTTTATCTGAATTTGAACCACATCCAGCAGTAAATGCTACTACTGCTACTGTTGCTAAACTTACGGCTAACCACTTTTTAATATTCATGATATGTTCCTTTCTACTACTCAAACCCTTACGTAAACTCTTATAGTTATTTTACAATGTTCTCTCTATCAAGCTCATAGAAGTGTATTCCATGTTTAATATGTTTTATATTTTACTTTATCTTGCTAAAGTTGTAAAGAGAAAAATTAATTTTATTTTAATTTTCTATTAAGTGTACTCTATTAAGCACTCAACCTCTTTATTTAAATGCCTCTTTATTTAATTTAACCGTATCACCAAACCATTTTTCAGCAATTTTATCAGCTGTGCCATCAGCCATCATATCTTTTAAAATGCCATCAAACTTCTCTTTTAATGCTGTATCGCCTAAACGGAATCCTATGCCAGAAATATCGGCGCCATATGTGCCCTCAGTAACTTTAAATTTTCCAGGATTTTTTGTCATATTGTATTTACCCACATCATCAGCCACTACCAAGGCATCTACACGGCCTAATTCTAAGTCCATGAAAGCATTGATAAAATCACTATAAGTTTTTACATCCTTAAACCCATATGTCACTCTATCAGCTTCAACTAAAGGTTCTACGTGGCTGCCCTGCTGCGTCGCAACTACTTTTCCTTTTAAATCTTCCTTGGTTTTTATGTCGGAATCATTGCGCACAATAATAATCTGAGTTCCTTTTAAATACGGCTTAGAAAATAATATATTCTTTTCTCGCTCTGGTGTAATGGAAAGGCCATTCCACAACACATCAATGTGCTTGCTTCTGAGCTCCGCTTCCTTACTGCTCCAATCAATCGGTTTAAATTCAACTTCCATACCGGCACGCTTAGCCGCTTCTTTAGCTAGATCAATATCAAATCCCACTAAATTGCCTTGTTCATCTCGAAAACCCATAGGTGGAAAATTATCATCTAAACCAATGACAATCTTCTTAGGCAATTCCTGCGTGTTATTGTCAGCTGCATTACTAGATCCGCAACCTGTTAGTACGGCAGCTAGGCCAATGGTTGCTAAGCCAATACTCATAATTTGTTTCCATTTTTTCATATTCATTGTTCTCTCTCCTACTCTGTTGTATCAAAAATAGATTTTTAACCCCATTCCTATGATGATGGTCAACCATATGCCTCACCTGCCTTTACTATAAAAAAATAGGTCCATTTATTTCATGGACCTATTGTACTTTATCTCGCTAAAGTTGTAAAGCATTAAATTTACATTCATTTGTTTTATTTTGCAACTTTACTATGCTAAAATCACAAACACCCTATTCTCCTAGGATTCACTACCACCCATATGACTTCGATCATCTATAATAGTAAGGAGCTTCATCTTATCACTGTACTTCATAAATTGCAAATCAACTACTACAATCAATATGCCCCCTTGCTCAGATACAACATGAATTTCTTCCCAATTTGAAGTAAATCCCATAATCCGAGGATAGGGAATAAAGATATAATAATCATCACCATGCACTAACATATCAATGCGTTCCCAAAGATTTCCGGGACGACGGCGAATCACAAGTCCTCGTTCAGCTACATAGGCAAGGGGTCGTCGCTGCCGCGTCATGCGCCAAACGCAAAATATAATAATTATATAATCCATTGTTATGTGAGACCAAGAGCCGCCCCGCTGCGCATTCCACAAAGACCATGTAGCAAGGGCCCCGAAGAGCAACCACATAACCCAGGACACTACGATATAATCAGAAAAGGACGATTCCACTGTACCACAGGCAAATCGCTGCTCTACTTCTTCTTTATCCATAGTCTCCACCTCCTACACATTATGTAATGTCAATCTTCAAGGCCCACTATTTTCTCATATATGCATCTATTACAACTTAATCCCTGAAGTATATCCCCCAACATACTCTATATATGTATTCCATATAAGGGGCTCATACTCCTACTAAATTTTAACAGAAAGTTAAATTTTTAATATTTTTATCGCTATCGTTCAAAAATCTTTGCAATTAATCAGCTTTAAGTTTATTGATTTTTCAGCTGATTGGCTTCAAGCTCATCAACTTCTCAGCTGACTAACTATAGGCGTATTGCTTTTTAACTAACTGGCTTTTAACATATTGACTTTGTAACTTATTAGTCTATCTACGCCCTGTCATTAGATACTAAAATAGTTTATTTACGATGTAAACCCATAGCCAATTCTACTTTACGATACGTTTGGCTCGCTTTTTCACGCGCTTTAATTGCCCCTTCGTCTAAAATGCGATCAAGTTCAGGACTGTCAATTAATTCATTGTAGCGTTCGTGAATTGGTTTTAATGTATTTACCAATAATTCAGCTACATCTTTTTTGAAAGTACCATAGCCTTGACCTACATAACGGGCTTCAATTGTATCATAAGACTCTTTCGTAATGGCTGCATAAATGCCCATTAAATTAGAAATGCCAGGTTTGTTTTCTTTGTCATAATGAACAGAGTTTTCAGAGTCAGTTTGAGCGCGTTTTATCTTTTTAATGATACTTGCTTCATCATCCAACAAGCGGATAGTAGCCATCTGATTATCATCGGATTTACTCATTTTCTTGGTTGGCTCTTGTAAGCTCATAACGCGTGCACCGCCTACACCTAATTTAATCTCAGGAATAGTAAATACTTCTCCATACATGCGGTTAAAGCGCTGTGCTAAATCACGAGTTAATTCCATATGTTGCTTTTGGTCTTCCCCTACAGGCACAAAATTAGTCTGATAGAGTAAAATATCTGCTGCCATAAGTGGTGGATACGTCAATAACCCAGCTGGAATGGAATCTCCGCGTTTTTGAGATTTATCTTTATACTGCGTCATGCGCTCTAATTCACCTACATAGCTAAGGGTCGTCATAACCCAGCCGAGGCGCACATGTTCTGGCACTTCAGATTGCACAAATAGTGTTACTTTCTTAGGATCTAAACCAACAGCTAAGTAAAGGGCAGCCAATCGACGAGTATTAGCGTACAATTCTTTTGGATCTTGAGGCACTGTAATAGCATGTTGATTTACAATGCAATAATAACATTCATCAGTATCCTGGAAGTCTAAGAAATTGCGCAATGCGCCTAAATAATTGCCTAAGGTTAATTCACCACTTGGTTGAATCCCTGAAAAAATTACTGCCATAATAGTCCTCCTAAGTTCTACACTATTATTGTAAAAATTATATAAGAAATCTTTTATCTACCTATGATGTTGATAAGTTTAATCCGCGCGATAATTAGAATCAATTTATTTACATACATGACCTAATGAGATATAAAAAAGTGGCCGAGCGAGTCGGCCACTTTTTATATCGGCAGTCGAGCGCCGTATATTACCGCAAACTCTTATTCTACGGTTACAGATTTTGCTAAATTTCTTGGTTTATCTACGTCTGCACCACGAGTAATGGCTGCATAATAGGCCAATAATTGCAATGGAATAACGGCTAAGATAGGCGCTGTAAATTTATCAGCACGTGGTACAAAAATAGTGTGGTCCACATATTTTTCAAGCTCTGTATCGCCTGCTAAGCCAAGGCCGATAACTACAGCATCACGAGCTTTAACTTCTTTCACATTGCTCATCATTTTTTCGCGCACATCATCTTGTGTTGCGAGGGCAATCACTGGTACATCTTCTTCAATAAGAGCTAAGGTACCATGTTTCAATTCCCCACCAGCATAGGCTTCAGCGTGAATGTAAGAAATTTCTTTTAATTTTAAAGATCCTTCCATTGCTACTGCATAGTCAATGGAGCGACCTAAGAAGAATGCATCTTCACGGAAGCCATAATTGCGAGCAAAAGCTTTAATATCATCTACAGTTTCGAAAATTTCATTACATAAAGTTGGAAGTTCATGTAAATCAGTTAAGATTTTTTCAGCTAATGCAGGATCTAATTTACCATTTAATTGACCAAGATATACAGCTAATAAAAGAAGTGCTACGAGCTGTGTAGTATACGCTTTAGTAGAGGCTACTGCGATTTCTGGGCCTGCCCAAGTGTACACTACTTGATCTGCTTCACGAGAAATGGAAGAACCTACCACATTAGTAATAGCTAAAGAACGTGCGCCAAGGCGTTTTGCTTCTTTTAAGGCCGCTAAGGTATCACTCGTTTCACCAGATTGGCTAATTACGATAGCTAAAGTATTTTTATCTGTCAATGGATTGCGGTAGCGATATTCAGATGCAATATCTACTTCTACAGGAATGCGCGCTAATTGCTCAATATAGTATTTAGCTACCAAGCCTGCATGATATGCTGTACCACAAGCAGTGATTAAAATGCGGTCAATGGAAGCCACATCTGCTGGTTCCCAGCCAAGCTCTTCGTAAACCACTTCTTTATTATCTTTAGAAATACGACCAGTCAAAGTATCGCGAATAGCCTTTGGTTGTTCGTAAATTTCTTTTAACATGAAATGCTCAAAGCCGCCTTTTTCAGCCGCTTCTGCATTCCAAGTTACATGGAATACTTTTTTATTAATAGGATTGCCTGCACGATCGCTTACAGCAACAGAATCCTTAGTCACGATAGCTACTTCACCATCATTTAAGATGTATGTATCACGGGTGCGATTAATAATAGCTGGAATATCAGACGCGATAAAGTTTTCCCCTTTACCTAAACCGATTACCAACGGATTGTCCTGTTTAGTACAAATGATACGGCTAGGGTCTTCAGCACACATAATTACTAAAGAGTAGGACCCTTCGATGCGGTCAAGCATACGGCGCACAGTGCCTTCAAAGTCCCCATCATATAAATCAGCCAATAAATGAGCTACTACTTCTGTATCTGTTTCAGATTTAAATTCATAGCCTTTTTTGATTAACTCTTCTTTAATTGGCAAGTAGTTTTCTACAATGCCATTGTGAACTACAGCAAAAAGACCTTTAGCATCTGAATGAGGATGTGCATTCATATCAGATGGACGACCATGAGTTGCCCAGCGAGTGTGACCAATGCCAATATGACCTGGGTTTGCATCCGCTTTCACTACTGCCTCTAAATTAGCTAAGCGACCTACTTTTTTCTGAATTTTAATTACATTGTTTGCACCGATTACGGCAATACCTGCAGAGTCATAGCCGCGGTACTCAAGCTTTGATAAGCCCTCCAACATGAACGTCGAAGCGTCCTCAAAACCAATATATCCTACAATACCACACATGGTTGTATCCTCCTTAATTACGACAAGTTAGTTTGCTTTTTGCAAGCTCTTTGTTCCTCTGTCACCAAAAGACTTTGCTTCTTGCATAACGACTAAAGCAAGCCGAGAGGCATCCGCTGATTCTTCGATACTCCTCTTCCTCGTCTACTGTCTGGGCTGTCTCCCAGCAGTGCTTGCGCTATTCGCCTGTACGAATTTGGAAACTCTCCTTTATTTAGGTTTCGACAGTTCTTATATTTATATTATACCTTCCCACTAAGCCTTCCTATAAGACTTATTTTTTACCTGTAGAGGGCATAATATCAAACTATATTATAGCTGATATGGACATCAAATGTAAAGGCGGGGCCCAAAGGCCCCGCTTTGACTTCAGTTTTAATCTTCTGCTTTTCCTTGTTCGCGGTTAATTGTGTCCGCAATAGTCTGACATAGGCGCTCTAATTGCGCTTGTTCTGGACCTTCGGCCATAACGCGAATCAATGGTTCTGTACCAGATGGACGAACCAATACGCGACCATTATCGCCTAATTCACGAGCTGCTTCAGAAATTTCAGCTTGAATCAATGGATTTTCATCCCAACCTGTCTTAGTTGCTACCCGTACGTTCACTAATAACTGTGGGTATTTTACCATAATACTAGCTAGCTCTGATAATGTCTTACCAGACGCTTTCAATACACCTAGCAACTGAACTGCTGTTAACAAGCCATCACCAGTCGTATTGTAATCTAAGAAAATAACATGCCCCGACTGCTCGCCACCAATCGAGTAGTTTGCTTCGCGCATTTTCTCTAATACATAGCGATCACCTACAGATGTGGAGCAAGTTTTCATGCCCAATTCTTGTGCTGCTTTATGGAAGCCAATATTGCTCATCACGGTGCCAACAATCATGTCATCATTGAGCTTATTTTGCTCTTTCAAATGTTTTGCACAGAGTAACATGATTTGGTCACCATCTAAGGTATTCCCTTTTTCATCAATGAATAAGCAACGATCTGCATCACCATCATTGGCTACGCCTACATCAGCGCCATGGGCAAGCACGGCTTCACGAAGCCCTTCCATATGCGTAGAGCCAGCATTCTCATTAATATTAACTCCATCAGGCGTTACATTAATGGCAATTACCTTCGCCCCTAAGCCCTGTAATACTTCTGGGCCTACATTAGCGGCAGCCCCATTAGCGCCATCATACACTACAGTAAGACCTTCTAAGGATACATCAATAGTAGATTTAACAAAACCTACATATTCATGAGCCAAAGCCTGTGCCTGAACAATGCGACCAATATCTGCACCTACAGGGCGTGGTAATTCATTGTTACCGCTCTTACGGCATAAGTCTTCTAATTCATCTTCTACTGCATCTTGTAATTTATAACCTTGACCGTCGAAGAATTTAATTCCATTATCAGGAAATTTATTATGAGAGGCGGAAATAACAACCCCTGCATCCCAACCATGCTGGCGCACTAAGTAGGCTACAGCTGGCGTAGGAATAACGCCGGCTACGACTACATCACCACCAACAGAGCAAATACCTGCAGCCAATGCATTTTCTAACATAGCACCAGAAATACGAGTATCGCGGCCAATCAAAAATGTCGGTCTCTTTTTGGAACGGCTAAAATATGACGCTGCCGCCCGTCCTAAATGATACGCAAGTTCTGGCGTCAAAAATTCATTTACTACGCCGCGTACACCATCAGTTCCAAATAATCTAGCCATTATTTTTCTCCTTCCACAGCCTTAAAAGGCTTGTATTCAGCCATAATTCCAATGGCAGTTTCTGCGCCATCGAGGGCTGCACTCATAATACCACCTGCATAACCAGCGCCTTCGCCCATAGGGAATAAACCCTTGGTGCTCGGCGATTCACGCTCTTCATTGCGATTGATGCGAAGTGGTGAAGACGTACGAGTTTCAACGCCAGTCATGCAAACCTCAGGGGCGTCAAATCCTTTTATACGTCGTCCAAAATACGGAAGTGCGCGCTCCATTACATCGGTTACATATGTTGGTAAACAATCATGTAAATCAGCAGGCACCACGCCTGGGCGATAGGAATAAGCCACTTCATTTGGCATCGTCGGCGTTTCATGGTTCAAAAAGGCCCCTACTGTTTGAGCTGGTGCCTTATAATTACGACCACCTAAGTTAAAAGCCTTCGCTTCCCACTCTCGTTGAAACGCTATACCGGCCAATGGATGAGTGCCAAAATCATTTGGCCCTACAGTGACCACAATGGCGCTATTGGCACGACCACTATCGCGAGCATAGAGACTCATACCATTTGTTACTACGTGATTTTCTTCCGAGGCGGACGCTACTACCTCACCACCAGGGCACATGCAGAAGCTATAGGCCGTGCGATCCGTTTCTTTATCATGATATACCAAAGAATATTCGGCTGCCCCGAGCCCCACTTCTTTAGGGTCTACGCCATATTGTGATAAATCAATCACTGCCTGGTCATGTTCAATGCGCACGCCAATGGCAAAGGGCTTACTTTCCATCTCTATGCCCTTATGATACATCATTTCATAGGTATCACGAGCACTATGCCCCACCCCAGCAAGTACAATATGAGCTGGTATATGCTCTGAACCATTAATTTCTACGCCTACTACACGGCCATCTTCTAAATCTAGATTGGTCACCTTAGCACCAAATCGAACGGTGCCCCCCCAGGCAATAATTTGCTCTCGCATGGCTTTTACCATGCCGCGCAGCACATCAGTGCCTACATGAGGTTTATGCTTATATAAAATCTCTTCAGGCGCACCAAATTGCACAAAATACGTAGCAATCTCATGTAGCCTTGGATGGGTCACACGAGTCGTCAATTTGCCATCGGAGAATGTGCCAGCACCGCCTTCGCCGAATTGTACATTTGACTCAGGCTTAAATTCGCCACGATTCCAAAAAGCCTCTACATCTAATGTGCGTTGGTCTACATCTTGCCCACGCTCTAACACGATGGGACAATAGCCTTCACGAGCTAAATAAAAGGCCGCCAACATCCCTGCAGGGCCAAAGCCCACGACTACAGGGCGATGTGTTAACTCTTTCTTACCATATACGATGGGCTCCGGTAAAATCGGGTCCATCGTACTTATATTTTTATCGCGATGAAGCTTTTTCATAACCAAGGCTTCATCAGCCACCACTAAAAAGAGGGTATATACGAATGAAATATGCGGCTTTTTCCGTGCATCCACGGCGCGTCGCACCACATGAATCTTCTTGATTTGTCCTTTCAACACAGGATACTTATGAGTAAGTAGAGATTCCAAAGGTGCTTTTTCTTTTACATCGATACGAAAATTAATTAGTCTTAGCATCCGTAGTATCTCCTATAAATTTTTTCATAATTTCTACTGTTACATGAACTTTCCCAGGACTTGCATTGTACATATCGCTGGACAGAATATCAAAATCGCCATCAATCGTACTTGTCTGATTGCCGAGTGCGATTGGTATTGTTTTAATCTCTGTCATGGATTTAATGCTATTTTCCTTGCCGCTAATCAAAACTTGCTGCGGCTCAACTGTAACGCTTTTTATAATGTAGCCATCTGGCACTGAGCCAATAAAATTAGGACTAACCGTTAAATTTTTCTCAAAGCGAATCTGCTCCAAGGAGATTTGCGCCTGACCTTGTCGTGGCGTAATCATAACAGAATCAACTTCTTTACCTGCACTGTCAACGGCCACTAAATTGCCGGAAGCAGTAAAATTAGAACGACGATCAGCCATTCTCACCTTGAGCATAACATGAGCTACTCGATTTACCTGCTCCTTAGCGCCACTAATGGATACAACTTTCGGCACTGTAGCAATGCTTTTAATAGCTATATCATCAGGGACTTTTGCCACTTGTTGAACTTCAACTGGCATCTCGCGCACTGTATACTCATCGATGGTCACAAGTGCCGAATCAGGTGTAACTTCTACTAGATTCACCCCAGATGGCGGTACAACTTCAATCGGTAAATTAAGTTGCCCTGGCGTTACATCACTCATATCCACATGAGCTTTTAACGAACTTTGACTAACTGCCAAAATTGTATTGCGCGGTCCTTGCAAACGAACACGCACTTCTTTTGGTACATTTTGTACTACATACTCTGAACTTAGCCCCTGCACCTCAACTGGCACAGTATAGGTAATCTCTACAATTGGATTTTGCTCTTTCATAACAAAGAACCACAGCAAGATAGCACCTAAAAGTGAGAGTATTTTAGCCAACCAATGACCTTGAATGCCTTGTAAGAATCTCATCATTTGCTAAACCCCCATTTCCGTAAGAAGGATAATGCTGATTTAGGACGTTCCATAAATGCGCGCAAAGACTCTCGCAATTGTTCCTCTGGTAAATGGCGATAAATATGTCCTCCATAAGTATAGGAAATCTTACCTGTTTCTTCACTCACTACGAGAACAACTGCATCGGCTTGTTCACTAAGGCCAATAGCTGCACGGTGACGCGTACCCAATTCAGTACTCAAAGAACGGTCTTGTGTCAACGGTAACAAACAAGCAGCTGCCATAACGCGATTATTGCGAATTACTACGGCCCCATCATGAAGCGGCGTATTGGGAATGAATATGTTGTTCAATAATTCACGCGACACTTTGCCATCAATTTCAATGCCTGTATCGATAATTTCACCGAGCCCCACTTCTCGCTCAAATACGATGAGGGCACCGATGCGCTCCCGCGACATAACCTTAGCAGCAGCCATTACTTCGCCAACTAAATTGTCAATTTCAACTTCACTTACATCCTGTGATTTTGAAAATAATCGGCCTCGCCCCAATCGCTCTAAAGCACGCCGTAATTCCGGTTGAAATACCACTGGCAATGCCACCAAGAGGACGGTCATACCTTGTTGCAAGATCCAACTAATAACATGCAAGTCAAAAAAGCGGCTAGCCGCATTAATAATCCCTAATACAACTAAGCCCTTAAGCAAAGCCATAGCCCGTGTATCGCGAATTTGTTTATATAAATAATATATAAGTACCGCTACCGATAGGATGTCAACCACATCTCCGAAGCGGAATGTATCAATTAAGCCCTGAAGCTGTAATGCCATATACAACAACTCCTTGTGTTTTACAAAATAAATAAAGGTACTGTGCGATGCACATGTACCCTTATATTTTACCTTATTTTGCCATCACTGTAAAATTAACAGCACCATCTTTTCTGGCCCATAACTTCACAGACTGCATAATTCAGTGCTTATAGATTAAATATTTTGTGTCTCAATCCACACATCTAAATTGCCGCCACAAACCATGCCTTCTTTAACGGCTACATCATCATTTAAATCAACCATAATGCGACGATGTGCTTCTTTATTTGCTAACGCCTCTAAGGCTTGAAGGCGAATTTCATTCTCTGCTCGACCACCACCGATAGTGCCAAAAATACCTCCATCGGTATGCACAATCATAGTTGTGCCTGCTTTACGTGGTGTAGATCCTTGGGTTTGCAAAATTGTGGCAATAGCCAAAGTCTCTTTCTCATGGCCACGCAAATAATTTACAAACTCTCTCTTCATCGACTCTGTCCTCCTCGCGATAAAAATCCCCCAGTTTTTCCTCTTGTCACTGCTAAATACTCACTCACTATAGAGAGAGCAATCTCTTCTGGCGTTTCAGCCCCTAAAGACAAACCAATTGGCCCATATAGTACATCTAGCTCAGCCTGTGTCCAGCCCTCTTCTTTTAAAACTTCAAAGGCGTGGAAAATGCGCTTATGACTGCCCATCAGCCCCATGTATGTAGTGCCAACTAAATGGCGCAATTGATGAAGACAAATACTATCATATTCGTGAGCACGGGTCACAATAATAATCCCTTTATAGGTTGTTAAAGGCAACTCAGCAGCTAAATTCCGGAAATCCACACAGAGGCGCTTTACTCGCTCATCAAAGAAATCAGGGCGCACATATTCTGGGCGATCATCTACCACTGTTACATGGCAACCAATGAATAAAAGCATATCAGCAATGCAACGGCTTACATGTCCAGCACCTAAAACTAATACTTCAGGGTCTTTCTCTACGGGCTGAACAAAACATTCCATATTGCCAAGATTTAATATTTCATTTCGCTGTTTAGGCGTAATGCACAAACCATCAATACCATGTCCATAAACAACTTCGCCCTCTGGGCTATATAGAACCTTTTCCCCTTCCCGGTCACCAGATAAGATGGTCACCATTATAGACGGCTCTTCGCGCTCTAATCGCTGCTCAATAAGCTCATATAAATTCATACACACCTCGTAACATATCTTAAACTCTTCTTCTCTACGATTTTTTATTCTATATCTTTATTTTAGAATTCTATTTAAAATTCTAATCTATATTTTATTTTATAGTAGGATCACATTTGTAATTCCGTGTTCTTCTACCAGCAAATGGCTTAAATGGGCTCAGCTTCAAACTTTCTTCATACATAAACGCACTAACAGCCTCAAGAACACCGCCACCAACAGCTAATGATTTATCTGAAATAGAATAACAATGCTGTTCTTCGCAACGGGCATCAATATCGGCCAATTTAAAGCCCTTTGTAACCATAAGCCCAGTCTTCAACACACCGTGCAAAATACCTGGAATTTTTGCCACTACTGGCACATCATCAACAGAGCCAATTGTTTCACCAGCTTCTACAGTTTCACCAATATGACGACGTGCTGTAAACAATCCATCTGCCGGAGAGTGAATCACGCGTTCTTTTGTGAAGCCTCCTACATTACCTGGCTCACCCGTATTAGGAATAGCACTCCCTTCATATATACATCGTCCTAAGCTATGACCGCGCATCGTTTCGATCACTACATCTACGTCATAGCCTGCTGTAAACCCTGGGCCACAGCCAATCACTAATGGGGCATCATCATTTTTAGTACCTAAATTTTTCTTCGCTAAAATAGCATCTACTACAATGGCTGGTTCCACGGCTTCTAAAACAGCCTCATAGCTTTCAGTAACTACTGGAATTTCCGAACTGCCTACGTCAAACATCCGCAAGGCTTCCGTAAGGCTTACATGGCGTGCTACAAAACGCTCCAAAGCCATTTCACCTTGATGTACAGCATTGCCATAAGACACTTTACGGCGAATCATAGTGGGAATAGCTACTTCATTAACAATCACAGCATAACCTGCTCTACGCAAACGATAAATGCAGCCAGACGCAATGTCGCCTCCGCCGCGCACTAATACTATAGGTTTCATTTCGACCCCCACTTTTCATATAACAATGTATAGTCATCTGGTGTATCCACATCTACACCAGCCGGTATTTCAAAATCAATATATTTTACATATGTAGCGCCAGCACCTCGAAGTATGGCTCGTCCCCCTTGATCACCTTCAATAGCTTGTAAATACGGTAACCAATAGTCCCCAAAGAGAACTGGATTGCCGCGCTCTTTCTGCTTTCCATAACGAGGACAGAGAATCAATCGCTCCCTATCAGCACCCCCCTGTACCAAGTGGTCAAACGCATTACAAAGTTCTTTTACTACAACTTCACTGAGTAAAGGCTGATCTACGACAGCGCAAAATAGAGGTCTATTAGAATCTTTAGAAAGAGCCTTTAGGCCTATATGCAAAGACTCACTTTGACCTCTTTCTGGATGTTCATTTATATGCACTTCAAAGCCATGGCTCTCTACAGCTTCTTTATGCCCTACTAAAGGAGCACTTAAAACAGCAATTTTTTGCCCTTTCAAAAAGCTAAAAGGTCTACAAGCCTGCTCCAGTAAAATACTTCCCCCCCAAGGAAGTAAAGCCTTAGGTCGCCCCATGCGTGTAGAGCGACCAGCGGCCAATAAAATTACATTTACTTGACGGTCCTCTTTATTCATATGCTCCAGTAGAATAATACGTAAAATAATATACAAGTAATTTAAAAAATTTATTTGCGCACAATACTTCAAGTATTATCTGTTTTTCACATTTGCACGCAATATTTCCTGTATTACTTGCACTACATGTTAGCGCTGTATAACACTTTATTGCCAACGCAATACACGCGCAATTTCACAGCTCGCCTTATATCCATCGGCTAGCACAATCATGGATAAGCCACTATCCGTTAAACTATCTAAAAAGGCATCAATAATACGATGCTGCACTGTATCATAGCCAGTGCAAAACAGGATTCGCTCCCCTTTACTGTATTGGAAGAGCCCTCTTGGATGCAATACGAGGCGCGCCAACATACTCGATGTAACAACAGCCCCTTCTGGACGATTCATAATCGTTGCCACATCAGGTAAATTATACACATGCTTATCATCCATCGTAGTACCTAACATTTGCAAATTAATTACGCCAATTGTAGTTGTAGTCTTTGAAGGAATGACAGGCTCAGTTTCTTTTGGCGCTTTCAGCCATTTTTCTTTAGCCCCATCAGCTTCTACTAAAATCTGCCAATTAGGATGAACCATATGCATTTCATCGATTTCTTGCGCCTTAAGAGCGGTTACCTTAGTTCCATCCACACCGCTAAACCAAGAAGCACAGCGACCTCGTTGCATCGCTTTTTGGCAAGCCGCTTCTGCTTCATTAAAGTCATTTCCATAATAAGGATTCCACGCCGCCACTTGTGATTCGTAAAGCTTAGTTGTCGTCGTTACTAAGGTTGGTTGTCCTTCAAGACCTCCATACTCTACGAGTTTGGATAGAACTGTAGTCTTACCGCCAGCCCCTACAATGGCTGTAATCCCCGGGCGCACTAGTTTGCTCCAATGTTTCGCCTGCATCGTATAGCCTCCTTTTTATTTACGCATCTATACTCTATACTTATTCATTCGCCATCAAAGCGTGAAATACCTTTTCTGAAATCATAGGTAATGTAGTAAGATTTGCGCCACATGCATTAAGGATGGCTCCTTGCACGGCTGGACAAGACGTATTAATAACAACTTCGCCAATCGATTTGACCCCAAAGGCACCTGTTGGCTCATGAGATTCTACAAAGTCTACATGAATGCGCCCCGTATCCTGTCGCGTAGGAATTTTATAGGTCATAAAATTATTAGTTTCTAAATGTCCATTAGAAGAATATCTAACTTCCTCATATAAGGCCATGCCTAAGCCTTGTACAATGCCGCCTTCGGCTTGTACTTTTGCCAACGTAGGATTTACGATAGTCCCACAATCTACAACAGCATAGTAATCAAGTGGCGTCACTTGGCCTGTTTCAGTATCTACTGACACTTCTGCAATGCCCACCATAAATGGGGGCGGCGAAGTATGGCTGCCCCATGTCGCAAAACCCACTAATTGCTCTGGTTCAGGGCCTAAGCTAACTACTAATTTAGGCGCTAATTCAGCAGTTGTCATAGTCTTATTAGAGCCATCTAAAGTACGGGCTGTAAGGCCATCAAACTCAATATCTCTTTCAGCTACATCTAAATACTTAGCAAAAGTAGCTACGATTTTACTGCGCAATTCTTCTGCTGCCATTTTAGCCGCTGTCCCAGTTACATAAGTCGTACTCGATGCATAAGATCCTGGGTCAAAAGGCACTACATCAGTATCTGCTTCATAACAAGTCATATTTTCTAACGGACAGCCCAATACTTCACAAGCCATCTGCATAAGTACTGTATTAGAGCCTGTACCCATGTCAGTAGAACCAGTATACAAAGTATAATTGCCATCGTCTTGCAATTTGATTTCAACAGATGCTACGTCGAACTTAGCCACCCCAGAGCCTTGGAAGGCTAAGGCCACACCAAGACCACCACGGTGTGTTTCATCGATTTGCCAACTATGAGGTCGTTCATCCCAGCGCGCCATTTGCTTCGCTTTTTCAACAGCCTCTTTTAAAAGGCCCGACTCTAGCACTTCGCCAGGTTCATATACTAAGGAAGTTTCTCCTACATCGATGAGGTTTTTAAGGCGTAATTCAATTTCATCCATGCCCATTTTCTTTGCCAGCTTAGTGACCGCGCATTCTAAAGGCCATAACGCTTCCGTTGCACCATAGCCGCGGAAAGCGCCACCTGCCATGTGATTGGTGTACACGATCTTGGACTCATAGCGCACCGCCTTCCCTTTATTATATAGAGGAATTGACTTATGCTCGCCTGCTGTAAATGTGGTAAATGCATGAGTGCCATAGGCGCCCGCATCAGATAAGGCGACCATATCAATAACCTGAATGATGCCATCTTTGGTAGCACCTAAACGAATGTTCCATTCCCTGGCATGGCGACTTGTAGAGCAATTATTCGCCTCATGTCGCGTATAAATTAACACCGCTGGCTTTTTCAGTTTCCATGTAACAAAGGCGCAAAGCATTTCACTACAAGCCGTTTGCTTAGACCCAAAGCCACCACCAATACGCGGTTTTATAACACGAATTTTAGACGCTGGAATATCTAAGGCGCGCGCTAAATGGCGGCGCAAATGGAACGGAATTTGTGTTGAACTCGTGCAAACTAAGCGATCAAATTGGTCAATATAGCAAAATGTTCTAAAGGTTTCCATCGCCGATTGCACGGTGGCCTGGTCAAAGTAGGTGTCTTCTACTACATAGTCACAAGCCTTTAATTCTGCTTCAATATCGCCTACTACACGGCTATATGAACAAGCAATATTACGCTTTGGCTCACCGCCTACAGGCATATTGTAAATCAGATCATCTTCTGGATGGACTACTGTAGGATGGTCAATAGCGGTATGAATATCTAGCACTGGTTCCATCACTTCATACTGCACTTTAATGACATCACAAGCTTGTAGTGCTGTCTTTTCATCTTGTGCCACCACAATAGCTACAGCATCGCCTACATAGCGAACAATTTGATCCAATATTAAGCTATCATAAGCCGATACTTCAGGATATGTTTGCCCCGCCAAAGTAAAGCGTACTTGCGGCACATCTTTATAAGTAAATACAGCTTCTACACCTGGGATTTTCAAAGCTGCAGCATAATTAATGTCTAAAATCTTGGCCATCGCATGAGGACTTCGCAAAATTTTAATCACCAACGCATTAGCTGGTATCAAATCTTCAGTATAGGCAGCGCGACCACTTAAAATAGTTTTTGCATCCACTTTTTTATATGATTTACCTACATGTTTCATGGTGCCACCTCTTGAGATTTCATCACCTCTAAATATTTTACAATGCCTCTCATATGAGATTCATAGCCCGTACAACGACAGAGATTCCCCACTAAATAATCGCGAATCTCCTCTTCCGTTGGATTCTCATACTTGCGGCGCACCGCCATAGCGCTCATCATCATGCCTGTTGTGCAATACCCACATTGATCGGCCCCTTCTGAGGCAAGACAATCACCTAAGATAGCCGCTTCCTCAGCTAAACCTTCTAAGGTAGTAATTTCATGTCCAACGGCTCTAAAGGTAGGATAAGAACAAGATAAAATCGTATCGCCATCTATCCAAACTGTACATAGTCCACAGTTCATCGTATCACAGCCGCAGCGCACACTATAAAACCCTTCACGGCGAAGCGTCTTTATTAGCATCTCATCAGGCTCAATGGAAACCTTGGTAACTTTACCATTTATTTTTAATTGCACGTCCACTGTTCTACCTCCTGTACTAAACGTTTCACCATAACTTTGGCCATAGCTTGACGATATTCCGCCGAAGCATGCGAGTTAGTCTGAAAGCGTACTTCCTCTACTAAAGCGTCTAAACATAAAGCTAAGGCCTCTGTGCCTTGCGAAGTTAAAATCTGCCCCGCCTTCACTGCCTCTATCGCTCTAGCTGGACGTCCTCCCACATAAATATGGTAGCCTGTTTCATTTTTACAAATAGCGCCTGACAAATAAGGAAAATCCGATACAGACTTGCGAAACGCTAAGGCTGCCACGGACTGCTCTTTTTTAGGAATTATAATCTCCACCAACAAATCACGAGCAGTAAAGGATAAATACTCTAAAAGGCTCATTTCACCATTCTCTTGGAGTCTTACGCGCGCATCTAAAGCAAGTAAGCTAGGAATAATATCAGAGAAGCCAAATCGCGCTGCTACTGAACCACCCATAGTCGCCATATTACGAAATTGTACGCCTAAAATTGTATGAATCGCCTTAGGTAAAATCCCCTTGCCTAAAGTTTTAAATGCTTCATATTGCTCCACATCCCCTTGTGTCGCCATGGCCCCTACATGATAATCTGACTCGGTTTCTTTAATATAGCGAAGATTCAATCCCGATAAATCAATCACCGCAGGATATTTACGAGTCCCTAAACCAATCCAGCAACCACCAGCTAATAGAGGCGTCCACTTTTGCTTCTTCATCAACTCTACGGCTTCCTCCAAAGTGCTTGGTTGTAACACTTGACGGTACATTAGCATATTCTATCCTCCTAAACCCTATACACAATATATTAAAATTTATAACTATCACTTAAAATATAACTATTACAATCTATGGCAGCTTCAATGAATCACACTAAGTTATCGCTTATCGTTCAAGACCTGAGATAGTCAAAATAATTAAGTCAGTATATAATAAAATTATGATAACACGACAAACAATAGAAACAATAACAGCACAATTACATATTCCTACCTTTGGCATTGCACCCTGGCCTTTACCAGCCAATGCAACAGATTATATTCACACAGAAAATCCGTGCCCCTTTATTAATGGCACTTTAGAGGAACGCCTCACGGGCAATACGGAAATTTCTGCACAAAGCGCCATCGTATGCCTCTTCCCTTATTTTATGGGACGTCAAACCGCTAATCTGCCAAAATATGCTTGGGCTGATGACTACCACTTAGTCGTAAAAGACTATCTAACTAGGCTTGGTCAAGCATTACAAGAAGTAGATGAATCAGTGCAATTTGAAGTTCATTGCGACACCTCACCTCTCGCCGATCGCTATATGGCGTATTTAGCTGGACTCGGTGTATTCGGCCGCAATCGAGCACTCATCAACCCTCAGTGGGGCTCTTACACTTCCATAGGCACCTTGCTCACTACTATCCCACTAGAGCCCAATAAACCTATGGATGAAACCTGCCTAAGTTGCAATAGCTGTGTCAAAGCGTGCCCAGGTCAATCACTAGGTCACAAAGATTTTCGCTTTCAAACCTGTAAAAGCTATTTAACGCAGAAAAAGGGCGAGCTCACCGATGAAGAGGAAAAAATTATTCAAAAATCTGCCCTCATTTGGGGCTGTGATATTTGCCAAGATGTATGCCCTCACAATCGGCAAGTTCCCCTCACGCCCATTAAGGAATTCCAACATATAGAACCAGTCTTAAAAAAAGAAGACTTACAAGATTTATCCAACCGACAATTTAAGGAAGCTTTTGGCCATAGAGCCTTTGCTTGGCGCGGTAAAGCTACCTTACTGCGCAATTTTGATATTGTAGAACACAAGGAGTAATCCATGCACTGGATTGCTCCTTTCTCTTATTCTACAAAACTATTAGGCCCAACTAAGATGGGAACCCATATTAATTCACACTAATATATACTGGTATTAGTTCCCCCAAATATGTTGTAGGCACTAGTGAACCCCGTATATGTACTAGGTCTTAATGCTTCTCGCATATTTATTAAGTATTGATTGATCAAGTATACACTCTAGAACCACACTCTAAAGCCTAATATATATGCTACTATTTATACTAAAGAATAATTCAACTCATCTAAGGACTTCCCTAGAGAATCGATATATAAATCTAAAAATTGCTCTACTGCTGGCATATCAAAGCTGTGGAGCTTTTTTAATATGCTTTCATAAGCTTCATTAAATTCACCATTTCCAGCCTGCCGCTCTAGGGCGCATTTTATAAAGGCAGCCAATGTATCAGCAGCCTTCAACAATTTCGCTTCCTCCTCGCTCATTTGACCTAATAATACATCCTCGTAATAAGGTTGTAATTCCTCTGGTAAGGTATGTAATAATTTCTCCTGCGCCAAATGTTCCACTTCACCGTATAAACTTCGCAAGGTAGGATGAAAATATTTAATCGGTGTTGGCATATCGCCTGTAAAAATTTCACTCACATCATGATACATGGCGAGTACAGCTAGACGATTCACATCAACTTGCCCTCCCTGCAAATTATGCAGTAATCCTAGATTATGAGCAATAAATGCTACGTCTAGGCTATGTTCTTGATTATTTTCGACCTCTGTATTGCGCATTAACCCCCAACGGCGTATAAAACGCAAGCGTCTTAAAAATGCAAAAAAGGAAGATTGTTTCATTATAACCTCGTATATTCTGGCTTTTACTTATACATCAGCTTGCACGCTAGCTTTTATTTGTATGCTAATGTTCACTCTGCTTTTACTTATATGTCAGCTTTCACTCTAGCTTTTACTTATATGCCAGCTTTCACTTTAGCTTCTACTAATATATCAGCTTTCACTCTAGCTTTTACTTATATGCCGACTTTTACTTGTATGCTAGCCTTCATTCTAACCTTTACTTTTTAGTTTTTACCCTATCTATCAAGCTTCACTGGCTAGTAAGGCAAAGCCATAATCTAATAAAGCAGGCGCATCTGTCCATCGATCATCATCATTTAATAACACCACAATAAGGGTATGCCCATCTCGAGTAGCAGATGCAATTAAACAATCCCCTGCCGCTTCAGTATAACCGGTTTTCAGACCATTAGCACCATCATAATGGCTACGAATAAAATGATTGGTTGTGCGCACCGTAACAGGGGCGCGATTTTGATAGTTTACGCGATAATAATCAAAGCCCACCATATCTCTAAACATCGGGATATTCATACCATAAGAAGCAATACGGGCTAAATCTAAGGCCGTACTATAATGTCCCACCTGAGTCAATCCATGAGGATTTAAAAAGTGGCTATTAGTCGCCCCCGCCTCTTTGGCCACTTCATTCATAGCCAAGGAAAAACGATATACAGAACCGCTTACAGCTTCCGCTACTACTACGGCCGCATCATTTCCACTAGCTACCATCATACCTTCTGCTACACTTTGCAAAGGCAATTGATCGCCTAATTTCACGCCTAGATTCGATTCTTCCATAGAGGTAGCATACGGAGAAATTGTCGCCAACTCATCCAAGCGTGTGCCATAATCTTTTAAAGCCGTAAGCAAGGTTACCATCTTAGTTGTACTGGCAGGATGCATACGCTTATTTTCATTATGGGCCACTAAAATCCGGCCCGTCTCAGCCTCTATAAGTACTGCTGCTTCAGCACCAAAATTAGGCACCGTAGGCGCACTAGCACCTGCACGCCCTAAAGAAAAGAGCAGGCCTAGCAACACCACAAAGGCCCCTAATCTAGACCATTTAATCCAATTCACACAATCACCTTCTCAAACTCTCTTATTGTAACACTCTGTTATTTTACGTATTTACTCACATCACCTAAAGGGGATTTAGTTTCATCAATACCACCGCGAATAGATTCTACATGAACTACCCGTTGAGGATATGGAATATCAATGCCTTTTTCATCAAAGGCGTCTTTTACATCTGACATAGTATCATAGAAAACAGTTAAATAATCTGCATTTTTAACAATTGGATACGCTGCAATACGCACAGAGTTATCACCAAACTCGCTAATCCCAATTTCCACGGTCGTGCGATTTACAATGCGCTCATTATTTTCAAAAATTTCACGCAATACGGCAATAGCTTGATGGTGATCATTATTGTAGCCAATATCAAAAACAAATGGCACTATGCGAGTCTCATTATACGTACTATTTGTCACCTGCTGTGATGTAAGCATGGAATTTGGAATAAATACAGTGCGCAATTCTTTAGTAATAATTGTAGTATTCATAAATTGGATGCTTCGCACAGTCCCTGAAATGGTACCCACTGTAATAAAATCACCAGCGCGGAATGGTTTAAAGATTAAGATTAACAAACCTGAAGCAAAGTTCGATAGATTACTTTGTAAAGACAAGCCAATAGCCAAACCAAAGGCACCAAAAGCAGCTAATAAGGAGTTTGTCGGGAATCCAGCTGAGTTAAGCGCTGATAAAAGACCAATGGACATAACCCCATAATAGATAATCTGGCTTACAAAGGATATAACGGTATGATCATAGTTAGCACGTTGCATGACGCGGATAGAAAAATCGCGTATAAATCTTGCAATATACGTACCTATAATAAATATAACAATCCCCATGATAATACTTGGGCCATGGGCAATGAAAAAGTCTAAAATTTTATCTACATAAGTGGCACTATTAGCCACTTGTGTTTCCACCGCATTGGATACGGTGCCAGCGTCTACACTTGCTAATAACATAGTCTGTCTCCTTTACTCTTTCCAATACTTCTAGATGACAAAATAGAAAAAACAATTTATATTAAAAACATATACATCATTTTAGTATGAGTATATGTAACAAATACTCTTTTATAACTAATTATATATACATATACACAAGGAGCCTTTATGACAAAACGAAATTCCTTAAACCCTTATGCAGCACCTGACCAATTAATGGTCGGTGGCTATGTATCAACCACGCATTCAGCTTTAACAGTGGCCTTCGATGAAGTGCATTACAGTCTCAGCACTAGCCCACTAAATGGAGGCTTTCATCACACCCTCGCCTTGCGCAATCAACAGCTCAAATTTTATGTAGATAGCGAAAAGGAATTACCTGGTGGATCCGTAGCCAACTACTTAAGCCTCGAGTTTGAACAAGAAGATTATCCTATTAATTTTTGCACTGGCCTTATTACAAGTGCCTCTATGGACTGGCATGCATATGCCAAAGTGGAAGTGGACAATATCATAGTCGAAGCCATCGCTACAGCAGGCTACGACGAAACAGCTCATCGCGCAGGCGATGGCTATCATTATATTGAAACAGATGGCCACTTCGCACCATTACATACAATCAACCTCTTACTCTTTACCAATCAAGCCCTCACTGATGGTGCCATGACAAAAGCCCTCATAACAATTACAGAAGCGAAAACTGTGGCTTTAAGAAAAGCTCAAATTCGCAGCACCACCGGAGATCATATGGCTACTGGTACCGCTACAGATGGCGTCATCTTAACAATCGACACCAATGGACCTTTATTAACCGACACAGGTACGTTCTCCCAATTTGGCGACACCTTGGCCAAAGCAGTACGCCTCGCTATTAGCCGGGCCTTAGAAAATGGAGAACGTGCTAACTTAAGTACTAAAGCTTAAGTTAAAACACAAGTTGCCTCTCAGGACAAACCAATAGTGCAGCTTAAGCTATTAAAACACATAGTAAGCTAAGCCAATCATACGGCTTAAATCTTTCAAATCCTAAAAACTTAACATCTTAAAACGCAGCTTAATATGTATAAAAGAGTTCTTGCAATTCTTTTATATTATCAGTTTGACATAAGCCTAACATGAGTAAAATGCGCGCTTTTTGTGGCGTCAATGTGTCGCTCACTATAAATGGTGTCCCTAAGGACGACCCGGAGCTAACCATACCACTACCTGTGCGGGAGGCTCTCACAACAGGAATCTCTATATGACTTACTTTTTGATGAATCACTTCTGGTAAAATGCCATGGCCTAATCCGCCTAAGACCAATCCTTTAGGCTTTAGTGCTAACACACCATCCAATATCGCCGCCGGCATATCAGCATATAAAGTAAGACTTATGACTAATGGCAAATCACAAGCTTCATCAATAAGCTCATTCTCATGCCCTTTGCCCTCTTTTGCTACAGCAAATTGACTAGATGCGGTGTGCTTACGTAAGCTTTTATAATAAAATCTTGGTACACCTTCTTGAACAAAGCCCATGTGACCAAAGTAAGGACTCTCAAAAGTCTCTACCGCGGTTGTATGGGCTTTATGTACGTCACGAGCACAATCAATAGCACCATTAAGGACAACTAATACGCCTTGCTCCCAGGCCTCTTTAGATCGTGCAGTCTGTACGGCCTGTAATAAATTTAACGGCCCTTCTGCACTAATTGCGCTAGCCGGTCTCATGGAGCCCGTGCAAATAATTGGCTTATTGGTATGAACTGTAAGATGCAAGAAATACGCGGTCTCCTCCATCGTATCAGTGCCATGCGTAATCACTACACCATCCACATCAGGACGATCCACATAAGCCTGGACGAGCTGCGCCAAGCCCTGCCACCGCTTAACAGTCATATCGGAACTATCAATATTACAAAATTGTTTACTTTCAAAAGGACCATATTCAGCCAGTCCCGGAACGGATGTTACTAAGGACTCTACACTTAATTCGCCTGCATGATACCCAGTTAAATCATCTGCAGTGGCACTTTGCCCTGCAATAGTTCCACCAGTTCCTATAATAATTAATTTATTTGAATACATACAGCCTCCTCCTAACCTAAAAACTCTAATAAAATTATATCAAAGATGTATGTATTTTCACAAATCATAACAAATATGATAGTATAGAGACATGGAGTTTTTTACGTAAATTTTAAACGAGGTGTTAGTATGAGCAACAACAAAACGATTGCATACTTTGAACAAATGAATCAAATCCCACGTGGCTCTGGCAATGAACAAGCTGTCAGTGATTGGCTCGTCCAATTTGCCAAAGATCGTCAACTCGAAGTAGAGCAGGACGAAGCCTTAAATGTAATTATTCGCAAGCCAGCAACACCAGGTTATGAAAATAGACCTTCTGTTATTCTTCAAGGCCATATGGACATGGTTTGTGAAAAAAGTGATGCTTCTACACACGATTTCACAAAAGATCCTATTGAGCACATCATTGATGGCGATTGGCTTCACGCCAATGAAACTACCCTTGGTGCAGATAATGGCATTGCCGTAGCTATGGCACTGGCTATCTTAGATGACGAAACGGTGGCTCATGGTCCACTAGAATGTCTCTTCACAACATCTGAAGAAACTAGCATGGTAGGCGCTAATGCGATTAAAGAAGGTCAAGTAAAAGGCCAATATTTACTCAATATCGACACCGAAGAAGAAGGCGAATTCGTAGTCAGCTGTGCTGGTGGCTGTGGCGTAACTGTAGAGATTCCACGCCTTCGCGACAATCGCGATACACAATTCAACAAGGCATTAAAATTAAGCATTACAGGATTCTTAGGTGGTCACTCTGGTATTGAGATCAATAAAGAACGCGCTAATGGCAATCAAATCCTTGGACGCCTCCTCTACGAATTAGCCCTTCAATACAATTTCCAACTTGCTAATTTTGAAGGTGGCACGAAACACAATGCCATCCCTCGCGTAGGATCTGCTACGATTTTACTCAAAGAAGATGATGTAACAGCCGTAACCAATTGGATTAAAGCAAAAGTAAAACTATATCGCCACGAATATACACCGCAAGATGAAAATATTGACATTCTCATCAGTGATGCAGAACTATCTGACACAGTATATGGCGGTGATACTGCTGAATCCTTATTAACCTTCTTATACTTAGCACCTAATGGCGTATTCAGCATGAACCATTCGCTTGAAGGCTTAGTAGAAACAAGTAATAATATTGCCATCGTAAAAGAAACGGAACATACAATTAATGTATCTGTATCAATCCGCAGCTTATCCGATAGCTCTTTGGACTTCTTAGTGAAGAAATTCCAACTCTTAGCTAAAACATTAGGCCTGGCTGTAACTGTAGGGGAAGGCTATCCAGCTTGGGAATATGAACCAGGCAGCAAACTAGAAGAACAAGCCACTGCTATCTACGAACAAGTAACAGGGCAGAAACCACTCGTAACAGCAATTCACGCCGGTCTCGAATGCGGCCTTTTAAAATCTGTGATGCCAAATACAGAAATGATTAGCTTTGGCCCTAACATTACTCATGCTCATACACCACAAGAGCGTGTCAGCCTATCTTCTGTAGATCGCATCTATACCTATTTAGTGGCTTTACTAAAAGACTTAAAATAGAAATAGAAGTAGACCTACTCTTATATCCCTGCATGTACTGCAGTAATAAAGAGATATATACAGTAACTGAAGCGTATAATACAGTAACTGAAGCGTATAATAAATACAGTATGCGCTACAGGTCATTCAATCATAAATAAAGACCTAATATTATAAATTTACTAACATATTTACTAATACAAAAAGGCTATAACGAAGTGAAAATTAGTTCTCACTTGTTATAGCCTTTTTAATATTCTTTACTCTTTAACTAATACTTTTTGAATTTCACCTACATACATGTCGTGGAAGTCGCGTTCTGGATAAGTTTGTTCCATAATCTCTTTATCGATAAAGCCTTCCTCTACAATAGGAGCACGATAAATTTTTCGACAAATCAGAACTAAATCAGCTTCTTCAAAATAAGTGGTATCCATATCAAAACCTGGCGTTAATTCCATTTTGCCAACTTTATCTTCATCGCGACCAGAATGAGTACCAATATAAGCTAATTGACGCTTATATTCCTTGCCAAAGAAGGAAAGTGTAAAATACTCTTCACGGTCAACGAACTCTTTTGTATAACGCTGTGGGCGCACATACACAATAGCTGTTGGCAAGCCCTTATTATGAGCCCATAAAGCTCCTAAATGGCCCCAACTAGCGGTCATGGTATTAAAGCCACGCTCTTCATTGCCAGCTGTAATTAACAACCAATCATCAGAAATCATTGTCATAGGATTTAATTGCAATTCTTTTACTGAAATTTCTTTCATCATACTGTCCTTTCTCACTCAATCTAGTTTGCACCTTCTTTCAGGTGTGCGCATTTATTTTATAATTATATTGACTCTATCAAAATTGCCTCTAATTCTACTCTATACAAATAGAATATAATGGACACTATATTTGATAGGTATCCCGTCACATGCTATTATAAAATAGATACAATTAACTGAAAAGACGGCACATTTTTTTACTATAGGAACAAATTTGTTACAATTAAGCTCTATTGGGCCTTAAAGGGGGACATATATTTTGCGCAACTTATATCATCTCGCCATTGATGCAACACTTGAAATTTTAAGCGGTAAATGGAAGCTCTTAATTCTTTGCCATCTAGGAGACGGCACCTTACGAACAGGCGAACTAAAGCGACGCATGCCTGGCATATCACAACGCATGCTAACCCTACAATTACGCGATTTAGAAAAAGCAGGCATTATAAGTCGAACTGTTTACAATGAAGTACCACCACGGGTGGAGTATAGCTTAACAGAACGAGGTCTTAGTCTTCGCCACATTTTAGAAGACATGTCAGACTGGGGTGCCAATTTAATCGAAGCGCGCCGTGAAGCTGGTGAAACCATTGAAGTTATGGCCCCTTCAGATCACGGTCTAAGAGCTCATCCCAAAGAAAAGAAATAGCAGATAAAAATAGTCAGTCGCCCCTTATTTCTGATTTGCTTTCCAGTCCTCTACCAATTTAGCCGTAGCAGCATTACAGTCCTTATACACTATGTCGATTTTATAATCTAATACTTCCAAGCAAGCCTGAATTTCGGCTTGCTTTTCTAATAAGCTTTCCCTTGTTTCCACCAAAATCTCTCGCCGTGCAGCTTCAGTGCCAGTGCCTTGCAGCGCAAGCTTCACATATTCTACAATACCTTCTAAAGGTACACCTGCCTTTTTAAAGCAGAGGACAAATTCAATCCACTTGATGCTTACCTCATCAAAGTCACGAATCCCTGCAGCAGTACGCGGCACTTCAGGAATTAAGCCAATTCGCTCATAATAGCGCAAAGTATCAGTCGTAATATCAAATTTAGCAGCTACTTCTTTTATAGTCATATATATCCTCTTTCCTTTATTATGTGTTAAATATAGTCTATCTATTATACTCTTAGTATAAAGCTTTGAGTTAACTCTAAGTCAAGAGAACATAATAATAAAATACTACGCATAAATTTCAAGCGCCTATTGTCTATATAGCTACTATACAGTTGTATAATTACTATACAGCCTTTTAGTATTTCAATATATTACAATCTTTACTGTTTCTATGCAATTTTCTGTTCAGTTTTTATCATAACTTGTCCCGTAACTTTTACAGCGAGGTATATATGGAACATTTAATTTCAATCAGCGAAATGGCCAAACTTCACGGCATTTCAAGACAAACTTTAATCCATTATGATCGCATTGGCCTCTTTAAGCCCAATTACACGGATGAACGAGGCTACCGCTACTACAGCCGCAAACAAATTCCCTTCCTTCGAAAAATATGCTTTTTAAAAGCCATGGGAATTAGTCTAAAAGATATTACAGAGTACATCTATAAGAACAATATTGAAGATAGCTTAACACTTTTAAAAGCTCGTAAACGCGAAGTTATTAAGGAAATTGCAGCTCTCAATACTATGCGTGAACGACTGCAGCAGCAAATTAACTTATTTGAAGAAACCTTGGAAGTCAACGAAATGAATCTACACGATCCTTTTATTACCTATCGTGCAGAACGACAAATTATTTATGAACCCTATTTACAACCTATTAATAAGGAAAACCTTCACCTCACCTTGATGGCCTTATGGCGCGATATTTTTGCGCATCAACTCCTCCCTTCTGCCGGCTTTGGCTCCTATTTCCCAGAGGAAGCGGTTAAAGCTCATCGTCCCTTAGATAGTGCGTCTAGCTGTATTTTCGTGCCTGTAATGCCCGTTGAAGACTCTAATTCTACCATTTTACCAGCTGGAGAATATGCCTGCCTTTATAAATACGGCATGCCTTACGAAACTAAGTATATCGACCAATTATTACAGTGGATTGATGCCCAAGGATACGAACTTTGTGGTGATGTAATCGACACTTGCCTACTAGATACTACCTTTTACCAAAACGATGAAGATGTAGATTTTTGCCTCCTAGAAATGCCCATTAAGAAAAAATAATATATTCCTTACTACAACTCTAACTGACGCAAATTGCAATTTGCGTCAGTTTTTTTATCTATAAATTCATAAATAGCATAGCAAAAGCGCCTTGACTATATAGTAAGTATCGAGATTATGCTTAATTTGTGATCACAGGACTTCACTCTAGCTATTCTTACAGAGTTAGCCCTAGAGTATTTTATTGGTATAAGGAGGATTACTTATGAGTAATGAAGTTATCGACTTACGCTCTGCCTTAGAATTACTTAAGACATTGCCTAATCAATTAGTAGAAACCGATGTAGAAGTAGATCCATCAGCTGAACTAGCCTGTGTATATCGTCATGTAGGCGCTGCCGGTACTGTAGAAAGACCTACAAAACTTGGCCCTGCCATGATGTTTAATAATGTAAAAGGTCATCCTGATGCCAAAGTTGTCATTGGCGTCTTATCTGACCGTGCTCGCGTGGCTGCTTTACTTGGTACAACAGCAAATAAACTAGGCTTTTTACTTCGCGATTCCGTAAAAAATCCAATCCAACCAATTACGATTGATAATAGCCAGGCTAAATGCCAAGAAGTTGTCTATAAAGCTACTGACCCAGATTTTGATATTCGTAAAATTGTCCCAGCACCTACTAATACACCAGAAGATGCAGGCCCTTACATCACACTTGGCATGTGCTATGCATCTGATACAGAAACAGGTGAATCAGATGTAACAATTCACCGCCTCTGTTTACAATCTAAAGATGAAATCACCATGTTCTTCACCCCAGGTGCGCGTCATCTAGGTGCATTCCGTGAAAAGGCCGAAGCTCTTGGTAAACCACTGCCAATCTCCATCAGTATTGGCGTGGACCCAGCTATCGAAATTGGTGCATGTTTTGAACCACCAACTACGCCAATTGGCTACAATGAATTAGCTGTAGCTGGCGCTATTCGCGGCAAAGCCGTAGAACTAGCCCCTTGCCTTACAATTGACGAAAAATGTATTGCCAATGCAGAGTATGTTATTGAAGGCGAGCTCATTGTAGGCCAGCGCATGCGTGAAGATATTAACAGCAATACGGGCAAAGCTATGCCAGAATTCCCTGGCTATACTGGACCAGCTAATCCAGAAGTACCTATTATCAAAGTAAAATGTGTAACAACCCGTAAAAATCCAATTATGCAAACTTGCATAGGACCATCTGAAGAGCATGTTAATATGGCAGGTATTCCAACTGAAGCATCTATTATTGACATGGTTGAAAAAGCTATGCCAGGTCGCTTACTTAATGTATATGCAGCCCGTCCAGGTGGTGGTAAATTCTTAGCTATTATGCAATTTAAGAAAACCGTACCATCAGACGAAGGTCGTCAACGTCAAGCAGCCCTTCTTGCCTTCTCTGCCTTCTCAGAATTAAAACAAGTTATTTTAGTCGATGAAGATGTAGATATTTTTGATCTTAGTGATGTTATGTGGGCTATGATTACACGCATGCAAGGTGATATTGACATTATCAATATTCCAGGCGTTCGCTGTCATCCATTAGACCCTTCTAATGACCCAACTTGTAGCTATACAATTCGCGACCATGGTATTGCTTGTAAAACTATCTTCGATGCGACGGTTCCATTTAATCAGAAAGATCGCTTCCACCGTGCTAAATTTATGGAAGTGGACCCTACTAAATGGCTTCCTGATTTTAAGGCCTAAGCCAACCAAACAAGTTTCAACCTATACATACCAAATTGGTACAACAGTATACTCATAACTTTAAATTCTAGTACTGATTGCCCTTAGAGACTTCTTTAAGGGCAATCAACATACTCATGTAGATGAAACATGGGTACTAAAAATACATACTCTTAATAGCCACTTCGGCTAAGAAATTAACTATTAATCGAGGAGTGATTCCATGTCAAAACATAAACGACTCATCGGATTAATTACAGGTCTCTTATTAGGTCTCATTGTATATTTAATCCCTATTGCCGACCTCGCAGCCCCTGGCCATATTTGTCTCGCCTTATCGCTCATGACCGTTGTATTTTGGGCCTTTGGTGTAGCTCAACCAGGCTATGTATCCGGTCTTTACTTAGTTTTATTAGCTGTCTTAGATGTAGCCCCTAAAACACTCATTTTCTCCACCTGGAACACATCTATGATGTATCTCATCATCGGCGCCTATTTAATTGCCACCGCTGTAAAAGAATCAGGTCTAGGTGAACGCATTGCATATTGGTATATATCAAAATACGTAACTAATTTCAATAGCATTATTATTTCTATTTTCGTGCTCACCTTTATCCTATCACTCTTAATCCCACATCCATGGCCTCGTGCCTTTCTCATCATGTCAGTTATGGCCGTCGTAATAAAAAGTGCTAATATGCCCAAAGAAGATGCCATTAAAATTGGCTTCACCGTATTTACAGCGTCAATTCCTGTATCCATGATTTTCTTAACCGGTGATGCTTCAATCAATCCACTAGCAGCTCAATATGCGCAACCTGTAGAAGTAGGCTGGCTTATGTGGTTCGAAGTTATGGGCGTCCCTATGATTTTAACTAGCATTGTGACGATGCTTATGATTATGTTCATGTTCAAACCAACTCAACCGGTACAGATTAACCAAGCTGATATTACCCAAAAGCGTGCTGAAATTGGGCCTATGAAGGGTATAGAAAAACGTACAGCTTTTTGGGTGGTACTAGCCATCATTCTGTGGATGACAGACTCCATTCACGGCATTGATATTGGTTGGGTAACACTTTTTATTGCAGTCATGATGGCTATGCCTAAAATTGGTGATGTTCTTACACCTGCTAGTTGGAGTGCCGTCCCTGTACAAACCTTATTATTCTTAACTGCTGCTGTTGCTATTGGCCGCGTAGGGGCACAAACAGGAATGAATGCGTGGCTAGCACAAACCTTATTGCCGTCATTCGTACCAGAGAATATCTTCATTTTAGCTGCCTTTGTTACACTCATTGCCATTGTAATTCACTTGTGCTTTGGCAGTGTTATTGCCGTTATGGGTATTGTTATTCCTGCCATGTTAGCTTTTACCGAAGCCCTAGGCATCAATCCTATTATCCCTGTTATGGTTGCTTACACAGCCATCAACGCTCACTTTATCTTGCCATTCCACAATCTAGCTATCCTCGTTGGGGCGGGGGAAGAAAATGGCATGTATAGTGAAAAGGAATGTATCAAATTCGGTCTTCCTTATACACTTGTTCTCTTTATTATTACTTGCTTATTTGAAGTCCCTTGGTGGAAAGTTATCGGATTGTGGTAGTATAACCATACCCTTGATCTTAGATTGACATACTACTATTAGCGTTTGTCTAAAATAGCAGTTGCAAAGCTACTTATCTATTAATCATAGGTCTAAGTACTACTATCAAGCATAAACTAACTTTCTATTATTCAACTTAAAACAAAGGGCCCCATAAAGCATAAAAATGATTTCAAATCTATAATTTTGTATTTATTTTGGAGGTTATTATGCGTCTTATCGTTGGTATTTCCGGTGCTAGTGGTGTAATTTTAGGCTATCATATGCTCAAAGCATTAAAACTCATTCCCCACATAGAAACACATCTTATCATCACTGAAGGGGCGGCTCTTAATTTTTCTTGCGAAACAAATTTAACACTAGAAGACGTTAAAGCCGAAGCCGATGTAGTATATGCAAATAACAATTTAGGCGCCGCTATTTCTAGCGGTTCGTACAAAACTGATGGCATGGTCATCATCCCTTGCAGTATGAAAAGTCTATCTGGTATCGCCAATGGTTACGCTGATAATCTCCTCAATCGAGCTGCTGATGTTTGTTTAAAAGAAAATCGCAAAGTAGTTATCGTTCCACGAGAAATACCCTTAAGCCGTATTCATTTAAAAAACATGAGTACACTGGCTGAATATGGCGTCTCCATCGTGCCGCCATTGCTAACGTTTTACAACAATTCAAATTCTGTGGAAAAGCAAATCCAACATATTATTGGCAAAGTTCTTATGCAATTTGGAATAGACTATAAGGAATTCGTTCCTTGGGAAGGCATGTAATCTTATGAGCACAGTAAAGCAATTCTCAAATATCCAAGAACAAGTTTCAAGCCTATCAAAACAATCTGAGCTTACGCCTACGACTCCTACAACACCTTTAAAATCACTTATTACACAACACTTTAACTTTGGAGACGCCCCTTATCATATATATGGTACAGCCACTATTATAGGGGATGATCTAATCCTCGCTATAGGAGGCAGTGAGGGACCACACATCGGAGCCGTTGCGGTAGGAACACCTTGTACTAGCTGGACCCCAGGCAAAGAGCGCACAGCAACTGCCTCAATCATCTGTGTGCAAGGACATATGGATGATACCTTAGCACGTCAAGGCGCCTTGCAATTAGCAGCAGCTCTAAATACTACGGTTACAGTAACAACTGGCATCCATTTAGATGATGCTAGCCTTGAAGATATTAAAATCTTATCTAATAATTTTAACCAATTCATAGAGCAAGTTAAAACCTGGGCTCTAAGCCTCTCTCTATATCCGACTAAGAAAAAATTGCTCATTTAAACTAATTCATCCAGCGACCAAATTGCAGAAAAAATTTCTTAACTCATCTATATTTTAAAGATTCATTATTTTATATTTTTAAATTTCTAGCATTCTATATTTTTGTCCTTATTACACAACTCTTTAAAAATTTCCTATACAATATGTTTCCTATAAAGTTCCTATTACACTTTATTCCATTTAAAATTCCTATTACAATTTATTCCATTACAAAGCGAAACGGTAACCTATCCAACGACTAGGTTACCGTTTCTTACTATGTTAAGGAGAGTTTCGTATTAACTTAGAAAGTCTCTAGATTAATACCATCTATTAGTACCACCAATATTGTGGATAGGTATAAGGTGTTGTATGAGCTACGACCGTTTTATACGTGCTCCAAAGCTTGTGCCAAATCATCAATTAAATCCTCCACATTTTCAATCCCTACAGATACGCGAATCATATCTGGACTTACGCCAGCAGATTTCTGTTCTTCTTCATTTAGCTGTGCATGAGTTGTACTCGATGGATGAATTACTAAGGATTTAGCATCCCCCACATTGGCCAAATTAGAGAATATCTGTAATGCATCAACAAACTTAATGCCTTCTTCCTTACCGCCTTTTATGCCAAAAGTAAAGATAGAGCCAACGCCTTTTGGATAATATGTATCGGCTAAGGCTTTATATTTACTAGTTGCCAGCTCTGGATAATTAACCCAGGCTACTTTAGGATGATTTACTAAGAAATCAATAATTTTACGCGTATTTTCTACATGTCGTTCTACACGTAAGGACAAGGTCTCAATGCCTTGAAGAATCAACCAAGCAGCCAATGGAGTTAAGGCAGCTCCTGTATCGCGCAATAATTGAGCACGCACTTTCACAGTAAATGGAATTGGTAAATCGCCATATACTAAGCCATTATAATGTATATCTCCAGCAACAAAGTCAGGGTAGCGACCACTGGCTTTGTAATCAAATTGACCACTTTCCACAATAACACCTGCAATCGTAGTTCCATGACCACCTAAGAACTTAGTAGCGGAATGAACAACTACATCAGCACCATGTTCAAACGGACGAATCAAATATGGCGTGCCAAATGTATTATCAACAATAAGAATAATGCCATGCTTATGGGCAATATCAGCCACTGCTTTAATGTCGATTAAGTTAATATTGGGGTTGCCTATGGATTCAATGTAAATAGCCTTAGTCTTATCATCAATACCTGCTTCAAAAGCACTTAAATCATCAGGATCAACAAATTTAGTGGTAATACCAAAACGTGGTAAAGTAGCACTAAATAAATTATATGTACCACCATACAAAGTAGAGGCTGCCACAATATTATCACCTGTACCTGCTACATTTTGAATCGCATAAGTAATCGCCGCTGAGCCAGAGCCTACGGATAAGGCCCCAGCACCACCTTCAAGAGCGGCTACACGCTTTTCTAATACATCGTTTGTTGGGGTACCAAGACGAGAATAAATAGCCCCTGGATCGCGAAGTGCAAAACGGTCAGCAGCTTGCTGTGCATCTTTAAATACATAGCTAGTAGTTTGGTGAATTGGCACCGCACGTGCGCCTGTTTCGTCGATAACTTGACCTTCATGTAATTGAATTGTTTCGAATTTATACTGTTTGTTGTTGCTCATAATTAATCTCTCCTCTTTCTCAATAGGCTTCTCACACCTAATATCAATCTGTCTAGCCTCTCCGGATCTCTCAGGTCCCTCATTGAAGCATATATTTTTACCCTTTACTTCTCCCCCAACGTGTCCTTACGGATTACTACGATACTATGTAATTTGTGTCTTCATTTTTTGAATTTGTTCAATAATATATGGTGTTTCCTGATACACATAGTAATTTAACCAATTTGTAAATAATAAAGTACCTGTAGAGCGCCAGCGCACAATCGGCTCTTTAGTAGGATCGTCATCTGGATAATAATGTTCTGGTACATCAATCTCTAAGCCCAAGGCTACATCACGTTCATATTCTCGCTGCAAAGTGTCACGGTCATATTCAGAATGGCCAAATACAAAAATATGCTTATTGTCCAAGCTTCTCACCACTGAAGCTCCCGTCTGCTTAGAATCAGCTAAAATTTCTAAATTTTCATTAGCTCTAATTAACTCACTACTCACCGTTGTATGTCTTGAATGAGGCATATAGAAAACCTCATCCATCCCCCTAAGAATCATGGGCCGTGAATTATGTACCTCATTTTCAAAAACTCCAAAGAGTTTCTTTGGTAGCAATTCCTTATCAATACCAAAGTGATAATAAATACCAGCCTGCGCCCCCCAACAGATATATAAAGTAGAGTACACATTAGTTTTGCTCCACTCCATAATTTCTACGAGCTCTGGCCAATAGTTTACTTTCTCAAAAGGCATTAACTCTACAGGTGCCCCGGTTATAATCATGCCATCAAAAAACTCTGATTTTATATCCTCAAAGGTTCTGTAAAATGATGTCAAATGCTCCTCTGATGTATTAAGGGCTTTATGGCTTGCCATGTGCAGTAAGGTAATGTTTAATTGTAATGGCGTATTACTTAAGGCTCTTAATAATTGTGTTTCCGTCGTTTCCTTAGTAGGCATCAAATTGACTATTAAGATTTTTAAAGGCCGTATATCCTGTGACTCCGCTCTTACAGAGTCCATAACAAATATATTTTCCTTTGCCAGTTTTGCAATCGCCGGTAAATCCTTTACCACTGTAATAGGCATTCCATCACCTCCCAATTCCCTTATATATCACTACTCGTTCATCCCAAATCTCTTTTTTCTCAAGTTGTTTTTATAACTTTCAGTCTTTTTCTCCTGTCCTTTTGGTTTATTATTCTTCTCATACCTTTTTAATTTTCTATTGCTCAAATTCTTTTTTGAATTCTTCCTTTTTCTACTCTCCCTTTTTCTGCTCTCCCTTTTTTCTCAACCCCTATGGCCTCAATCTTCTACCTATCGCCTCCTAATTTGCTATATAAAAAAACGTCCTCACTCATCAGTATGAACAAGGACGCTGTATAAACGTGTTACCACCTTGATTTAAGTATATTTCACAATATACTCCTCAACCAGTACGACTTATGAATATAAATGACTCCATAAGTTTATACTGTGGCATTATAACGGTTGCATCCGCCGAGACTAAAGCTTGCGCATTCCACCTCGGTTACTCCAAGACCATTTTCATCGCATTCCCTTGCATCCCCTTTCACCTTACGGGACTCTCTGTAGCAGTTTCCTGCGAATACTTATCTCTTCATCGTCTTTACTGTATGCTATTATCAAACCATCACACTATGTGAGCTTTGCTTGAACTGCACTAGTTGATTTACTTGATGTAGTAACTATACCAATGTGACCTTCAAGTGTCAACACTCATTTTACTTCATTCCACTCACAAAAGACTTGAAAACTATCGTAAATAATATAGTACCATTTTTACAAAAGACTCTATTTTTAACTTAAAACACTGTATTAAAGGCATTCTTTCTTCAGTTGAATCTTGAAATACTCTTCATAGGTATAGGCATAAACTATAACAACTGATTAAGAACAACTATATTCATGTACTCTCACTAAGAACAAAACCTAATAAATTCACCAAGCACAAAATTCAATAAATTGGCAAAACAAAAAGGACTGCACAATGCAGTCCTTTCTTTATGTCCATTGACTTTTATAGTAAATTCACTACTAATAATTCGTCGTTCTCCCCATCACCTAAAGAGATCACAAGTTACAGACACGCCTATTAATCAACTAGCCTCCATAAAAAAGCTAATTAATTCAGTCGCTGTCTTATACTTTATGTTTTGCCTCAATACGCAAGAGAGCGCGTTCTAAAGCTAAGCGTGCGCGATCAAAGTCTACATCTTCATGATGACTTTTTAAACGCTCTTCCGCTCTTTCTTTAGCCCGTTCAGCACGATCTACATCAATTTCACTAGGCAGTTCACAATTTGGTGTAACAATGTTAATTTCATCTGGCTTTACATCCATAAAACCACCAAAATTAGCAAAGAACAATTGCTCCCCTTCTACAGTATCAATGCGAAGTAGGCCCATGTCTAAAGCAGCAACTAAATTGGCATGTCTTGGTAAAATCCCAAGCTCCCCATCTTTAGTGCGTACTACAACGAATTTAGCATCGCCAGAGAATATGGTGCTATCAGGAGTAATCACATTTAAATGGATTTTGCTTTCGCTACTCATGAATTATTCCCCCTTCTCCAACAATTCCTTTCCTTTAGCAACGGCTTCATCAATGGTACCAACCATGTAGAAAGCATTTTCAGGTAAATTATCATGTTTACCTTCAAGGATTTCTTTGAAACCACGTAAAGTTTCTTTTAATGGTACATACTTACCAGGGGAACCAGTAAATACTTCAGCTACGAAGAATGGTTGACTCAAGAAACGTTGAATTTTACGTGCACGAGCAACTGTTAATTTATCATCTTCAGATAATTCTTCCATACCAAGGATGGCGATGATGTCTTGTAAATCTTTGTATTTTTGAAGTACTTCTTGTACGCCACGAGCAATTTTGTAATGTTCTTCACCAAGTACTAATGGGTCAAGAATACGGCTTGTGGAGTCAAGTGGATCCACCGCTGGGTAAATACCGATTTCAGCGATTGAACGAGACAATACTGTAGTTGCATCCAAGTGAGCAAATGTTGCCGCTGGTGCTGGGTCAGTTAAGTCATCGGCAGGTACGTATACAGCTTGTACAGATGTAATGGAACCTTCTTTTGTAGAAGTAATACGCTCTTGCAATGCCCCTACGTCATTAGCCAAGGTTGGTTGATAACCTACGGCAGATGGCATACGGCCAAGCAAAGCGGATACTTCAGAACCAGCCTGAATGAAACGGAAAATATTATCTACGAATAACAACACGTCTTGCTTTTGAACATCACGGAAGTATTCCGCCATAGTAAGACCTGTTAAGGCTACACGCATACGAGCTCCTGGTGGCTCATTCATCTGACCATATACTAAGGCAGTCTTAGAAATAACGCCAGATTCCTTCATTTCGTTCCAAAGGTCATTACCTTCACGAGTACGTTCACCTACACCGGAGAATACGGAGTAACCACCATGTTCTGTAGCGATATTATGGATTAATTCCATGATCAATACCGTTTTACCTACGCCGGCACCACCGAACAAACCGATTTTACCACCTTTTACATAAGGGGCAATAAGGTCAACGACTTTAATCCCTGTTTCAAGGATAGTTGTTTCTGGTGCTAAATCGTCAAACTTAGGCGCTGGACGATGAATTGGCCATTGTTCATCTGCTTTTACAGGTGTGTCATCATGGTCAACAGTTTCACCAAGTACGTTGAAAATACGGCCAAGTACGCCATCACCTACTGGAACAGAAATAGCTGCGCCAGTATCAACAGCATCCATACCACGAGTAAGGCCATCAGTGGAGCTCATCGCTACGGCACGTACGGTATCATCACCTAAGTGCTGCATAACTTCAACTACAATGACTTCTTCCTTACCTTGGTCATCGACTTTTTTAATGTTAATTGCGTTGTAAATAGCTGGTAAGTTCCCCGCCGTGAAGAGAATATCAACTACCGGTCCAATAACCTGTACAACTTTACCAATATTATTACTCATTTAAGAGGTCTCTCCTCCTTTATAGTTCTACCTATTGCAAGGCATTCGCGCCGCCGACAATTTCAGAAATTTCATTCGTAATGCCAGCTTGACGTAATTTATTGTATTCCAAATTAAGGGTACTAATCAATTCACCTGCATTGTCCGTTGCGGAGGTCATTGCCGTCATTCGAGCACCAAGCTCACTAGCGGAGGCCTGCAACAATGCATTGTATACTGTAATCTCTAAATACTTAGGCAAGAGCTCACTATAAATAGCTTGTGCGCTAGGTTCATAATAATATAACTCTTGCATTTTTGAATCATCTTGCTCTGGGCTTGTAACTGGCAATAAGTCTACACTTTGCACTGTTTGTGTTAAGGAGTTAACAAAGTGAGTGTATACCATTACTACCTTATCTACTTTGCCTTCTAAGAAAAGCTTAGTAGCATCATTTACAATACGCTGTGCATGGCTATATTCTGGTTTATCAGAGAAGCCATAGTAGGACTCAGTAATCGGATATTTTTGATGAGTTAAATAATCCATTGGTTTACGGCCTACAGTAATAGCTTCGTAATTAGCTCGATCCTCAGATTCAACAAGTCGAGTAAAGTATTTAGTTAGGTTACTAGTATATGCACCGGCTAGGCCTTTATCAGCACCTATAATAATGTAAGCGGTGCGCTGTACTTCTCTTACTTCCATAAGAGGGTATGCAGCTAATTCAGCAGCATCCAAGCTACCTGCTACATTATTTAAGATTTGGCCTAACTTTTCTGCATAAGGCTCCGTAGATTTTGCTTTTGTCTGTGCACGGCGCAATCGGGCAGAGGCTACCATTTTCATGGCCTTAGTAATCTGCTGCGTATTTCGTATACTTTTTATACGCTTACGTAAATCCTGTGCACTGGCCATTAACTACGCCTCCTCTGAAATCAAGTGATGGGTATCCCCAAATGACTCGATACATTCCTTAATCGCTTGTTTTAATTTTTCTTCTGTTGCTTCTTCTAATTTCTTAGCAGTGGCAATATCAGTCAAAATATCACTATGATTGCTGTGAATATAGCGTAATAAAGCATCTTGGAATTCAGATACATCAGCTACTTCAATAGATGCTAAGTATCCATTAATACCTGCATATAAGCAAACAACTTGTTCTTCAACTTTTAAAGGAGAATATTGTGGCTGTTTTAACATTTCAGTTAAGCGTTCACCACGATCAAGTTGAGCTTTAGTGGATTTATCTAAGTCAGAACCGAATTGAGCGAATGCCGCCAATTCACGATACTGTGCAAGGTCAAGACGAAGTTTACCAGCAACTTGTTTCATCGCTTTAATCTGAGCACTACCACCTACACGAGATACGGAAAGACCTACGTCAACCGCTGGTCGAACACCAGAGTAGAACATATCTGTACCAAGGAAAATCTGGCCATCAGTGATGGAGATTACGTTCGTTGGAATATAAGCAGATACGTCACCAGCTTGTGTTTCGATGATAGGAAGTGCTGTAATAGAACCGCCACCCAATTCATCAGATAATTTAGCAGCGCGTTCAAGTAGACGGGAATGTAAGTAGAATACGTCCCCTGGATACGCTTCACGTCCTGGTGGACGACGAAGCAATAGACTCATCGCACGATAAGCAGCCGCTTGCTTAGTCAAATCATCATATACGCAAAGTACATGTTTACCTTGGTACATAAAATGTTCGCCCATAGCAACGCCAGAATATGGCGCTAAGTACTGCATTGGTGCACCTTCAGAAGCACCAGCAGATACGACGATGGTGTAATCCATAGCGCCTGCTTCTTCTAATTTTTGTACTACACGAGCTACGGTGGATTCTTTTTGACCAATAGCTACATAGATACAAATTACATCTTGCCCCTTTTGGTTCAAGATTGTATCGATAGCAATGGCAGATTTACCAGTACCGCGGTCACCGATGATAAGCTCACGTTGGCCACGACCAATTGGTACCATTGCGTCAATTGCTTTTAAACCTGTTTGTAATGGTTCAAATACAGATTTGCGGTCCGCAATACCTGGTGCAGGGAATTCCACTGGACGGTGGCCTTCAGGTTTAATATCACCTTTGCCATCGATAGGTTGTCCCAAGGCATTAACTACGCGACCAATAAGTTCATCACCTACTGGAACCTGCATGATACGACCTGTACGACGTACTTGGTCGCCTTCTTTAATTAAGAAGTCATTACCTAAAAGTACAGCACCAACATTGTCTAATTCAAGGTTGAGAACCATACCATATACGCCATGAGGTAATTCTAATAATTCGCCCGCCATGGCTTTTTCAAGACCGTAAATGTGTGCAATGCCGTCCCCTACTTCGAGAACTTTGCCCACATCATCAACGTTAAGTTCCACATTATAGTCCTGAATCTGCTGTTTAATTATGGCAGTAATTTCTTCAGGCTTCATTTTCATACTTAACCATTCACCCCAATCTCAGTTGCACCTGTTGTAAGCAAGTGTTTCTTCAAATCTTCTAAACGACGCGTTACACTAGCGTCAATACGAGTATCGCCAATTTGAAGAATAATGCCACCTACAATCGTAGGATCCACTTTAATATCAAAAATGTACTGTTTGCCTGTAACAGCTTTTAACTTGTCAGCTAAGCTACTATAAATTTCATCAGGCATTGGTTCGCTCACTATTACTGTAGCAGCGAAAATGCCGCGAGCTTCACGAGCTTTAATAATAAACTCTTTAATAGTAGACACAATATAGCGCATACGACCACGAGTGACCATGACCAACAAAAAGTTAAGAGCCAAGGCACTGATGGACTGACCAAAGATTTTAGTCAATACATCACATTTTGCTTGTGTTTCTAAGGCTGGGTACAATAAAAATTCGCCGAGTTCCGGCTGCGTATCCATAACATCCTTTACATAGGAAAGATCTTTTTCAATTTCTTCGAGAATGTTGCCTTCTTGTGCCAATTCAAAGATAGCGGTACTGTATTTATCTGTTACAATGTCTACACTCATACCATCACCCTATCGCTTTACTATCAAGCTTTTCAATTGCTTCTTTAATCAAATCCATATTAGCTTGACTATCAAGATTTTTGGCTACAATTTTACCAGCAACAGCTACGGAAAGAGTAATCATATCTTCGCGTATCTGTTGTAATGCTTTTGCTCGTTCCCGTTCAATATCGCGGCGAGCTTCTTCTTTTTCGCGTACTAATTGTTCTCTTAATTCATTAATTTGAGCCTGTGTATTAGCTTCTGCTTTTTTATTGGCTGCTTCTACAATAGCTTGCGCTTCTTTACGAGCATTACTTAACTGTTCTTCATACTCTTTTTTAGTCGCTTCAGCAGACTCTAAAGTCGCTTGTGCATTAGCCAATTCGCCTTCGATTTTGCTGCGGCGCGCTTCCATTACTTGTTGCAATGGTTTAAAAGCATATTTAGCTAAAATAGCCACTAAAATAAAGAAGTTAATAAATTGAACAATCAATGTACCGTTTACTTCTACCAACGGCGTTACCCCCTCTTAAAAATGGTTTATAACTTGCCCATCGCAATGTTCATTTTAAACAAGGGATTATAATTTACCTACTACAACGTCAGTGAATACAAGTACGATTGCAATAACGACAGCAATGATTGGAATAGATTCGATCAAACCGATGGAGATGAATAGATTAGTCATAAGTTTACCAGCCATTTCTGGTTGACGAGTCATACCTTCAAATGCTTTACGAACTGCAAGAGCATCACCAAATGCTGCTGCTAACGCTGCTAAACCAGCTACTAAACATGCACTGAATACACTTACTGACAATACAATTGCTTTTTCCATAATAAAATTCCTCCTAAAAATCTTTTTACATACAATTTAAACGGAATAAACTCTTTTGTTTGCTACATAGGATTAATGTTCATCAGCCACAGCCATGCCTAGATAAGCAGTGGTCAAAATTGTAAATACAAAGGCCTGAACAATACCAACAAAAAGGCTGAAAACGAGCCAAATAATCGGTGTTAAATAAGGGGCTAAGCTATTTAATAACTCCAATACGATTTCCCCGGCTATAATATTACCAAATAGACGGAAGCTAAGTGTTACTGGTTTTGAAATTTCTTCCATAAGGTGGAAGATAACGAAAACCACGAATGGTTGGAAAAAATGTTTCAGATAACCAACACCCTTAACACGTAAACCAATTAACCAAATACTTACTGAACTAGCTATCGCTAAGCCAAGCGTCGTATTCAAGTCACTAGTTGGAGATACTAGAATATGGGGACTTGGAATTAAGCCTAATTCGTTACTTATAAAAATAAAGAAAAAGAACGTAAATAACAATGAGCTAAACTTATTAAAATGTTCCCCTAAGGAGCCTTTTAATTGATCGCCAATAATCTCAAGCACCATTTCCACGCCATTTTGTAGGCCCGTAGGAACCATCTTGCGCTGTCTTGTAGCAAAGAACGCAATAATCAAAATAATTGCCATGGTAAGCCAAGTCATATACAATGTGTCCATGTTAAATGACAGCCCCCACATCTGAACGACATGATGAGTCCCTGCATGCATTTCCATAATATTCACCTCCTTCCGTCTATTGTTTTCTATCTGAAGGTAATAATATTCTTCTCATATTTCAAAAAAGATAGACCTTTTGTGATTAGCCTGCGCTTTAGCAAGACCCATCTTACTTTGAAATGTCAAACTGTTCGCTTCTTGGAGTAGGCCTGCACCAAAGCCTTAATAACTTAACCTTTAAGTACAGCATGTCGCTCTTCAAGAATGCGGGAGCGTATATGTTCATAGAAGGAAAATGGTTTCCAAATGAATATACCGCCCAAGTATGCAATATAATGAAATTCTATAAAAATTATATCTGCTAATACAGTAGCAATCGCCACAACACCAAATCGGATAAACATGCCAATTTTTGTTGAATTTGCTGCTGCAACTGGGTTCTTCTTGGCATCTTTAATGACTAATACCGCTAACACTACCATATAAATGATATTAGTTAAGCATCCCCAAATCCAGCCAAGAATATAATGTTCTAACTCTACAATCTCTAACAATAATGTTACTACCAATGCTGCTACCACTGTGTGCAGTAGCATCCTCTTAACAAACGTCAAAAATTGTACGAAGGCAATACTCCTCCTTAGTCACTTCACTACGCGCAGGTACAAAGAATAAAGACCTCCTATACCTCCTGTTAAGCTGCCTATGAGAGTGAACCAAGGTGATGTATCTAAGATACGATCAAGCCCCACACCAATCGCCAGACATCCTAATATAGACACGAGCAAGCTAAAGCCTGCTGACATGGCTACATTCAATGCCTTTAAAGTCGTCCGATCTATGGGTTTCATTAAGATCACCTGCTCTTTGATGAATTAAACAGACAACACAAGGTATAAAAAGTCAGTTCTTGTCACATATGAATGTCTTAAAATAGAGCCAAACCTACTGCTTTACTTTAACACTTATTAAATTATAGCATTTTTCGCACTTATATCACCAATGCAACTATAACATGTATACTTTTACCTTGAATTGTGTACATCAATTTAACAAATAATATTCAAAACCTTGAATATATGCATGTTTACATGACTTATAAAGTGATTATACAAAATTTTTTTGCACTTTACAACAGATTTTTGTCCTTTGTAAAAATACCCAACTATTCCAAAAAGTAATATATAAAATGAATTCTCATCACATTTTAGAATAACTTGACGTAAATGAATATAATCTCCGCCCTCTTTCCGTATAAGCTTAAAATATATCCAAAGTTAGCATATTTTCTATATTTTAAATATTTATGTAGTATTTCCGGAAAATTTCACAGCCTAGAAAAACAAATTACCCCCTGTAACTCTCATCAGGAGCTACAGGGGGCTTTTCTTCTCATTCAATTGTTATCAAATTGTTAATTATACTAGCTAAAGCAAACTAATAGCCAAAGCGGCTAGGCCTCTTGCCACTTTCTAAGAACTCGTATCGCAAGGCTTCAATAATGCGCTGTGAAGCGATACCATCGCCATAAGGATTTATGGAATTAGCCATCGCTTCATACGCATCAGCATCAGCTAACAAGCGGTAAGCTGTAGTATATACCGTCTCTTCATCAGTGCCTACTAACTTAACAGTACCTGCTGTGACTGCTTCTGGTCGCTCCGTTGTATTGCGAAGAACAAGCACAGGCTTACCTAAAGCTGGCGCCTCCTCCTGAATGCCGCCGGAGTCAGTAAGCAACAAATAAGACCGCGCCATCAAATTAGCAAAAGGTTCATATTCTAATGGATCAATTAAGTGAACTCGTTCAACTTCACCTAACTCTTCTTTTACAATTTGACGCACTTTAGGATTGCGATGCACTGGGAATACCACTTCAATATCATCAAAAGCGTCTACCAAACGACGAATCGCCTTATAGACTTGTCGCATTGGCTCGCCCAAGTTTTCGCGGCGATGTGTAGTAACAAGCACTACGCGACGACTTTCATAATCTAAATTATTTAGTAACTCTTCATCAAAATGATAGTCCTCTTTTACAGTAGTTTGCAACGCATCAATAACTGTATTGCCAGTCACATATAAATGAGCAGAACTAATATTTTCCTTCATTAGATTTTTTTCTGCACTGGAGGTCGGCGCAAAATGATAGGATGCTAAAGAACCAGTCAATTTGCGATTCATTTCTTCTGGGAATGGAGAGTAAATATTACCTGTACGCAAGCCCGCTTCCACGTGACCTACAGGAATTTCTTGATAAAAGGCTGCTAATGCACCAGCAAAGGTCGTAGTCGTATCGCCATGAACTAAGACCACATCAGGCTTAGCATCAGACAATACATCGCGAAGCCCTAGCAAGGACTTGCTCGTTACATCATATAAAGTTTGACCTTGACACATAATATTTAAATCATATTGTGGTGTAATATCAAATAAATTGAGCACTTGATCAAGCATCTCCCGATGCTGTGCTGTTACTGTAACGATAGCCTCCATATCTGGAGCTGCTTCTAGAGCTTTAACAACAGGTGCCATTTTAATGGCCTCTGGTCGCGTTCCAAAAATCGTCATTACCTTTAACATAGAATCCTCCCGCGCACACCTTCGCTCTGGCCAATTAACTCAATTGATTAATTTTGCCGATTAGAAGTGGCTGCCTTTTCTTTATTAATTGCCTCATCTTTGGCAATCATTCCTAATTTAGTTGCTATAAATACGCATACACATAGGATAGCTAATACTAGTGCTACCCCAATAAGCCAATTTACTTTTGCTAATAAAATTGCTACATAGCCTAAGGCTGCTGTCACCGCATACATTAAGAGCACCGCTTGCTTTTGAGACAAGCCTAATGCTAATAATCTATGGTGCACATGACCTTTATCTGGTTTAAATACAGGACGTCCATTAATTTTACGACGTATAATAGCAAAGGTCGTATCTAGAATAGGCAAGCCCAAAACAATAATAGGCACTACCAATGAAATAGTAGCTGCTGTTTTAACTGCGCCCATAACGGAAATAGCCGCCATTGTATATCCTAAAAGCATACTACCTGTATCGCCCATGAAAATCTTAGCAGGATTAAAATTATATTTCAAAAAGCCTCCCGCTGCGCCCGCTAAAGCTAGAGCAATGCAAGCTAAATCAACTTGCCCCATTTGCCATAATACAGTAAATATAGCCAAACAGGAAATAAATGAAATCCCTGCAGCGAGACCATCTAAGCCATCAATTAAATTAACAATATTTGTAAATCCTACAATCCAAAAAATTGTCAAGGGTATGCCAAAATAGCCCAAGTACAATAAATGTCCCCATGGATTAGTAATAAACTCCACTTGATTCCCAAACAGTACAATCATGCTAGCCGCTAAAATTTGACCACAAAGTTTAGTCTTAGGGCCTATCTGTTTTACATCATCCCAAATGCCAACGCCCACTAGAATAACGGATCCAATGATAAGACCCAAAATAGCCTTTACATCTTGTACTGTATATAACACGGATAAGATATAACCAATAAAAATGGCCAATCCCCCCATGCGAGGCATCATACCATGATGCACTTTGCGCGCATCGGGCTTATCAACTGCCCCGATTTGTATCGCCAACCGTTTAATTAGCGGTGTAATCGCAAACGTAATAACACAAGCTATTACAAATGCCCACACGTACACCGTCATTCTCGCACCTCCTCGTGCTAGCTCTTAGTTTGTTAGACTGCGTATTGGAGCAGGAATTCGCCCGCCCCGTTTAATAAACTCTTCAGCACTGAATGGACTGACTTCAATAATCGGGCAATAACCCAATAAACCACCGAACTCAACCATCTCACCAACAGTCTTACCAGGAACTGGAACCAACCGCACTGCTGTAGTCTTATTATTTATCATCCCAATAGCTGCTTCATCAGCAATAATCGCTGAAATAGTCGCTGCTGAAGTATCGCCTGGAACAGCAATCATGTCAAGGCCTACGGAGCAAACACAAGTCATTGCTTCCAGTTTATCTAAACTCAAACTGCCTACAGCAACTGCATCAATCATACCGCGGTCTTCACTTACAGGAATAAAAGCGCCACTTAAGCCACCCACATGGGATGAAGCCATAAGTCCACCTTTCTTTACAGCATCATTTAGCAAAGCTAAAGCTGCTGTAGTACCATGAGCACCACAAGACGTAATGCCCATTTCTTCTAATACATGCGCTACTGAATCGCCCACTGCTGGCGTTGGAGCCAAAGACAAATCAATAATGCCAAATTTCTTATTTAAGCGACGAGACGCTTCTTGTGCTACGAGCTGACCTACGCGAGTAATTTTAAAGGCAGTGCGTTTAATCGTCTCTGCCACTTCATCAAAAGATTTACCGCGTACAGCCTCCAAGGCATGTTTTACAACGCCTGGACCACTAACGCCTACACTAATAGTCGTATCGCCTTCTGTAACACCATGGAAGGCCCCAGCCATAAATGGATTGTCTTCCACAGGATTACAAAATATAACAAGCTTAGCACAGCCTAAGGCATCTTGATGTGCTGTTAATGCTGCTGTTTCTTTAACAATCTCGCCCATCTGTGCCACTGCATCCATGTTAATACCAGCTTTAGTAGAGCCTATCCCTACGGAACTACATACAATATCAGTAGTTGCTAGGGCTTCTGGTATAGATGCAATTAAACGGCGGTCACCTTCCGTATAGCCCTTGCTCACTAAAGCAGAAAAGCCACCAATAAAATTGACCCCTACAGTCTTTGCCGCTCTATCTAAGGCCTTGGCAACCGACACATAGTTAGTCAAATCACTGCCTGCAGCCACCAAAGAAATCGGTGTTACAGCGACGCGCTTATTTATAATAGGCACGCCAAATTCGCGTTCAATAGCTTCCCCTGTGGCTACTAAATGCTCGGCCTCCTTAGTAATATGGTCATAAATGCGATTGCAAAGAGTCTTGCCATCCACTGCTGTACAACCTAGTAAACTAATGCCCATTGTAATCGTTCGAACATCTAGTTTATTATCGTGAATCATGCGATTCGTTTCTAAAATATTATCAATACTTAGCATGAAAACACCTACCCTACGCGATGCATGCTAACAAAAATATCAGCATGTTGTGCTTGAATCTGTACGCCTAAGGATTCTCCTTCACCAGCTAATTCTTGTTGAACAAGAGCTAATGAATTCTTGTCATCGGTTTCGCACATCATAATCATATTAAACATACCATCTAATATGGTCTGGTTAATAGATACAATATTTACCTCATTTTTAGCTAACACAGCTGCTACGCGCGCAATAATCCCTACGCGGTCTACACCCACTACGGTTACTACAATTTTCATATACTTCACCTTTTCTCTCTTTGCCTACAAAACCGATAGGTGTTTTTATACCTACTGCTTAATTTAGAGATTCTTAAATAATAAAATATTATAGCATTTTTAGACCGCTACTGTATAGCATTTTTACGCTACACTGCACAGCTGTCCGCTTCATAATTGACCTTTAACAGGTTAGATTATTCCGCTTTAAACCTTAACAGTTTTACTAATCTGGCAAGCAATCATAGCTATATTAGCTAATCGCTTCATCCACTAATTTTTGCCCTTCCACAAGTAACTCCTCTACAGCAGCTTCACCATTAAAGCTTTCTGCATAGATTTTGTATAAGTCCTCAGTACCTGATGGACGGGCCACCAAGAAACTAGATTTTGTGCCTACACGGACACCACCAATCGGGTAATCATTGTATAAGGAGGTAGTACGAATCGATTCAATAGGCTCACCGCCCAATTCAGTAGCTTTCACATTAGATGCTTGTAGAGCACTCAACTTTTCCTTGCTTTCTTTAGAGCAAGCCGCATCAAAGCGCTTAAACACTGGTGCCCCATAGGTGCGTGTCAATTCTTCATAATGAGCTTCAGGGCTTTTTCCTGTAACCGCTAAAATTTCTAGTGCTAATAGAGCCATAACCATGCCATCTTTGTCAGTAGTCCAAACTGAACCATCTTTCATCAAGAATGATGCGCCTGCACTTTCTTCCCCACCAATGCCGATAGTTTCCTCAAATAAAAGGGAGGAGAAATATTTAAATCCTACTGGCACTTCATATACAGGAATCCCCTGGGCTTCACAGTAACGATTCACTAAATTAGTAACAACAGCTGTTTTCCCAAAGCCTTTTCCTTCCCAAGGACGAGTCTTAAATAGATACGCCCCTGCTACAGTTAAGAAATGATTTGGTGGAATAAGTCCATCAGCTGTAACGATGCCATAACGATCATAATCAGGATCATTGCCCACAGCCATATCATAGGAGCCAATTTGAGCAATCACATCCGCCATGGCATACGCAGAGGAGCAATCCATGCGAATCGCGCCATCATGGTCATAGGTCATAAAGCTAAAGGTTGGATCGTATTCACTATTTATAATAGTAAGCCCTAAATCATAGGTTTCACTAATAGCTTTCCAGTAATTAGCGCCGCTGCCTCCTAGAGCATTGACCAATACTTTTAACTTAGCTTTTTTAATGGCTTCAAAATTAATAACGCCATCTAATTCTTTAACATATTGTCCTTTAAAATCATAGGCCCAACGCAAATGCGGGTCAGCCTTAGCTTTACTGATTTTCTTAATCCCTTGACCTTCTTTAGCAATATATTCATTAGCCCGCGTTTCAATCCACTTAGTCACCGCTGTATCAGCAGGACCGCCATTTGTAGGATTATATTTGATGCCCCCCTGATCTGGAGGATTATGAGAAGGCGTAATGACAATGCCATCAGCATAGCCCTTATTACCTAAATGCCCTGCATATTGTACTGCATTATTCGCTTCTAATCCTTTAGCATCTTGCAATGTTTTATCAATAATTTGATTATACCGAATGATGGCTCTCGACACACTTGGTGTCGGTACAAAGTCCTCTCCTTCATCAACAGCAGCTACCACACCATTGCCTGCTAATACTTCAAGCACAGTATGCAGTGCTGGCGTAGATAATGCATGTGTATCATGACCTACAAAACATACACCAGTAGCTCCAAATTCTTTTCGGCCATCACAAATAGCCTGTGTAATAGCAGCCACATGCAATTCATTAAAACTACGTTCCAAGGATTTACCACGATGACCAGATGTACCAAAGGAAATGCGTTCCCCCTTCACCTCAGGGCGAGGCACTAAATTATAATACGCCTCAGTTAATGTAGCCACATGAATACAATCTTCAGGACGCACCTTTTTACCTGCTAACTCACTAATCATCAATGTTCCTCCTACTACTTAATATATTCTCTCTTCTGAAATAATTATTGCTTAGGTTTCCATCAGCGATTTGTCTGATTACGACGATTGCGTATTCGAGCAGACCGACTTGGACTTGTAGGTCTGTTACCAGCCATTTTATGTATCATAGTACGCGCCCCCACATCAGCCACAGTATGAACGCCTGCGTCAACTTGACCGCTTTCTGCTAAGGCAAGTGCTGTTGGCAGCGCCTGTGCCTGTGCATCTACTAAGTCAGCTTGCTCACGCGCTTCGCGCGCTTTATCAACTAAGGCTTTATCAGACTTAAATGTAAAGCCTTGCCCAATGACTTCTGCCACATCGCTAATCATAAGAAAAGCTGAAGGATCTTCTCTTTGAATGGCCTCTTTTAATTTACTCACCTGCATGAGCCCTACTACCACTAGAATAACTTGTTTCTGTTGATGTGTATAGGCACCTTCACCATTTAAAATAGTGGCGCCACGACCAATTTTATGTAAAATAAGATTACAAATTTTATCAGACTCACGCGACACAATAAAAATAGCTTTGCGCTGTGAAAATCCTACAATTACCTTATTGGTTAAAAATGCAGAAATATAACTACTAATCATAGTAATGGCGGCTGAGTCCACACTGATAATAAAGGCAGCTACTACTAAAATCATCATATTAATAGATAATAAAACACTGCCTATTTGCATACCATAATATTTGCGAATAATCAATGCAATTGGGTCTAAGCCCCCTGTATTGCCGCCAGCACGATATACGATACCAAGCCCTACGCCACTAAAAATACCACCTAAAATAGAACCTACTACAGGGTCTCCAGATAAATTATAGGCCGATAAAAAGTGAAGTTGGTCAATAAAATAGGATGACACAGCGGTCCCAAAGACAGTCATAAACACATGCCAACCGCCTAGCCAACGATAGGCAGCATATACTATAGGTATATTTAAAATTAAGTTCATAACCCCAATAGGAATACCCGTAATATAGTACTGAATCAAGGCAATCCCGCTAATACCGCCACTTACCAGTTTATGGGGCACTAAAAAAGCATCAATACCAATAGAGAACATGATAGTTCCCAATACAACCTTAATTAATGAGAAAATCTTAATCTTCCACTCTTCTGACGTCCATCGTAAAGTCATAGGGCCTCCTTTAATTGGCTCTTACAAACTAACTCAACACGCTCAATCTCTTCTGTCTTGCGAACTATCTCCCCGGTACTGCCAACTGCTCTAAATGTTTATATCCTTATAACCTAATAAGCTTCTAATAAGCGCCTCCTTAAACTGCAGAATTCTATTTTACTGTAACGGCGCTCCCAACGCTATTTCACTTCAATGGAGCGCTCCACTTCAATAGACTCCTCTACGGATTGACTTGTAATTTTAGGTTGGCTATTTAAATCAGCCTTTTCCAATATATCTTTTACTACTTCAGGGCGCACATTAGGGGCTACAGGCATAGTAAAACCTTGACCTATCACCTCAGCCGCATCAGTAATAATCATAAATGCATTAGGATCTTCTTTTTCTACATTATCCTTTAACTTAGCCACTTGCATAAGTCCTACGACAACCATGACAACCTGTCTCTGCTGATGTGTATAGGCCCCTTCGCCATGTAAAATAGTCGCCCCTCGCCCCATATTATTTATAATTAATTCGCAAATTTCATTGGGCTTACAAGAAATAATAAAGGCTGCTTTTCGTTGGTTAAATCCTACTACTACTTTGTTTGTTACCATGCCCATAGCATAAATACTAATCAAGGTAACAGCGGCTGATTCCACACTGACTACTATAGCGGCAGCAAATAAAATTAATACATTAATACCAAAAATAATACTGCCCATTTGTAGACCATAATATTTTCGTATGATTAACGCAATAGGGTCTAAACCACCTGTATTGCCACCAGCGCGATACACTACACCTAAACCAAGACCACAGAATATACCTCCTAATAGAGACCCTATAATAGGATCTGTAGTCAAATGATAGGACTCCATAAAAGTCAGAGCATTAATACACAGGGAAATTACAATAGTCCCAAATATCGTAATCCCCACATGCCAACGACCGAGCCAACGATAGGCGGCATATAAAATAGGGATATTCAATAGCAAGTTCAAAGTACCTACTTGAATACCAGTCAAATAATATAGCATCAACGCTACGCCGCTGAGACTACCACTTACTAATTTATGAGGCACAATAAATGCATCAATCCCTATGGCAAAAATTATGGAACCAATCGTTGTCATTATTAATGCATATATTGTTCGCTTCCACTGCATGGATAGGTCCTCCTAAAATTGAAATTTCTCTTCTAATAGCTTATAATTTTAAATAGCTTAAACTTGTTCGTATACAATATACAGATACTATATACGTCCATCTTAACCCAAGCGTTATATAATTTCAACTAGGAAAGCAAGTAAAACGAAAGCAGTTTATATAGTCCTAATAGATACACTCAATTACAACGATAAAGGAGACCCTTATGGAGCAATTAAGTTTCAGTAAAATCAACATCGGCCTCGCTATTTTAGACAAACGAGAAGATGGATATCATAATATTGATACTGTATTCCAATCCATCTATCTTGGTGATTCCATCTATTTTGCGAAACATCACTCTGTGGTATTCTCTGGCATGGCCCCTGACTTGCCACCATATATGCAAAATATGATTCCCTATGATGATACAAATTTAGCTATGAAAGCCTTGCGCGCAGTTCAAAAATATACTGGTTGTCAGTCCGGTGGCGCCATTCATCTCATGAAGCGCGTCCCTCCTGCTGCCGGCCTTGGCGGCGGCAGTGCTGATGCAGCAGCCATGTTATTAGGTCTAAATAAATTCTGGGATCTTCGCCTCACTGAAGCCGAACTTATGTCACTAGCTGATGAACTAGGCTCTGATGTGCCATTTTTAATGAAGGGCGGTACCGCTCGTGGTACGGGACGCGGCGAAATTCTTGAGTACTTACCAACTGGCGAGCCCCACTGGCTTCTCGTAGTAAAGCCAGAGCTCTCTGTTTCAACAGCCGATGCGTATGCACGCTTTAATGGCCAATCCAAGGTGACTAGCCATACCATTGATAAAGTAGTAGAAGCGGTAAAAGAGCATCGCATCCGCGAAGCTATGGAGATTAGCGGCAACACCTTTGAAGAACTTCTCTTCCCACTTCATCCAGAACTACAAGAATGCAAAGACTTTTTCATTCAACGAGGCTATACTACTATCATGACCGGTAGCGGCCCTTCAATGATTGTATATTTACCAACAGCCCGTGAAGCCTTGTCCCTTCAAGAAGAAATCAAAAACCAAGGGCATACATGGCTTTCACTTATCACCAAAACCCATGGTAAGGAGGCTTTAAAATAATGTCAAAAGATTTAGGTCGTTTACAACCCATTTCACTGACTTCGTATAAACCTTTACGCGAAGTCGTTTGTGAATCTTTGCGACAAGCTATTCGCGATGGCGTATTCAAACCAGGCGAACGGCTTATGGAAATCCCACTTGCAGAAGAACTTGGCGTAAGCCGCACACCAGTGCGCGAAGCCATTAGAAAATTAGAGCTTGAAGGTTTCGTCGTTATGATTCCTCATCGCGGCACCTATGTAGCTGACATCTCTTTAAAAGATATTGCCCAAGTATTTGAAATTCGCTCTGCCTTAGAAGAGCTTGCGGCGGTTCTTGCAGCAGAACGCATTACGCCAGATGAAATTGAATATTTAGAGCGGATGCTAGTAGAAATCGGCAATTACATGGAAGAAAAAGACATCGACAAAGTGGTAGAAGCCGATATTAACTTCCACGAAGTACTCTACAAGGCATCTCGCAATGAGCGCTTAGTAGAAATCATTCATAATCTGCGCGAACAAACCTTACGCTTCCGCACCATGTCTATGAACCAGCCAGGGCGACTTGCCAAAACTTGGGAAGAGCATCGTTTACTTGTAGAAGCTATTGCAGAGCGTAATGCAGAACAAGCCCGTGAAATTGCACGTATGCACATGGAGCATTCTGAGCAAGCATTATTAAAAGGTCTTCATATTGATCACAAAGCCTAATTTAGATTTAGATTTAGATTTGGATTTAGATTCATAATTCAGTTCGTAGTTAGATTCACAATTAAATACTCAAACAAAAACCATGTCTCTACATACGCCGTCTAATCTAGACGCCACTGAAGAGACATGGTTTTTTTTACCACTAAAGATAAGTTTTCCTTGAGAAAGATACTTTTCTGAAAGAGACATGTTGTTCTTTAGTGAGAACACTTTTTTAACTATAATTGAGCTTTACAACTAAGTTCCGTGCTCACTAATTTTATAACTGCCACCCCTTTTAACATAGCTGGCTCATAATCCCATTTATATTGCCCTGTATATTGCTCCATAATCAAATTTAAGGCATGTTCCTTTTCTACCATCTCCTCGACTAAGCTAGCTTTAGCTTCCCCAATGATACTAAAGAAAGTAGAGGAAAAATCACAAGCAATATCTGCTGGCATAAGTTTCTGACCTCCATCGAGCTCATAGGCAGCATAACCAGTGGCTTTAACTAAATCCACCTTGCGACCTACTGGTGCACCATGGCAATAAAATACATCTTCTCCATTCACTTCTTCATAAGCAAAGTGAAGTGGCACAATGTAAATGCGCTCTCCATCGCGAAGTCCAAGGCGAATGGCCTTACAACTCTTAATCAACTTTACAACTTCCTGTTTGTCTGTAACTGCTCGATCATGACGACGCATAGCAATTCCTCCTTCAAAACTTAGTACACCTAAACCCTAAATAGCCTAATCTCTAAGGCGCTATATTCACAAAAAGCATTTTATGCATATCTTCTAAGACCTAATGATATGCACAAAATGCTTTTGCATTTCTACCCGGTGGCAGATTACTATATGTATTTGTTTAGCTTTCTTAAAAAGCGACTTATGAAAACTTAGTCTTTGTGAGTTGTTAAAAACTCAGCTAATGCTGCTACTGCTTCTGCTTCATCAGCGCCTTCTGCAGAGATAAGCACTTCTGCACCTTTAGTAGCACCAAGAGTTAACACAGTTAAAATAGATTTAGCATCAGCTTTTTTCTCACCGATGGAAACTGTAATTTTAGAAGCAAACTTAGCCGCTAATTGCGTAAACAAAGTTGCTGGACGAGCATGTAAACCGGATTCGTTAGTAATAATAACCTTTTTTTCTGTCATAAGTCATTCCATCCTTCCGAAATATAAGAATATTTGTATATTCTGAGTATACTGTTTATTTTAGTATAGGTAACTAATTTTGGCAATAAATAGTTTTTTAAATTACAGGGTAATACCTTTTTCTTCCAATGTAGCACGGGCATAATCAGAGATTTCTTTTGCCGTACTCATTTGCAATGCTTTCGCTGCCATGAGCTTACATTCTTCTACCGTTACGCTCCGCACAATGTCTTTAATCACTGGAATCGAAGAGGCACTCATACTGAACTCATCAAGGCCTAAACCAATTAAAATCATAGTCGCCAATGGATCCGCAGCCATTTCACCACACATTCCTGTAATGTGATTTACTTTATGGCTTGCGTCAATGGTATTTTTTATAAGTCGCAATACAGCTGGATGAAGCGGTTGATACAAATGACCAATCTTTTCATTCATGCGGTCTACAGCCAGTGTGTATTGACATAAATCATTGGTACCAATACTAAAGAAATCTACATGAGGTGCAAACAAATCAGCTGCTACAGCCACAGAAGGAATTTCCACCATAATACCTACTTCTAAGTCCTCATTAAAGGCAATTCTTTCAGCGCGAAGTTCTGCTTTAGCCTCTTCTAATACAGCATTAGCGGCTTTAACTTCTTCAATAGAAGCAATCATAGGATACATAATTTGTACCCCGCCAAAGGCACTAGCACGAAGAATCGCTCGCAACTGAGTTTTAAAAATATCTGTCCGGTCAAGACTAATGCGAATCGCTCGATAACCTAAGAATGGATTGAGCTCATTTGGCAATTGCAAGCATTTTAATTCTTTATCGCCCCCAATATCCATGGTGCGAATAATTACTGGATTGCCATGTAAGCGTTCCGCCACTTTTTTATATACTTCAAATTGCTCATCTTCAGTAGGTAACGCATCATTTTTCATATATAAAAATTCAGTTCTAAATAAGCCAATCCCTTCAGCACCTAAATGACAAGCATGACTAGCATCTTCTGCTTTCCCTACATTGCCAAATAGTAAAATTTCCTTACCATCCTTAGTTACAGATGGTAAATCAGCAGATTGTTTTAATTCTTGTAAATGAGCTCGATAGGCCTTTGCTTCTTCCGCATATTTCGTAAACTCTTCCTCTGATGGGGCTAATAGCACTTCACCCTCAGTGCCACGCACAACTGCTTTAGTGCCATTTACGAAAGAGTCTATAGGCCCAACCCCCATAACAGCTGGAATCTCAAGGGTTCTCGCCATAATAGCAGCGTGACTCGTAGGACCACCACTAGAAGTTACAATCCCTTGCACCACTGTCTTATCTAAAGAGGCTGTATCAGATGGAGTTAAGTCATCGGCTACTAAAATAACTTCACCAGTAAGATGAGCTAAACCACGTGGACTCATGCCAAGTAAATTGCGAAGTAAGCGATCGCCAATATCCTTGATATCTGCGCCGCGCTCCCTCATATAAGGATCATCCATAGCTAAGAACATATCAGCAAATGTATTGATTTGTTGCTCTGTAGCTGCTGCGGCAGACACATGACCACTAGTAATTAAAGATTTTATTCCATCACTTAAGGACGGATCTTGCACAATTAATGTATGAGCTTCAAATATAGCCGCTTCTGCATCACCCATAGTAGTTCTTGCACGCTCTTTGATAGATTCTAATTGCTGAACAGTCGTTTCCACGGCTGCCTCTAATGCGGCTACTTCACGTTCGACTTCACTTTCCTCAATCGTTGTATTTGGCACAACAATTGCTTCTTGTTTGTATACATATACAACACCTGCACCAACGCCACGAGCGCCTGAAATTCCTGTGAGTTTTTCCTGTGTCATAAGCTACCTCCGCACCCTTCACGAGTGCTCAATAAAATCACCTAGTTATTACATTTACCAACTTCACTCAATCCTTAGTATCCTTAATCTTTACTTCTTATATTAACCCTTAATAGAGCTTGTAGCATAAAGTAGCGAAAGTATAGAACATTTCTAAAGGACCATCTCCTAATAAAAGATATATTCTAAAAGATCTCTATCAGACGCTTAATGCTAACTAACCTCTATTAACAGTTTAATGCTAAACACTCTTTATCAAACGCTTAGGCTTAATCCAAGCTAGTGCCTGTTAAAAGTCTAACTCTGTTTCAAATACTTCTGCTGCAGGCCCTGTCATAAATACAGTACCATCTGCTTCATAACGAATACGCAAAGTGCCAAGATATACGTCTACATCTACTTCGCGATTAGTCAAACCATTTTCATGCGCCATAATGACACTAGCACAGCAGCCAGTGCCACAAGCTAAGGTGGCTCCTGCGCCGCGTTCCCAAGTGCGCACTTTAATATGATTTTTATCTACGACTTCCACAAAATTCACATTAGTACCGCGAGGGAATAACTCATGTTTCTCAAGCTTTGGCCCTAAAGTAGTTAATGGAACAGCCGTTACATCATCCACAAATACTTCTGTATGCGGCACACCCATAAGAACAGAGCTTACTTCATATACTTGTTCTTCTACCTTTACAGACACATTTTGTACCTTTGGTAAGTCCACGTTCATTGGAATTTGAGCAGCTTCAAAAACAGGCTTACCCATATCAACTGTAACTAATGTTACCTTACCATCTTCCACCGTCAAACTAGGCTTCATAATGCCCGCTAAGGTTTCAATCGTAAAGGACTCTTTAGTAATAACGCCGCGTTCATAAACATATTTAGCAAAACAACGAATTCCATTACCACACATTTCAGCCTCGCTGCCATCTGCATTAATAATGCGCATGCGCGTATCCGCTATAGTGGATGGTACAACAACCATGATGCCATCAGCCCCAATACCTGTATGGCGATCACATAAACGCACTGCAAGGTCAGAAAAATCTTTATTGGCACCAGCTTCGTCAATAAATACGACAAAGTCATTGCCAAGACCATGCATTTTAGTGTATCTCATATATATTTCTCCTTTTTCTTATGCATTAAAACTTACTTTTTATTATATCACACTACATATATATTTTATAAGAAAGAGAATCCTCTGACACGGGACATAATACGTGCGGCCGTGTGTTTTCAAGTAGGTAAAAATACATTATTTACATTAACTACTATTTCTATCCAAAATGAGAGGCATCACATCACCATGATTTTACCTAATTTCGAAAAGGGTCTTTATGAGTCCCATGCATACTCATGCATCCAACTCATATAGATTACATTTACACATCAATATATTCATTTAACACATACATGACCTTAAGAGTCAAAATTCATTTTTTATATACTACCACACTATTCTGCCTCTATTTTTCGAGTTTTCAATTGATTATCATTATAACCCAAATGTTTAAAATACCGGTATTATGGGAAGTTTAAAGAAATTTCATGCATTCAATTATTCATTTAAGTTATAAATACCTGAGTAAAATTCACAAAAATCGATATTTGATACTAGACATTTAACATATTTATGTTACTATTGAATAAGAGATATCTAGAATGGTAATAATACCAGTTGAGTAAACTTTACAGAGCGCTTTTTTCTCTAAAGTCTACCACTCGTCACTAGTGCAAAATTAGACTATTTTTACTATTGCATATAGTGATAACTTTGACACATACTATCTTTGAAAGGGGGCTACAGCTAATCTAGCAATACAGCGTATTGCACGTAACTTTAATAAAGTCTCAACTGTTACTATTTAACTAGTAGTCCATATTTGTCCCGGTAACATTACCATTGAGAGTTTGAAAATGAAAGGATGATCTCATGATTACAACATTATTTGCCTTATTGCCACTGTTGTGGCTCATTGTGGCTTTGGCTATTCTAAAAGTCCCAGCCTGGAAAGCCTGTGGTATCGCGGCTATCGGTACCTACATTATCGCTATTTGGCACTTTGATAGAGCCCCTGGCGTAATGTTCTCTGGCGCCTTAGAAGGCGTGGCGCTCGCTATTTGGCCAATTCTTTTAGTTATTACAGCAGCTATCTTTACTTACAATTTAGTAGTTCATACTAAAGCTATGGATACGATTAAAACTTTGCTATCATCCGTTACTTCTGATATGCGTATCCTCGCTTTACTGCTTGCATGGGGCTTTGGTGCCTTCATGGAAGGTATGGCTGGCTTTGGTACAGCCGTAGCAATTCCAGCAGCTATGATGGTAGCTGTAGGTTTTAATCCATTAAAATCGATTCTTGCTTGCTTAGTAGCTAACTCTGTACCAACTACATTTGGTTCAATCGCTATTCCAACTACGACTTTGGCTTCTTTAACTGGCCTTGACCCTATTCATCTTGGCACATTTATTTCTGCTCAATTATTTATTTTAAATATTGTAGCTCCATTTTTCGTAGTAGGTATTATTGGCGGCGGCTTTAAAGCTCTTAAAGGCGTATTTACTATTACCTTATTAGCAGGTCTTGCACTTGCTATCCCAGAGCTTATCATCAATATGACAGCTGGCCCTGAACTCTCCGTAATGGTTCCTTCCATTATCATCATGGGCGTTATCATCCTAGGTGCTAAATTCTTACCAGTAGATGATCCTGATTACAAAGTAGAAACAACTACTGAAAAAATTACTGGCTCACAAGCTTTTGTGGCAGCTATGCCATTCTTATTAATCGTAGTTCTCTTGATTTTAACATCAAAACTTGTACCAGCTATTAATGCACCATTGGCTGCTATTAAAACAGCTGTGCCAATCTACACTGGCGAAGGAGCTAAACCATATACCTTTACGTGGATTGCCACTCCTGGTATTATGATTTTCATTGCTGCCTTCATCGGTGGCGCTGTTCAAAAAGCCGGTTTTGGCGAAATGTTCGGCGTGCTTGGCAAAACTATGAAGAATCTAAAATTCACTTATATTACGATTATCTCCGTAGTTGTAACAGCAAAATTAATGACCTATGCAGGTTTAACTTCTGAAATCGCAAGTACATTAGTTGCTGCAACCGGTTCCTTCTACCCAGCATTCGCACCACTAGTAGGGGCTCTAGGGGCCTTCATTACTGGTTCTGGTACTAATGCTAACGTATTATTTGGACCACTTCAATTAGCTGCGGCTCACGACTTAAACCCAAGCTTTACTGAGCTTCCACTTTGGTTAGCAGGGATTAACTCCGGTGCTGCCGGCATTGGTAAAATGTTCTCCCCTCAAAGTATCGCCATCGCTATCGGCGCTGTAGCACCAGCACTTGATTCCTTCATCGAAAGCAACAAAGTAGAAGAAGGCAAGGCTAGCGAACTTCGCGAGAGCATCAAAGCGAATGTAATTATGGTATCTGTATTAAAATACTTCCTAATCTTCATCGTAGCTGATGGACTTATCGCCTATTTCGGTATGTCCTTCATCAATGTAATTATGGGATTACTGGGAAAATAATGCCCCTATAAATCAGACCATATAAATCAAAGTAATTGTGGGTACTCAAATTTATGAGCACCCATATTCATAAATTTATAAGTAATCGATAAATACAATCAACTACTTATAAAATACTTTATATAACAACCTAGCAAAAAAGACCCGTTGAACTTATTTACGCGCAGTACACGCAAGCAATCGCTTGTCCCTACATGGCTGAAAAGTTACAATCGGGTCTTTTTTATTTTTTCTAAATACTCTTTAATACTCTTTAATCCCCTTTATACAAAAACCTAAAGCCTCATACCAAAGCCCTATACATATATCTCCACGCATTACTAATTTTAACCATAAGATGCTTATGGTTTTGTATCTAACACTTTACACTTATACCTTTATATCCCAATTTTCTAACTTTATACCAAAACCCTTATAGTTTTATATCTAACACACTATACATAAATCAGTATCTTAAGTCCTCTATATCGAGGACTTTTATTTTATGTTCCTTTAATAATATGGCAAAAATCCCTGAGCCTTTTATACGTTTCCCTGCAAAAGTACCATCATAAATTTCGTTAACCCCACAGGAAGGACTACGGGACTGAAGAATCGCCAACTCAACTCCTTCATCAAGAGCTATCTGAAGAGCAATTTTAGCGCCTAAACGAAACTCTTGATCTACAGATTGCCCCTCTCGATTGATTACAATACCATTTACTATTTCAGCCGGCACACGTGATGTGGGCAAACCACCTAATTCTTCTGGGCAAACTGGTATCACTTGAATCGAATCCTGGGGATGACTATGCTTTATCTGGTCAAGAAAATCTGCTAGTTTCTGGCTATAATTATGACCACCATTATATTTACAATGTTCACCTAATAAACAAGCACTACAAAGTATCTTCCTTTTCACAGCCTTCATATTACCTCCCTCTATCTAACAGGCAGTTACACCATTTTCTTCTTCACAGTTATACCGTTAGCGATTAATAATCCCATGATAATAATAAGCCCTCCAAGCCATTGCACCAAAGTTAAATGCTCGTCTAAAACAAACTCGGCCGTAATAAGCCCTACTACTGGCACTAATAGAGACAATGGCGCCACCTTATGTGCTGGATATTTGGCTAGTAGCATACTCCATAAGCCGTAGCCCATAATCGTCGCTAAAAATGCAAGATATAGTACCGAGAAAATAGCCGCGCCCGAAATACTCTCAAAAGCAAGTAAAGCTAACTGTTCCTTTTCTAAATAAAATGACCCTAACAGCATTGGAATGGGCGGAATTAAACTAGACCATACAATTAAGCTCAACATATTTAACGGCTTATTTTCCGCTATCGCATTCATAGATAGTTTACGTACTGCAATATTAGACAATCCCCAAAATGCAGCCCCTAGCAAAGTCAATAAAAATGCACTTAAAGGAATATGAGTACTACCAGCCAAACCGGTAATACCACTTATGCACACTAAACCTACAGCCGCTACTACTAAGCCTAATACTTGCCTCATCTTAATATGCTCTTTAAAAAGAATGGCCATAAATACTATAGTAAAAAATGCTTGCCCCTGTAACACTACCGAAGCCACGCCAGCTGGCATTCCTATGTGAATGGCATAAAATAAGCAAGAAAATTGTCCAACCCCAACAAATAAGCCATAGGCTAAAAACCAAGACAACTTAACATGAGGGCGTTTTACAAATAAAATAGCCGGAAATGCTGCAAATATATAGCGTAAAGCCACTAAAAGTAGAGGCGGAATCTCATTTACACCCCATTTAATAGCAGCAAAGTTAAATCCCCATACAAGAATAATGAGTAATGCTAGTATTATATCTCGTAATTTCATGAAAAATCAGATCCTCCCAAATTCATTGCCAGAGCTAATCTAAATTCTATTTATAAAGATGTCCCCCCAAATAATAACAAAAAATTAATAAAGACATTATATCATACCAAGCCCCACTAGATTTTATTATATACTAAAAATAGTGCGACTTGCGGATATTAGAATATCTACAAATCGCACTATTTTTTAGGATATATTTTATTATAAATATTTTATACACCCTATATTAAAATATAAACAATGTAAACCTTTAGTTAAGTTAAGTTAGATTAAGATAGTAGAATTATTTTAAAAGATATTAATGTAATCCTAATAAATAATAGGAGGACATTGTCTATATTTTTAACAGTTAATTAAAGCTCTCCTCATATAAGTATCGAGAATTACAGTATACAATCTGCCCCTGTTTAATAGTCATTTGTGGCTCTAGTACTTTATTTGATTTAAACTCAGTTCCTTTCCAATCTCTATAAGTTTGAGTAAAATCAATCCAATCAAAAATTGCTACATCAGCCATAGCATCAGGAGATAAACATCCTATTTCGCCTTCCATCTTCATTAATTTTGCAGGATTTTCTGTAGCCATCTTAACAACTTGCTCCATAGGTATTCCCATTGAAATATATCGTGACATAAGATTTGGTAAAGAAAATATAGGTCTACGATACATACTACCTAATACTAAATCAGTACTACACATGTCCGCTATAAATCCTTGCTTCATGGCACCTAACATAATATCATAATCCCCATGTTTGCGTCCTTCTGCAGTATCAAAGATGATTCCTCGTTTTCTAGCTTCTAAAACACAAGGATATAACTTGCCATTCTCATCTAAGATTGTATTTTTAACCCCTTGATAGACATGTTCAAATATATCTCCAGGTCTCAACATATCCAGTACCTCTTCTGTAGAAACCGGAATATTAGTACAATGAACCTCTACTGGGCAACCTACAGTTTCTGCAATTTCAATAGTCTTACGTAATGGTTCAATTCCTAATCCTTCAGCCAAATCTTCACTTTGCCGAATTTTTAACCCTAATAAATTGTCGCTATATTCTTTAAACATGCGTCGAATCTTTTCTGGGTTAAAATACTTAGGGTTAATATTTTCATGATGACTAGTAGTTACTAGCCCCGCAGATGCAACATATAAAAAACTTTTTATAGTAACTTGACTTCGTGAGATAACAGAATTTTTAAATAATTGATAATTAGCTACACCAGCAGAAAAATCAATAGCTGCAGTTACACCTGTAGGTAAATATGCCGTATCTGCAGGAATCCCAATCTCAGTTCCTTCAAAAAACATATGAGCATGCGCATCAATTAACCCAGGGAAAACTAACTTGCCAGTTGCATCAATAACATGTTTTGCAGCCTCTCCATCTTCATAAGGGACAATTCGGCCATTATAAATCGCAATATCTTTTATTTTATTAATCTTATTATATGGATCAATTACATGTCCATTCTTAATTAATAAATCAAGCATTGTACTACTCCTATCACTTTATGCTCTTACCTTTTTATAAATAAAAGCTTATTAGATTTAAAATACAAATATAGCTTAAATCGTTATTTAAAATAAACCTATTAACGCCCAGTAAGGAATACCAATAATAGCATAAATTAAGAGTGCAAACACAACCATAGAAGTTCCGACTTTCCAGAAATCACTTTGCGATACATAACCAGATGCAAATGCAATCAAGCCAGCCCCATTTCCATAGTGAGTCAGCATAGCTCCATAACTAGCAAATACTGCTAATAATAGGGCTACTACAGTTAAATTGGCTTGCGTAGTTGCGGCAATAGCAAATAATACTGGATAAAATGAAGCTACAAAAGCACTATTCGATACAAAGAAATAACGAACAGCAAGACTTACCAATAGAATAATTACCGTAACAATAGTCCCATCTACAGCAGAAATATTTAATACGTCTCCCAATACAGTAGCCAACCATTTGTAAAATCCAGCAGATGCTAAGGATGCTGCTACACCATAAAAAGCACCATACCACAAGAAAATGCTCCAAGCACCTTTTGCGCCAATTACATCATTCCAATTCAATATGCCTGTCAACAAAACTAATGCTAAGAATAAAAATCCTACAACTTGCATATTCAAATATACAAAATTTAAACTAGACCCAAACATCCACCCTAATACAGCTAAAACAAAGAGAACACATAGAACCTTTTCATTGCGACTCATAGGCCCCAATTCTTCAAGGCCTTTCTTAGCTAACGGTTTAATATCTGACAAAGACTTCAAAGTTGGAGGATATAATTTATAAATAACAAGCGGTGCCAAGAATAAGAACAGACCACCTGGTACAACTGTCGCCATAAACCATGTTCCCCACGATAAATGTATTCCTAGCATCTCATTAAGCAAAGATACCGTAATTGCATTGGTAGCCATCCCTGTTAAAAATAATGCTGACGTGCCTTGTGAACTTGCATACATCAAAGTAGTTAAATATCCACCAAGCTTTCTAGGATCTTTGTTAGGTTCAGAGCCTACACCTTCAGCAATACTTTGAAAAATTGGATAGATAATTGTAGTACGAGCTGCATTAGAACCTGTAGCAGGACTTAAAATTAAGTCTGTCAATACTAAAATATAGCCTAAGCCTAACGAACTACTCCCTGACTTTAATAGCATCTGATAAGCAACACGTTTACCTAACCCAGTTTTAACAAAAGCTGTACAAACGATAGTAACAATAGCAATAAACCAAGTCATGCTACTACCAAAGCCAGACAACAGCACATTCGTTTTAATGAATAAAGCCATAATCCCTAAAATAATTAGAGTTATGATTGGTTCGGCAAAGGGCTTTAATACAAGCCCTGCCAACAAACCTAAATATAGTGATACTAAATGCCACGTTTCAGGCTTTAAGCCTTCAGGCGTTGGAATATTCCAAAAAGCTACTATCACGATGGCAATAAATCCAAGTTTTAATAGTTTACTAACGTTCATACACACCTCTATATAGAATCACTTAAGCCTTAAAAATCAAACATACCTGCTGGTTTTGAGTCTGTTTTCTTAATATCGTCATAAGTCTTAGCTGTAGCATAGTCAATATCATTAATCGGCCAAGTAGGTTTCTTACCTTGAAACACTTCCACTACTCCCATAGCAGAGAAATAGGATGCTCGATGTGCTGCCTCTTGAGTATTACCACCAATATGAGGATAAATAATTACATTATCTAGTGTTAATAATGGGTTTTTAGGGTCAACAGGCTCTTGTCGAATCGCATCTAAGCCTGCACCAGCAATAACACCATTCTTACAAGCATTATATAAAGCTTCTTCATCAACGCAAGCACCGCGTGCTGTATTTATTAAGAATGCGGTTGGCTTCATCATCGCTAAAGTCTTTTCGTTTACCATATTCTTAGTAATCGGTGTATTAGGCGTGTGTAAAGATACGTAGTCACTTTCTTTGAAAATACGGTCTAAATCACGAACAACTTCTACGCCATCTGGAAAATCAGCTGCGGGTTTATATGGGTCATAAGCTAGAACATTCATTTCCATTCCTAAACAACGTTTTGCTAATCGACTACCAATATTGCCACAACCAATAAGACCTATTGTTTTTCCATTTAAAGTGTTTTTCTTAATTTTTAGTTTTGCTTTATAAAAATCATCAACCCAAGTCTTTCTTAAATTAATTACATTGCGACTACATTCTAAAATCAATAATAGGGCTGTTTCTGCAACTGACGTACTATTTGCAACTGGCGCATACAACGCTTGTACGTTATTATCATGGCAAGCTTTTACATCAAGCGCATCAAATCCTGCACCATGTCGAACAATTACTTTTAAATTAGGATTTGCTTCAATTACTTCACGAGTAATTGGAGTAATCCGAACAATCATTGCATCTGGTTTATGTTCAATCATATCAGCTAAAACATCTGCTGTTTCAAACCCTCGACCACGAATTAACTCTATACCAGAATCTATTAATAATTGGGTGCCTTCTTCCATAATTTCCTGTGGTAATAAAACTTTCCAAGCCATAATCGTTTCTCCTCTCATTTAAAAAAGTTAGGTAATATTATAATTAAGTAAAAAATCTATTTATAGCAAATTATCATTTATATCCTAAATATTGTTATTTTCTTAATTCAGGCCTATAAATCCAGCTATAATTACGCTTTATATACATCATCAATAACTTCAAAATTCTTTGCTTCTAGTGTCCGGTCAACCCAGCTGCGGTCGATTGTCCCATTTAGAGTTTTTTGTAGTTTTGCATCATCATTAGCATGATATTTTTTAGCTAATTCTAAAATAGTTGACGCATCATTTTTAGGAATCACAATAATTCCATCTGGGTCAGCTAGTACAATATCACCTGGGTTAATACTTACTCCACCACAGGCAATAGATACATTTACTTCACCAGGACCTTCTTTATATGGCCCCCCTGGAGTTGTCCCAGTACAATATACCGGAAAATCCCATTTTCCAATTTCATCGATATCCCGAATTGGACCATCAATAATAATGCCTGCTATTTTCTTTACTCGGTATAGATATGCCATCATAACTTCACCAATCAATGATCGCGTATCGTCTTCTTCATTGGATACTACAATTACATCACCTTCGGAGCAATAATTTAATGCTGCATGAAGAGCTAAATTATCTCCGGCTCTACATTTCACAGTAAATGCTGGGCCTGCCATAATCTGCGCCTTTGGAGAACTGACCAATTTAATCCGCGGATTCATAGCACAATTACGTTCCATACAATCCCCAACATTAGATGCTGGTAATAATTTAAATTCTTCAACCACGGCTTGTTCTGGAAGCTCACGTTTTAAATAAATTCTTTTTCCTAATGACATCTCTAACATTCCTTTCTCCAATAACTTTTTTACGCTCCAAACCATAACTATAACTCATAACAACGTTGCTTTTAATTTATGATGTTATTGTAGTATGTATGAGCAACAAAAACAAACATTGTATTTTATTAATTTCAACAAATTTATTTTGTTATCTATTCATGAAATGATACAATAATATAAAATACTATTAATCTTAGAGAAAATCAGTGTTATAAACTAGTTCAATACTTTATCATTTTATACAAGGAGGATTTATGAATCTAATATCCTATTACTACTTTATTGAAATAGCCAAAGATTTACATATTACTAGAACTGCCGAACGCCTATTTATTTCACAACAAAATCTAAGTAATCACCTAGCTAGATTAGAATCTCATTATGGAATAGAGCTGTTAACAAGACGTCCTAAGCTTCAGCTAACCTATGCTGGAGAAATAGTACTATCTTTTGCTAAAAACTTAGTTAATCGAGAAAAAGAATTGACATCAATAATTCAAGATATAAAAAAAGAAGCCGAAGGTACTTTGCGTGTTGGTGGAAGCCCTATCCGAATATCTCAATCCTTACCCGCTATATTGCCATTCTTCTCACAGAAATATCCTAAAGTATCTGTTTCCATTTTAGATAAGAACTCAAATTTTTTAGAAGATTTAATTTTAAAATTTGAACTTGATCTTGCCATTGTTATGGATCCTCAAGATTCACCTTTACTAGATAATACTCTACTAATAAAAGATCAAATCTATCTCTGCTGTGATGACACTCTTTTAAAAAAATATTATCCTAATAGTTTTGAAGATATAAAAAAACGCTCCATTAATGGAGCTCAAATAGAAGATTTTATTAAAATACCTTTCTCTATATTAAATAATAGATTAGGTCACGAAATAGATAATTGCTTTAGAGAAAAAAATTTGTCCCCTAATATTTATTCTACTAGCACCTATACTCAAGTAAGCACAAGCATTGCCGCACAAGGCAATGCAGCCGCATTTGCGTCCCACATAGGACTAATCGCCACATTTCCAACACTCCCTAAAAATTTAAATGTTTTCCCTTTATTCTATAAAAACAAACCACTAATAAAAGATATATGTTTAATACATCACAACGATAAATACCTGCCTTCATATGGACATTATTTCAAAACACTCTTATTAGAATATTTTCAAAAGTTAAAAACTGTTACATTAGCACAGTCTGCAAATGATATAAATAAATTTTAAAGATACTATTTATATTAATTACTCGCTCCATATAATAGCCACTTACAATAACTTTCTGCACTTTCTTTTTCATAGACTCTAATAAAAAAGTCCGTGTTAGTCTTTACTTGCTCTTTTTCTTTATAAGAAAAGCGCAAAAGCTAACACGGACTTTTATTTTATCTTATTCCCACTCAATAGTAGCTGGTGGTTTAGATGTAATATCGTATACGATACGATTAATATGTTGTACTTCATTTACGATACGAACCGAAATTTTATCGAGCACTTCATACGGAATGCGAGCCCAATCGGCTGTCATGAAGTCAGTTGTAGTTACACCGCGAAGTGCGAGCGTGTAATCATAGGTACGGAAGTCGCCCATAACACCGACTGTACGAGTGCTTGTAAGTACAGCAAAGTATTGATTAATGGAACGATCAAGTTTCGCTTTAGCAATTTCTTCACGGAAGATAGCATCTGCATCGCGAAGAATATCGAGTTTTTCACGAGTAATTTCACCCATAACACGAATAGCTAAGCCAGGACCTGGGAATGGTTGACGCCATACAAGATAGTCGGCTAAACCAAGTTCAGCACCCAATTCGCGCACTTCATCTTTAAATAAATTGCGAAGTGGTTCAATAAGACCTTTGAAATCAACAACGGCTGGTAAACCACCTACATTGTGATGACTCTTAATTACGGCTGCATCACCAGCACCAGATTCAATTACGTCAGGATAAATTGTACCTTGTGCTAAGAAATCAACAGACCCAATTTTGCGGCCTTCATCTTCAAACACACGGATAAATTCTTCACCAATAATTTTACGTTTTTGTTCAGGTTCTTCAACGCCTGCTAAACGGCCTAAGAAACGATCAGCCGCATCAACGCGGATAAAGTGCATCCCTGAATCTTTAAAGGCTGCTTCTACTTCGTCACCTTCATTTTTACGCATTAAACCATGGTCAACGAAGATACAAGTTAATTGTTCACCTACAGCTTTGGAGATAAGCGCTGCTGCTACAGAGCTATCTACACCGCCAGATAAAGCTAATAATACTTTGCCATCGCCCACTTTGTTGCGGATTTCTTCAATCGCTACTTTAGCATAGTTAGCCATTGTCCATTCGCCATGGCAACCACACACTTCAAATAAGAAGTTGTGAATCATTTCTTTACCATGCTCACTGTGAAGCACTTCTGGATGGTATTGCATAGCATATAATTTGCGTTCCACATCTTGCATCGCTGCTACTGGGCAATTATCAGTGTGACCAACCACTTCAAAACCTTCTGGTACAGCCGCTACATAGTCTACATGACTCATCCAAACAATTTCATTTTCACTTAAACCTTTGAAAAGTGGAGAGTTTGTATTTACTTTTACAGGTGTCTTACCAAACTCACGAGCCTCAGCAGACTCTACTTTACCGCCTAAAGTATGCGCCATAAGTTGCATACCATAGCAAAGGCCTAACACAGGAATTCCAAGTTCAAATACTTCTTTTTCAATGCGTGGAGAATTTTCTTCGTACACGCTATTAGGGCCACCAGTGAAAATAACCCCCATAGGGCGCAACTCTTTAATTTTTTCTACCGCTTTATTGTAAGGATAGACTTCACAATACACGTGATTTTCACGTACACGACGAGCAATTAACTGATTGTATTGCCCACCAAAATCCACTACAATGACAAGTTCCTTTTGATCCATTATGTCCTCCATGATTGCTGATGATTCATAAAAAGATTTATTACATATTTTTACACTCTATTATACCATAGAAACACAAGCTAAAAAAATAGGGCTATACAGCCCTATTCACTATGCTCTGAAATATTTGAGAAATATGTAACTAAATCGTCCATAGCTCGCTCTTTAGCAATAATACCATGCGCATTCCACACCAAGGGATCAACATTTAAAATATGTCCCTTGCGCACTGCGGGAATGAACTGCCATAAAGGATCTTCCTTTAGCTCTTCATAGCGCTTTTCTGCAGCCGCCGTATTGCCTGAACTACTCGGCCCATAGCCACTGCTTACAACTAAATACTCAGCCTTAAGCTCTGGTAACATTTCTAGAGAAATCACACTAGATTCAGTACCATTTTGAGAAACAGCTAAAGGATCTGGCTCTATATTTAATAATTCATACATAAATCGACTAATGTCATTTGATTGATATGGATAGAGCCGCACTTCTTTCTTCAAGATTCGTAGCAAAGCCACTGGTGAATCACCGATAGCAGTCTTAATAGCTAAACGAGATTGTTTTACATGCTCATAATAGGCCTTCAAGCGCGCCTCAGCCTGCGCTTCACGATGCAAAATGCGGCCTAGTGCCAATAAAGTGACTTCTGTTTTCTGCAAATTCAAAGCCCCTACAGGAGCGATTTTACTTAATGCATTATACGTGTTGCGATCAAAAGAGTCTCGCAGCAAAATAAGGTCTGGCTTCAATGCTTGAACTTGCTCTAAATTGATAGCTTTAATATCTTCATTAATACTAATTGTCGCTACACCTTGCGCCTCTAACTCATCATGGAGATAAAAGCTAGGCGTATTATAGGCTCCCACCATGGGAGCACCTAGGGCTATCATAGGGTCTTCCAATCGAATGACAACCACGCGCTGTGGGTTCTCTGGCAACACAGTAGTCCCGTACTTATGCTTTAATATAAGCTGTCCTTGGTCCTCTGTAAACAATTTCCCCATATCGTTTTTAATCATTGCATAGCGTGTGTCTAACTCCTTATCAATAGCTTCTGGCGTATCAGCACGCGCTACATTAACATCAAACAAAGGCTTCGCCGTAGCCGCCTTTTTAAGCGGCGACTTTACTTGCCAGTCCGGCATAGCACAACCACTAGTTAATACAGTCATTCCTGTAAGCATCATAACCGCTACACTCATCAAAGTCTTCTTAGACTGGCAACGCCCTGTTTCTCTTCTTATAAAAGTTTGGCACAGGCGGCACGTCGAGGTTACGCTAGTCCTAAGTATCTTCCACCGAGGGTTCATCATAGGTCGCCTCCCACATACTGTGGAATGCAAAATGGCAGACTTGTCATAGGGTCACGCATAATCATTGCCGTAATATTAAATACTTCCTGAAGCATTTCATTTGTAAATACTTCCTCGGAGGTCCCTTGAAAGCGCACGGTGCCCTCTTTCATAGCAATAATATGGTCTGCAAAACGCGCCGCTTGATTCAGTTCGTGAAGCACCATAATCACAGTCTTATTAAATTCGGTATTTAAATAATCTACCAATTGCAAAACTTCTAATTGATGAGCAATATCTAAGAAGCTCGTCGGCTCATCGAGGAATAATATATCTGTATCTTGCGCCACTGCCATGGCAATCCAGGCGCGCTGTCTTTGTCCATCGGAGAGGCGGTGAATGGGCCGTTCTGCCAATTCTTCTAAATGAGTAATCTTCATGGCCCAATTCACATAGTCTCGGTCTTCTTTGCTAGCTTTTGAAAATACACCATGTTTATATGGCGCCCTGCCATAGGAAATAAGCTCTCGCACCGTAAGTCCCTCTGGTGCGGTTGGATGTTGGGGCAAAATCGCTACCTTCTTAGCAAGTTCATGAGTAGGCACGGCATAAATAGACTGTCCATCTACGTATACATCACCAGCCATAGGCTTTATGATGCGACAAATAGTCTTTAACAAGGTTGATTTACCGCATCCATTGGAGCCTATAAGGGTGGTTATTTTACCGCGCGGGATAGCCAAGTTTAAATTATCTATAATCACTTTTTTATCATAGCCAGTGCGCAGATTTTCAATGATAATATCAGTTTTACTATGATCGCTCATATAACTACCCCCGTTTCCGCGCTAAAATAAATAAGAAATATGGAGCCCCCACTAGAGCCACAACAATGCCTACTAACATTTCACCAGGGGCCATCACAACTCGGCCAATCCAATCAGCAGTCACTAATAGCCAGCCACCAATCAACGCCGTCAAAGGCAATACATAAGTGCAATCAGCTCCCACTAAACGCCGTGCAATATGAGGCGCTACAAGCCCTATAAAACCAATGCTCCCACCTACCGCAACACAGGTGGCGGCGAGTACTACACCAGCGCCTAAAAAGAGTAATCGACTGCGATTAATACTAACGCCTAAACCGATAGCCGTTTCATCGCGCAAAGCTAATACATTCAAAGTAATCCGCTTTAAGTACACCACTGTAAATATAAGCCCTAGTACAATGAAAAGCACCATCACATGTGCCCAGCTTGATCCGGAAATGCTCCCAATAAGCCATGCATTAACTTGGCGAAATTGCTCCGCTGATAAGGCTACAATAAAAAGCATTTGCAATGCATGTATACCGGCAGTTAAAGTAATACCACTCAATACTAGTGAATAATTTCCTTCTGATGCCCCCTGAACCAATGACAAACCATAAATACTACCCGAAGCCAACAAGGCGCCCACAATAGCAACCAAAGGTAAGACCCAAATAGGTAAGCCCTGGTTATCTGGCAAGGCATAAATTAGCAGCATTACAGCTAAACCGGCACCAGCATTAACGCCCAATAAACCAGGCCCTGCCAATTCATTGCGGGTAATTTGCTGAAACAATGCACCTGCAATACCTAGGCCCATACCGATTAATACGGCCAGAACTGCGCGGACCAAACGAAAGTCAAAGACAATTACATTTTCGTCCGCACTGCCACCACCGAGTAATACAACAAATAAGCGACTATTAGAAAAATAAGTAAATCCCGTGCTAATATGCAGAAAAAAGAATGCCGATAAAAGCAATAAAAACAAAGCACTATAAAAAATAAATTTCTTTTTATGCGTACTCATCTGCGTCGCCCCTTTCTATTTGCTAAATACAAGAAGAAAGGTACGCCAATCATAGCTGTCACAGCCCCTAAAGGCGCTTCATGAGGCGGTGCAATAGAGCGCGCTACTAAGTCGGCAAGAACTACTAAAATAGCGCCCAGTAATGCTGTAATAGGAATTAACTTTCGATAATCAATGCCTACCATTTTACGCCCCATATGAGGTGTTATAAGCCCCACAAAACCAATGGGACCCGCCACAGCTACCGCAGAGCCACAAAGCAAGAGTACAGCCACACTGGCAAGCAAACGAGTGCGCATCATATGACCGCCCAAACCGATGGCCATTTCCTCGCCGAAATTGAGTAGTGTCACTGACTTTGACAAATAAATCGCCAATACTAAGCCCACTATAGTCCAAGGCCACAAAAGTAATACTTGCGACATGCGAACGCCACTAATGCCCCCTGCCGTCCAATAACTAAGCTCTTGCGCCACATCAAAATAGACTACCAAGGCTTGTGTTATGGCCAATAATACAGCGCTCACAGCTGTCCCCGCTAAGGCTAAGAACACTGGTGACATCTTAGCACCGCTGCGATTCGCCAATGCCATGATGATCAAAGTGGCCACAGCAGCACCTATAAAAGCAAATATAATGGTCATATTAAGGCTCGCCTCTGGCATTATAATCATAGACAAAGCTAAGCCTAAAGCGGCCCCAGAGTTAACTCCCATGATGGAAGGACTCGCCATGGGGTTATTTGTTACACCTTGCATTAAGCATCCTGCTACGGCAAAACTAATGCCACAAGCAATAGCTAGCAACAAACGGGGCCAACGCAAAGTTTGAACTAATAATTCTTCTATTTGTGTTGGGTCATAGGCTGTCAATGCTTTCCAAATAATAGGCCAACTAATGGAGCGGGCTCCTACACTAAGGGAGAAGCCCGACACAATGACTAAGATAACTAATAGCAAGAACCCTAACACCCCTGGCCGTCTATACCAATTCATGGAGTACTCCTATTAGAAATCAGCTGTTACAGAAAGTGCAAATGTACGGCCAGTGCCTAAGTATACGGCATTTTCAAGAGCACGCCATCTTACTGTATCTAATACATTGTACACATTGGCACGCACTGTCATCGGCGTATTATGCCAATTAAATTTGTAGCGCGCCCCTAAATCCCAACGAACCCAAGCTGGTGTGCCTAAAGTATTCGTCGCATTAATATACGCGGAGCCATTATAAGTTAATTTCGTAGTTAAGGTTAACCCTTCCACGCTCTTCAAATCATGCTCTAAACCTAGTACAGCACTATAGCGCGGCACAGCAGCTACACGATTGCCTTCATTAGTGCCACCTTCCGTAGTTGTATACTTAGCATCGATGAAAGTAAAACCGCCTAACCAGCGTGTGCCTTCTGTAGGCTCACCAAAGAAGCTGACTTCAATGCCGCGATTGCGTTGTTCCCCATCTACGCTATACGTATTAGTTACACTATTCTCAATCAAGCTTGGCTTAGTCAATTGGAAGGCACTAACTGTAGTAGCAAATTTACCAAAGTCAAATTTAGCCCCTACTTCATATTGCTTAGTTTTATATGGTGCAAATACTTCACCATAATTACTTGCATTTGTATCAGTTACTGTTTCACCAGCTGATAAACCTTGAATGTAGTTAGCATACACAGATGTCTTGTCATTTAGCTTATGAACAATAGCAAAACCTGGTGAGAACGCCGTTTCATCATAACTAGTAACACCAGTTAAGTTATTATTCTTATAGCTATAGGTATCTGTTTTTACACTTTGTAATCGACCGCCTACCATAAATTGCCATTTCTTATCCTTTGTGGAAATGACATCGCTAATGGCAATACTCTTTAGGCTATTTTTATCATTAAGTGGCAAATAAGAAATATCATCATCAATATAGGCATCAAAACTTGGACTATATACGCTAGTAACGCCAGTACCTACTAAATCAATATTGCGATTGTTCATGTATCGCTTATAGTCAATGCGGGACGCACCAATGCTAATTTCGTGATCTAAGGAATTAGTTTCTATCTTACCTTTCACACCTAATTCAGCCGTAATGCCCTTATTTAATTGTCCATTATGTTTGTACGCAATCTTAGAGCTACCAGTAGCATTGGATAAAGTAAAGGTATTATACAAATAATCCATAGATGTACTGCGCATGCCAAATGCTGCATAAGCAGTCCAATCGTCATTTAAATCGTATTCACCTTTCCACAAACCATACTTTTCAGTAATACGGCGATATGTACCAGGTGCACCAAATTTAGTATCCTCGCCTACATCAGGAAGGGCCGTTAATTTAGCCGCCACTTTTTCTGAAATGCTTACACGATATTGTGGATTTTCTATGTCATTGTACACATAACCTAAATCGAGCGAGGTGCGCCAACGTTCTCCTTTAGCATCTAAGCCTAAAGACACTGTGCTGGCACTATTGGACTCATCTTTATAAGTCGTTTCTTGCTTACCGCGATTTAAAACAGTTAAGCTTACGCCATATTTTCCATCATTAAAACGGCGCGCCATATCGAGTTGTTGTGAGAATTGATGGCCTGTGCCATAGCTCAAAGTCACTTGGTTAACTGGTGTATCACCAGCTCGTTTAGGCACAAAATTAATAACCCCACCAACTGTATCATTTGGTGCCATGCCGCTGAGCATAGCGCTTGGACCTTTCAAAATTTCTACGCGGTCAAGGCCTTCTACACCAGTATAGAATCGCGGTGCAATGCCATATACGCCATTAAATTGCACATCTTGTTGCGTAGTTTTAAAACCGCGAATATTCCATGCATTGGAGGCACCAGATAAAGTTTGATCACTAACGGAGGCATCATTAGAAGCAACATCAATAATATTAGTGGCTTGTTGATTCGCAATCGTTTCTGCCGTAATGCCAGTCACATTGAATGGAGTATCTAGGAAATCCTTCTTACCTAGCATCCCAATGGAGTTAACACGCGAAACTTGACCACCTGCATACGTCTCTTCTGTTGTAGCTGACTCAGCCGCAGGCTTTGGAGCCTCCACATTAGTTACGATAACTTCACCCAAGTCATACACTTCGCTATCAGCAGCTTGCACGCCAGGCCCCCAAGTAGCAACTGTCCACACACCACCTAATACTAATGCACACATAATTTGTGCTCTCAAGCGTTTACTACGCCACATGCTGTTGTTCATATTGTAATTCACAATACGTCTCCTCTCTTCACACAACAATTTGGTACTTATATTTACCTATTAGTTTTATAAAAAACACACGGCCCCTTAGAGCCGTGTGTTTCTTTGTAATACCTTCAATCAATTAATTTTTAATTCTACATCTTTCGGTTTTAGCTTTGAAACTGTAATCCATTAGAATTTATGCTCCACGCCCACCACATAATGGCGTTCCGGCATAGCATAGGATCCAATGGTTGTAGATGGCTCTACTTCATAATCTTCATTAGTTAAGTTAAATGCTTGCGCATAAATCTTAGTGGAATCATTGAGCTTATAGTTAACATTAAGATCCCATACTAAATAGGAGGAATCAGAATATTTTGCCTCAGAACGGCCGGTCACATATTGAAGAATATTATTTACAGACCAACGATTCTTGTCATATGAAACCTCTAAGCTATAGCGATTAGGATTGCGATTATCTGTATAATTCACATAACCGCTACCTGTATCTTGTTTAACTTGTAAGTAACTATAGGCCGCTTTTACACGCCATGCATCAGTTAACTTATAAGTGGCACTTAAATTAAGGCCTTGGCGTTTTTCTCGATTCACATTTTCATAATAGCCAGGAATATAACTATTATTCGGACCATCATAGCCGTTTACCCAAGATAGGGCATTTTTTAAACGGCTCTTAAATACGCTAGCAGATAGTGTTAATTTTTCATTTACATCACTATCAATACCTAGGGTTACAGTCTGAGATTTCTCCTGGTCTAAATCAGGATTACCACGCCAGAATTCAGTGGCTGCATAAAGCATTTTAAGGGTTGGGTTATTTACTGCTTGCCCCCAAGATACATAGGCATGAGTATGATCATTTAGCTTTTTATTTAAGCCAATATGGGAGGCAAAGTCGCCACCAAAGGTATCGTGATGTTCATAACGTGTACCAAAATTAGCTGTCCAGCCATTGCCTAATTCCCATTTGTCTTCCACATAAATGGCCTTGCTAATCATCGATTTATCAAAGGCTACGCCATTATTTTCTTCTTTAATATGCTCCTGATTGTAAGTCACACCACTGATTAGTGTATGATCACCTATATGCCAAGTTTTCTGACCTTCTAAGCCATCCATAGATAAGTCATGGCCATAGGAGCTAGCAGAGGCACCAGAGCCAAAGCAGCCTTACTCACATACTGACCCATATACTTATGAGACTTTTTCATCGAAACCTCCATAAAGGGGGCTAACCTACACCCACACGAAATAAACACACACAGAAAACAACACGATTTGGCAATACTTATTCCCTAAAAATCTATAAAATTAATCTAACATTAATTTCTAAATGTAATGCGCCCTTCTGATACCACTGGGGTACCATTTACAGTTTTTGGACTGTAAGCACTAGACCGTGCTCGCGCTGCTGCGGCCCGGTCGTAAGCGCTATCGCCGCTGGATTGCTCTACATAGGCTTCTACAGCACGTCCTGACTCATTCACCACAACATGAATAACTACGGTGCCAGAATACCCTCTTAGCGAACGATTTCCTAAAAATTCTAACGGCTCTACTACAGTTTGAGAACCACCTGTTCCCTCGCCACCGTCACCACTACCACCAGCTTCACTACCATCACCAGAGCCAGAGCCGCTACCTTCAGCGGAGCCTTCTGCACTACCACCAACTCCAGCACCACCGGAGTAAGCCGCATCTACACTGCTATTTAAAGCACTTGGCGTAGGCTGTACTGGCGTAGGCTGAGGTTTAGGTTGCTCAATCATATCTTTGATAGGCACACCATTTTGAATACTTTGTACTTCTTCCTGAGTTAATGGTGGTGGTGCCTGCACCGCGGATTTAGCCGGTGCAGCAATTTTAGGACCACCTGTATCAGGACCGTCACCTAAAATACTAATCTCTACTGGGGTCTTATCAATCTCAAGGTCAGGCTTTTGCGTAAATGACCAAATCAGCCCGCCTACTAATAGACAGTTAACCACCAAAGACGTAGTAATCGCCATTTTCCAGCGATTTTTATAAATGTGAGCAAATGGCGAAGTAACATGCTGGTCACGCACTGCTGTATCTTCCATTCACATCACCTACTTACTTTCTGTTGCCACTGCAATTTTCGTTAATTGCATTGTTTTTAATGTATCTAATACTTGTACAAAGGCACCATATTGAGCTTTTGTATCAGCACGTAAAATAATTGTAATGTCTTCACCTTTCGCTTTTTCGAGTTGAAGACGTTTTACCATGCCATTTAGGTCCATCTTGTCTTGTTCCACATAAATAGAACCATCTTCTGTAATAGTAATTGGAATTTTACGCTGAATATCTACGGCGCCTGCTGATGCTGTTGGCAAATTAACTGGCATAGACCGTTGTACTACCATGGAAAGCATGCTCATCATGAAGAACACTAATAGGAAGAATATAATGTCGATCATCGGGATGATCATGAGCTTAGGTTTATTTGTAGTTCGAAGACTTCTAAGTTGCATCTATAAGCCCTCTTATACTAAGTCAGCTGCAGAATTCATGTACACATTACTGATTTCTTCCATATCAGTAATCAATTTGTCTTGCTTTTGTACTAAGTACGCATGAATAACAAGGGCAATAATCGCCACGCAAAGGCCTGTGGCAGTCGCAATTAAGGCCTCGCCTACACCGCCGGTAATAGCAAAAGGCTGTCCATCAGATACAGATAGTACACTGAAAGAGCTAATCATACCTGTTACCGTACCAAGTAAGCCAAGCAATGGAGATAAAGTTACAATTGTTTCTAAGTAGTTTAAACGAGAGCGTAAACGACCTGCAATAGCACCTGCTGCGCCTTGTAAGGCAGCGCTTTTAGATTTTACTGTATCGCGGTAAATCGCAGCCGTTAACATTTCAGAGGCTACGCCACCATCTTCAGCGCAAAGCGCTTCAAGACCAGATTTGTCATTGTTAGCTGTTAAGCGCGGTACTTCTTGGCGAAGCTTGTCCATATTAGACTGTGCAGCACTGTATGTGCGAAGACGTTCCACTAAAATTGCAATAGAAATAATGGAGCAAAGTAATAAAGGATACATTACTAAGCCACCTTGATGAAATAATTCTAATAATTCCATATTCTTTTTCCTCTTTTCTTATACAAACTTATTCTTAGAATTTATGCTCCACACCGACTACATAGTGGCGACCTGGCATTGCATAGGCCCCAATTGGTGTGCTATATGGCTCTACTTCATAAGCTTCATCAGTTAAGTTAAAGCCTTGTGCATAGATCTTAGTCGAATCATTGAGTTTATAATTCATAGTTAGGTCCCAAGTGAAGTACTTAGAATCTGTGTAGTATGCTGTTGAACGGCCTGTTACATATTGAAGGGTGTTAATAATGCTCCAACGATTCTTTTCATAGGTAAGCTCTACACCATATGTATTAGGATGACGGTTCTTAGCATCATTTATCATGCCGCTACCGCTATCAACTTTTTGACGCAAGAAGTTATAAAAGCCTTTTACTTTCCAAGCATCGTCAATTTTATAAGTAGCACTTACATTTAAGCCTTGGCGTTTTTCTTTATTCACATTGTAGTAAACTGTGCGGCTAATCGCTGTATTCCATTCCCAATCGATGGCATCTTTTAAATGGCTTTCAAAGACGCTAGCAGACACATTCAAGCGGTCATTAACCTGGCTATCTACACCGAGAGTATAGGTATAGGAGCGTTCTTGTTTTAAATCAGGATTGCCAATCCAATATGGTGAATTAGCATACATCATCTTCAAGGTTGGATTATTTACAGCTTGTCCCCAAGATGCATACACATGGGTACGGTCATCAAGTTTTTTATTAATGCCTACATGAGAAGCCCAATCGCCACCAAAGTTATTATGATGTTCATAGCGAGTGCCTAAATTAGCTGTCCAACCATTGCCAAGCTCCCATTTATCTTCTAAGTAGGCCGCTTTAGAATTAGCATTTTTATTGAAGCTTACGCCATCGTTTTCTTCGTCAATACTTTCTCGATTATAAGTCACACCGCCGATTAATGTATGGTCATCTAAATGCCAAGTCTTTTGGCCTTCTACACCAAACATAGCTAAATCATGCGTATATGGTGTGCCTGCAAATGGAGCATTGGATTTTTCTGTATTGCGATATGTACGAATGAATGTATCATTGCCATCACCGAAATAATACGTCGCACCATAGCTTGCATCAATCGTCTTATTCTTCATGCCTGCACCATAAGGTACGCCATTAAGAGGATCACTCAAATAAATGCCAAAACCATCATTGCGATTGCTATAAGAGAAATCTAAGCTCAAATGATCTTCTGCATAATAATGATCATAACGTGCTGTAAAGGTATCGCGATCAATCGTCGTATCTGGGAATACATGGGAATTACCATTGGCATCTTTGTATTTATAACTCTTTTGCTTTTCTTTACTATACGTTACGAAGTACGCATTTTTCTCATCCCCACCTTGAGTGACAATACTTGCTTTTTGATGGCCCCAAGTACCTACTTCTCCACGTACCGTAGTTTGTTGCCCTTCAACACCTTGTTTCGTAATAATGTTAATTACGCCTGCTACTGCTTTTTCACCATATAGGGAAGAGTTAGGACCTTTTACCACTTCAATGCGTTCAATATTTTCCACTGGAATTTGGTCAATATCAATGGAGTTAGTAGCACCTGATACAACTAAATGGTCCCAAGTAATTTTTCGACCATTTACCATAACGAGCACACGTGTATCACCATTGAGCTCTGGATACGCAGCAAATCCTTTTTTCACTACAGGCACATTATTGGCTTTTAAGGCATCAGATACACTGGCATAATTGCCATCTTCAATTTGTTTTGAAGAAATAACAGCTGTATCCGCTGGCACATCAATTTTCTTCTCTGTTACGCGATTGGCCGTAACAAGCACTTCGCCTAGATCGTATACAACAGTATCATCTACATCAGCTGCGTAGGCCCAAGCAGTACCACTAGCAGTTAATACAAAGGCAGCCATTACAGCTTTTGTTAAACGTCCACGAACAACAATGCGATTCAAATTCATTTCGAATAGTCCTCCTCAATGCCTTGGGCTATCTTTTCCAAAGCATCCACAACACGACCATTGCCATTATTTACATCAGCAAAAGGCACGGCAATAATTCGCCCCTCCCTAATCGCTTTCATACTCGATAAATTAGGGTCGCTCTTAAGCTGCGCTATAGCCTCTTCATCAGTGAGAGTCTTAGCACCTTGGCTAACGGTTACATACACAATAATGTCAGGGTCAAAAGCCAACACACGCTCTGGCCCTACAACAGAAATTTGACGGCTTGTCATATTATGACCACCCGCTTTTTTTACAATGTCATCAATGAGGTAAATGGGACCATACAAACTATATGTACTATGTCCATGCGCTTGTAAAATAATAACATTAGGTCTATAATTGCGCGCATTTACTCGTTTGACTACAGAGTTCACTCGAAACTCAAGTTGTTGTTTATATGCACTTGCTATATGAGGAACATCAAATAAATGTCCCATATCATCAATAAAAGGATAAATCGTACTCTCCAAGGTAGGCTGATTCTTCCGAACCGTGGCAGGTACTATATATACACCAGTTCCTCGGTCATACCACTGCCTTACATCACCTAGTGTGGCCGGTGTAAAATGATGCGACCAACCGATGATAAGATCAGGTGTTTGAGCAAATACTTGCTCTCGACTCGGTACATACGCATTTGTCAGCAAAGGTAATTCACTATACGCTTTGGCATAGCGCGGCGGTTCTTCCCCATAAGGGGCTACCGTCCCCACAATACGATTTCCTAAGCCTAAATCAATGAGCAGTTCCGTCGCCCCAGGATATGTGCTAATTACACGCTTTGGCGATGTAGGATAGACAAATCGCAACGGATTACCATCACTATCCACATTTTGTATTTCAATGCCCGTTTGACTTTGTGAACCTTGTCCAATCACTTGCCAATGCCCATTAGTATAAGAAAACCACGCTAGCACAGCTAGGACTAAAATACTACCTACCCCGATAAACCTTCGGCTCCAGCGCTCCCAAATAGACATCATAGGCCTAAGCCTCCTACGCTTGTCTCAGGCTCTTGCTTAGCAACAGCACTGTCTAGATACTGCGCCGGTAAGGGCCTACCCGATTCTTGGTTCCCGGCATTCCCCTTAGTAAGTCCTACATGACGAAGTGGTTGACGGCCATAGGTCACTACAGGCGTTCCATCTCGGTGATACGTAACAGAGCTCCTCACGTCATACACCTGCTCAATGAGCTCTTCCGTTATAATCTCAGCCGGTGCGCCCTGTGTAACTAGGCGCCCTTTTTTCATGATAAAAATTTCATCACAGAACAAAGAGGCTAAGTTTAAATCATGAAGGGCTGCAATCACCCCAACGCCTAAGCCTTTAATGACTTCCAATAGTTCTAGCTGATACGTAATATCTAAGTGATTCGTAGGCTCATCTAAAATTAAATATTCTGGCTCCTGGCACAACACGCGGGCTAACATAACACGCTGTTGCTCTCCACCAGATAAGGAATTAAAACTCCGATTAGCGCGGTCCAACATACCTACTGTGCGCAACGCTTCACTTGCTAAATGCAAATCTTCTTCCGTATCATCGTCAAAGCCTTTTTTATACGGGGTGCGCCCCATCATGACAATTTGCCACACCGTAAAATCAAAATTCACGGCATGAAATTGCCCCATAACACCAATCTTTTGAGCTGCCTCGCGAAGGGGAATCTCTTGAATCGGCGTCTCATCAAATGTGATGCGCCCTTCTTGTAAGGCAATGACGCGATATAAATGCTTAAGTAAGGTTGATTTTCCGCATCCATTAGGCCCCATAAGACCTACAAATTTATTAGCTGGCACAGTCATAGATAAATCATTTAAAATCTCTGCTGAACCAATTTTATAACTTACATGTTCAATGCTAATTTTATCCATCTAATCGCCCTCTCTATGCACCAAAGTTTTTACTACTGCCAAACAACAATTTCATAAAGAGAGGCGCTCCTAATAGAGCCGTTAAAATGCCAATCGGCAAATCGCCAGCAGGCAAGAGCACGCGAGACAGTAAATCAGCTAGCACTAAGAAAATAGCACCACCTAAAATTACCACTGGCAACAAACGTTTATGACCTACGCCCACAAGATTGCGCGACATATGCGGTATAACAAGGCCCACAAAGCCGATAATGCCACATTGTGATACGAGTACGCCTGTTAACAAGGCCATACATGCCATGTAAATATAACGCTTGCGAGTCGCATTAATGCCCAGTGTTATGGCCATTTCTTCGCCTAATAATAAGGCATCTAATACTCTAACTTGCGACAAAAAATATAGGCTCATTCCAGCAACTACTAAAATTGGCCACAATAACATCGACCACTTAGCATCTGCCAATGACCCCATTGTCCAAAACGCTGCACTTTGCATACCTTCTGCATCGCCAGCCATATAAATAATAAAATTAGATAAGGCCGTACATAATGCACTCACTACAGCACCTGCGAGTACTAACTTTACTGTTGAAATCTTCTTTCCCATGCCCGCTAACATTAGCACGGCTAAGGTGGCTACAATGGCCCCACCAAAGGCCCAAAGGGGAACGCCTACATTGGCCGCTCCTAAAAGATATCCCAAGAGAATCGCCACGACAGCACCTACAGAGGCCCCTGAAGCAATCCCTAATATAAAGGGCTCTGCTAAAGGATTCTGCACCGAGGCTTGCATAATCGTGCCTGAAAGAGCGAGTCCTGCGCCTACTAAAGCAGCCAATATTACCCGTGGCACCCGAATATCCCACACAATATCGACTAAAGCTGGGGCAATCTGATGTATTTCTTGGCCACTGAACTTTGCCATCACAATGGCTAACACATCACTAGCTGGAATGACTACACTTCCTAGGGCAATGGCTGCCACTATGGCAAGCAACAAAAAGGCAGTCAGACCTGTTACAGCCCAACTGCCTACTATTTCAGTACGATGCGGCGTAACATTTGGTAAACTGCTCAGGCTCTTTCCATTAGTTTTCGTCGTCAAATCGACGCGCTTCATACAAAAATTCCTCATTTCGATCACTATACTACACATAGTTACTCTACATAAAATCTGGTTTCACCATATACTGATACAGTGCTTCTAAAGAAACTACAGCACTTACTCTATGGTCTAACTCACACTCTATGGAGTCACTTCAAACGAGGCCAACTTTTGGCTTTCCTGATATACAATTTTCCAGACGCTACTTAGCATCCATTCTATTTTTTCATTATCTATTTTACACTTTTTATTTGCTGAATTTATAACATAACTAACAAACAAAAATTATTATCAAACACATTGTATAGTAAATGATATCTCCTGTCAATTACCATAATGGATTATTTACCTTAAACTACTCCTCAACACCCTCTATTACGTTACTTAACTCAATTTCTTCATCCCACATTCAAACTAAATGGAGCTAAGATTTATTTTCAATAATCTCTATAGCACCTACAGGACAAATCTCGTAACAATCGCCACAACCAACACAATTATCTAAAATTTTGTAGCAGTTTTCAAGACGGTTATCCACGATACTTTCATATTCACATTCTAAAGCACAAGCACCACAATGCACACAGCAATCCGGCTTTATAGCAAATTTCATAGGCTTGCCTTTATGACTGACTCAATAGCTACTGCTACGCCCTCTTCTTCATTGGTAGGGGCTTCATAGGTAGCCGCTGCCTTAGCCGTCATTTCTCCATTCCCCATAGCAAATGACACAGGCGTATACTCAAGCATTGAAATATCATTATTGCTATCGCCAATACACATTACTTCTTCTGCTGTAATACCTAATGATGTTGCCAATGATGCCACTGCACGCCCCTTGCTAATACCAGGCTGAACAAATTCTAAATTGCCTTCACTAGACTCGATAATATTGAACTCGGTTTGGCCTTTAAAATGTTGTAGTATTGCCTGCTTTTTTTCCTCATTGCCATAGAAAATTTGAATTTTTTCCAACTCTATGCCAGTACTTTCAATATAATCGCGCAATCCATCAACCATGGTACGGCTGGCTTGCATAAGCGGTAATAAATGAGGATCTAATTGGCTAGCAAATTCTGTCATCTCTTCTCTATCACCATAAATTGCTTCACCACAATAAGCTTCAATATATACATCAAAAGGAAGTAATGCATCCATGAGCTCCAATGCAGCTGCATTACTAAAGGATTGGTGGAATACAGTCCTCGTACTATCCGCATCCACGCGTTCTAACACAACAGCCCCATTGCTACAAATATAATGTGTAATGCGAGGCAACTTGCGCTTTACCTCAGCCATTTCCCCCCATGCGCGGCCACTAGCAACGGCCACTGTAATCCCTTGATCCATAGCAGCTTGGACGGCCGCAATGGTGCGTTCCGTTACATATTTATCTCGATTCACTAGCGTACCATCTACATCAGAAACGATAAGCTTAATCGGCTTCTTCAAAGAAAGCTCCATCACATCAGTACGTGAATGGCTCGCTGACTCCACAGCAGAGCCCCCTTTATTTACATAATTCGGCTCAATTACTTCATTCGATTTCATTACTTCGTTTTGTTCCAGTTCATTAAATTTTGTCATCATAGCCTCCTTCACATAACTGTTTAATACTTTAAATTATACACTATATATAGGATTGTTCCTATCTTTGCCCCTAGACTCAAGCTACTGAATCCAACTACTACGCTTAAATAGCTAACCACAAGCGCTAAACCTAAAATGCCAAATATAATTATTAACTTAAACTACTAAATATAAGGTCTAAGCTTAAACTACTAAGTATAATGTCTAAGTTTAAATTACTACACATAATTTCTATGCTTGGACTTCTAGATCTAGTCCCGAAACTTAAACAATCTAAATGTAATATTTAATTTTCTACGTATATCTTATAAGCTTAATCATTTGCTCCTTTCGCGCTTAAAATTATACATGAATTAAATACAAAAAAGAGCCCTAATGACAGTTCACCAACTGACCATTAGAGCCCTTTAGACCATTTGTGATTTTAATATATTTAGTCAGACATGTAGGTACAGTCCCAAAGTATACACACTACAAATCTACATAAAATGATAAAGTGTCATGTATCCCTCCTACATAGAGTCCCCCCTTTATCCATATCTTCTTATATGACAATTCATATAACTTTTTACATTTTAATTCACATGCTTTTATTGCTTGTAATTTAACTAACACATAGCTAAGACTGCCTCTCCACTAAGAGTCACTTCTCGCCTATTAACTTACAATCAAAGATTGAACAAGTTCTTCAAGTTTTTGAATTCGTTCATTTTGACTTTCATTTTGTGCTTTCAGAGCATCAATTTCATTTGTTTGTTGCTCTACATACTCAATCAAGCGACCACGACTCATACCTGCATATGGATTAGACTCACCAAACTTCAAGCTAACACCGATATTCATCATATCTTCGCTATTACCTACAGCGCCACCAATGCTAAACATAGTTTCTTCATTAGGACGGTAGAATGCGCCAATAGCGACTGAGCTAGCACCATGATATGTGCCCACACCAGCTGTGAAATTCCACTTATTGTCTGGATCAAAGTCTAATGGATGAAGTGCTGCCAAGGCAGCGGCTCCTGCACCGGCTTTATTAATCTTAGAATCTAAGCGAGAGATTTGACGTGTATTATTTTGAACTACATTAGCTACGCCGCCAAGTTGTTCAGTTAATTGATCACGTACTTCTACGACTTGATTAACAGTCGCTGCATTGTTCGAGCCAGCTTCTAATTTAGCTTCACCTACATTAGTAATCACTTGATTATTAGCATTGATTCCATCTTTAGTGATGTACTCGTTACCAGCAACAGAAATACTATTTTCAACCTTCAAGTCTTTGTTCAAGGATAATGTATATTCATTCTTGTCCTCAGTCTTAACGGCCTTAATATTGCCATCGCCTTCTTTAATTGTAGTCCCGCCAGCAATACTACTGATATTATCTATAATATTTGTAATTTTACCATCTACTGCATGAAGCTGATCCTCGGTAGCTGCACGACCACTTTCATAAGTCTCGCCATCCCAAGTTGTATTAGTTAAACCAGTAATTGTATGACTAGCCGAAGCTCCATCCTCTGCCTTCGTACCATCAATCACAATACCACCCACTGTGATTTTTTCATCAAGACTTACTTGTACGCCCTTAGTCGCATCATTTGCATCAACAGGTGTTACTTTTACGCCGGTCGCTTCATCGCCTTCAACTTTAGTAACAATACCATTATTAGTAATAGTATTGACTTTTGTTTCTAAGTTTGTAACCTTACCACCGATAGTTGTAATGTCACCTTCTACCTTAGTTACACGAGTAGTTAAATTAGAAATATTAGCAGTATTATCTGTTACCTTTTTAACAAAAGCAGGATCTACACCAATTGTAATATCATTACCAGATTGTGTGACTTTAATCTCAGCACCATCTTTAAAGTTAATGATTGAATTCTTCTTAATCGAACGTTCACCTGCATCATTAACTTGAAGCTTCCAAGCACCAGCCTCACCTAATACTGTATCATCAATACCAAGTTTACCTTTCCAACTCGCTATATTCTCAACAGATAAGTTAGATGCATCAACTCTAGCACTACTATCAGCTACAGCTAGTAATTGCTTTTCAGTAGCTGCTCGATTTTCAACGATACCATTAGTGCCAGGATTCCAATCTATATTACTTAAGCCAGTAATATATAAACCTTCTTCAGCCTTATCCGGTGCGTCTTTACCGGCAACCTTCGGCGTAGGATTTTGCTTAGCAATATAGATACCGCCAGTTGGGTTCCCTTTTTCATCAGTAGTACCATCAATACGAACACTACCATCAGGTAAATTAATGTCTTTCCCTAATTTAACGCGTAAGCCAGTAATTTCACTAGTCTTAGGATCTACATCAGCAACTACGCCGATATTATTATCGCTTAAAGTATCAGCTGCAGCGCCACCCTTAATATCTAGCTGTTCATTAAGTTTCTTAGCTACATATTTAGTGTTGTCATCACCAGCAAATTTCATCCCATCATTGAGAGTAGCTACTTCTGTAACAATTGGGTTACCATTACCATCTTTTTCGCCAGTTTCATAAACGATACGAGTGATAGTTTCGCCGTCTTTTCCATCGACCCCTGGAGTGCCTTCTTTAACAGTAATTTCAGCTGTTGCATTCTTACCTGGTGTTCCATCGGCACCATCTTTACCTTTTTCGCCGACAATAGTAATGCTACCAGGCGTACCATCTTTGCCATCCTTACCCGGTGTACCAACAGTAATGTCGTTGCTTAATTTGAAGTCGTAAATCTTTTGACCATCAACCTCTTTAACCCCTACAGATAAGCCATTAGTATCTACATAAACACCATAGGCACCGTCAGCACCAGCTACTGGCGCTACATCGTTTACCTTAATGGCTGTATGTTTACCACCAATGGTATCAGATGTTTCGGAAATGAGAGCTGTTAACTGACCATAGTTAACAGCATCAGTATTCTCTGTACCAGCAGCTACATGAGTAATCCGTTGGTTACCATTATCTAGACCTGTAGCGGATAGTTTTACTGTTCCTACACTTGGTGCTTTCACTGGATCTAATGTTTCATTGCCTTTAGTGTAAGATTTAGTATTTTCATCATATACAGCATCAGTTAAATCTGTATACCAGTTACCGTTTTGACCTTTTACTAACTTGTTACCATCAGCATCAATTGCTGCTTCATCAAAGGCTACACTACCATCTGCAAGAGCTAAGTTCTTCGCTAATTTAACGCGTAAGCCAGTAATTTCACTAGTCTTAGGATCTACATCAGCAACTACGCCGATATTATTATCGCTTAAAGTATCAGCTGCAGCGCCACCCTTAATATCTAGCTGTTCATTAAGTTTCTTAGCTACATATTTAGTGTTGTCATCACCAGCAAATTTCATCCCATCATTGAGAGTAGCTACTTCTGTAACAATTGGGTTACCATTACCATCTTTTTCGCCAGTTTCATAAACGATACGAGTGATAGTTTCGCCGTCTTTTCCATCGACCCCTGGAGTGCCTTCTTTAACAGTAATTTCAGCTGTTGCATTCTTACCTGGCGTTCCATCAGCACCATCTTTACCTTTTTCACCAATAATCGTAATACTACCAGCTTCACCTGGTGTGCCTGGTTCGCCCGGCTTACCGTCCTTGCCTGGTGTACCAACAGTAATGTCTTTACTTAATTTGAAGTCATAAATCTTTTGCCCTTCAACATCTTTAACTGCTACAGCTAAGCCATTCGTATTTACATACTCACCATAGGCACCATCGGCACCAGCTACTGGGCCTACATCGTTTACTCTGATAGCTGTATGATTATTAGCTAACTTTTGTACCTGTTTCAACTGAGCTACATTAACTGCGTCTGTATCTTCGGTACCAGCTGCCACATGAGTAATCTGACGAGTATCAGATGCAGTACCTACTGAAATAGCGCCTAAGCCAGATACATATGGTGAAATAATAGCACTTCTAGCATTTTGACTAGCATAAGCAGCCTTTTCTAATGTATCTACTTCAGCTTTTAGTTGTTCATTATTAGGATCTTTTTCTAGTTCTGCATATTTAGCGTTATACGCTGCTACTTTTTCATTAAAGTCTTTTGTAGCCGCCTCATATTCTGCCGTTTTTCCTAAATATGAAGCTATATCTTCTGGTTTATTAAAGGTTACACCATCGACTGTATAACCAAGTTTACCTTTTTCTCTATCAGCTACCGAATATGCACCTAGAGCAACACCATTTTCAACATTACCTTCAGAGTAGTAGCCTAAAGCCATTGCTTTATCACTAAAAGCTTCCGTATAGCCACCTAAAGCAATAGTATTGGTTCCCTTAGTTTTTGCATTATAACCTATAGCTGTACCATAACTGCCTTCTGAGGTATTAGCCCATGGACCAATAGCAATAGAACGAGCTCCATCTGCAGTTGTTTTATAGCCTAAAGCCGTTGTCAACTCTCCATTAGCTACTGTACTTCTACCTACAGCTAGTGACCAGCCACCATTAGCTTTTGTTTGTGCGCCAACAGCAATACTGCCAGATTTTATAGCTTCTGCTTCCATGCCTAAAGCCATACTAAATGTATCTGTTGCTTTAGCCCGATTACCAAGAGCTACGGCAGCTGCAGCACTAGCCTCTGAAGTATCACCAATAGAAACAGTTCCGCGGCCAGTCGCCTTAGCTCCAGAGCCCATGGCATTGGATTGGAATGCAGCCTTAGCCCCTTGACCTACGGCTACGCCACCTTGACCTGTTGCTGCTGCACTAGAACCAATAGCTACAGAAAGTCCACTCGCATCACTTGTTGGGTCATTAATATCAAAGGCATTCGCACCATCACCGATGGCCACACTATACCCACGAGCTTTAGCATAGTTACCAATCGCCACATCAGACTGATTTGTATCGCCAGCTGTAGCATGAGTACCTATAGCAACACTGTGTTCTGATGTTGCAGCAGAATTTACACCAATAACAACCCCTTTGCCATCTGTAATATTACTACCTATTACAATAGCATTATTAATACCAGCTGTTACATTAGAACCTAGGGCTACCGTATTATTGGCACTAGCACTTGCATTAGGGCCAATAGCTACAGAGTCTGTGCCTGTTGCCCCTGTATTATCTTTATTACCCGTTTCAGTAGAATTAATCGATACATAAGAAATTTCATTCGCATCTACTTTATTGTTCAACGCTTTAAGCTGTGCTACGTTAACAGCATCTGTATCTTCGGTACCAGCTGCCACATGAGTAATCTGCCGAGTGGCATATTCATTACCTACTGAAACAGCTCCTAAACCTGATTTATAGGCAGCACTTAGTTTATTCCTCTCATCTATAATTGCAAAAAGCTCTTTTCTAGCCTGTACTGCAGCCTTAAGCAAAGTGCTATCCCCCGGATTTGCATCAGCAGCGGCTTTTTTCTCTAACATTTCTTTATTCTTTTCTATGGCCTGTGTCGTTAATGCATTATATTCATCAACTTTACCTAAATAGGTAATTAATTCACCTTCATTTGCAAATGCGCCAGCCTCAGGTGAATAACCAAATGTACCGGCCGCTCTATCAGCAACAGAATTCGAACCGATAGCAATAGATCGTTCCGCTTCAGCCGTGGCACTAGAGCCCATGGCCACACTACTGTCCCCTATTGCTTCGGTATTTGCACCTAATGCTGTAGCAAATTTACCACTCGAATTTGCAAAAAAGCCTAAAGCCGTACTTCTATCGCCAGAAGCAGTTGTTCTAAGCCCTATAGCAACCCCTGCATTACTTTCAGCCTTTGCTCTATCACCAATGGCAATAGAAGATTCCGTTTTATTTTCAGAGTTACTAACAGCCGAATTACCAATAGCAATGCCAGCCTTACCATTAGCGGTTACACTTGTACCAAGTGCAACTGAAGATTCTCCTAACGCCTGACTATTTTGACCATAGGCCACACTATAGTCACCAGTAGCTTTAGACTTCCAACCTACTGCTGTATTTCTAGCACTACCGGATGCATCTGCTTCTACACCAATAGCAATACTATGGTCTGTAGTTGCTACCGAACTCACACCTACTATAATCCCCTTGCCATCAGTAATATCCCTACCAATAACGATAGCATCTGCAATGCTAGCTTTTACATTGGAGCCTAGAGCTACACTATTTTTACCAATAGATTGTGCATTAGGCCCAATAGCTACAGAGTCAGTGCCTGTTGCACCTAAATTATCTTTGTTACCTGTTTCTTTGGATTTAATAGATACATAAGAAAGTTTATTAGTATCTACCTTTTGATTCAATGACTTAAGCTGTGCTACATTCACTGCATCAGTATCTTTAAAGCCAGCAGCTACATTAGTAATTTGACGGGTATTAGCCGCCATTTTTCGACCACTCGCAGTCGTGTATTCTCCGTAGCCCACTGATACGGCTCCTAATTTAGATTTCCAAACTGGTGACTCTAAATCTTTTTTAACATCGCGATTGGGATCATATCCGACTACCTGAGAGTTGACAGTTGCTTTGGAATTGCTACCTATTGCTACTCCATTAAGTACTTCACTTATAGCATTCATCCCTATAGCTAGACCTTGATCTTGCTTCACTGTAGCATTAGATCCAATAGCAATACCATTCCCAGATGTAGTACCTATTCGATAGTAAAGATTATTTTCTGGCTTGCTATTACTATTCTTAGGTGACGGTTTATAATTTGCTTTTTGCTTGTCATTCTTATCCTGGAATGTCTCTTCATTTATAGGATCTTTAGCATCAGCATATACTACAGCATTACTACCAATAGCAATAGACCCTTTACTATAAACGGCCGCATTAGAGCCAGTGGCTACTGAATTATCCGTATAAGCACCAGTATTATATCCTAATGCAGTTGACTGATCACTATGCGCTACCGCATCTTCACCAATAGCAACACCACTAACTTCTGCTACAGTCCAATTCCCTATAGCTATACTGCCTTGACTATTCGCTTTACTATTTACCCCTATACCAACAGCGGTTGAACTATTACTATAAGCAAGATTTCCAATGGCAATCCCTTTATCAGCTTTAGCTTCTACACCTATAGCTAAAGACTCTGCTCTATTTGCTGTTGCACCAAATCCTATAGCAATTTGACCACCACTTATTTTTCCTTCTGTACCATCATATGCAACCGTGGCTCTATTCCCCAAAGCAATACTTTCATATCCATTAGTTGTAGCCCCTGAACCTATGGCAATGGCACCTGGTTTCTCTGCACCATGATTGTCTTTATTGATAATTTCATCCGCATCTCTATCAGGATTAATAGATACATATTCAACAGAACTACCATTTATATTATTCATTTTATTGGCAATTCGCGTGTCTACATCTGTACTCAATGCTTTGAGTTGTTTCACGTTAACTGCATCGTATTCATCAGCACCACCAGCTACACCAGTAATCCGGCGATGATTGATTGGAAATTTAGTGTCGCCTAAGGTTAATTCAAAATTATTACCTATGGCTACCACACCATTATCAGCACTAAAGTCTTCATTACTTAAATACGACTTAGCTGCTACATTACCCGTGTAAGCATATGAATTATGCCCTAATGCTACAGAATTTTGGCTTGCAGCAAAGCTCGTAAATCCAATAGCTACACCATTATCGGCTAATGCATGAGCTCCCGCACCAATAGCGACGCCACTACCTTGAGTACTTGAAAAACTACCAATAGCTACTGAGTCATAACTTGGATTGACTTTATAGCCAATGCCAACCATATACCCATGCTTATTAGGTGTATCAGTTGTTCCTATATCTTCCCCTATTAAAATAGAACGTACACCATTACTATGTATACTATGACCAATACCGATGAAGTTTGTACTTCCATTACTATTTTCGTCTGTTAATGTTACATTGGTCCCAATGGCGACAGCTCCTCCAGTCATCGATTGGGCTCCACTACCTATAGCTACAGTACTACCACCTAAGGCTTGAGCAGCAGAACCTATCGCTACATTAGCATACTCTTCTTCACTCGCGTTCGCCCCATTGCCAATGGCAACAGCTGATTCACTTTTCGCTATAGAGTCTTTACCTAATGCCACACCTTTGCCTGTACCAGGCGTAGGCATAGCATTACTCTTAATATATAAATCTCTTGTCCAACCTTGTAACTCTGTAATCTGTGAACCAAACTTAGCTACTACAGCATCATATACCGCTTGTTGATCAACAGTTAAATCCGCAGCATATCCATATCCCCCTGGATATATTAACGAACCTGTAATTATTGACGCAACCAAAAGCGCCTTAGACCGTTTGTTCATATAAACATGCCCCTTTCATGTTAAATAAATCACACTACGCTCCTAACACCTGCCATATTAAGTTGTCTCCCAGCTATCCTTTCACTAGCCTAAAAAATTACCAGTAATTTTTCCTTTTTAAAATCTTTTAACTAATCCCAATGCAGTGTTTATGCGAAATTATAATTCCACCTATTCTACATATTCATTGATTACACTTATAATTGCATATTTAACAAAATAAATCAAATATTATATTGTTATTTTTATTTTATTTAAAAATCATTACCTTAATTTATTTTACACTTATTTCATCTCATTTTCTTTATTTTTCATTTTTTCTTCATATTTTATATTGTATTTTAATCTCCTTATTTTTATTAATTATATAAATTAATTAATAATTATGTTTAATTATTAATTTTATTCAACAAAATCTTTATACAATCTCTTCATATTTTTATAATAAAAAATTTAAAAAACTCACTAGTTACACGGATGGTGAAGATTTCACCATCTGTGAAACTAATGAGTTTCTTTTCTTTACTAACTAAGTCTATCGATATATATCTATATTACAACCTATTCGATTTATAACTAAATCGAATCTAACAATTAAAATTTTTTCCTCATCTCAAAAATAAATGTCCATCCTATTCTAAGCTAACATTTTTAGCTCCTCTTTTTTGAGCTATTTAGAAATAAACAGGCCACTTCCCCTTAATACAAAAGGACTTAAACAAAAAAAAGTTTCTACAAGAAATCCTCTTCGCGCTTAACGAGAGGTTTCCAGTAGAAACTATTTTTATTAATATCCTCAGTACTTTAGAGGCTCTATTTTATTTTATGCAACCCAAGAGTAGCTAAAACGCTTATTTAGACAACACATCTGCACAACGATCACACAATGTCGGATGTTCTTTGTCTTGTCCAACTGTATCGCGATGAATCCAGCAGCGTTCGCATTTTTCATATTCGCTAGGTTTTACTACTACGCTTAAATGACCTTCTTCAGTCGCAACTGCTTCAGCTGGTGCATTAGCACGGCCTTCAACAAGCGCCGCTTCACTTACAATGAGAAGAGCCGCTAAATTGTTAACTTGAGCTAATGTTTCATATGCTGCACCATCTGCATATACAGTGATACTTGCATCTAAGGAGTGACCAATTACTTTTTCTTGACGTGCTGTTTCAAGAGCTTTTGTAAGTTCGCCACGAAGAGCTAAGATATGGCTCCATTTTTCAGCTAAGGCTGCATCATAGTGAGCGGCATTGCCAGTTGGCCAATCTTCAAGCATTACACTGATGCCCATACCGTCTTCTTTTGGCATATATTGCCATACTTCTTCTGCCGTAAAGGAAAGCACTGGTGCCACCATGCGCACAAGCGTAGTAACAATTTCATAAATAGCTGTTTGCGCACTGCGACGAGCAACTGCAGTCGCTTCTTCTGCATACATAGTGTCTTTCAATACATCGAGATAGAAAGAGCTTAAATCAACTGTACAGAAATTGTGGATTGTATGATATAAAATATGGAATTCATAATTTTCATACGCTTCCGTAACTTTTTGACGCACTTCTTCTAAGCGAAGTAAAGCCCATTTATCAATTTCAGATAATTGTTCATATGGCACTTTATCTGTATTAGGATTGAAATCATCTAAGTTACCAAGTAAAAAGCGGAATGTATTGCGGATTTTACGATATACTTCAGACAATTGTTTTACGATGTCTTTAGACAAACGTACATCACCTTGGTAATCTGCAGAAGATACCCAAAGACGCATTACATCAGCACCATATACATCAATGATATCGGAAGGTGCTACCGTATTGCCTACAGATTTAGACATTTTACGGCCTTCCCCATCCACTACGAAGCCATGAGTCAATACAGAATTGTATGGCGCTTTACCTGTAGTAGCTACACCAGTCAACAAGGAGGAGTTGAACCAACCGCGATGTTGGTCAGATCCTTCAAGATACATAGCGCAAGGTACATCAAGGCCTTCATTTTCAAGAACGCCAGCCCAAGAAGAACCACTATCGAACCATACGTCCATAATGTCCGTTTCTTTATGGAATTCACCATGGCCACAATGAGGGCAAGTAAAGCCTTCTGGCAATAATTCTTTTGCACTGTGATTCCACCACGCATCAGACCCTTCTTTAGCCACCCAAGATTGAACGGATTTGATAGTGTCATCATTGATTACATAATCACCGCAGGAATCGCAATAGAATACAGGAATTGGCACACCCCATACGCGTTGACGAGATACACACCAGTCCCCACGGTCAGCAATCATATTGTAAATGCGGTCATGGCCCCATTTAGGAATCCATTGTACTTGATTATCGATAACTTCAAGAGCTTGTTTACGATATCCATCAACAGAAGAGAACCATTGCTCTGTAGCGCGATAGATTACAGGGTTTTTACAACGCCAGCAATGTGCATATTGGTGACGAAGAGAACCTTTGCGAAGAAGTGCACCATTGTGCGCTAACACTTTTAGAATTGGCACTTCCGCATCATGAATTTCTTTACCAGCGAGCACTTCTTCAGTATCTCCATAACGGCCATTATCTACGGCTTTTACATATTCCCCAGTAGGACCTACGAAGGACGTGATTTCAAAATCAACTTTGCCTGCTTTTTTATACGCTTGGTATACATAAAAGTCTTCTTCACCATGAGCTGGTGCTGTATGAACGCAGCCTGTACCAGCGTCAAGAGTTACATGTTCGCCTAAGAATACAGGCACTACACGCTCGATAAATGGATGTTTAAATGTAGCTAACTCAAGCTCTTCACCGGAGAAAGTATTAAGTACTGTATACTCTTCAACTTGTGCATCTTTAAGCGCTGTAGCCACTAAGTCAGTAGCCATTAAATAGTATTCGTCGCCCACTTGTACCCAAGAGTATTCAAGTTTTGGATTTACAGAAATTGCTTGAGATGCTGGCAATGTCCAAGGTGTTGTAGTCCAAATAACAGCATATGCCTTAGTTGTATCTAAGCCTTCTGGCAACGTACGTTTTAATTCATTTACATAGGCATATTTAACATAAATGGAGAATGATTTCTTTTCTTTATATTCGATTTCAGCTTCTGCAAGCGCGGTTTCACAATGTGTACACCAGTAAACAGTTTTAAGACCTTTATAGATGTGACCGCGTTTAGCCATTTCACCAAAGATACCAATTTGTTTTACTTCAAACGCAGGTTTTAAAGTTAAATATGGATCTTCCCAACGGCCAAGCACACCGAAACGGATAAAGTCTTTCTTCTGTTCTTCCACGCATTCTAACGCATACTCTTTACATTTAGCGCGCAAATCAAGCGGTGACATTTCATGACGGTTTAAACCAGTATTTTTAATAACCGCATGCTCGATTGGCAAACCATGTGTATCCCAACCAGGAATGTATGGTGTGTAATAGCCCTGCATGGTTTTGTATTTCATAATAATATCTTTTAAAGTTTTATTTAGCGCATGGCCAATATGCAATTTACCATTTGCATATGGAGGGCCATCATGAAGCACGAAAGGCTCGTTGCCTTTACGTTTTTCAAGGCGTTTTTCATATACTTTATTATCGTCCCAAAATTTCAAAAATTCTGGTTCCCGTTTTGGCAAATTGCCACGCATAGGGAATTCAGTTTCTGGCAAATGTAATGTTTTACCGTAATCCATTCCTAGTTCTCCTCTCAATAAAAAAAGCGCCCGTCCCCGAAGGGACGAACGCAAATATCCGTGGTACCACCCTACTGACTTATACAAATAAGCCACTCACGCATATAACGGTGCTCACCGACAAATCAATAGTTGGTTAAACTTCAATTTGTATGCTCCCAAGTGATTCGCTAACTCTTCATCCGCTGAACTCGCACCATACTTCAGCTCGCTGAGGACTACCCGACTTAGCCGTCTTAGTCATTGCATCTATTATGGACATACAAAACATTCTGTCTAGTGGACATGTGTATTGCACTGTCACTATCTTTAGTTATAGATAGAGTATAGAGAAGGTACTTATTTTTGTCAAGAGGGATTTTATAAAATCACCTCACCATAACGCAACCACTCTATGGCCACAGGATTTCCAAGTGCGGCAGCAGCTACATAATACTCTTTTGCCTTTACCGCATCTTTTGGAACTCCATAGCCATGTTCATATAAGCCGGCCAAACCAACGAGACCATCTGAGCCGATAATCGTATCATTAGTAGCTGCTTTTTCAAACCATATTAACGCTTCACCATAATCCTTAATAGTCCCTGTACCGTCTACATACATTTGCCCTACATGGGCTTGGCTAGTAATATCTCCCGCTTTGGCCCCTTCTAAGAAATAATGAAAAGCTTTAGTTTGATCTTTCTTTACACCAAGACCTTGTTCATACATATAGCCTAAGTACCGATAGGACTTCATATCCCCTAGTGCGACAGCTTTATTAAATGCAGCTTCTGCTTTTTTATACTCACCAGCGTCTTTATAAGCAATGCCTTCCTCTAAAGCTTTACGACCACTTTCACGATATGCTTGTTTCTTAGCTGTCTCTACCATAGCTTTGCCTGACGCCGTTTCGCTAACTGGTTTACCAGACCGTGTTTGACTAAAGAGCCAATCACGAATGCCTTCTATCGTATAAGCTACCGACCAAGTGTACATATGATTGCCACCTTTAAATACAGTGTAGTTAATCGGTGCTTGCTGTGCTTCTGTAGCTTTTACAAGAGTATCAAATTCACTGGCCGTGGAATAACTATCCCACATATCACTGCGTGCCACTTTTGTACCTAAGGCTTCCCATTCACTAGTAGCGGCATTCATACCAGGATACGCTTTATCATCGCCTTCAGATACAATAATCCACAGTTTCTTATCCTTGAGAGCTTTCATTTCTTCTACATTCCATTGACAAGCTACCAGCCATTGAGCTGCAAATAAATCAGGGTATTTATCACTAATCGCAATATTGGTCATACCGCCTTGAGATTGCCCCACTCCGTATATACGTTCTTTATCTACAGCATAGGTGTCAATAACATGATAAAGTAAATCAGTCACTAAAGTGAGTCCTTCAGTCCACTCATTTTGGTCAGTTGTGAGCATACCTAATTGATCAACTAAGCTTTGCGTATATTGTGGCGCCACAATGATAGTTTCATGTTTTCGTTGCTCTTCTTCTGATGCAAAAATCGTCGCCCCATTACCTTGGTATAAAGGCGTCGTAATATCACTATTATTAGCAGATGCATCAGCAACAAAGAAGTATAAAGGATAGCTCTTGGTTCCATCATAACCAGCTGGTAAATATACATTGTAAGGAATGGTGTAACCTGTAGCCGGATCTGTATAATATACAGTTTTGAATGAATCAATGATATCTGTTGTACGAGCTGTTGGCTTTAATTGTACTCGATTAGTTAAATATACTGTACCATCCAATGATTTCAACGTCCCTGTTTGTTCTACTGACACATCTAAAGATGGCATAACACGATTACTTCTCATAAGTCCCATGCCTGGTTCTTCATCGGGCCCCTTAGCAGTATTTTGGGTGTTTTGGGCATTTTGAGTATTTGAAGTGTTTGGTGTGTTTGGTGTGTTTGAGGTATTTAAAGCATTTGAAATATTTGGAGCGCTTTGTGTGCTTTGATTGTTGTCACCACCTTGACTATTGGGGCTATCCATATTGCCTTTATCATCTTTTTTCCCTTGTTCAAAAGGAACTGTATTTTCTTGTTTTAATTCAACAATTACATAGCGACCTACTTCGCCCTTATCCTTCCAAGAGGTAGTAGGGTGATAATTAGTATAAACGCGACTGATTTCACGCCCTTCCACAGCAAAATCATCGGTGCTTAATGTAGTCGTATCAATCGCTTTTGGATACGCTAGGGCTACAGCACTCACTTTTTCACCATCTCCAAAGACCTTTGGAATTACCACTACGGCCTCTACTGCTGAAGCACCTTGCTTTTTCATCCCCTCTGCTGGCAACGTTGTACTGCGATTATCTACAATTGGCAAGGTTGTACGATTAACAGCCTCTGAAGTTGTCCTAGCCGCATTATCCACATTCGCCACTACAGGATTAGTGTTTGTCATATTGCTTATATTGACGCTATTTACAGAAGACATTGCTATATCTCCTGTACCTACACCAGCTTTTTCCAACACGCCCTGTGGCATATCCATACTCCCTACTTCACTGGCTGCCCAAGAATTACCATATACAGGTAAAGCTAATGCACTGGCTACTAAACTCCATAGCAAAACTTTCTTCATGTTAATACCCTCCTAAATTATGCATATAAAATACGACCACCTAGGCTCTTCCTACAGAATACGACCAGCCAATCACTACTTAGAAACTATGCAATCAGCAAGCGCTATGTAAAGCCCCTCATAGTCTTACACATATTATTTCATATTTAGCATACCTAAGAATAATGAAGAAATCGAGAAATTTTCTTAAAATTTTAATTTTATAGGTAATCGTCTCCCCCTTTTTCCTTAGTTCTTACAAGTATGTTACAATAAAAAAGAGAAAATTTTATTATATATTTACAATTCAATTTCTAAAGGAGGATATTTATGCCCGCTTGGCAACGAACTGTCTACGTCTGTTTATTCGGCGCCTTTCTTTCCGCTACGGGAATGAGCCAAATCGCTCCCATATTACCTCTATATCTACATGATTTAGGCCTATCAGATAGTGCTGAAGTGGCCTATTGGTCCGGCCTTGCCATGGGCATTACATATATTGTCGTCGCCCTGGTGTCGCCTTTCTGGGGGCGCTTAGCCGATAGAAAAGGGCGCAAACTCATCTTGCTGCGCGCAAGTTTTGGCATGATGCTTTGCAATCTATTAATTGGCTTTGTCCACACCCCTTTACAACTTGTTCTAGTTCGCATGGCTCAGGGCCTTGTTTCAGGTTTTTTCTCTGGATCTATTACCTTAGTAGCCTCCGAAACGCCAGAAAATCGCACAGGTTGGGCACTCGGCTTGCTGGCCTCTTCCAATCTAGCAGGTTCTCTCTTAGGCCCTCTTATTGGCGGTTATTTAGCTGGTATCTTTGGCATACGCATTACCTTTTTTATTACCGCTACGTGCTTAGGCCTGGCCTTTTTACTCGTCCTCTTCTTTGTGCATGAGCATTATAAACCACAGCCAAAGGAATTGCCAAAGGGATTCAAGGAATTAAAGAAACAATTGCCTTATTTCAAAGAGCTTACCATCATCGCTGTATCAACCTTTATTTACGCCATGTCCATGATGAGCTTACAACCTATTATCACTGTGTATCTTCACGATATTATGCCTGCTAATACACCTCATTTAGCCCTCATAGCCGGCTTTGTCTTCTCCTCAACAGGGATTGCACAAATGCTTAGCAGCTCCTTCTGTGGAAAATTAATCGATCGTATCGGGCCTCGCAAAATATTGATAGCCTCTTTATTATTCACGGCTTTAATTACCATTCCCCAAGCCTATGTAACTAGTGCTTGGCAGCTAGCTGTGCTACGTTTCCTCATGGGCTTTGGCCTAGCAGGGTTATTACCAGCACTTAATACATACATTTCCACTCACACGCCAAAATCTTTATCAGGGCAAGTGTTCTCTTATAATCAATCAACTCAATTCTTAGGCTATTTCTTAGGCTCCGTTGGCGGTGCTACCTTTATGGGCCTATTCGGGTTTACCGCCCTCTTCTGGGCCACAGCATGCCTCTTCTTCTTAAATAGTATTTGGGTCTATGCTAAACTAAGATAATTACTCATAGTATAGAGCTTTTGCCAATAGGTAGTGTCTAACTCATTTTCTCCTATACCCTACCTAACTAATTAAAAATAAGCAAAACAAAAACAGCTATATTTCGCCTACTAAGCGAGATATAGCTGTTTTATTTGTATTAGATTATTAGATTGTAAAAACTCATACTTTACAAACAAATCGGTACATATAAAGCATGACAAATCATAAAATGCTATAAAGCATAATCAGTCATAAAAACACTATAAAGTATAATTGATTCCAATACCGTATGAAATCTGATGATTCATAAAATGCTATAAAGCTGACATCTCACTAAGAGCTATAAACTCTCGCCTAGATGCTCAACTAAAGTCTTAATTGTCGCTTCATTGCGACGATAATAAGTCCACTTGCCAATTCGTACAGATTCCAATAAGCCGGCTCGTTGCATCATGTCTAAATAATGAGAAACAGCTGATTGGGAAATGCCTAATTTATCTTGGATACTCCCCACACAGACGCCTCCTTTAAACACGTCTTCCTCAGCGCTATGAGTGCTCTGGGGCGGAAAATAGGCCTTAGGGTCCTTAAGCCACTGCAGAATTTTCAAGCGACTTTCATTAGATAAAGCTTTAAAAATGTCTAGTAATTGTTGATTTTCCATACTTTAATTATATCTCTTTTCCTAGATATGTCAATATGCTTTATCGTATTTTATCGATATGAAAAGATGTGCTAAAAACTTCTGCACAACAATTCTCTACCACATCTTCGAGCTATGACTCTATACCATAACTTTGTCCCATATCTCTGTACTATAACTCTGTACCACCGTTTTGTGCTATAGCACTGTACCACATCTTTGAACTATAATTCTTTCCTACATCTTTGTACTGTATCGCTATATATATGACCCTATGTTGTATAATAAAAGTATACATATCGTATGTTTCTATCAGCAGCGTTTGTTTAGTATATGCCAACTATAAAGGAGCGTCTCTATGAAATCTTCACAACCTACTAAGCCCATAGTGTCTACTCAACCTGTAAAATTTACGAAATTTACAAACTCTATGAGCCCTACAAAATCCACAAGATCTTCAACACCTATGAAAAGTTTACTTTTAATGAGCCTTCTCTCCTTGTCGGTTCTTTCGTATGCTAGTGTGAGTGCTGACAGTACTAACCACCACTCTGTTCCTCCTACCCTAGTAATTGCTCAAGAAACTACGCCTGCGCAAATGGCAACTCCTGGTCCCTTTATAACAGCCAACCATAATACGAACGAAATAATCCCTTCCGCTGTGCAACGAGAAAAACATCCTATGCAAGTTTTATTCGATGCCAAGAAAAATAATCGCCAAATCATACCTACGCCGTTCCGTGTACTGTATACTCAAACATTACCTGAATCTTGGCACAAAATAACCAAGGACTTAAATGCAAATGAAACACCAGAAGATTTGACTAAAAACAAATCTCTAAATCATGTGCTAGTAAAACTTGAATACAATCGTGCCTTTACATCCCTACCTGTAAATGATGTAGCCGATTACGCTCCATTCCCTAGTTTCCCTGTTAAAATTCCAAGTTTCGCTAAGAATGTAAGCTTCCAAGCCAGTTCTTACAAAGGTGGCCTTACACAATATGTACAGCTCTCCTTTCAGGCGTCACCAGAAGAGTCACAAAGCCTAATTGATGAAACGCGAGAAACAGCTCAAATCATTACGACGCCACGGGAAGCTAAACAATTTAAAGTCATACTATCTGGCGAACATGACAAAAGACAAATCTACACAGTGCCTGACGCCAATCATCCAACTATTTCACTGGACCAACTCATTCCTACCTATTGGGTTAGCACCACCTCAGAATTAAAGGATTTAAATGATGTATCCTATACCTACTGGCATCCTGAAGTAGTGAGTCAACGACTTAAAACAGAGCAAGCACATGTGAAAGAAATACGGAAGGCACGAGCGCATCATGCTCCACCCATTGTATTACAACAAATACATGCCAAATGGAGAGACGTACTCAGCCGCATACAAAATGAACGACCAGCTGATGTACGTCCTATGACAGTTGCTGAAAATAAGGCAGCCCAAATGAAATATTTAGGACATCTTTCCTATGAAACATTTACCCATAATATTCCTGATACTTACACCGTTTATATCTATGCCTATGGCGGTACGAATGACCCCAATGGTCAAATTGAATGGTATGCCGATGGCCTCGCTGTAAGCCCTGATAAAACACATCTTATTTTTTATAATATAGACACATATAATGAATCACTATTAGTTGAATAAATTTTGATTAAACTAAAAAGGCTACTTAGCAATATACGTCCTGTTCATTGCTAAGTAGCCTCTATATTTTTCTCTATCTTATATTTTACTTTATAAGTTCAAATTTATTTTTCCTGACTTTATTATATTTATTTTTGCCTATAGTTTTATAAGCTTTATATGTATTGTCAACGTCTTCATTCCATCAAAAGTACTCATAAACAATACATATTGCACTATGAAATGCAAGATGAGCTTTTAACGATTTATTTTCCTTTTTCTCGAGCCAAAATAAATATAGTAATCAAAATTAAAATAAAGCCTACATAATCAGATGGCAAGAAATGATTCCCCAAAAGCGCCCAACCTAAAATAGCTGCTGAAATCGGCTCAATCGAGGACAGCACTGTACCCTGAACGGCACCAATGCGGCGAACGCCTTCTAAATAGGCATTAAAGCTTACTACTGTACCTAAAATAACAATGGCAAAATACGCCAAATACGTATACATGTCCCAAGTTCCAGGAATCGACGTAGGCCACCATAAAAACCAAGCTACAATACCGCCACCCAACATAGCCCAACCTAAAATAGGCAAGGTTCCATAGGTGCGTAACAAAGATACCGGCTGCATACTATAAATGGCTACAGCCACCGCCGACAACAAGCCCCAGAATAATACGACTTCATCAATAGCAGAAAAATTCCAAGTTCCTTGCAATGCAATAATAAATGTACCTACCGTAGCTAGCACAACGCTGAGCATTTCTCCTTTAGAGGGCAACTTTCGATAGCGTATAAACATGTACACTACAATCATTGCCGGTGCTAAATATTGTAGTACAGTGGCAATACCAGCCCCAGCATAAAATATAGACCTAAAATAAGAGTATTGACATAGAGCTACTCCGAAGATCCCGAATATCATCATCTTAACAATATCTCTCGGCTGGGAGAATACAGCTAAAGATTGTTTTTTATATTTTAAATAGGCCCATAGAATAGTGATAATCCCTGCAATGATAAGTCGCGACACCAGTAGCCACTCCGGCGTTACGCCTCGGGCTTGCTGTATAAATTGGGCACTGGTCCCCGAGAGGCCCCAAAGTGCACCACCTAACAACGTCAATGCGATACCCACCAATTTATAGGAATCCATGAAAAACAACCTTTCTACTATGTAATCTCTTACCTCTAGTCAAAATACAAAAACATCTATAGAAAAACGACCGGCTAAACACCGGTCGTTCGTTAGCTATTCTATTTTAACAAATCTACGCACACCTTTACAACCACTTTACGGATTGGTTGCGGTATGTCGTCTACAGCGATTAGAGGCCGATGTAAGTCATCGGGGAAAAATATGGCATAATTACCTGAATTCGAGGTGATAATACCGGCATCAGCTAATGATGGGTCATAAAAGTATAGATCTCGTTCACTATATTCTTCTGTAGGTGGTATCTCATTCACCTTAGGTAAAAATCCAATTTTCTCAGTGCCTCGCACCATAAACTGTATATCAATATACCGTTTATGCGACTCAGGCTTTGTGTCTACGAACTGGCGGGTCATCACATCATCTACATTGGCGTATATAGCATCGCCCTCAATCTCATGCCGCCCAGCCGATAGTTTTGTTAAATCTGTATTTTTTAGCCAATCCAAGGCCTTCACTAATACAGGTGCATATGCGTGAGTATCATACGGCACATTAATATGTCCAAAAATCATGTAAAACTCCTAAACAACAGTGTCACTACACTTGCTTAAGCAAGCGAGTATTTAAAAAGTACCAAAGTAAGTGTTTGTTTCTATTTATATTGTACTCTTTTTCCAGTTTTTAGTCTACATATAAAACACATTTGTCCCTTACAAGCGAATCTACATAAGATTATTCTTCAGTATCATCTACATAAGCGGCAATAATGGCTTCAGCAGTCTTATGAGGCACTTCTTCATAAGTACTAAATTCCATATTAAATACCCCTTGACCTTGAGTCATAGAGCGAAGAACTGTTACATAATCAAGCATTTCTTCAAATGGCACCTGCGCTTTAATCACAGTCACGCCAGCACGCTCTGCCTGCTCCATACCTAAAACGCGACCACGGCGACTTGTTAAATCACCCATAATATCGCCTGTAAATGCATCTGGAACGAAAATATTAACATCATATACTGGCTCTAAAAGAACTGGTTTTGCATCAGGCACACCTTTTTTAAGTGCCTGTGCAGCCGCTACTTTAAACGCCAATTCAGAAGAGTCTACAGAGTGATACGAACCATCTAACAAGGTCACTTTCACGCCAATCATAGGATAGCCAGCAATGAGGCCATGCTCTAGTGTTTCACGCACACCTTTTTCAACAGCTGGAATATATTGACGAGGTACAGCACCACCAAAGATTTCGTCTACAAATTCAAAATCGCCTTCATATAGTGGCTCAACCTTAATTTTTACATGACCATATTGACCATGACCACCACTTTGTTTCTTATGCTTACCTTCAACTTCCACAGTGCCACGTACAGTTTCACGGTATGGAATGTATAATTTTTCTAACTTAGCTTTGGCGCCATATTTGCGTTCCATCTTAGTTAAAATATGTTCTAAATGAACTTCGCCCATACAACGCACTTGCATCTGACGACCTTCTACGTCTTTAGTCACAATGCAAGTAGGGTCTTCCTCTGCAATTCGAGCTAGTGCAGAGGCTAATTTTTCTTCTTCACCCTTCTTCTCTGCAATCATAGCCACTGTATGAAGTGGTTGAGGGAAGCGAATTGGATCATAAGTCACTTTAAATGCTGCCGTACTAAATGTATCGCCCGTCTTAGCATTAGGTAATTTTGGAATTACCACAATATCCCCAGCCCCTGCTTCAGACACTGGCACTTGTTGCTTACCAATGAGCGTATACATTTTACCCCATTTTTCTTCTACATCTTGAGAAGAATTGTACAGCTTGTCGCCTTCTTTAAGTTCTCCCGAGAAAATACGGATAAAGCTTTGCTTACCAGCAAATGGGTCCAACACAGTTTTAAATACAAAACCAGTAAATGGCTTATCTACATGAACAATCTTTTGTTCACCATTGTCTGCATCCTTCGCTGTCATAACGCGTTTCGCCGCATCAGGCATGTAGCGAATCATGCGGTCTAACACTTGGTCCATGCCAATATTATTAATCGCACTACCGCACATAACCGCACATACACGACCAGTTAACATACCTTCGCGCAAACCTTGACGAATCTCTTCTAAGGACAATTCATGACCATCTAGATATTTTTCTAGTAATTCATCATTACCTTCTGCTGCAGCCTCTACAGTGAGCTCGCGAATTTCCTCTACTTTAGCAGATAATTCTTCTGGCACTGGCACTTCTGTCATCTTGCCATTTTCATATACATAGGCTGTGCGCTTCGCCACGTCTACTACGCCTTTAAAATCAGGACCTTCACCGATTGGAATCTGTAATGGCATAATGGCCTTGCCAAATAGTTCATGCATTTTTTCTAAGGTGCCAAAGAAGTCAGCCCCTTCTACGTCCATCTTATTGATAAAGGCCATGCGCGGCATTTGAAGCTCTACACCATAGTCCCAAGCGCGAATCGTATCAATTTCCACGCCTGAGGTTGCAGATAATACCATCAACATACCATCGGCAGCACGCAAGGCAGCACGTACTTCCCCGTGGAACTCTGAATAGCCTGGTGTATCAATAAAATTAACTTTATGCCCTTTCCATTCACAAGGTGCAATCCCTAGCTGAATTGTTACATTACGTTTAATTTCTTCAGGCTCAAAGTCCATAATATGTTTATTGTCTTGGCCTTTTCCGACCGCATCAACGGCACCACAAGCGAGTAATAACGCTTCTACCAGCGCTGTCTTCCCCGCTCCGTCATGGGAAACAATAGCCACATTACGAATCAAATCACTAGCATACTCTTTCATTATGAACCGCCTCCTTTAAAGCGTAAAACGCAATTTACTCTATGTATTCGCTATAGGTATTCAAAATTCCTTTATATTTTTTCATAGAATGTATGCAAATCTTGCAAGGCATGAAAATACACAAATATGCTTTCATTTCCACCTTCTTTTCAGCTTGCCTCATCATACACTAAATAATATGGCGTGTACCCTTTATAGGGAAATCCGTACTCATTTTCAACATCCCTCACCATACATCAAATAATATTTCCATAAATTATATATTTTTTTCAAAATTATGATTAAAATACTGATAAATATATTGCCAAAAAGATATATATACTCTATCATTAGACATTATATACTTATACCTGTAGCAGCGTTATACACTTAGGATAGTAGTGCTATATGTATAAAAAGCAATTATTTTTTATTTATGTGTAGGTTGTGCATTAATTTTAATGCACAAAGGGGAGACAACGCTTATGAGTGAACACAACACTGAAACCAATCAGTCCTCAAAGCATATGAAGCGCGGACTTAAAAATCGTCATATGCAGATGATTGCCCTCGGTGCCTCTGTCGGCACGGGCTTATTCTATGGATCAGCACCAACAATTAAATTAGTAGGCCCTGGTATTATCGCCTCTTATTTATTAGCTGGTCTCTTTATTTTCTTTGTAATGCGCATGCTCGGTGAAATGGCAGTACGTGAACCTGTATCAGGGTCATTCAGTCACTTTGCCAATAAATACTGGAACGGCTTTATGGGCTATCTAGCAGGCTGGAATTATTGGACCTTATTTATGCTCGCCGGCATGGCAGAACTAGCAGCTATTGCTGTGTATCTAGGCTATTGGTTCCCTGACATACCACATTGGCTAACTACTTTAGTCTGCTTAGTTATTATTACAGCCATTAATCTGGTCAATGTAAAAGCCTATGGAGAAGTGGAGTTCTGGGCCTCCTTCATTAAAATTGGGGCCATCGTGAGCATGATTCTCTTCGGTTTTTATATCTTATTTACCACTATGGGATCCTTCCCTCACAACTTCCATAATCTCTGGGATAATGGCGGTTTCTTCCCTAATGGCTCTTGGGGCTTCCTCTGCTCCTTAGCCGTGGTTATGTTCTCTTTCGGTGGCGTCGATTTAATCGGCATCACTGCAGGCGAAGCAGAAGATCCAGAAAAAAGCTTACCAACAGCGATTAATGAATTATTACTTCGTATCTTAATTTTCTACATCGGCACAATGGTGGTTCTCATGTCCCTTGCGCCATGGGATAAAGTAGGTCTTGAAGCCAGTCCATTCGTTCAAATCTTCGAAGAAATTGGTATTCCTGCTGCATCTAACATTTTAAACTTAGTCGTGCTCGTAGCAGCCCTTTCTGTATTTAACAGTATTTTATACAGTAATTCCCGCATGCTCTTTGGCTTAGCTCAAGCAGGTAATGCACCTAAAATCTTCCAAAATCTGTCCAGCCATGGTGTGCCTCTTATTGCCACACTTTTCTCTGCCGGCTTAGCATTAATCATCGTATTGACTACTTATCTCTACCCTCAAGCTGGGGAGGTATTCATGCACTTACTAGCCCTCGTAGTAGCAGGTCTTGTAATTAGTTGGTTTATCATCATTGGCACACATTTAAAATTCCGTTCCCTATTCATCAAAGAAAATCGTCTAGACGAACTGAAATTTAAATCGCCATTTTATCCTATCATCAACTACCTCTGTATTTTATTCCTAGCCGTAGTCGTAGTAGTTATGTATCAAATGGATAGCTTTAGACCTTCAGTTATTGCCATTCCAATCTGGATTGCTTTCTTATATGCAACCTATAAATTAAAAGGGAAAAAATAAGATAGTACTTGGCAATAAAAATAAGAAAATAAAAAACAAAAAACGAGCGTGGAAATCTCAAATGATATCCACGCTCGTTTTATTTTACTTAGGAAACACTTTGTCTCTCAGCAAAGCTCCACTCTATATTAGTTCTCTCCTCTAAAGGGTTCTCAAGCCCAAATAAGCTACATATTATGCGCTCATTTAAGAATGTTTGCGCTTTAAACGCACAAGCTTATTTATAGTAGTCTGACTGTCTCCTAGTCAATAATGGCTAATTGGCTCCCCAGCCCCTTTAAAGTATCTCACGCTTCAAAAGTTTATTAGCTGTTGTCTATTATAATTAATTTTTATTTCTGTGACTAATATATAAGAAAAAAGGTTTGTTATAGTTTAAAACTATAACAAACCCAATCTTTATATACTTTTATTATGGCTATATAAGGCGTACCAATTTTCCCTGCTTACCAACAATAGCCTATATAAGCCGATTACAGAGAGTATCTTATTTTTGAATTCTAATAGCTAACCATTTAGATTTGATCACTAGTATTACGCTTTAATGCATCAATATATAATTGACAATACTTGCCTGGCGCTACTTTATTGTGAAGAATATAGCCAATCTCCATATGGTCTTCCACATCTAAAGGAATGGCTAAAATATTAGGACCATTTAACTTTTCACTGATTACACCACTACATAAAGTATAACCATTTAAACCAATTAATAAGTTAAACAACGTCGCCCGGTCACACACTACAATATCCTTAGGTCGATCAATGGTGCTCAATACTTCTTCTGAAAAATAGAAGGAATTATGCGAACCCTGTTCATAAGATAAACGTGGGTACGGATCTAAATCTTCTAATTTCACCACATCCTGCTTCGCCAAAGGACTAGAGGAACTGACAAATACATGGGGCTTCGCTAGAAATAAACGATGGAAAGTCAAATCATAATGCTTAAATTCTTTGCGCAGAATCGTTTCATTGTATTCATTTAAATATAAAATACCAATTTCACTGCGCAACTTAGCTACGTCTTCAATAATTTCATATGTCTGAGTCTCGCGAATACGAAAATCGTATTCATTGCCCCCATAAGACTTCAATACATCTACGAACGCTTCTACAGCAAAGGAATAATGCTGTGTAGATACACAGAACTGATGCTTTACCGATGGTTGTCCAAAATATTTTTCCTCTATTAAGGTAGTCTGTTCCATAACTTGGCGCGCATAGCCTAAAAACTCTTCACCATCAGCAGATAATACTACCCCTTTATTAGTGCGCGAAAAAATAGTAATGCCTAATTCCTGTTCTAATTCTTTTATGGCCGCAGTCAAACTAGGTTGCGCAATAAAAAGCTCTTTAGCGGCTTTATTCATGGACCCACAGTTCGCCACTGCCACTACATATTTCAACTGTAATAAAGTCATATAATCTCCCTACTATAACATAAACTGTTATCTCTTTTCTCAAAATATTTTACTATATCAAGTGAGCCTTTAAGTAAGTCTTTTTTGCTATACCGTCTAGTCTATCATTACATTACCTAATAATTACCTAGTAATTACCAAAGTATCCTCATAGTTATAACATCATCTCTACAAACTCTACTTGCCATAATACATTCAAATTGCAATACGCTTATGATATCACAAGCGTATACAAAAAGACTGTAACTACTTCATTATACCACAGTAGTTACAGTCTATATGCTTTATATTATATTTTTTAACCCTTACGAATTTCAGCCATCTTAGGAATGATGTTGAACACAATTTGATACCCAATATATCCCATTACAATGGCGATAGTACCGCCAATAATAGGGCCTTCACCAGCTGCATAAATTGCATATACAGAGTAAAGTAAGGCGAAGAAGCTCAAGCCAGCAATACTGCGGCGAATGAACAAGGACGCATTTTCCTCTTTAAGCAAAGTATTAACTGAAATGCAGCAAAGAATATAAGGGAATACATTCGTTACAACTGCTAAATTTACAAGATTCTCAAACTGATGGCTTAAGTTTTCGTTTGTAGTCATCAAAGCAAGTGCTGTTTGCACTAATAACAAGATAATTAAGCCACGCACTGGTGCATCTGCTTTGTTTACACGAGAGAATACTTTAGGGAAAAAGCCTTCTTCTGCAGCACTTTTAAATACACGAGATAAAGTGAACTGCCAGCAAAGAATGGCGCCACAGCAAGCAATAATCATAGAAGCCATTACTAGATGCCCTACAGTTTCATTAAACATATGAGCAAATACAAGGCCAAATGGCGCTGTGGAGTGTAATAAATCTAAATTAGGCACGATGCCTGCCATAATATTAGTAGACAATACATAAATCACCGCTACTGCAAGAGTGCCAAAAAACGTTGCAATTGGTACATTTTTCTTTGGATTTTCAACAGCATCCATATTCGCTGCTGCCGATTCAAATCCTAAAAAGGCCCATAGAGTCAGTGTAATCGATTCACTTACTGCACTGAAGAAAGGCATTTGATTAGGATTCCAAACAGTTTTATATAATTCTGGATCAAACCAGAACCAACCGAAAGTACTAACAAATAATACAGGGATAATAGAGCCCCATACAGTAATATTACTAATTTTGCCAGTTCGTGCATTGCCCCCAAAGTTTAATAAGGCTGCGAGCCACAATAAAGCAATGGTTGCTAAACTGAGTTGCACTGGGCTTAAAGACCAGTTAAATAAAACCGCTGTGTACCCTACTGCGGAAATCGCAATAGCTACATTAGCAATTACAAGTGAGATGGCATAAGAGTAGTTTGCCATAAAATGTCCGGTTCTGCCAAAAGCATATTCAGAATATCCGCCCATTCCACCTGAGCGTGTAGTAAACATGCCACATTGAGCAAAAATGTGAGCTAAAATCAACGCCCCTACAGCCGTAATTAGCCATGACAAAACGGAAATAGTTCCTACTTCTGCAAGTTTAGTAGGTAACATAATAATCCCAGCGCCTAACATATTGGCTGCTACGAGTGTAGTTAGCTGGAATACAGACATTTTTTTAGCGGTGCTTTTCATGTATCATTCCTCCCTCATATCAATACGTAGTGTTTGTGTAACCAACCACATTGCTACTTATACTTGACCGCTGTCAATACCAGTCCGTGCGGGATGTGCGTGGATGTAGTATTCGACATAAACTATTTAGTTGTTAAATGCAGAACGCTCTGCATCAATAGAACTTAGAATTTACTTAGATAGTAAAGCATTTCTCTACTTCTTTTTTCGCATTCATCATAACATGTTGTACCCCATATTCAAAGCCTTTTTTATCATCAGAATATATCATCAAATTTACAAAAAAATTAAAATAATTCCATATTTCATTAGTCAAAAACTATAAACAAAGTTATAACGGCGCTCTTCAAACTTTAACTCATTAAAGAGTAAAAATTTCCATGCTTTTTTATTACACGATTTGAATAAATTCGAACGAACTCTTATGAAGTCATGTATTATATATATGAACACAGGTGAAGACAAGGAGTTTTCCCGAATAGTTCTATAGAATCATTAACAAATATATAAATTTATATGAAGTCTTAAAGAAGGTATCAACAAAATCTATAAGTTTGTCGCCTATATTTCAGCTTAAAATTTGCTCTCCTCTATTTTATGTGCCCTCAAGCTACAGCTTCCCCCAGGTATCTATAAAACTATTCATCAATCCTTCTACAAAACGATTTTTATACTATCCCCCTTATGCCTAAATAAAAAATACCTACTAAAGAAGCAGTGTATCTCAACTAGAACAATCTAACAAAATACACACGCCTCTTTAATAGGCATCCTAGTATATTAATTTATTGATGCGCTTCACACTGCGCTACAATTTCATCTTCATTGGCCTGCATAGCAGCTAATGTTTTATTCAACAACTCATCTAGCTCCCAGCCTAATAATTCTGCGCCAGATCGAATGACATCACGGGAACAACCAGCTGCAAATTTTTTGTCTTTAAACTTCTTCTTAAGACTTTTGAGCTCCATATCCTTCGTAGACTTAGATGGTCTCATTAATGCAGCCGCACCGATTAAACCTGTTAACTCATCGGAGGCATAAAGCACTTTTTCCATCAATTCTTTTGGTTCCCAGTCAATGCATAGACCGTAGCCATGACAGCAAATAGAGTAGATCATATCCTCTCCAGCGCCAGCTTCTTTAAGTAATTCTTGAGCCTTCACACAATGCTCTTCAGGATACATTTCAAAATCTAAATCGTGAAGAAGACCGACAGTGCCCCAATATTCGCTTTCAGCTTCAAAGCCTAATTCCTTAGCAAACCATTTCATCACGGCTTCTACAGTGAAGGCATGTTGCAAATGAAAAGGCTCCTTATTATATTCCTTTAATAATGCTACCGCTTGTTCACGGCTCAATTTCGACTCATGCATACTAATCCCTCCTACATCTCAAAATGACTTATTGCACTCATTGTAGCACATATGCTTTGAAATGCAATATATAGCGAATCACGCATTCTCGAACATGCACCGCCTCTGCTCGCCTACGGAATAGCCTGATAATGTGCTCAAAGTATACCGAGATTATCCCCAACGCAAACTAACACGGCCGGTCTACCTCACTACATTTTAAAAAGCTTACTACGCTTTATAAGGAGTCAACAGCAAATGCAATAGTATGCCAGGTTTCAATTTGTTTCTCTTCCTCAGCAATTATAGTCTTAGCTACTTGCTGTTGACGAGCTACACATTCAGGCGCTGTGCCACTGTAGTTTTTACGCCCCTTTATGCACGCTTCAATAGTAATGGCCTCTAATATATCATCTTCAAACACCGGGGAGATTTTCTTAAAATCCTCCACTGTTAAATCTAGCAATACACACCGATTTTGAATGCAATGCTGCACGGCAGCACCTACGATAGCATGAGCTTCTCTAAAAGGAACGCCCTTTTTAGCCAAATAATCCGCCATATCCGTTGCATTAGAAAAATCACTAGCTAATACAGCATGCATGCGCGCCCCTTTTACCGTCATTTTACGAAGCATGGCCGCTGTAATGGATAAAGCAAAATGAAGCGTATCAATCGTATCAAAAATACCTTCTTTATCTTCCTGCATATCCTTATTATAGGTTAAAGGCAAACCCTTCATAGTAGTTAACAGCCCCTGTAAATGACCATAAATACGCCCTGTTTTCCCTCTCACCAATTCGCATACATCAGGATTCTTTTTCTGCGGCATAATGCTAGAGCCTGTACAATGGGCATCATCAAGTTCAATAAAACCGAATTCAGTACTAGACCACAAGATAAGCTCTTCGCTCATACGGCTCAAATGCATCATCACTGTGGCGCCAAAATGTAAAAACTCTAAAATATAATCGCGATCACTCACGGCATCCATGCTATTCTCGTAAATTTTACTAAATCCTAATAACTCTTGCGTATAACTTTGATCAATAGGATACGTGGTCCCTGCCAAAGCCCCGGCCCCTAAAGGCATAACATCAGCATGCTTAAAAATAAGGCCTAAATGGTCAAAATCACGTTGAAACATGGAACAATAGGCCATCATATGATGACCAAAGAGAACTGGCTGCGCTCGTTGCAAATGTGTATAACCAGGCATAATTATATCTTTATATTTTTCGGCTACTTCCACCAAAGCTTTTTGAATATCTACTAAAAGCTCGCCCATGTGCACTACAGATTTACGCACATACATGTGAAGGTCCACAGCGCACTGGTCGTTGCGACTGCGCCCTGTATGAAGACGTCCACCGGCCTCGCCAATGGCATCCGTCAAGCGCTTTTCAACATTCATATGAATATCTTCTAAGCCAATAGAAAATTCAAACTCACCAGCTTCAATCTGTTGTTTAATGGTCGTCAATCCTTCTACAATAGCATTGCAATCATCATCCGAAATAATGCCTTGCTTCGCTAGCATCTTTGCATGAGCCTTACTGCCTGCAATATCTTCCGGATACATACGGGCGTCAAAAGCGATAGAAGACGTGAAGTCTTCTACCGCTTTGTCAGTCCCCTTTGTAAAACGGCCACCCCAAAGTTTAGCCATTTATTTACCTACCTTTTCTTTCATCAATGCATTAATCTTAAGTGGCAAACCAAATAAGTTAATGAAACCTTCTGCATCTTTTTGATTATATACTTCATCTTCTTCAAAGGTTACGAATTCTTGATTATATAAGGAATATGGCGAGGTAGCACCAGCGCTCATAATATTACCTTTATATAATTTTAAGTTTACTGTACCAGTCACAGTTTTTTGTGTTTCATCTACAAATGCCTGAAGTGCTGCCATCAAAGGAGAGAACCACATACCATCGTACACGAGCTCTGCATATTTATTAGCAACCATTTCTTTGTAATGATAGGTAGCCCGGTCTAAGCAAAGGTATTCTAGTTCACGATGAGCGTACATAATAATGGCTCCACCAGGATTTTCGTAAATACCACGAGACTTCATACCTACCAAGCGGTTCTCCACAATATCTACAATGCCTACACCATTAGCTGCACCTAATTCATTGAGCTTTTCTAAAAGAGCCAATGGAGTTCCTGCTTCACCATTTACCTTTACAGGTACACCATTTTCAAAATCAATGCTCACTTCAGCGACCGCATCAGGCGCCTGTTCTGGAGACTTACTTACTAAATATACATCATCTTTAGGCGCATTAGCAGGATCTTCTAAATCCCCGCCTTCGTGAGATAAATGCCATACATTTTGGTCCATGCTATATGGATGGGTTTTAGTAGCCACCACTGGAATATCATGTTTAGCTGCATATTCCATGCAGTCTTCACGAGACTTAAGCTCCCATTCACGCCATGGAGCAATAATCTTCGTATTTGGCGCTAGCGCTTTAATTGTCAATTCAAAGCGAACTTGGTCATTCCCCTTACCAGTCGCACCATGAGCAATGGCGTCAGCCCCTTCAGCTTTCGCTACTTCAACCAATTTTTTCGCAATCAATGGGCGAGCAAAGGACGTACCTAATAAATATTTACCTTCATATACAGCGCCTGCTTTTACAGTTGGCCAAATATATTCAGCAACAAATTCTTCTTTTACATCTAAAATGTACGCCTTGGAAGCGCCAGATTTAATGGCTTTCTTTTCTACCGCTTCATAATCTTCAGGCTGCCCTAAATTACAACATACAGCAATAACCTCACAACCATAGTTTTCTTTTAACCAAGGAATAATAACCGATGTATCTAAACCACCAGAATATGCTAATACAACTTTTTTTAATTCACTCATGTGTCTGCACCTCTTTAATCTCATCATTTGCACTCCCCTATATATGGCTCGTGCCTTGCGTTTTAAATTTATGAACATATTATACACATCTATGAATATTAATGCAAGCTTTTTTGTAAATTTATACTGAACTTTTTATCAAAATTTACCGAAACATAAAAAGCCTATCCAATTAATACATAACCCAAAATATATTAGCATTAATTGGATAGGTTTAAAATTAATTATTTTATTTGCCCTAATAGCAAATCATTCATTAAATGAGTTATTTGTTCTCCTCGCCTTGTAATTTCTTCTGCACTCCATAAATTTATTGCCTGAGAATCTTTTATATATAAATACTTATTAATATTATCAATTAATGATTTATGAGAACCACTAGCTACGGACGTCTGAACTTCTTTAACTAATGTTGAAGTAATATTAAATTCTGACTCTTCATAATATGATTTTTTATCATTAAAAGTCTTATTACCGGCTGATGAGTTTGCATTTTTTAGTAATAGAGTTAAATTCCCAATACGATTTAAAAAATTAATTCGATTCTCTTCTGAATCATACCCGTATATTTCATAATCAGATTCATATGGCATAATATGTTCTAATTCAGTATTATTCTTTCCAGGTAGCATCATAGACCTATTATTACAAAAATATAATTCAATAAATTTTAAAAGCTGTACTGCTTTTGAGGAATTACGTTTATCTCTACTAGCTAAGTCTTTTGTAGGTAATAAATGATTCATATCCTTAACATATACTTTTAGTTTATTTCCTACTTCTTGTTCAAGAATTCGAATTTTATCTTCATCAGTATTAGCTTCTATTATTTTTTTAATTATTCCAGGTAACTCTTTTTCAATATTATTTGTCTGCGTAAATGAAAATATTACTGCTGCTGCATATTTGGCACAAATACTAGCCGCTTTCATTTTAATTTTATCATCATACTTATAAAAGTTCATTAAAATAGGATGTAATTGGGTTACCTTAAGCAACTTAAAGATACCAAATAATGCTTTATCATCTTCTAAGAACTCATTTTGTAAGGGATCTTTTTCAATACTTACATAAATCTGACTCATTATTTCTAAATCTTTAGCCAAAGATAGTATAAAGTTAATACGCTCCCCTACTACTATATAATTTGAACATGCCTTTTTAAAATAATCCAATAAATTATTCTTTTTAATATTTTCTCCATACTTGGCTAAAACAAAATGCTTCATAAAGGTTGATGTAGAAATCTTTTTCTTGCTCGCCTTTAAGTTTTTCAAAAATTTATTCCACATGCAAATAAATTCATCTACCTTACTCGCACTTACATTATTGGATAATTCTTTTAAAAAATGATTTTTTAACAAATCCATTGGTTCCAAAGTCTGTCCTCTATCATTTAACACTTCAAATAATTGAAATGCTCGGTCTATAGATGGAGCTGTTGTTACAATCAGTTTTACCCTATTAGTTAAATATTCTTTAAAGTTTATTAATAACTCCGGATCATCATTGCCTAATTTATCAAGATTATCTTCTATAGCATTATATACTTCTATAATATTGTTTGAACTTTGATTGTCCTCTTCTCTATAACGCCCTTCTTTTATAATATTTTGGTAAGTTGTCTTAAATTCAAGGCTATCATTATGTAATATTTTTACACTCTCAAAGTTAAAATCTCTATCAAGAATCGAATAATAATTAACCAAAGGTAGCGCATGTTTTTCCCATCTAACTTCACCAGTCTCAGCTCTAAAGCTAAAGAACTTATGATATAAAGCGCAAAAGAGTAAAGTTAAAGTAGTAAGCCTCTGTTGCCCATCAATGACTTCAAATTGTGTTATATCCGTTTCATTTTGAATAAGAACAATATTTCCCAGCAAATAGCCAGGTAAATTATTCAACTCTTTTCTAGAACACATAAACCCATTAGTGTCTTCATAAAAGTCATTAAAAAGTATATTTACTTCATCTGCCCCCCAAACAAAGCTTCGTTGAAAGTCTGGAATAATAAATGTATTCTCATTATCTAAAATGTCATTTAAAGTCTTTAATTCTGATGTTATTTCTGCCATAATATATTTTCTCCCCAAATAAAATTATATATATTTATTAGATCATATATTATTATTTTAAACAAGATCTATCCCCTATATAATAAATGCAAAATATTAAAAGGAACTCCTCTAATTCTTTACCTATATTATTTTCTTACTTAATGATATGATAGAGCCATGAGAAAAATATTTTCTTGGTTTATAAAGCTTTTGATTCTCTTTGTTATTCTGGGGGCTGGCCTATATTGCTTTGCCGGCTACACACCAGAAACAACGACATCGGAGCGTGGACCACAAACAACTAAAGAGCAACAACTGGAGTCTTCAGAAGACCAGTTGACACGTACAGATCGTATATATCGACTTTTCCATTTTGAAGACGCTGTAGAAACAGCTATGGATCAACGTGTGCCACAAAGCCAGCGTGTAAAAGGAGACGCTATTAGTAAAGACTTAAAAACAGCTTTAGTGGCTACGGAGGATAAGCGATTTTACGAACATGGCGCCATTGATGCTTTTGGCATTGCCCGCGCCTTTTACACCAATTTGACAGCTGGTGAAACCTTAGAAGGAGGTAGCACCATTACTCAGCAATTGGTAAAAAATCTATTTCTATCCTCCAAACGCATCATGTCGCGTAAAGTGGAAGAAGTGATTCTAGCCTATTTAATGGAATATTATTATACAAAGGATGAAATCTTAGCTATGTATTTAAATACTATCTACTATGGCAATGATTATTATGGCATCAAACAAGCTAGCGAAGGCTACTTTAATACAGCCCCAAGCGATTTAACTTTGGGACAATCTGCCCTCCTAGCGGGTATGCCGCAAGCACCGTCCTATTATAATCCATTTGCTAATTACAAAGCGGCCAAAGCCCGCCAACGAACGGTCTTAAACCTCATGGCCCAGCAGGGCATCTTAACATCGGCAGAAGCTGATAAAGCGTACTATAGTGACCTTCATCTATCAAAACCTTTGACCGATAAAGATATTGAAGAAAAAGAACGCCAAGATATAGATTCATAATCTCCACATATAGATTCATAAACTCCACGAGCTATGAACTCTATTAGTTTATTAAACCTTCAATAGCCAACTATATACGCATAAATTCCACGAATTATGGAATCTATTAGTTTAATAAGCGATTCACTAATAAACTAAGTCCGTTTTTATTCAGCAAACAAACATGTACTCATACAAAAAAGCAGTAACTGCAAGACTTTATAAGTCTCCGGTTACTGCTTTTTATTTAGCATATATTTATATAGTCATATAACCATATGCCTATATTTTATATATAATCATAATCTTACATTTTTATATAGGCATTAGTGTTTACATATACCTTTATTAGCTTGTAGCATTTTTACTTGCATACTTTTATTTACACGCTTTTATTGGCACACTTTTATTTGCACACTGGTATATTTATCTTTTCGCAGATTTGCCGCTTCTTATCGTATGCATATAGCCCTGAATGAGAGATATGTGCCTTTTTAAACAGTTCTAACACTTCGACTAAACTAGGGCTTAAAGTGCCGTCAGTTTCCGATTCACCACTACAAGTCAATAAAATACAAAGTCCACAAGTATTTTGCAACGCCAACGGCGTAGGAATCAATGAATGCGCAATTGATTTCTCTAACAATAAGGACTCTGCTTTTGTGGCAAAGTAATAATCAGTAAACAAAATTAAAGTATTTAAAGTATTCATTAAAATATACTCTTTTCACATACTCTATTACAAGGTAACCATTGGCTCTGTCATCATTGCATCTGTAATGGCATATAGATTCGTAATACTACCAACTGCTACCTGTTCCTTCAAACCATAAAAGTCTAAGCAAATACCGCAAGCTGCTATTTCAACGCCTGCTTCCGCCAATGCTTTTAAATGTTCTACATGCGGAGAATCCTGCGCCACCATTTTTACGCCGCTATTAATAAAAAAGATTTTACTTGGCTTAACATCAGCTTCTGCTACACAATACCAAAAGGTTTTCATCAATGTTTGACCTAACTCTTCACTACCTTCGCCTAAATAATTCTTTGTTACTAGCAAGGTCTTTCCCTGCCATTGTAAAGTAGCTGGTAAACCAGAAGAGTCCTTCGTATTCGGCCCTATAATAAGTCGCCCTTTGTCGCCATCCACCGGACCTGATACAGCACTGGTAGCCGGATCATCAATTAGACCTGTGTCAGCACCAGACAAACGCATAGTCACATCTTTCCGTATTAGATTACCAGGCTCAATAGCAATACTTTCCCTTGGCAATACTCCTTGCAAGTGAATAGCTGCTGCCGCTGAGCCAAAGGGAGATGTCACATCATTATCTGACTGAGCGCTCTTTAAAGTAATATAGAAATCGTGATTTTCAGCTAATACTTCTACCTCTCGTTGACGAGAATGGCCAAATTTTACTACATTGTCGCGACTCACTTCATTGTCTACAATCGTCGTAATTTGTGCCTCAGGATGTGCATCTAGAGCCACTTTAGTTTCAATTACAGGGATAGGACACAAACTACCTCGCACATCAACGAGCACAGTACCATCACCTAATAATTGGAATACATGATTTTTATCAGCCTTGTTATTCGACATATACAAAGGCATCTCCTTTCTCTCTTACAGTCCCAATAATAGCAGCCGCTTCAACACCAGCCTCATGAAGAGCCGTCAAACAAGCTTCACCTTCTACGTCTGGCAATGCCAAAAGCAAACCGCCTGAAGTTTGTGGGTCAAAGCAAATATCTGCCCACACTTCATCTAATTCAGGACTTATTACAATATTGGTTAACGCTTTCTTATTTCCATAAGTAGCCGCTGGTACAAGCCCCATAGAAGCGGCTTCTTTCACTTGGCTGAACAAAGGCAATCTATCAACCCTTATATGAAGGCTACAATGACTCCCTACAGCCATCTCTAAGCCATGCCCTAGAAGACTAAATCCAGTCACATCTGTACAACTATGAATCGTAAAATGACTAGCCATCTGTGCAGCCCTTTTATTTGAAGTGCACATACTCTGGATTGCTTCTTCAACACCCTCTTGAAAAAGTCCACCCTTTAAAGCTGTAGTCATAATCCCCGTGCCCAAAGGCTTCGTTAAAATTAATATATCTCCAGGCTGAGCGCCCTGATTACGCCAGATTGAGTCCAATTTTACAGTCCCTGTCACAGCTAAACCAAAAATTGGGGCTTCATTTTCAATACTATGGCCACCGACTACAGCTACGCCGGCCTCAGCTAAGGCTTCATTGGCGCCCTCTAAAACTAGTTTTAAAGCACCAGCCTCCACTAATGGCACTGGAAAGGCCACTAAGTTCATGGCTGTTCGAGGTGTACCACCCATAGCATATACATCACTGATACTATTAATAGCAGCAATTTTACCAAATAAATACGGATCATCCACAACAGGCATAAAAAAATCAGTCGTTTGCACTAACCCAAGGGTGTCGGTAATTTTATATATACCTGCATCGTCTGACCCCTTCATATCCACTACAACCTGTTCATTAGTAGGAAATTGAACGCCTTTGAGAGCTTGTTCAAGTAAATGTGGCCCTAATTTACAAGCACAACCGCCTTTACTTGCATATTGAGTTAATCGTATTTCTCCATTGTTGCTCATGCTTAAACCTCGCAAACCCATTTCCAGCTATCTATTTACTCTTTATTCGCAGTAGTATCCATATTTTCAGGCAAACGAGATACGAGTTTTTTTACAGCTTTTTCAAACTTTGGTCGTGCAATCATAACCTGATGACCACAACCATTACAAACAATACTAAAATCAACGCCAATACGACGTACTTCCCACTCATCACTTCCACAAGGATGAGCTTTTTTCATTTTTACAACATCCCCTACATAATATCTTACAAATGCCATACAGCGCTCCTCTCTACAATGATTATGTACTAATAAATTCTTAATTCATTATACCATTTATAAACTATTACTATCTGTATTTTAATATATTATCTTTTAAACTACTATGTATGCACTATAAATACTCTGAACCTACCACATGTAGTACTAAATAGGATTCATTCAATTAATTCTCATTATGCTTTACTTGCTAATGACTTCCATTCTCATTTAAACTCAGATGCCCTCGCACTCCACCGCTCGCCCCAAAAAGTCCAAGAATCACCGAAAATAGGGCATTGATAAGAATTATCAAATAGAATTTTTTTGAACTTTTTTTATTTTCACCCTTGATTTTCTCATTTTCATGTCTTATAATGTAATCAACAATGATTATTCATTAGTTTGAATTGTTGTTACTTACATAAGTTTAGTTTAAGCTATTTTAAAAGTTTATATCTACAATTTGAATGAAAGTTCATCAAATTGCAAATGCCCTGGTGGGCCAAAGAAAAGGAGTGCGATTTCAATGTCAGAATTAAAAGGATCAAAAACAGAACAAAATTTACAAGCTGCATTTGCTGGCGAATCTCAAGCTAACCGCAAATATACTTATTATGCAGCAGCTGCTCGTAAAGCTGGTTTGAACAAAATTGCTGATTACTTCGAAGAAACAGCAATCAACGAAAGCGCTCATGCTAAAGTTTGGTTCAAATTATTACATGGTGGCGATGTAAATGCCGACGTAGTTGTCAACCTTAAAGATGCTGCAGCAGGCGAAAACTACGAACACACTGAAATGTATCCAGAATTTGCTAAAGTAGCAAAAGAAGAAGGCTTCACAAAAATTGCTTACTTATTCGAACAAGTTGGTAAAATCGAAGCTCGTCATGAAGAACGTTATTTAGATCTTGTAAACTTCGTAACTGAAGGTCGCGTATTCAAACGCGAACAACCAGTAGCTTGGATCTGTGCAAACTGTGGTTATATTCATGTAGGTACTGAAGCTCCACAACTTTGCCCAGTATGTGCTCATCCACAAGCATTCTTCTCCCAATTCCAAGAAACTAACTTATAATTTAACAGCCTAAGTAAGGCGAGACCAAGTGCGTCTCATATTCTAGCAAGTGCATATTTTATCTCATCCAAGTGGATATATAAGATTACAAGTGTAACTACACCGCATCAAGAGATGCTCAATTCAACTGTAATTTAATATGTAATAACTAGAAAATCCAAATCAAACTAAAAGTTTAGTCCCTGAATAATCAAAACAAGTGTTAGTTTAAAAAATTGCATAGTGCAATGGTACTTTCGCCAAGTGGCGTTTCACAATAGAAACCAGGTGGTTTCAAGAAAAGAAGTACAAAAAAGCCCAGTAGATTCGTCTACTGGGCTTTTTCAGTATAATACATGCCTTTAATTACTAATCTAAACATAAAACGGTCCACAGCTTACTAGCTGCGGACCGTCCACTTATAATATAAATATCAATAATCCCATCCTACCATAGAAAATAGAGCATCTTTAATTTGCTCTTCTTCTGACATTGGTTCAATTGGGAAAAAAGCATTCGTTTTACCTTGAATATCTTTTAAGCTCCCCCTATAAATTAAGTTGCCATGCACATCATAATAATGAAAATATTGATACATAAGTACATTAGACTTAAATGAAGCGGCCTCAGTACTTACAGAATAGGTAATCGTATCAGGCTTCACCTCTCTGCTATTAATCCCCAACCACTGTGAACCCACAGGAGTATATTTTCTCATTATATGCGCTTTTACTATGCGATCTTGAGCTACACCACTCGATGTAATACTTCTACGATCAACATAAGTTGTATAGTTCTGATTGGAATATACTTCAATCCAGCGTTCACCCTTTTTCGAAACACTAGAGCCTGCATCATAGCTTCTTGAAGATGTAGAAGAAGTTCCTAGTTTATCTAATGTCTTACTAAGCCAACTAGCATCTACAGAATTATATGACACCAATAAAAAAGCCGGAATTAAAAATACAACCAATAAACGCAATAATCGTTTCATATTTTGCCACACTCCTTTAAGTAAAACCCCATTTTCACTTCATATTCATATTACATTACTTTCAGTATAATAAATTTTTATAAACTTCTCAATAAAATTTTTAATACACTTAAAATATATCTTAATCTGTTAGAAGCTGTCCTTCTGCACAAGTCCACCAGGCTTGTCCCACTGCTTTTGCTTCTTCCTTATCATGAGTCACCCAAAGGCAAGGAATGTCCCATTCCCGGATAATCTCAACTAAATTTTCACGCACCTGTTCTCTTAAATCCCAATCAAGGGAGGATAAGGGTTCATCTAAGAGGAGTATGACTGGCTTAGCATATAAAGCTCGCCCCAAAGCTACACGCTGCTGTTCACCACCAGATAAGGCACCCGCTTTACTTTCTACATGCTGACTTAATTGTAAACGGGAAAGAATTCGCTCTAATAGTTCTTCATCGCCACGTTTACTATAAGTTATATTCTGATATACAGTCATATGCGGAAATATTATATTCCCTTGTGGCATATAACCAACAAAGCGCTTTTGAGGACTTATACATACTCCTTGCGAACTATCAAACCAAGTACTGTCACCAAATTTAATGCACCCTGATGCAGGCTTAAGCAAACCAGCTAAACTTTTAATAATCGTTGATTTACCACTACCAGAGGCACCTGTAAGGGCTGTAATGCCTCTAGATAATTGCCCCTGACCTCTAACTATTATATTGGATCTCTCCACAGTTATATCAAACTCTAACATGTATTTACTCCTCTGCACTTTATATTTAAATCGCAGTTCATTTTTGTCCCAATTAAATTGCCACTAAATTTATAATTTTAGGGCTTAGTACTATTAAATAAATTGCCTTTTGTAATAAAATGAACAAACCACAAAAGACCTAATGTTAATGCACAAATATATCCAACTAGCTCAAAAGCTCCACCATAATCACCAAATTCAACCAAAGAGTAAATAGCTAATGGCATCGTACGAGTTAATCCTGGAATATTTCCAGCAATTAGTATGGTAGCACCAAATTCACCAAGCGCACGGCAAAAAGCCAATATGGCCCCTGTTACAATACCTTTCCAAGCCAAAGGAATCGAAATAGTAAAAAATATCCGAATTTCAGACGCCCCTAAAGTGCGGGCCACATCTTCAATAGTAGAATCTACCGAGCCCAAGGCAGCACGTACAGTCTGATAAAATAAGGGGAACCCGATAATAGACGATGCAAAAACAGCCCCGGCCTTTGTAAAAACAACGCTTAACCCATGAGCTTCTAACCAAGCACCTAGGGCATTACCTGGTGAAAATATAAGTAATAAGACAAAACCTATTACAACTGGAGGCAAAACTAATGGCAAAGTTACTAAAGAATCGATTAAGGCTTTACCTCGAAAGGAGTAACGCTTTAACATATAACAGAGCCATAATCCGACACCTACAATGCCGATTAAAGCAATACTTGCTACCTCAAGAGATAGCCATAAGGGACTCATGTATAAAAAACCTCCTACTCCAATTAGTTTCTGCATAAGACTTACGTAAAATATTATAAACTTACGCATACAATGCTCAATGAATAAGACAGTAAGCAAAATTTTGCCCATTCTATAAGACAAAATATGCCTTATTTTTATAAATTAATTAATTTCCACCCTCAGGTCTTGTAAAACCATATGTTTGTAGTACTTGTTGGGCTTGCTCACTAGTTAAATACTTATAAAACTCCTGTGCCAATGTATTGTCATATTTAGTGACAATACCAATGGGATACAAAATAGCTGTATGACTATCTGCTGGCGCAGTATCAACGATTTGCACTTTATTCTTTAAATCTAACGCATCTGTCTTATACACGAAACCTGCATCAGCTGATCCTTCTGCCACATAAGCAGCTACGGCTTTAACATCTTTAGCATACACCACATGTGATTCTACTTGCTCCCAAAAATTTAAACTCTTTAACGTTTCCTGCGCGTATTTTCCCGCTGGCACGGTTTCAATTGTGCCTAAGGCAAGGCGATTTACACTAGGCAATTGGTCAATTTCAATCGCTGCCTTACCTTTCTGTGTAATAAGCATTAAAGAGTTAGCCGTTAATGGCTTAACTTGAGATACCAAACTCTTATCTTGCAACATTTTCATATTCTTTTCGTCTGCTGACACGAAAATACTAGCTGGTGCTCCACTTTCAATTTGTTGACGCAAAGTACCTGAACCACCAAAATTAATAGCAATTTGATCCTCTTTTAAATTATGAGACTTAATAAAATTAGCCTTTAGCTCTGTCATAGCTGCTTGCAAACTAGCCGCCGCTGATACAGTAATCTTTTGATTTTGCAAGCCTGTTTCTTCTCCATTAGAATTAGCCGTTCTTCCACAACCAATTAATAACATAGCACTCAAGGCTATAGTAAGTGCTAATATATAGGAAGTCTTCCATTTCATAATATTGTTCATCTCCTCAATATTATTACATGCAATCTTAACATGTCATCTTTTTATAAATTTATTTCTAAACTTACTTATAATCTTATTTCTAAATTAATTTCTTATTTTATATGTATCTACACTTACATATAATTTTGTATATACTCATCTATATATTGCCACAATTATAGCTACCTACAAAAAGTCTCTATTGTCTTATTATAGCGAATGTATTTATAAATTGTAAGTTAAATCATCTTACACATAGCACTTCTCCTAATATAAGTTTGTCATAAATTTTATTGTCAACTCATTGAGAATTCGGTATAGTTATATATATAACACTATTTTTTGTCATTTTCACAAATTTCTTACTATAAATACTAAGTATATACTTCTATAACTTAGCCAAAGGGGGCTATTCCATTGACTCTATTTCTGCATATTTTTTGGACCAGCGTTATTCCTATTCTGGCCCTAGTTGTAGTAGGCTTTTTCTTAGACAAAAAATTTAATTTAGACTTGCGCTCTTTAAGTAAGCTTAATTTTTTTATCTTATTACCTGCCTATGTATTTCGCTCACTCTATACGGCTCATTTAAATCATGAAAGTATAGAAATTGCCATCGCCGCCTTTGTCATTCTTTGTTCTAATGGCATCATGGCTTGGGGAGCCTCAAAATTCATGGGCTATGATCAAAAGAAAACACAAATTATAAAAAATGCTACCATGTTTAATAATGGCGGCAATATAGGCATTGCCATTGCCACCTTTGTATTTTCGAATATGCCTTATATTGTAGATGGAAAAACACCTTATCTAGATATTGGTATCGTGGCCGTAATAGGGACTTTTATTATTCAAACTATCTTTTGCAATACCCTTGGATTCTATCAAGCAGGCAGTGGCCTCTTAACACGCCATGATGCGTTACAGCTAGTCTTCCATATGCCAGTGCTATATGTAGCACCATTAGCACTTTTGCTTCGCTTGTTGCCATATGACTTAACAACATTTGTTCTCTGGTCACCAGTAAACATTTTCGCTAGTGCCTTCGTGGGCATGGCTATGATTACCTTAGGCGTGCAAATTAGCCGTACACCATACAATTTTTTCAAAAAGGATGTTATGGTGGCTACTACCTTGCGCCTAGTAGGAGGCCCATTGCTCAGTGCCTTTATTATGTTTTTATTTATCATCGGCTATGGCCCTGTTCATCCTGTAGCTGCTCAAGCTATTATCATTACCTACAGTGTACCGTCCGCAGTTAATACAGCCCTCATAGCTTTTGAAATGAGAAATAACCCAGAGCTAGCAACCCAAATCGTAATGGCCACTACAGTCTTATCGGCTATTACCCTTCCTCTAGCCATCATGTTTGCTTACTATATTTATCCTGTCTTTTAAAAAATACTAGTTATGTATTCAAAAATAAAAACAGCTCACCTACTTAAGTAGATGAGCTGTTTTTCAATCTTAAATTTTCGATAATTCCATGCTAAATTCAAATTACTCTCAAACTAACTTTAAATAATCCCCTAACTAAACTTAAATAACTCCCTAACTAAATTTAAATAATCCCCCAACTTAAAGAGGTCATACTCAAACTCCCCCACACATAATCATGAGTATATAAGGCATAGGGCGTCAAAGCGAGGGCCTCTATACTGCCAGGACCGAGTACAGCGCCCAAGCAGTAAAATAATGGTGCTAAATGATCGGGATGCTCCGCTGCTACCTTAGCTCCAGGGATAGCTTCCCAATGTAAGGCACCTAATAAATCATTGTCCTTAGTAGGATCTAATTTACGCAATAAAGACTCCTCAAATGCTTCTGCAGGAGGTAATGCTGTAGTACCCAAACTAGGGTTAATTAAGCGCAAATTATGGACAATATCGCCACTGCCTATAATTAGTACGCCTTCTTCACGCAGAGGACTTAGTAATTGCCCTAAAGCAAACCACTGCCGCGCATTAAGCTTATAATTAACGGACAATTGCACAACAGGAATCTGCGCTTCTGGATACATTTTTAATAAAGGCGCATATGCACCATGGTCATACCCTCGATTGTCTTGTAATACGACTTTATCTCCTAATAAATCTTTAACCCGATGAATGAGTGCTTTTGATGTAGGTGCACCATATTCTAATTCATAAATTGGATCTGGAAAGCCATACATATCATATATCATACTTGGCTCTTCATCACTTTGAAGTAACGTTTTATCAGTATACCAGTGGGCAGAAATCATTAAAATCGCCTTAGGCGTTGGAATCTTTTGAGCCATATCCTCCCAAGTTTTTGTCCACGGATTTTCTTCAATTAAATTCATTGGCGACCCATGCCCAATAAATACAACTGGCATTTTTTCCTTTGTTGACATACACAACACACCTCTTTTGTAATTAAATCAAAGTTATTCTATTGGCTTTACCATTATGTATCAATCAATTCATTGGCAAATATATTTAGCCTTTTAAATTTTACGATGTTAATTTTCAGGCCTTTAAATTTTTAATTTTATGTTTTTAGCTTTAATCTTTTATAATTTTCTAGTCTTTTAAATTTAAGTTATAAGCCTTTTATCTTATACACTAAGTTTTATTATTTTCTTCTTATTTTCAAATTATATCTTGTAACCCTCTTCTTGTAATATTTAAACTTACAAGTAAATCGTAACATAAAATTTACTAGAACGCAAGGCTGTGTGTCTATGAATCCTTGACGAATCATATCAAATTCGCTAGAATAACAAAGTAGACATGCTGGTATAGCTCAGTTGGTAGAGCAACGCATTCGTAATGCGTGGGTCGTAGGTTCAAATCCTATTATCAGCTCCATCGAAAACACTAGGTTTTATGGGTCTTTTCAAGGCTTATAGGCCTTTTTTATATCTAAAAATAACCGCTAGCATATGCCGATGGCATATATTTTTAAGCAAAATATGCCATTTTTATGCCATCGATTATGCCATCGTTAGAATTCTTTACTCAATCACAAAGTAATATAGCTATTTATTATCTTGTACTTTAATTCTTAAATGACCTATAAAGTATGGAGATAATTTATAAATTTATAAAAAGCAGTAGAAGTACTTTACTTCTACTGCTTTTCTCATTCTATTAAATTTTACTTACTGATTAATATTTCGGCTTTTTAGCAAATTGACGTGCTGTATAGAACAACTGGCTCACTTGTTTACCAGTATCATATTCTAGGGAATATTTGTGATTATATTTATCTACATACATTTCAACAGAATTGCCTCTGTGCCACAGAGAAACGTCCTTATATTCCCAACTAGTGCCATACACGAATTTTGCCTTAAAACGAATTGTACCGTCACGGTTCTGAATTACACTATCATCAATAATATAAATGTCAGCATTCGCTACATGAGCGCCCCATACATCTGTAGCACTAGCCTCTTGAGCACCAGCAACTAACAATAGGGCGGCCAAAGTCGCTCCTACGAAGAATTTTTTCATAAGAAAATCTCCCTTCTTACACATAGTTTGACTACTATAAAATAAAAACTCAACAAACTATGTAAAACGATTTACATAGTGTTTCAATTTATATTATGACATAGTAAATCAAATTATGTTTGCTAAATACGGCGCATATTGGTATGTATAAGAAACTTTATACTAAACCAAAGTAAAAAAGCCCCAGACTTATTTCTCTAAGTCTGAGGGCTTTAAATATGCAGCGAAGCACGCCAATATCTCAATAAAATATCGAAACACGACTAGCATACAATTATATTATTAAAACGCAACTAGAGTGTAAATATAGCATTATAAAGAAATCAGTAATGCATCTAATATTCAAAACTAGCTAATGTATAATGTAATATAAAACTTATACACAAATCACACATGCCTAGCAAAAAATCTTACAAATATAATTGCCAATTAATTAGCCTGCGCTTTTTCTACCATTTCACGCAATACATTTTCAAATTCTTCCACAGGCAAGGCACCTGGTAAGGCCACTTGATCATTGACTACAAAGAATGGCACTGCCTGAATACCGTAACGCGCTGCCAAGGCTTCTTCTGCTCGCACGTCTTCACCATAGGCCTCACCAGCTAACACAGACTTTACTTCCTCTTCCGGTATCCCTACTGCAACAGCAGCCTGTACTAGCACATCTGCATCAGACAATGATTTACTTTCTGTAAAATATGCCTTATATAAAATATCGCTCAAAGCCTCTGCTGTTTCAGGCGATTTTGATTGAGCTAATTTAGTTATGCGATGAGCATCGAAAGTATTACATTTTTTAGCTTTGTCATAATGGAAATCAAGGCCAATAGCCTGCCCCATTAAATTAATACCATTAATCTTGTCTTCCGCTGCTTCGCGTGAAATGCCATATTTCTCAGCAAAGAAATCAACCACAGCTACATCCATCACTTTAGGCGCTGTAGGATCTAATTCAAAAGCTTTCATAGTAACAGTAAAATCTGCCACACCTTTTAATTTTTGAATGGCCGCTTCTAAATGATTACGTCCAATATAACAAAATGGACAAGCATAATCTGACCAATAAATAATTTCCATATATAACTCCTTTCAAGATAATAACCTGAGGGGCTTTTCACGAACTAATCCTCCAGATTATTTCTCACATACTAATCCCCTGGGTTACCTCTTACGAAATAATCTCTCAGGTGACGTCTTACATACTAATCCCCTAACCTAAACGCTCATACCTTTGGCATAATTATTATACAATTCTCTATAATAGCCATCCTTGCTCAATAGTTCATCATGGGTCCCTTGTTCCACAATTCGACCATCATTGACTACAAGCAAGAAGTCCGCATCACGTATAGTAGACAATCGATGGGCAATTACAATGCCTGTGCGCCCCTTCAAGAGACTACTCATAGCCTTTTGCACTTCCACCTCTGTCCGCGTATCCACACTAGCCGTAGCTTCATCTAAAATAAGCACACTAGGATTCATCAAAAAAGCTCTCGCAATTGTAATCAATTGTCTTTGCCCTTGCGATAAATCATCGGCTCCATTTTTTAGTACTGTATCATAGCCCTGTGGTAAGGTACGAATAAAATGATCCGCCATTGCAAGCTTTGCAACCGCCACAATCTCTTCGCGACTAGCGTCTGGTTTGCCATAGGCAATATTATCCGCAATGGTACCCGTAAAAATCCAAGTATCTTGCAATACCATGCCCACCGTTTGATGCAAAGTCTTCCGACTTAAGGCTCGTATATCTACACCATCAATAGTAATCTTACCATGAGATATTTCATAAAATCTCATAATCAAGTTTACTAATGTGGTCTTACCTGCCCCTGTAGGGCCTACAATGGCCACTAAACTGCCAATCGGAATCGTAAAGTTTACCTTATCTAATAAAAGGCGATCTGGCGTATAGCCAAAGGACACATCTTCAAATGAAATAGCTCCTTTAGCGGCTTCACTCCATTCATGAGTGCCTCCATCCTCTTCTTCCTTCGTATCTAATATTTCATAAATACGTCCTAAAGCAGCTTGCGTTTCTTGGAACTTTGTTAAAATATACGAACTTCGCGAAATAGGATCACTCACTTGTGTTACATAGAGGAAGAACGCTTGAATATCCCCTAGTGAGATTTGCCCACGTAAAACTAATAAGCCCCCTTGGATCGCTACCAATACATAACCAATCTGATTCATAAAGCTTACTAAAGGCATGATAATTTGCCCCATGAAACCAGCTTTGCGCTCATAAGTAAAGAGCGTCTCATTAAGACCTGTTAGTTGTTTTGTCATGACAGACTCTAAACTAAATGCCTCTATAATTTGTTTGCCTGAAATAACTTCTTCTATACCACCATTAAATGCACCTAATGCTTCTTGATTTCGTAAATAAATGGTACGCGCTATACGAGATGTCAACCCGAGGCTAATAACCCCCACAACAATAATACCTACAATAATAGCCGCTAATTGTGGGCTAATTAGAACCATCATAGTGAGCGCCCCTATAATGCCTATAAAGGACGATATTAAGCCTGGAATCCCCTCGCGCAAAGTCTCTGCAATAGCATCTGCATCACTAGTGAGACGGCTCAACAAATCGCCTCGATTCTGACGATTCACATAAGACATAGGCAGATGATATAAATGCGTACTCACCCGTTGGCGTAAATTAAATACCATCGTTTCCGCCACATCAGCCATAATATATTCACCAATATAAGTGCATATTGCATGAGCTCCGTATAGAGCAATAAGCCCCAATATGAGGATATCCGCTTGGTCTATAATCGTACTAATATGAAAGCCTTCCTGCAAACCTTGCACAATAGCATCCATAAATAAGCCCAATAATCTTGGCGCCGTCATTTCAAATAAAGCAGCCCCAATAAGTACAATCACTAATACGATTAGCAAGCCCCATTGGCTGCGCGATTCATATAAAAATCGTTTAAATATACTCATAAGGACACCTCCTGTGAGGCCACGATTTGGCCATATACTTCACAAGTATGAAGCAATTCCTCATGGGTGCCATAGCCTACAGCACGGCCTTGATTGATAACTAGGATTCGATCAGCTTTTTGTGCAGCACTCACTTTTTGTTCAATGGAAATAAAGGCTCGCTCAGGATGTGCTGCTAACTCTTTTCCTATGGCTTGACGCACTTTTTGCTCTGTAGTGCCATCAAGGGCAGAAAAACTATCATCAAATACTAAAATATCCGGCTCTCGAACAAGCGCACGGGCCATGGCTAAACGCTGCCTTTGACCGCCAGACAAATTCGTCCCCCCTTGGGATAGGAGATGATTATATTGATCAGGTAATTTTAAAATAAACTCCTTAGCTCCAGCCAATTCGCAGGCATAATCTAAAGCCTCTAAACTAGCAGTCTTAGCTGTTGCTCCATAACCAATATTCTCAGCAATCGTGCCAGTAAATAGATACGCCTTTTGTGGTACATAGCCTACATGCTGACGAACAACTTCCAAATCTTGTTCATAAAGATTTTTATGAAATAGTTCGATTCGTCCTGACTCAATAGGAAATAAACCAATGATTAATTTGGCAATAGTGCTTTTCCCTGAACCAATATCGCCCATAATAGCCAGATGTTCTCCCTTAGAAAGGGTAAAGGACACCTGACTTAAGGCGGCCTCTTCTGCTTGATCATAACGGAAGGTTACAGCCTTAAATGCCAAGATGACATCTTCTGAAACACCGCCTTGCTTATATACTGCCCCATCACCTGCCATAGTATCTTGATTCACGCCTACACTACCTGTATGCGTCTCCTGCTTAAGTGATAAATGATTATGCTGAAGAATTTCTTGTATGCGGCGGTAACAAATCACTGCTTCTGGCACATCAAGCAACACAAATACAGCCATAAGAAGATTTAACAAAATAAGGGTTGCATACTCGATAACAGCCATGATATCACCCATTTGCAAGGAGCCAGCGCTAACATTATAGCCCCCAGCCCAAAGGATGACCACTGTACTCAAGTTAAAAATAATCAAAATACTTGGTAAGCCAATGGCATACGTACGATTGAGGCGTACATTGGCGTCCGCCATTCCAGCAAAAGCTGTATGCTCTCGATTGTTTTCATCTGTACTGCGATTAAATGCCCTTATAACAGACATACCTAGCATATGATCTCGCACTAAATCAGTAATATAGTCTAATTGTAATTGTACCCGTCGTACAATGGGCAACGCACGATTTTGAATCAGCGCCATAATACTTACCATAGTAATCATTATAACTAGAATGACAAAGCCTAATTCCGTGCTTTTATAGAAAGTTAGCCCTAGGCCTCCTACAATCATGATAGGCATAGGTAAAATAAGATTTATACCTTCAGCTAAAACAGATCGTATTTTCTCTACATCTCGCGTAGTGCGCATTAATAAGGTACCCGTACCAAATTGCGCATAGTCTGACAGCGAAAAGGTTTGCAATAACTGTACTAAATCCTGGCGCAAAGCAAAGCAAACACGCGATGCAATATGAGCACTCATATAAACCGCTAACAAAGATCCTATTACAGTCACTAAAGAGGCTAAGAGCATCTGTGTACTCAAACGTCCAATACTGTCTACATCACCTTGCAATACACCTTCATTAATAATATTAGCCGTTAAGGTAGGTACCACTAAGGCACTGGCCACATGAATTAAAGAGAGCAGCCCCACTAAACATATACTCCCCAATAGCGGCTTTATATACTTATACATAATATCCCTCAATATGTCCTTTCTGTTTTACATATATTTATAACTCAATATTGAATTTTATCTATGTACTTACTGTACTATCTTACCTTATAGAGGCACCTTTTACAACTTTCTTATTTTATAAGCATTTAATCCCCATTTCTTTTTAACCTGTTTTTACATACGCCATTCTTTTTATAATTCTATTTTTAATTATCTATTTCTCTTAATACCTCTTTTTCATGCGCATTTCTTTTGCTTTTTTACATAGGCATTTCTTTTTAAGCTTCATTACATATATAGTTTTTATGCTATATTGCCAACTGTCATAGTAAAAAAACAAAAAAGCTGAAGCCCTCTGCTGAGAACTTCAACTTTTTTGCATTTCATTAAACTAAGCAAGGATTATATATTACTCAAGCACATTCTGCTCATACAGACTTACAAACAAATGTAATCTTTTAATACAAACAAGATACTATGCTAGGTAATTCAATTAAAGTAATTGTTTAACTGCATTCGCTTTTACAGCTAGCACACGAGTTAAGAAAGGAAATTCTGTTTTCATTTCTTCAAAAACAGCGCCCCCTGTAATAAAAGAGGCTGTCCCTTCAATGCGGAACCCCGTGCCTTGGTAGCCATTGAAGCCTTCTACTTCACGAGCGCCTAGAGTAATAATAATGCGTTCGTTAACCTTTAAATCTGCCTCCGTACTGGTCATTCCTGCTGCAGGCAATAAAATAGTATCATCTTTTATCTTTAAATACGAATTCCATGTATTAGTTACATGCGCTTCATTATGACTCCAGGTAGTAAGAGAAACAACACCTTCATGAGAAATTACATCAAAAAACTTTTGTGGGAACATATTCATATCTCCTTATACATACTAGTAGTACCTTAATAAACGATACATACATTCTAAACATATGTTTACATTATACCACAGTTTAATGAGTAATAATATCAAAATTAGTATTCCTAAATTAACATGCCTAACTTAACGCGCCAGCTCATAAAAAAGTTTCGTATGATGAATGACGCGCTCATCTTTTACTGGTGCTTGATAATGACTTGGTGAACCACCTAGAGCGCTAGTAATACGCGTTTCATCTAAACCAGATGAGCTCAAAGAAAAATAAACTGGTATATAGTGCATTTGACCTGACCAAAATCCTAAATCTAGATCGGCTGTCTTATAGTCTTTATCAAAAAAGCCTAAATTCAAAATCCATACACCATTATATTCTCGTCGCTCTGGCGTCACTGTAATCACATCTTTATACTTTGCATCATACAAATAATGAGCCCCTCCAAAAACTTGTTCTTGGCGATGAATTACTAATGCGTAAAAACCATCAGAATTAGCTTTTTCAATACTGATTTTACCTAAAGGCCCTGTATACTTCTGCAAAATATCTGTAAGGAATTCATTTTTCTCTTTATCGTAAAAATCGAGCCAATTAGTTTTATGACGACCATTAATGCGCATCTTATCCCAATCAATGGAATCCCCACGCTTATTCACCGGCAATTCAATATCATCATTCTTGTAAACAGCTTTTACAATGGGGCCTCGCTCTGTATGTCCAGCAGCCCATTTAATCTCCTCTGGTTTTATTTCTATATTATCGTTTTCAATAGAGAAGATTTTATTGACTAGTGTTTCACCGGTATATTCTTCATATACCTCTGGCACCAATGAATTTTTCGCAATAGAGATTTGTTTATTACTTTCATGCGTGCGGTACCCCCAAAAGCCAGCTATACAGGCAATAATTACACTCATCACAATAATGGCAATTGGCCAAACTTTATTCTGTTTCATCAGAGCCCCTCCTTAATTCCGAATTAATCCAACGGATAAATTGCGCCGTTTTATATCAGCCATTAGGGAGTTAGCTTGATTCACTACTAGATTGGCCATGCGAATCGTAGCTGGATCACTGAGTTCTTGGTTATACTCTGGTGGTGATGTTATAGCTGTCGTTTTCATATCTTTAGCCTGAGCTACTCCATTCGCTACAGTATACGCAGTCTTAATCGTAATATAATCACCAATTGCTGAAGGCCGTATATATGCCCTATCTTTATTGTCATTTAAAGGATAATGCATATTACCCAAAGGGAATCGCAAGGAAAAAATGAGCTCATAATCACCAGCAGTAGGTGCTGTAAGGCGTACAAAATCTGATTTAAAATTGGTCAAATTACCATGCACAAAAGTCCAAGCTTTAGTAGGTCTATCAATAACAATGAGTCGAGAATATGCATAATCAGTAGATCGTGCTAACACAACTACACCATCTTCAGAAATATCAGATGTAGCCAATACGCGATAGCCACTGCCGCGCTCATCGAGTAGCTGCTGTGCTGCCACTACATTGTTTACCATTTGCGTAGGCGTCACTACGCCTTTGCCTTCACTCATAGGAACTACTTTCATATTAGGCGCCGTAACTGCATTGTCACCCATTTTAGCATAAGCAAAGCTAGCGATTAAGGAAACCACTACGATAGCTCCACCTATAATACTAGCTAAAGTTACAGCTTTTTTATTAGAACCACCACTAGGCGCGCCAGAGTTCATAGGTGACATATTAGGATTCATGGATTGTCCATTATCTTGTAAACTCATCATATTCCCCCTTTATTCGAAAAGAAACCTAGGCAAGTATATCACCTAGGTTTTTGATTTTATATTACCCTTACATGTATTCAAACAAATTGCTATTTATAAAAATCTATCTAAGCTTGAGGTGGTTGTACTACACGGTCCGGACCAAATTCATTAGGCCCTACCATGCCTGGTAAAACAAGAAGAACTAATTCGGCTAAGTATATAACACCAAGTGCAATTGTGAAGAATGTATCGGCACGGCTATCAAAGAGTGTTTCTAAGCCTACATTAGCAGAACAAGCTATAATCAAAATCATCAACGCCAACACACCAGTAATAGGCAATGCCGCCTTGCGAAGATCTTTTATATCTAGTAAACGTCTAAAACTTAAACATAAGAAAGAGGCCCCATACGCCATAGTGACTAAGAAGAATACAATTTGTCCACCGGTATCAAGATAGCCAAAGAATGGGTCTCCAAATAACTCTCGTACTAATAATTCAACAACCAAGTAAATAATTTCTATAATTAAGAGCCGCTTAAAATAACGCAACCGATTTAAGCGTCCTTTAAAGGAAAAGAAATTTTCTACAATCCCTACATCATTCATAGTTGGGCTATAAAACTGCATATTTTGAATATACTGATTCACAGCCTGCATACCTTCCTGTGCTAATTTTTGCCCATCTTGCACTAGCTTTTCACCGCTTTGCTGCAAATTGTTTAGTGTATCTTGTGCGCCCCCATTACTTTGAGTCCCCTGGTTATTTGCTGCACTGACATCAACGGGCGTGCCACAATTATTACAGAACTTACTCCCTGGTTCTAAGGCATTGCCACAATTAGAGCAAAACTTACTCATATTCATCCCCACCTTACCTACTAATAACTAACTATTTTGTTTTATCATACTTCAATCGAGCTCATTAGGATGTAAAAATGCACTCACTTCCACTTGAAGTGCTTCAGCTATATCAAGCAATAAATCTACCGATAAGCTCTGCCAATACTGGCCTCGTTCTATGCGACTCAATGTGCCACTACTTATGCCTATGCGCTCAGCTAACTCACTTTGTGTTAGCCCCCTCACTGATCGACAATAGGCAATTTTTGCCCCAATTAATCGATGAGCAGTCCCATGTTTAGCTTCCAATCAAACTCACCTCAAAAAATATACAATCATTTAGTAATATTATTACAGAAATTTGTATATCCAACCTAGGCGCAGTCTGCCGCAAACTAAACACATAGAGATTAGTTTCAGGCTCATTAAGTTCAGTCCATTACACTTGCCCTATCTTTTCATCCCCATACGGGGCTTTTCATTAAATATTTTAATGAAAACACCTATTTCAATACAGTATTGTCAACAACCACTGTATGTCCATTGGTATGAATATTACTATTCGTACGATCTTCATTGGCAAGTTTAGTTACATAGGAGTCAGCCGTTACATTCCAAGTTGAACCCTTTCCTATATATAGTTCTACAGACTTGGCTTCATTTCCTGCATTAATAGCGCCAGTTAATGTAGAGTTCTCTAATTTTACTTCAACCTTACTAGTACGATCCGCTACAATATGACCCGTTAAGTTTTCGCCCACAGCCTTCAAAACGAGTGCACTATTTCGCTTACTGTCCCATTGGCCTTGACTAACACTCACTAGAGTTTGACTCTTTGGCATAGCTATATCCACACCGGATAAATTCACTTGCGCCTTCGTGTTTTGCACCGTAATAAGAGCGCCTGTTCCCTTCATTACAAGCGAGCCACCATCTATAGTGAGTTTACTAGTTCCTGATTTAGCTAAACCTAAATCACTTTGATAGAGAACCACACCAGATTCACCTTGAAAACGACTGTTTTTAAGCTGTACTTCACTAGCCCCCTCGAGCATGAGTATTTCACTTTGGGATTGTCCCACTACATCAATTAAGTTCATTTCATCAGTGCTATATAGTAAAGGCGATACAGCCCCTGTAGTCACTAAATTCATTTGACTTATCTTAAGTGTGCCTTCCTCTCGGTCAATTGCTAAGGCCGGGGAGTATTTGCCAGCCGTCTGAATAGATCCACCCTTCATGGTCACCGCCCCTTTATAGGCCACGTTAATGCCACGAGAATACATGCCATCAGTCTTAATTTGAACTGATTCACCTTTTATCTGAGCTTCCTTCCCACTAGCAACAAGGCCACTAGCCCCAGTACCAGATGTAGTTATACTGGTGTTCTTTAATTCAGCCTTACTATAAGGAGCTACTAAGACGGCCGCATTCTGACCTCGCCCTAAGCTTTTCTCCAAAGAAGAAGCTTCACCAGTTTTTACAATCGTTGCGCCTTTTAGCGTAGCTTTCCCTTTTTTCTGGACCAATACTACATTTTTATCTGAATCAGAATTTGTCAGCCTTTTCTTTAAAGTTTGGCTTCCATTCACTACTTTAGTGGCTTTAAATTTATAATTAGAGTCCACCTTCTTACCATTTTTTACATCCTTATCTGAATCCTTTACAAGGCCTAAAATTTTGCCAGCCATTTTTAATGGATTTAGACTAATGGAAGGTAAAGATGGCACTGGTAATACTTTAGCAACCACAATCTCGCTCAGGCCATATGCTTGAATCGATGTAGTGAATACAGAGCTACTTCCCAATAAAGCAAGCAAAATACCACTTACCAACACGCGTTGTCTTAATTTTTTATTTAATCTCATAGGATACCTCTCATCATGAATCAATATCCCCTATTTTATCAAGAAACGCCTCTTAGGAATAGTCAAGTTATACAAATTTAATAATAAATCAAGTTTTATTATGTCATAATTGCTTTTTTACCATGCGCCTAAATACAGTCAATTTTGTCATACATAAAACCAAAATTTGCACAAATGGTATTTCTACTCCCTAGCATTTTATTACAGTCTATATTTCTACTTTTTAGCAATATAGATTGACGCGATTATTAGCCAAAACACAAGCTAACACAAAAAGCTCTTCTCGAAGTCATCCTTCGAAAAGAGCTTTAATAGTAAGATATTATAAATAAATATTACCGCCAGGTCCTAATGGTAAATCAAATAGCATCCATACAACAATCATAATGAGCCAAACTATGGTAAAACAGAAAGAATATGGCATCATATTAGCTATAATTGTCCCCATGCCTGCATCTTTTTCATATTTTCTCACAAAGCCTAGTACTAATGGGAAATAATAGAACAATGGAGACAGTGGATTCGTAATAGAGTCACCAATGCGATACGCCACTTGTGTCAACGCTGGGTCATAACCTAGCATCATCATCATAGGTACCATAATAGGTGCTAGAATAGCCCATTTAGCAGAGGCAGAGCCAATGAAAATATTAACAACACAAGATACTAAAATTAAACCTATAATAAGAGGAATTCCAGTGAAATCCCAAGCTTGCAAAGTTTCTGCCCCTTTAACCGCTAGCACAGCACCTAAATTAGACCAGTTAAAATAACTCGTAAATTGTGCACAGAAGAAGCATAGCAAAATATAGGATGAAATATCTTTAAACGCCAAGGATATATCAGCAAACATATCTTTATCATTCTTATATTTCCCTGATGCAAAACCGAAAACACAGCCTGGCACAAAAAGAATCAATGTTACGAGTATGATAATCCCCTGCATGAATGGTGATTTGCCATCCATAATAGAACCTGTTTCAGGGTCCCCTAAAATTGGTTTATCGCCAATACAAAGTAATACAATAACTGCTAATGTAATAAATAAAGCCCAAAGTGCTTTTGTAACAGCCTTACTTTTTTCTGGTGTTAATTCAAAAGCTTCATGATCCAACTCATAGTTCTCTAAATTATCATTTGAAAAACGAGGGGCCATAATTTTTTCTGTTACAAAAGTCCCCGTAATACTTAAGAAAATACAAGAAGCAAAGAGGAAATAATAATTTATTGCCGGCGAAGCCATATAATTAGGGTCTACAATATGAGCCGCCGCTTCTGTAAAGCCATAGGCTAAAGAATCTGACATGCCCAATAATATATTGGCACAAAAACCTGCTGCCACACTGGCAAAGGCGGTAAATACACCTAATAATGGATTTCGTCCCATGCCCAAGAAAATAGCACCAGCCACTGGTGGCAATACGACAAAGGCTGCATCGCCAGCCACATTACCATTAATACCAATGAAAATAATAACAAATGTAACCATCGCCTTTGAGGCATCACCTAACATTTTTTGCATAAAGGCCGATAGAAAACCACTTTTCTCAGCCAAGCCAGCACCGATTACAGCCACTAGCACCATGGCTAAAGGAGCAAAGGTGGAAAAATTACTTACAGCTTTTGACCAGATTTCGCGGAAGCCATCTACCGATAAAAGATTTACAACTTTAATCGTTTTATGTGTCCCTGGATGAACAACTTCAACTCCTAAATTCGCCATAATAGCAGAAATAACAATGGTCACTAAGGCAAGAATAATAAATAAAGATACAGGATCTGGTAATTTATTCCCCACCGTTTCTACACCACTTAAAAATAACTCCATAATCGTTTTTTTATTTTTTACTTCAGATTTTGCCATACTTCTCCCTCCTCGTGCTTTTACAGACTATATATCTGATATATCGCCAAATAAATCATTATATGTCTACAAAAAATAAGGAATCTAATCAAACTACTGTACTTCTATACAATTGGTACCTTTTTTGATTAGATTCCTCATTGAATCAATATTATTTTTTAATAAGTATTTATACATATTTCTATAGAATACATATTAACATTCTTTTCAAGTCTATGTCAAGAAAACATTTGTATATAAAAATAAAAAGCAGGTAGTGGCATAACTACCTGCTTTAATACTAAGAAAGGAAATTACTTATAGCTCCTTATATAAACAACTAATTGTAATTAACCTTCCCATAGTTATATATTGTTTCATTATCTCCATTATTAAGAGAATAAATCGCTGAAAAAGTCTCCTAGTGCATCACCCGCATCACTCACTGCATCGCTAGCATCACTAACTAAGTCTCCATCTAAACTTTCTTCAGCCAAATCATCTAGAGCTTCAAATGCGCCATCAGATACATCAGCTAGGTCATCCACTAGATCATTAACCTCTAATCCTACATCAGCCACGATATCATCAGCGGCAACCGCCATGTCGTTCAATGCTTCAAAGGGAGTCGCAACCAATCCATCTAAAGTCTCTGATGCATTATCAGCCATAGCACTTAACTCAGCTGTTGCCTCATCCAAAGTATCTTCTAAAGAAGCAAGCGGTGCCGAATTATCATCACGCAACATATCTCTAACTACACCGCTCGTCACGCCACCAACAACACCAGCTACAGCAGCTTGTCCCCAATTAGAACCAGTTCCAGTTGCCCCCGTATTAGCCGCTGCATGGCCTACTGTACCAGGTACACCATTAGTGCCTGTAGGCATAGAGACACCACCTAACTTACCAGTGCCACCAAAGGAGTTAATAGCTCCACTATGATGGGCGCTACTTCCTTCTACTTGCTTAAGCGCTTGCTGTAATTGATCAATTGATTCATATAAATGAGCCAATGATAACAGTAAAGACGCCTTTGCTCCTGGATTCGCCACTTGCTGTAAAGAAGCCATGGCCTGTTTATAATCTGGCATAGCTACATTGTTAAGTAATATTTCCTCTGCTCTCGCCAGTTCATTGGAAGCCACTGTTGTTGGATTACGCTTTAATTGAGCTGGCTGTCCAACTTGATTTGATGATATATTACCACCTGGTAAGGTAGCTCCTGCCAATTGAACATCTTGTAATGGTGTAGTACCCATCGCATCTGGTGCTGGCTGTGCGCCTTGCTCTGCCAAAGGCCTCGTAGCGCTTGGCCCTGTAACACGCGCTGCAGGACTTACTTGGGCGCCACCTTGCCCAGCTCCTACTACTTGACCGCCCTGTACAGATTGGCTAGCTACTCCTTGAGGCCCAGTTTGTACATTGACATTGGCTGCAGCAACACGTTTCCCACAACCGGTACAAAATACAGAGCCTACCTTTATAGCCGTTCCACAAGAAGTACAAAACTTCGGTGTCCTATTCATTTCATCACCCTAATCCTTTCCATGCAATCGACCTAACTAAACATATACTTTATTTTAAATTCATTTTATCTTTATATTTTAATTGTAATAGAGATTTAAATATTTTTCTACACATAACACGTATATTATTGACACAAATAGGCCTACTTTTTTCTCAACTCATCATATAGACGATATAGTCATTTTCATTTATACTATTATTAACAAGTATTTCTTCATCTATTTTTTATTTTCAAAGATTGTTTCTTTCATCTATGTACCAAACAATCTAACTGCGAAAGAAGGGATTTTATGTTCTCATTGACTCAATTGCAACATCAAAGAAAATGGCGTATGCTCCTTTGTGTAACGCTCCTTTTACTCATGACGGCCCTCATTGCCGGCTGTGGCAATGATAAATATGTAGATATCGTCAGAGAAGGAAATTTTTATAGCCACCCTAATATAAAAATTGGTAAAGCCTTTGACCAGTTCTTTGAGGATAGCAAGTGGAAATCCTTTACTAGCGATGATGGCCGTAAAGTTGTTGAGTTTACAGGCAAATGTCTCGTACTCAATCAAAAGTCTAAAGTAAAAATTCAATTTATTGTTAAAAAAGACGAAACCTTCGAAGTAAACTATGCCGACATCAACGGAGAGCCTATGTTAGAAATCGTATATAGCGCCCTCATTGATAAAGTTATGGATAACTACGAAAAATAAATATCTAAAACAAAAAGCCACTGAATTTTCCAGTGGCTTTTTCTCTATGTGAATCTAGGTGATACGCTCATATGCGCCACAACTCATCTGCTCCCCACGTCACTACACCAGGAGCCTGAATAATAGATGCTTTTACCATAGCATCTGCCACAACCTCCGTAGGCATAGGCTTGAATTTCGTAAATATACCAAACTCACTGAGCTTATTTAACAGTTTAACTGATAGCCCTTCGCTCCATCTTTTTTCCTTTGCCTTCCGGATTAAAGACGGTGGCTGTACAATAGTTGTCTTTGTAAAATTCAATTGCTTAATGGCCTCTTCTAATTGCCCTTTCATGCGTAAATAAAAGAAGGATGAGCCTGAATCAGCACCTACCGATGATACTAAAATATAATGGGTAACGCCCTGCTGCTTAGCCATTTGTGCTACTTGAAACTGATAGGCATAATCGACCTTCCATTGTAATTCTTTGCTGCCGGCCGCTTTACGTGTTGTGCCTAAACAAGAAAATAACACATCGCCAGTTAATAAATGCCCCCATTCACTGATACGATCAAAATTTACCAAATGAGTCACTAACTTCTTATGGCTAATGCCTAGACTTTTTCTCACAAATATAACCACTTCTTCATAGCGGTCATCTTGTAATAGCAAATTAAGTACATCACGCCCAGTTGCACCACTAGCACCTAAAATAAGCGCCTTCATATCATACACCTCTCTTTAAAATCAATTTATTTCTATTAGCATACATTACAATAATTCGATATAGGGGAGCAAAACTCCTACATAAAGAGAATTTTCCCCTAATAACTTTTCTTTTATCTCCGACAAACCTGTCTTCAAATACAACAAAATTTAACAGCACTGACTCTATTAGGCGACTCAATGAGCATCAGCTTTAAACTAATTGCCCTCTACCTAGCAAAACAAGCGACAAAACAAGCAGCAAAAACTAAATAATAAAAACAAGCTACTTTTCAAAACACTGAAAAGTAGCTTATATACATGGCGGAGAGGGTGGGATTCGAACCCACGGCCCCTTGCGGAGTCACTGGTTTTCAAGACCAGCTCCTTAAACCACTCGGACACCTCTCCATATTAAATTGTACTATAATATAATACTCTTTTTTTTCTAACAAATCAAGATGTATTCCTAAATTTTGCATACACTATCTCTGCCTAATTTAGCCTATACTATCTTTTCCTCATCTTACCTATGCTATCTCCACCTGATTTTGCATATACTATTTCTATCTCATATTATATATTACTATCTCCATTCATTTTCCTCATGTAATATTCATAATCACCTTCCCCTAAGCAAATCCTTTATGTTATGATTTTACTATATAGTTAATTCTTTTTATCAGTTTTGAGGAGGTCATTTATAATGAAACGCTTTTTTATATTATGTATCCTAGGAACCTTTTTATTTTCAGCCCTCCCAGTCCCCAGTGAAGCCGCTTCATTTTCACAAATTGTAGTAAAAAAACTATTCAATGCCTTTACCAATGAATACAAGGAAAATACAAAAAAGACAAATGACACCACTAAAACCGATAAAGCACGCAGTTCCTCCAGTCAAACAGACTCAGATGTACATGATTCAACCCAATGGGTCTCTATAGATTCAACGAACTCATACTTAAAAGACTGGTATATCAGTACAGGAGATATTAAAGAACATAATGATCCAAATGCTATGCCCGTACGCGTCAAAAACATTGATAATAAAAAGGGAACCTATAGCATTAAATATATATTAGCCTTTAAAGACGCTGATTATCTTCGGGTTGAAAAAACAGAAACCTATAATTTAAAATCTGGTCAACTATTAACTACCTCTCCGGCCTATACAGACCGTCTAAATTCGTTCAATGGACCACTCGTAAAAAAAGTATTTGAATTGCAAGAAATCGCTGCACAAGAAGTAGAAGCTGCTGAAAAAGAAGCACAAGAAGCTAAAGAAAATTCCATTATCTATACCTCGATTATAGGCGCTACTCTATCCCTTATCATTGGCGGTGTAGTAGGTGCATTCATAGGCCGGCGCAAAGCTAAAAAATCAGTATTACCACTTTTCATTTTATTCTTGCTAGCCAATCCTATTGTACATGCCGAAGAGTGGGTGAAAGTCCCTACCTATGAAAGCCATATCAATATGTACATTGATGCCGATGATATAAGAAAATCCTCTAACAACAAGGCTATTGAAGCGGCTGTTAAAATTGAGTATCCGAAAACTCCAGGCCGTTTCTATATGCAAAATGTGCTCTTTTTGCCAAATAATCTCTATTTAGGCGTAAATAATACAACCTCTACCAATACAATCACTAATGAAACGAAAAAGCTTTATAAAGCAGGTGGTTTTGATGGAAATAAAGAATTTATCTACGCTGATCTTCATAAAGAGGCGTGGCGCATTCGCCATGAAATAGATATGGCTAAAGCAGAAGAAGCAGCCGAGGAAAGACAAGCAGAAATACAAAAAAATATCTATCGTCTTCTCGGAATCAGTCTTGTATCCTTACTTATTGGTGGCGGAATCGGCTATAGCATAACAAGTCGCCGTAAAAAAGTACAACAATAAACACCAAAAATCAAATGGCACTATACTCTAGATACAGGAGTATAGTGCCATTTTTTTACTAATGCCTAAATTAATATCTAAATACAGTCAATTATAAATTAATTTCGTAATTTAACCATTCTGTATTTTCTTCAGCGCCAATGCCTTTGTAGAACTTCTTACCTGCTTCATTCCAATCAGCCACAGTCCATTTAATTTGTGTACAGCCTTGCGCCTTAGCTTCCTCTTTAAGGGCCGCCATTAGTTTTGTCCCTAAAGACTGGCCGCGATACGCTTCATCTACATAAAGTTCTTTCATATAAATAGCTGGTTTGTTTTGTGCCGTATACATCAAATAATAATACACCAACATGCCAGCTATTTTACCATCCACTTCAGCAACTAAACAGTAAAATAGAGGCTCATCTGTGTCTAATCCTTTTTCTAACACAATCTCTGGAGTAATATTAAAGCTGTTAATGTATTTCTCAAATACAGCCAAGCCCTTCATTAACTCATATACTTCTGCCACATCTTCTTTTCTTGCTTTTCTAATAATAGCCATCATATTACCTCATTTCTTAATATATTTATATTTCAAAAAAATATACAAATCTATAACTCAATAGCAGGTTCAGCTTGAGTTACTATATATTTATTTACCTTAGCCTGTAAAGTAGTGCTAGCTTTTTCTACAATAAAATCAAGTGCCTCCTGCAAAGCAGCTTCACGACTCGGATCGACAAGCTCAATCACCAAGAATGCATTTTTTGTATTTGGCGTAATCATAGTACGAGCCCCATCGCGCCAATTGAAGCAGCGACATACCGCACCGGCGTCATCCTTATAGCACAACTCATTCGGCAATGTTGGATTATTTTCTTCTTCCCCAATTAGGTAAAATTCATCGCCCCCTTCAGTGATTGTCAATCGTAAATCACCTACAAAGGTATCCATATCTTCTGCCCCACAAGGAAGCGCATAGCGTAAGCTAGCTGCATTGTAAATATCTACTAAAGGATTAATGCTGCCTACGGCCTTCTCCCCCTGGGAGCGTTTCAATAAGTTTTCAATGCTAGAGCGCACACCTTTTTTAGTCTTAAACTTTTTATACGCATCGCGATACACCTTAATGACCGCATTATCGCTGAATACAGGTTCAGTTAAATAGGCCGCGGCCATCTCATTACTTTCTTTTAATAAGCTTTCAAACTCTGGCAATTGCTCCTGAATATTGTTAAAATCTTTCAAGGTAACAACGCCGATTTTTGCATCAGGAAATAATTCCCAAAATGATGGATCAACAATAAATTGGCTCATAATAACACCTCCACAATCACTCGTGCAATATGCATTCCTACGAATAGTATTAACTATTCAATAGACTACTACCACACACTATGTTAGGTTACCAATGTCCTCACTAGTTATATAATCCTCTAGCCATCTACTAGGTCTCCTTTTACAAAAAAAGCACACCTTACATATCTTCTAAGACCTAATGATATGCATGGCATGCTTTCGCACACTACCCGGTGGCAGTATTTCATATTAGATTGTACAAATAAAATACACTTTGTAAATTATCAAACATAAATTAATACAACATGAAGTACATACTCAATAACTCAGCTTTATACTCAATTAACGATGACTACATATTCTATTAGCTTATAAGAAATCATTTTTCCATAATAATATACTTGCAATGCAAGTAACTAACACAGCTATGCCAATGACAATCTCAAAGCCACCGCCTCCAGTCCAATCTTGGAATGGCACCGGTACATTGACCCCCCATAAACTAAATATTACAGTAGGTACAGCTAAAATAATCGTCATAGAAGCCAACAATTTCATAACCATATTTAAGTTATTAGAAATGATGGAAGTAAAGGCATTCATCATATTCATTAAAATATTGGAATACATTTCAACCATTTCAATGGCCTGCTTATTTTCAATGATTACATCTTCTAGCAAATCTTCGTCTTCATCGTACATCTTGAGCAAATGACGCACATCTTCATGGCGGCGAATACGCAAAATACGCTCCATCACCGTTCCATTAGTTTTAAGTGCAGATGTAAAATACGTCATAGACTTCTGCAATTCTAACAATTGGAAGAAATCCTTATTTTTAGTAGTATGACGCAATTGAATTTCAATATCATCACTACGGCGATTGATTTGTTGCAAATAACGTAAAAACAAAGTGGCTGTGCGATACATAATTTGAAATAAGAAACGAGTTTTCTTATATGTATAAAATGTGGCCACTTGATTATTTAAAAATGGATATAAAATTTCAGTTTCTTCTAAGCATACAGTAATAAAGAAATCGGGTGATAAGAAAATCCCCAATGGAACTGTATCATAGCTATCGCTGCCACGCAAAGCTGGAATATTGATTACTACAAAAATATAGTTTTCTTCAATTTCCACGTGAGAACGTTCTTCCGTATCCAGGGCTGTTTTGAGCACATCCGTAGGGATTTCCGTCATAATATTGACAAGTGCTAGCTCATCGGGGTCAGGATTCACCAAGTTAATCCACGAGCCCTTTGTTGCATCCGCTACTGTTGTATCTGATAAAAGCTCGCCGTCTTCATGTTTGTATACCGTGAGCATACGCCACCTCCCATTCAATTTATCTTATACTTCATCATAAACAACAATGATAAGGTTCGTCAAGAGTTGAAACTAGGGATTTTTCAAAAAGAAAATATCCTGCTCTTATGTAATTTACTCCGTGTAAATTTGTCATATAGAGCAGGACTTTTTCTCAAAATTTATACTATTTTATAGAATCTTAATTTAGTTTTATTTTAATCTATATTTATATTAATCTATTTTTACAAAATTCACATTATTTTTTATACAAAATGCGAATGGCATTTAAAATACAGATAATGGATACACCAGTATCAGCAAATACAGCTAACCACATATTAGCATAGCCAAGAATACCGATAATCATGACCAAGATTTTTACACCAAGGGCGATAATTACATTTTGCCACGCTATACTTAAAGTGCTCTTAGCAATGCTTAAGGATCTAACAACAGACTCCATACTTGGACTCATATACACTACATCCGCCGCTTCAATAGCCGCATCAGCACCGCTACCCATGGCACCCCCTACATCGGCCCCTGCTAATACAGGGGCATCATTGATGCCGTCACCTACAAACATAGTAGGCCCATAGGCTGTACGCAATTCTTGCATAACTGCTAACTTATCTACAGGCAAAAGATCGGCTCGTACATCATCAATACCTGCTTCAGAAGCCATGTATAAAGCACCTGCTTTTCCATCGCCAGTGAGCATTACTGTTTTTAATCCTCTATTCTTTAAAGCAGTAACAGCAGTTTTAGTATCCTCTTTTAGACTATCAGAAATTAAGATAGTGCCCACATATTCTGCGTCAATAGCTACTAATACTTCGCTGCCATAAGAAGGTGCTTCAGGCAACGCCCCCTGCACACCAAGTTCAGACATTAAGCGACGATTCCCTACAGCCACAGATTTTCCAGCTACTACACCAGTCATACCACGACCAGATAGCTCCTTTAAGTCCATAGCTTTTTCAAAATTTAATCCCCGTCGACTTGCTTCATTGACGATACTAACCGCTACAGGATGAGTTGATTGCGACTCTAGACTTGCAGCCATTTTCAATACATAATTGTCTGCTCCTTCAAGGCTATCCTCTAGGTCTTTTACTTGGTCCGCCAATTTCACTTCACGAACTGCAAATACCCCTGTAGTCAATGTGCCCGTCTTATCCATAGCAATCGCCTTAATATGACTCATAGCCTCTATGGACAAACCACCTTTAAATAAAATGCCATGACGCGAGCCCTTACCAATCCCTGCAAAGAAAGCAAGTGGTACGCTCAATACTAATGCACAAGGGCAACTGATTACAAGAAAGGTTAAGGCTGTATAAATCCAATGATTCCAGTCCCCTGTGATTAAGGACGGAACGATAGCCACCAAGACAGCCGCTGCCACTACGATAGGCGTATAAATACGAGCAAAGCGCGTAATGAAGCGATCCAATTTAGGTTTAGTAGCCGCCGCATTTTCTACTGCTTCTAAAATCCGCGTTACCATGGAGTCTTTCAAGGCTTTGTCGACCCGCATCACTAAACGGCCACTTTCATTAATACAACCAGATAATACTTCATCACCTGGCTTTACTTGAATTGGTACTGGCTCGCCAGTTACCGGTGCTGTATCAATTCGAGTAGTTCCTTCTAATACTGTGCCATCTAGAGGAATACGCTCCCCTGCCAACACTTCCATAGACTGTCCTACTGCCACTTCTTTCGGATCCACTAAAGTTACATTTCCATCAGCATTGACTAAGCGCACTTGTTCTGGTCTCATATCAATGGCTTCCATAATCGCAGAGCGACTGCGCGCCGTTGCTTTCTCTTCAAAAAATTCGCCAATTCTAAAGAAGAGCATAACCCCTACAGCTTCTGGCGCTTCACCAATAATCAAGGCCCCTAATGTGGCCACACTCATGAGGAAGTTTTCGTCAAATACTTGGCCAGACCCGATATTCTTAATGGCACTCCATAATACATGCCAGCCTAAATATAAGTAAGTAATAACAAGCATAGCTAACTCAATATGAGACGGAATACCATCCACTAAAACATCAATGAGCATAACAATGGCACCAATAAGGATAGCTATAATATCGTTACGACTACTTTCATGATGATGGTGGTGGGACTCACCTTTATTGGGCCGTTCATACATCTCTACAGCCACACCATCTTCAATGGAGTCGCAAATCGCTTGAATATCTTTGATAAGCACTGCATTATCCATTTGTGATGACGTAATCCTGAGCTGCTGCGTCCCAATCGAAAACGACGCGGCTTTCACCGTATCCATTGTTTTTATTTTATCTTCAATTTTTGCTGCGCAATTGGCACAAGTCAAATTCTTTAATAGAAGCACCCGTTCCATATTATAGTCCCTTCTTTACAATATACTATATACAAATCCTCATAACTTCGCTTCTCTAATGCGCACTTGCACACTTTCATTTACTCTTTGTTAAACTACTATCACTAATCTACATATTGCTACTTAGCAAATATACTACACATTCATCGGAATAACATATGAACAACTGTTCATATGTTTCTTTATATATATTATAAAATGACTGGAAAGATAAAGTCAATATGGGGGTAGGGGAATAAAAAAGGAACTGTAATAGATTAAATGTATCTATTACAGTTCACTTCATAAAATTAATATTTAGCAATAATTTAGCAGTACTATGCTCTCATCTTTTTTATATTATTTATATATCTATAAATAGTCGGTTCAGAAACCCCTAACTTAGATGCAGTTGCACTAATGCCACCTTTTAAAAGGAATAACCCATTATCATATAATTGAGTCACAACTTCCATACGTTCTACTTGAGATAATCTATTGGCTTCAACATTATATGGCAATAATTGCTTTTCAATAATGTTTTCAATCAAATCGTCTGCTGTATGGAAGAAGCTTTCAGAGATATCTGACAAAGAAATATGCTCATCGTTAGTTTCTTCTACTTCCTCAGCAGCATTAGTAGCATTACTGATTCCTTGTTTCAGTACATCTGTAATTTCTGGTATATTAACAGGTCCCTTTACAGGTAATTCCAAATCCTTCATAGCCGCATTAATAAAAAACAATTTATCAATAGTCTCACGTGCTTCAATATATGGACTCAAATCATAATTAATACATAAAACTCCAATAGGCTTTTTTTCACTATCATGTATAAAAAATGAGGAGCAACGTAATTTATGACCCTTATAGCTTTTCGCCATATAATTAGTAATATAATTAACTTTCTTTTCACTGCGCAGTTGCATCAATTTTAAGACAAAATCTGTTGCAGGACCACCAATATGTCTTCCACTAATCTCACTATTTGCAATAGCAATAATAGAGTTTTCTAGATTTGTTATATCATGCAATACTATTTCACAATTTTTCCCCAACACTTCGCCTAAAAAAGGTACTAGTAACTCATATTTTTTTAAAATACTCATAATTCTACTCTTTCTATAAAGGCATAACGCCTTTAATTTAATTGCTCTCAAACAACACACTTCATACACATTATATGTGTTTCTCATTTTCCTTAATTTTAGCCAACATAACTGATGCTATAAATAATACAATTCCTGATCCCAAAACAACTGGTGACAAGAATTCATCAAATATAACAAATCCCCAAAACGCATGAAAAAACACTGATATATACTGCATAAATTGTGCAACAACAGCATTAGTTACAATAAATGCACCAGTCATAAAGAACTGTGCAACTACTGAAATTAGACCTATGATTATGATATAAAGCCATTGTGTCTCATTTGGTACGACAAAATCATTTATCATAAACGCCGCCCCAACTATTGTACTTGTAATCAAAAAATACGCCATAATCTCATATGTACTATGCTTATTGTTTAAACTAATTTTTCTAATCGTTGTATAAGCTGCTGCCGAAAAAGCCGCCCCACCTATTGCAAATAATGCATATATAGAAAAAGAAGAATATGTCCATGGATTTACCATAAAAATTACAGCTACTAATATTACAAACAGCCATTTTGCCGAGCCTTTAGGTAACTTCTCTTTCAATACAAGCGTACTAAATATGAATACAAAAATCCCCGATAATTGAAATAATATAGAGGCATCAGCTAACTTCATTTTAGCCAAAGCCAGAAAATTACATAAAGTACCTAGACCACCTAAGACGCCTCGTACAAAAAGTAGCCCTTTATCTTCACTCGAGAATGATATATTCTTTATCCCCATATAGATTAATACAGATACAGTGCCTATTAATCCTCTAAAAAAATTTATCTCTGCTGAAGGCATTCCTTGTCCTAAAAGCTTTACGAATACATTCATTATACTAAAACATAACGCAGAACTCATAGAAAATATAAAAGCCTGCTTCATACATCTCACCCTTTTACACTTCACATCCAAAAGAAAAAGTAAATTAAAACATTTTTAATTGTTTCAATTTACTTTTATAGACTTCTATTAATAGCTTCTATTAAATTATAAGAGTTTATCACTTGTTTGGCAACATTCATAAAAATTTTTTAAGTCAATAATGCTATGATATTTTCTCTTTAGAAGTCTTCCAAATTGAAACCATTATTACTAAAGCTGTACAAAATAGTTTTACGATAATCTCATGACCAGCTATAAACTCTTTAATAAGATTATCTTCTACAATCATACCACCAGCTACCCATCCCAGTAAGGACCCACCTAAAGTCAAAATTATTGGATATTTGCCAATAATTTTTGCAAAAAATGCAGAGCTATAGACTATAATAGGTACTGTAATCAAAATCCCTGCCACAACTAATGTATAATTGCCATTTGCAGTGGCAACAACAGCAATTACATTATCAATACTCATCATGGCATCTGCTAAAATAATTGTTATAATCGCCTCTTTAAGCGAACTCTTCGCTTCAACCTCAGTATCCTCATCATTTGCTAATACTAATTTTAGAGCAATCCACAGCAGTACAACACCTGCAATAAGATGTAAAGCAGGAATAATATGAAGTGCTTCAACTAAAAAGAATGCCATTATAAGCCGAAGTAAAATAGCTCCAGCTGTTCCAAACATAATAACCTTTTTTTGCGAGTCAGCTTCTAATTTACTTGCTGCCATACCAATAACTACAGCATTATCTCCAGCTAATATAATATCTACCATAATTATCTGCAAAATAATTATCCAAGTATTTAATTCCCCAAAATTTATCTCCATATACCAAAATCCTCATTCTTACTTATTTATATAATTATATGCATACATAGTATATAATAATGATCCTTGAATAAAAACAGACTCATCAATATTAAATCGCCCAGTATGATGATTGTGATGGGTCTCTGGATTTTTACTTCTAGCGCCTAAAAAAGCAAATACTCCCGGTACTCCAGACTCATGAAGATAATAAGCGAAATCTTCACTTCCAGTCTTTTTCCCAGTTTTATCAATTCTCAATCCTTCATCTACTTTAGCAATTGTATCATAAAATATATCTGTACTGTGCCAACTATTAATTAATGGCGGCGTAGATGCTTTATAGGTAAATTCAACTTCACCTCTATACATTTTAGCAATACACTTTGCATAGCGTTCCAAAGCAGCTTGAATAAACGTTCTACATTCATCATTAAATGTCCTTACAGTACCTGTAATTCTAGCCACATCAGAAATAATATTTCGCGCCTCTCCAGCATTAAACGTACCAAAAGTAACAACAGCTGAATCGATAGGACTAATCTCGCGAGAAATGATTGACTGTGCATTCATTACAAAAGCACTTCCCATTAAGACTGAATCAATGCCTTCATTAGGTCTTGCACCATGGCCTTTTTGCCCACGAAACTCAATATCTATAGAATCACTTGCTGCCATCATTTCACCTGGTGGACAATATATAACGCCTTTAGGGACAGCACTATTAATATGAAGCCCCATAACACTATCTACGGCATCTAGCACACCTGCATCAATCATTTTTAGTGCCCCTTCACCAGTTTCCTCTCCCGGTTGAAAGACAAATCTAACAGATCCATTTAACTGATCCTTAATACTCCATAAGGCTTTACAAGCACCGAGTAACATCGCTGCATGTGCATCATGGCCACAAGCATGCATTACACCATCATTTTTTGATTTATACGAAATATTATTCTCCTCTTGAATGGGTAGTGCATCAATGTCGGCACGCAGTAGCACTTTAGGCCCCTTTTTTGAAGCATTAATATCAGCAATAATTCCAATATTATCAATAATTTTATATGGTATACCAATCGCATTTAATTCACTGGCTATTCTCTTTGTTGTTTCAAACTCCTTCATTGATAATTCTGGATTCTCATGAATAATCCGCCTTATAGCTATGATATTACATTCTTCTTTTTTTAATAAATTTTTTACATGCAATACTATCTCATCCATTTAGTTCCCCTTATATAAAAAGTAATCCACAGTTAAAGCTTTAATTATTTGGACGTGGACCAAATATTACATCATAAAACTTTTCACTGTGGATTCTTTAAATTTGTAATTATTAGAATGGTCCAATTTGAACAATTGCAGCTATAGCTACTAATATAGCAGCCCAAATACTATTTGTAATAAAAATTCGACCGGCAAACTTTAAGTACACACGATAATCAATATCTGCGATAGCAATCGCGCCTGATGTTAGTGGAGATGTTGGCATAATCATATTGCCTAAAGCACCACCAAGTACTACTGCAGCACAAACCGTCTGTTGTGTAATACCTGCTAAATCACCTATTGGAGATAAAATTGGCACTAAAACCGTTGCAGCCCCTGCATCAGAAATAATGAAGAAATTCGTAATATGTCCGATTAAATACATAAGCTCAGCAGTTAAAATCCCTGGAGCTCCATCAACAATTTGTACGGACCAATGAACGATTGTATCGACAATGCCTGCACTATCAAGAATTAAAGCAATCGCTTTAGCAAAACCTACAACAAGTACGCCACCAACTACACCTTGAGTCCCTTTAACAAACTGGCGGAAAATTTCGTTTGGCGAGTATCTCATGATAGCACCAACAACAAACAACATAATTAAGAATACGGCTGGAATTCCATTTTTAAAATCCCCACCAGACAATGCTGTATAAATTACATAACTCATACCAATTAATACAGTTAACAAAATCAGCTTTCTTCTACCATCAAATTCAGGCATTTCAATATGAGCATCAGCAGCTTTTTTCTCAGCGCGTAACTCTACATCTCGAATCCAACTATTTTCAGGGTTTTGTCTTAATTTTAAGGCATATTTTATTGTCCAAAATGATACCGATGCATTAAAACCTATAAAAGCTAATATACGTAACCACATACCAGAGAATACTGGCAAACCAACAAGCCCTTGAGCAACACCAACATTAAATGGATTGGTAATCCCACTCGCTAAACCTGCACCACCAGCACATACTGTGATAGCTATACCTACAATAGCATCTAACTTCATTGATCGAGCAATCATAACACCTAATGGTACAAAAGCTAGATATGCTTCTAAAGTCCCCATTAATGTAGGTACGATAGAGAATAAGAAAATAATAACAACCAAGAAATAAATATCTTTACCTTTACTTTTTCTAATTAAAGCATTTAGACCCGCTTGAATTGCCCCTGTGTTACTGATAACGCTATAAGCACCACCAACAATTAAAATCAAGAAACAAATCCATGCTGTTGAAATAAAGCCCTTAGGAACAGATCTAAATATATCCATAAACGTTGCTGGTTTGGAAGCTACAAATCTAAAGGAGTCTGGATCAACAACTGTTCTCCCACCAACTTTGAGCATTGTATATTCGCCACCAGGAATTATATACGTTAATGCTGCTGCTATAAGAATAAGAGCACTAATAATTACCAGGCCACTCGGAAACTCTCTTGCTTCGGCCTTTGCTTCTACTGCTTGACCTTTCTTTAAATCCATACTAGCCACCTGCCTATCTTGGTTAACGATTAACAGCACTTCTTACTGCATGTAAGTTTTCTTTAGATGTTTTAGGATCACAAACACAGCCCGGTCCTATAATTAAACCTTTTCCATCAACACTATCAATAGCCTCGTGAACATGCTTAATTACTTCTTCAGGTGTTCGAGTTCCTAAGAAACTTTCATAAACTAATCCATTTTCAGTAATATGAGGAACTTCCATAATCCCGCCTAATAATGTTTTATTAGTAATCTCACGAGCCTCTTTCAAACTCGGCTTAGTATCACGATCATGCCAGTTTAAGCAATTACATGGATAATTCTTCACCACATCAAACATAATATTTGATCCATGAATATGCATTACATTAAACCATGTCTTGTCTTTATACGCTTGAATTACTCTGTGATCATAAATTTTACAGAACTCTGCAAACATAACATCATCCATTAAATCATAAGAAGCAGTTTGAGTTGCAAAGAAGAAACCACTTACACCTTTTTCAATATTTGCTTCAACAAAGTTTATAGTTGTTTCAGTAATTGCATCTAATGCTTTATGAACTTTCTCAGGATGTTCCTTCATATCTTGGAATACACGAGCTCCACCTAATTTTCTTAAAGTCGTAGATGGACTAAATATTGTCTGTAAGAATGGCGTATGGCTATCAACGAGTCTCGCCACATGATCTACAATTGCAAGAGTCTTTCCCCATGTACCATGAGTAGCTCCCAAACAATTAATACGGTCATAATCATCTATGCATTGAATGGCAGGTCGTACAACGATTGGTTCTTTATAAGGTGTGCAATAAAATTCTATTTTTGCACCCCAGTCTTGAGTTGAATATGCGCCAAAAGGCATAAGTTTAATAAAATCATAATCAAATTCTTTATTAAACTCTACTAATGCTTCAGCTAAACTCACTGGATCTTGGTCGACCTTTGACATATGCATCCATACGCTACAAGGAATTCGGTCCGGTTCTTTTCCATCTAAAACCGCTTTAATCCGTTCATCTTTATACATTGTACTACCTCCCTTAACCCTAAACAAAAAACCTAAGCCCTAATCATTTCATTAAGAATAACGATATCTGTTTCTTTCATGCCCTCTTTAGCTACAATCCCTATTCTCCGAATTGTGTCATCAACATTTGTTGCTACTAATCCATCTCCTTCCTTATAGCTATTATTGCTCTTCGCTTGACGATATCCCATAAAAGCTCCATCTAAACCAATAGCAATTTTCCCTGCACATGAAGGTTTCGCACCATCACACACAATTCCCGACAGACTAGCCAACCCATTAACTATAGTCTGTGCAATGATTTCCTTATCTTCACCCTTTAAAAAGGCTACACCAGAAACTCCTGCTACTGAAGCACTGATAGCACCGCAATAAGCAGATAATTTACCTATTCCCGCTTTTTGGTATAAGCCTATTAAATTAGCAAAAATTAATGCTCTATATAATTCATCCTTTGATGATTTTAAATATTCTGCAAAAGTTATTACCGGTAAAGATACAGTTATTCCCTGGTTCCCACTGCCAGAATTAATATAAACTGGTAATGCGCAACCACTCATTCGTGCATCAGAACCTGCTGCTGCTCTGGCCTTACAAAGCGCCTCTATATTATCTATACCATTAGCATCTAATATTAATTTACCAATATTTGCTCCGTAATTATTTTTTAATCCTTCATCAGATATTTTTTGATTATACTCTATCTCTTTATCTAAAATATCTTTAAGCTCTGTATAATCAGCATTCTTTGCAAAATCATATATCTCATCAAAACACATCTGATCTTGTACCATCTCTTCAGTTAATACCGGAGGTTTTTCTAATAATACCTGATTATTTTTTTCTATATACGTAATATTAGTATGTGCATCCTCTAATCGCACTTTTACATATTCATCTTTATAAGTAGCTAATATCTCTACATATAAATTAGCTACGCCTTCAGCTAAACTTACTTTACAAAAATCTCCTTCCCCAAGGCGATTCATTAATTCACGATCTTCATCTGTAGCTGACTCAAGAATTTCTAACTTCTTATCCGGCTTCCCTATAATCGCCCCTAATACAATGGCATATACTAACCCCTTTTTGCCTCCTGAATTAGGAATTACTACGCTTTTAACGTTCTTAATAATATTGCCACTACATTTAGCCTCAATTTTTTCAGGAAAATTACCTAAATTAGCAACGGCTTCAGCCGCCACATAAGATAATGCAATTGGCTCCGTACACCCAAAAGCTGGAATAATCTCTTTCTTAAAAAGCCCCACATAATCCATACCTAAATCCCTCCGTGAATAAACTTAAAAGTATAATTTATAGTGAATTTATTAAAACTTTCAGGATTCCATGCATATCTTACTTCTTTATAATAATTTTTAACCGAAATAATAAATTATTATTATTTTTATAATTAAACTTTATCACGCTTTCTATTGAAAGTCAACAAATTTCTTTTCATTATAGACAAAAAAGCACTAGGTGACTCCAACTCAATCAGTAGAGCCACCTAGTGCTTATATACAATTAACAATATACTAATTAAATTTCGGCGATTACTTCAATTTCACATAAGAAATTAGCAGGTAATTCTTTTACAGCTACACAGCTACGGGCAGGTTTGCTAATAAACGCTTCACCATAAATTGCATTAAATGCAGCAAAATCACTCATTTCATGCAAGAAACAAGTTGTTTTAACAACATTTTCAAAACCAATACCAGCTTCTGTTAAAATAGCTTTAATATTAGCAATTGCTTGCTTTGTTTGTGCTTCAATACCTTCAACTAATTTACCAGTTGCTGGATCAATGCCACCTTGACCAGAAATAAATAGTAAATTCCCTGTTACCATTGCTTGAGAGTAAGGACCAAGTGCCTTAGGTGCATTTTCAGAAAATACTGTCTTCATTATAAAACTCCTTTAAATTAATCTAAAAATAAATATCCCGAATTTAACCTATATATATTATACATCTTTATCATTATCATTTCAATAATTTTTTATTATTTTAGTTGCGACTCGATAATTTTTTATCACTTAGAGCTAAAAATAAAAAGGATGCAATTAACCTCCGAAATTAATTGCATCCTTTTTTATGTACATTATTATTGAATAACAATCCCCGCCATTAAGTTGAGCTAACTTTATAACGCGTTAATAGCAAGTTTCATCATCCAAGAGGTATATATATTTAGTCTTGACGATATGGTTCTTGACCAATTTCATAGTAGTTATTGCCTTCACTATCGATAACTACGATAGCAGGAAAATCAACTACAGTTAATTCAGCTAAAGCTTCTGGGCCTAAATCTTCATAAGCAAGTACTTTATAGTCTTTAATGGATTTAGAGATTAAAGACGCTGCACCACCTACTGCAGCAAAGTATGTTACGCCATTTTTCTTCATGGACTCAATAACATCTTTAGAGCGAGAGCCTTTACCGATCATGCCCTTAATGCCTTGATCTAACATAGTAGGAGTATATGCGTCCATACGACCAGAAGTAGTAGGACCTGCTGCACCAATTGGATCGCCAGGTTTAGCAGGAGAAGGTCCTAAATAGTAAACGATTTGATTAGTCCAATCAATTGGAAGCTCTTCACCGCGTGCTAAAGCCTCAGTCATTACTTTATGCGCCGCATCACGGGCACTATAAATTTTACCAGTAATCAATACGCTATCACCAGCGCGAAGGCTTCTAGATACTTCCTCAGTTAAAGGTGTCGTAATGTGTTTAGTTTCAGCCATTTTTATTTCCTCCCCTATTAAATAACTTCTTCAGCATGACGGCTTGCATGGCAGCAAATTGTCACAGCTACAGGAAGGCCAGCAATATGAGTAGCAGCCCATTCAATATTTACTGCTAAGGCTGTAGTTGTACCACCAAGTTGTGGTCCAATGCCAGTTTTATTAATCATTTCAAATAATTCTGTTTCAAGTTTTGCGTAATCTGGATGTTCATTGCGCACTTTTGTATTGCGAAGTAATGCTTTTTTAGAAAGGAATGCAGCATAATCCATAGTGCCACCAATACCGATACCAACTACCATTGGAGGGCATGGATTTGGGCCTGCTTTTTTAATGATATCCATAACGGCGTTCTTAACGCCTTCAACACCATCAGCTGGAACCAACATTTTAAGACCTGATTTATTTTCACTACCAAAGCCTTTTAGCTCCATATCAATCTTAACCTTATCACCAGGTACAATGCGTGTATAAATAATAGCAGGTGTATTATTGCCAGTATTTTTACGATTAAATAGTGGCTCAGCTACTACAGATTTACGTAAGTAACCTTCTGTATAGCCTTTAGCTACACCAGCTTGGATAGCATCTTCTAAAGCGCCACCTTCAAAATGTACATCTTGACCTACTTCAAGAAATACAAGTGTATAGCCAGTATCTTGGCAAATTGGACGATCTTCTTCTTTGGCAATTTCAGCATTTTTAATAATTTGATCTAATACAACACAACCCACTGGGGATTGTTCAGTTTCACGACCAGCTTTTAATGCATCATATACATCTTCAGGCAAATAATATGCCGCGTTCTTGCACATCTGTGCAACTACATTTGTTATTGTTTCCACGTTAATGGTACGCATAACAAAACCTCCTCACTACTAAATGAGCTTACCTAATGACCTAATGATACCATACATTATGGAGGCTTTCAAATTATTTTAATGCATAATTTGCAAGTAAATATGTTTATTGAGATGCTTTCGCAAAATTCTAAAATGTTAGGTATTTTCTGTATTTTATATGCATAAATAGAAAGTGGACATTAAAATTCAGCAGGATTATTTTATCGTATAAACGAATAATTATGCAACCAATTTTATTATACTTTTATAACACCTATTAATAATCTCCATATTTGCATTGCTATAACACCATTTCCATAAATGGACAATTGTCTATACCGTATAGATACAAATAAATCCTTCATACATTATAAATCTAATCAAAAGTATACTAAAAAAAGGGAGTTTTTCTAATTTATAGAAGAACTCCCTTTTTATAACGATATATTTCAACTAAAATGCCATTGATATTCTATAAATACATCATCTCTAAAATAAATCGACCTCTTAATTGAAATATATTATCAACAACTTTCTTTGTATTTATAGAAATTTACTTTATTAGATTTATCTTGGAAACTATATAATCTGCCTGTATATTACACTTAAATATACAGTTATATGAGATTTGCACTATAATCCCTATACATACAATCCTAATAGGCTATATCATTATACATTAAACGCAATAGATTATCGTTTCCTATATACAATAGCACTGCGCCATATATATACAAAAGGAATGCTTAAGCAATGAACTAAGCGAGAAAATGGAAATAAAATAGCCACTATCATCCAGGAGATCATATGCACTTTAAAAATTAGGGGAATATGAATCATCAATTCTGGATGGGGCTGCATCATCAATAATCCACGGAACCAAGGGCCAATATACAGTCGATAATTAAAGGCTCCATCTGCATTCATCATAGTGCCCATAAATCCAGTTAAAATAGTAAGCCCTAAAAATAGGAAGATCCACACATCCATAGTGGACGTATTAACTTTTAAATATGAAGACGTACTGCGTCGCCACATTAACAGTATAAAACCTAACACTAATAATATCCCAGCCAATCCACCAATATATAAGGCACCTTGATGATAAAGATGTTCCGTAATTCCAAAGAACTCTGTCACTTCCTGCGGCACTAACACCCCGCCTACATGCCCTAAAAATACAAGCAATAAAGAGAAGTGAAATAAAGGTCCTGCAATTCGCAATTTCTTCTTTTCTAAAAATTGACTCGATTTTGTTGTCCAAGTCTCTTCAGAAACAATAAATCTCACAGCTGAGCCAATCACTAAAAAAGTAAATGCAATATAGGGCAAGGCTACCCATAAAAATTCATTCATCGTGATTTCGCTCCTCTCGCTCAATATATTGTAATACTGTATCAATAATGAATACTTGAATATGTCGCCCTTTTGCCAATTCGTCACGCAATGTTTGCAAACCGCTCTTCATATGTTTCAAAATAGGCCAAGCATCTGCCTCACTTAAATAAGTACATAGCTCCAACAAAGCCGGCACATAATCGGGCAATTCCTTTTGCACTTCATAGCCATGACGCAAAAAGAAATCTTTATACACTAATAATTTAGCGGCTTGTTCTTCTGCATTAGTACTATCATAAGAAGACAAATACATATTGGTTTGACTGCTAAAGTCAAAGAGGCGCACATATTCGTCTTCATAGTCGCCTTCAGGCTGCTCCTCTATATAGGCAATAACATCAACTAAGCTATCTAACTCAGGCAAGGTTCCTACCTGAGTTTTTATTTCTTTTAAGGCATGCCACCAAGCGGAGCTAGGATAGGTCAATAAAAAGGCACAATAAGCCAATATATCTGAACCTGTAGTATCCTTAGATTCACTATAATCTAAAGATTCTGTACTCGAAGGATTGGCATACGCTGAACTAGCTATTTTAATTTGGCTCTTATCTAGCATCCTATGCCCCTCCTTTACAACTAGAGCAACTACTGCTTGATGATCTCTCAGAAAAACCTGTTGTTTCACCCTTCACAGATTGATCAATGCTACTAGTGCCAGAACAGCCGCCTACAGGACAGCTTCCCATATCGCCTAGTACATGGTCGGTAAAACCATTTACACCTTGACGAAGTCGTTGTTCTTCTTGTGCTACTGACACGCCGGAAGGAATAATAAAGCGATCTCGATACTTAGCAATGCCGAGGAGTCGATACATTTCATACAATACATGCTCCCCATACACTGCGTCATAGGCCTCTGTAGATTGCCCACGAGTTCGTTGTTGCATATAATGGCGTAAATCTAACAAGGTCTTGAGTACCTGGCGAATGATATCCTCATTACCAGCAGAGAATAATTGAGCCAAATAAGCCACAGGAATACGCATGGTATCACTATCAGGAAAATGTGTATGACTAGCATCCTTATGTAATATAGGACTCATCGGTGGCACATACCAAACCATAGGCACAGTGCGATATTCTGGATGAAGCGGCAAAGCAATGCGCCATTCTTTTACTAACTTATACACTGGCGACTTTTTCGCTGCTTGTAGCCAATTTTCTGGAATTCCCTGCTCTTTAGCAACGCGGCTAACGTCCTCATCGTGAGGATCTAAAAGAACCTCAGTCATAGCCTCATAAATATCTTGTGGGTTCGTTGTAGCCGCCACGTCAGCCACCTTATCCATATCGTAAAGCAATACCCCTACATAGCGCATGCGCCCTACACAAGTGTCGGCACAGATTTGTGGCAAGCCATTTTCTAAGCGAGGATAACAGAACACGCATTTTTCAGCTTTATTAGTTTTCCAATTATAGTAAATTTTCTTATACGGACAAGACGGCACACAATGGCGCCAACCACGGCATACATCTTGTGATATAAGCACCACTCCATCTTCATCACGCTTGTAAATAGCGCCTGATGGACAGGCTGCCACACAAGCAGGATTTAAGCAATGATTACAAAGGCGAGGCAAATATTTCATAAAAATATCGTGGAAGTCTAGAGCAATATCTTGTCCTGTGCGCTTCAAATTAATATCCGCACGAGCTGTATTGCCGCCAGCTAAATCATCTTCCCAATTCGGCCCCCACTCAATTTCCATCTTTTCCTTTGTCACAAGAGAACGTGGACGCGCTACTGGCTGATTATTCTTTCGTTTTGAGTGAATCAAGGTTTCATAGTCATAGGTCCAAGGTTCAAAATAATCCTTTAACTCTGGCTGTTCTGGATGGAAAAAGAGCTTCATTAAGCGATTACCCTTAGCGCCCGTAGCAAGCTGCAACTTGCCATCTTTTAAAATCCAGCCACCCTTCCACTTATCTTGGTCTTCCCAATGACGTGGATAGCCAATACCCGGCTTAGTCTCTACATTATTAAAATACATATATTCAGCGCCATCGCGATTTGTCCACGTATTTTTACAAGTAATGGAGCAAGTATGACAGCCGATACATTTATCTAAATTCATGACCATAGAGATCTGTGCTTTAATCTTCAAGCCAGTTCACCTCCTTCATCTTCCGTACTACAACTAGCACATCACGTTGATTGCCCGTTGGTCCATAATAGTTAAATCCATAACTAAGTTGTCCATAGCCACCAATCATATGAGTTGGTTTCATATGCAAACGTGTTGGCGTATTATGAGTGCCTCCACGACCACCAGTTAAGGATGTACCTGGCACATTAATATGGCGGTCCTGTGCATGATGCATATAAGCCACACCGCGCGGAATACGTGGTGTTACTACAGCTCGAGACGCCACTACACCATTGCTATTGTATAGTTCAATCCAATCATTATCAGCTACACCGATTTCATTAGCATCATCTTCATTGAGCCATACAGATTGACCACCGCGGAATAAGGTTAACATTTGCGGCGTATCAAAATACATACTGTGAATACTCCACTTATTATGAGGTGTTAAGTATTTTAAAGTAATTTCAGGTGTCCCATCAGCCGGTAACGCTTCGCGCATAGGCGCATAGGCTAGAATCGGCTTAAATGTAGCCATCTGTTCACCCCATTCACCCATTAGTTCATGATCCAAGAAAAATGACTGACGCCCTGTTACGGTGCGGAATGGCATAAGTAACTCAATATTATTGGTAAATGGTGTATACCGTCGATTATCTTTCCCATTGCCAGTGAAAATAGGAGTCGGTATAACTAATCGTGGCTGTGCCACAATATCTTCAAAAGTAATCTTTTCACCTGCCCGACCACTGGTCATGTCTTTCAGATTGGTAAGCCCCGTTAACTCTTCCGCCTTACTCCAACTCTTATGAGCCACGGCTCCATTCGTAGCAGAACTCATGGTTAACACCGCTTGGCATGCATCATAACAATCTTCAATGCTTGGGCAACCAGCACCTACTCCAGGTTCTGTAATCACACCATTGCGCAACTTAAGGCTTTCATATTCTTCACCAATCGATACGGCAATACCATGAGCACCTACAGAGCCATTAGCTAAATTAGGCCCTAAGGCTCTTTGTTTATTATAAATTTGCGTATAATCCCGTTCGATTTCAATTAATTGCGGCATAGTTTTCCCTGGAATAGGGTCGCACTCGCCGCGACTCCAATCGCGAATCTTGCCCAATGGCTGCGCCGTTTCTGCTTCAGAATCATGTTGCAAGGGCACCGCTACTATATCGCGATACACCAGCAAGTTAGCCTCTTTAGCCAATTTAGAAACCGCTTTACCCAAGGTTAAGAAAATATCCCAATCTGTTTTAGCTTCCCAACCCGGATTTACAGCCGGTTGGAAGGGATGTACAAATGGATGCATATCCGTAGAGGATAAGTCTGTTTTTTCATACCAAGTGGCTGTAGGTAATACAATGTCAGAGTACAGCGCGGACCCGGCCATGCGGAAATCTAAGTCTACTAATAAATCTAATTTCCCCTCTCCAGCTTGTTCACGCCATTTAATTTCACTAGGCTTACTTGGCGAATCATTAGCCTCTAACAAACCATCCTTTGTGCCAAGCAAATATTTCATAAAATATTCGTGACCTTTTGAAGAAGATGTAATTAAATTAGCGCGCCATACGATGAGATTTCGTGGGAAATTCTCTGATGCATCTGGGTCTTCAACGGCAAACTGAAGTTCTTTAGCCTTCAATTGGTCCGCCACATATTGTTTTACCTCATCAAAGGCTTCATGTCCTGCCGCCTTTGCATCAGCAAAAATCTGTTCACTCCCTTTATTAAAAGTAGGATATGATGGTAACCAGCCAAGGCGAGCAGCCAATACATTATAATCCCCAGCATGGCGATATTTAGGAGATTTTAAAGGAGAGGTTAACTCCTTCGTATCCATTTCATCAGTACGCCATTGATCAGTTGAAAAATAAAAGAAAGATGTACTATTTTGTAAACGCGGCGCCGCTTGCCAATCTTTTGCCGACATAATGGCCCCCCAGCCTTCAGCAGGGCGCAATTTTTCCTGCCCTACATAATGCGCCCAGCCGCCGCCATTCTTGCCTTCACAGCCACAGAATAATACGAGATTAAGTACAGCGCGATAAATTACATCGGCATGAAACCAATGATTAATGCCCCCGCCCATAATAATCATGGAACGGCCATCTGTAGCAATGGCATTATCTGCAAATTCTTTCGCTGTATGAATGACCATTTGAGGATCTATACCAGTGTATTTTTCCTGCCAAGCCGGAGTAAATGGCGTATCAATTTCGTAAGAGCTTCCCACTTCACCGCCAAGGCCACGATCTACACCATAATTAGCTAAAATTAAGTCAAAAACAGTTGTTACTAAACGTTCGCCTGCAGCCGTTTGAAGCTTACGCACTGGCACGGCACGCTCTACCACTTGCTTTTCATCTAAATGACCAAACATAGGTAACGCAATAAGACGTACTGCATCATCCTCTTTTGCCTTGCTAACTACATATTCATTGTAGTCTTTGCCCACAGCTTGAAAACTATCTGCACGTACAGTTTCAACAGCATCTTTATGTACAGCTTGAATATCACTTTCATATGTAGCCTTAGATGCTCCTTTATACGCATCTAAGATAGATAAATCAACCGCTAACTCTTCACCAGTCTCGCTATTTTCTTGACGAAGATTCCATTTCTCTTTCGCCGTCCATCGATGCCCCATAACACCATTTGGAATAGCTAACTCTTTAGTCTTAGCGTCTATGACATAATATTTAAATTCGCTTTTTTCACTGCCATCGCCCATATCCTTCGCCGTAAGAAAACGATCTGGCACAAGCTTGCCCTCTTCTTCAGTGAGCATTACAAGAAATGGGAAATCTGTATAATGTTTGGCATAGTCCTCAAACATTGGCACAGTTTGTTTAACATAATATTCATTTAAAATTACATGTCCCATAGCCATAGCCAAGGCGCCATCAGAGCCAGCCTTTACATTTAACCAAGTATCAGCCGGCCGTCGTGCTCTCCGCATAATCTGGGGATACGGAAATAACCTTCGTTCCTTTATAGCGCACCTCAGTTAAAAAGTGTGCATCTGGTGTACGCGTTTGAGGCACATTAGAGCCCCAAGTCATAATATAACCAGCATTATACCAATCGCTGCTTTCAGGCACATCAGTTTGATCGCCCCATACTTGAGGACTTGCTGGCGGTAAATCAGCATACCAGTCATAGAAGCTTAAGCAAGCACCGCCCATGAGGTTCATAAAACGAGCACCGCCGGCATAGCTGAGCATAGACATGGCAGGAATTGGAGAGAATCCAAAATTTCGGTCAGGCCCATATGTCTTAGCTGTATACAACATGGACGCTGCCGTAATCTCCGATGCCTCTTCCCAAGTCGAGCGCACAAAGCCCCCCATACCGCGGGCCGATTTATATAATTTAGTTTTTGCCGGGTCTGTCACAATGGACTCCCAAGCTTCAATCCCATTTGTATGCTCTTTTTTAGCCGCGCGCCATAAATCAGCTAGTTCACCGCGAATATATGGATATTTTACACGCAATGGACTATACATATACCAGGAAAATGAAGCCCCACGTGGACATCCTCGTGGTTCAAAATCTGGCATATCCGGACTCGTCTCTGGATAGTCGTGATTTTGATTTTCCCAAGTAACGATGCCATTCTTTACGAAAACATTCCAACTACAAGAACCAGTGCAGTTTACACCATGTGTGGAACGCACTACTTTATCATAGGACCAACGATTGCGATATAAGTCTTCCCATTCGCGTCCCCCTTGATACACCGCTTGGTGACCACTTGTACTTTTTTCTACAGGTGACACATAGGAAAATTTTTTAAAGAATGATTTCATGCTTAGTCCCTCCTTATCTTAGTATTAGAATAGCAAAGGGACTTGTTCTGTTCTGTGATTAATGTCACATGGTAGAAAAAATAGCCCAAAAGGACAAACAAAAAGGACCCCTCACGGAGTCCTAACAGTTATAAGTATAAGTTCACATATAAGTTCAAGTCCGACACTGTACAACACAATCACTCATGTACTGGCGCCAACACTTTAAAATGATTTTTTTCAAATGCAATGAGTCCATCATCTTGCATACGACTCAATTCTCTCGTCAATGCACTGCGATCCACACATAAATATTCACTTAAGGCTACGCGCCCTAAAGGTAAATCAAATTCCAGCGAATTATATACCTTCGCCATAAATGATAAGTAGGTCATAAGCTTTTCTCGCAAAGTTCGCTTCGACACAATTTCTAACTTTTGAACAAAGCGCACATTCTTATCAGCTAGCAAGGTCATGGTATTCTGCCATAATTGTTGAGCCACTCCACTGAGTTCAGAGCCTTTAGCTACTTCTTTAAGTAAGGATTCATAAGGAATATAGATAGACTCAACTTCCGATGCCGCATAAAAATTGACTAATGATACCTGATTAGAGCTACAAGCAAAAGACTCACCAAATAAATCACCGCGATTCATAAAGACAATGATCGTGCGATTCCCCCACATATCTTCGCTCACCATATGTACAATGCCACTAATAATGACACTCACACAAGGCACTTCATCTTCAGACAATGCAATATATGCACCTTTTTTAAATTTTTTGCTAAACATGCCAACAGACTTATATAATGCCAAAAAGTCATCCTTACTTACATCTTTAAAAGCCCGTAAATCCCGCACTCGCTCATATGTATTCTTCATCGGACGCCACCTTATTCACACCGCATATAATATACTCTTTAGAGCATCCTTTCCCTTAACTTTATATATATCATTATAGCATAGAAGTAGCTCTTAGTGATAAATGTCACATACAGCGCTTCAAATATTTTCTATACTCCAAAGAGACAACGCCTCATGCATAGGCTTATAGTATGTTATTCAAAAGGAGTGTGCTAGTATATGTCAGCAGTTCAGTTAGGGCCTAATCCTAGCCGTCAAGAAATCTTAAAGCAATGGAATCCTGAAAATGAAGTTTTTTGGGAGCAATATGGACAAAAAATTGCCAGGCAAAATTTAATCGTATCTACTATTGCCCTTACCTTGTCCTTCTGCGTTTGGACACTATGGTCTACTATTGCTGTAAAGTTAAATAGTATTGGTTTTAGCTTCACAGATGAGCAGCTTTTTACCTTGGCAGCAATTCCAGGCTTAATTGGCGCTACAGGAAGATTGCTATATACGTATATGCCCGGATTAGTGGGTGGCCGCAACTGGACTTTTTTCTCTACAGCCCTACTACTTATCCCTCTTTGGGGTCTTGCTACAGCCTTGCAAGATCCAACTACAACATACGAAACCTTCTTCATTTACGTTGCCTTTCTCGGCATTGCTGGGGCTAATTTTTCATCCTCCATGGCCAATATTGGACATTTCTTTCCCCGAGCACGCCGTGGCACAGCCCTTGGCATTAATGCAGGTATCGGCAATCTAGGCGTTTCCATCATATTCTTACTCGCTCCTGTTGTTATGGGCATAGGCCTAGGCAATACCTTCTTAGGTGGCCCTCAAGTAATGAATGATGGCAGCTTAATTTATTTGCAAAACACTTGCTATGTAGGTATTGTACAAATTCTATTCACCTTAGGATTAATAATAAAATACATGGACAATCTACCACTGCCTAAACAGAAGCCGTCTGCCATGGTAAGTATTTTTACTAATAAGCATACTTGGCTGATGACCTGGATTTATACTTGTGGCTTTGGTTCTTTTATTGGCTTTTCTGTGGCTTTAAGTTTATTAGTAGGTAAAGAGTTCCCTGAAATCCCCTTTGCATACGGCGCCTTCTTAGGCCCTTTCATCGGCGCTGGCGTGCGCCCTATTGGTGGTTGGCTAGCCGATAAAATCAATAGCGGCTCTAAAGTGACTTTACTCTCCCTAATCGGTATGTGTATTGCCGGTGTTTTAGTCATCATTGGCCTAAAAAGTCATAACTTTATTCTATTCTTCATTGCATTCCTAGGCCTATTCTTTATGACTGGCTTCGAAACAGGCGCCTCCTTCCGCATGATTCCGTATATCTTTACCAATGGCATGGAAAGTTCATTAGTTACTGGCTTTACAGCAGCTATCGGAGCTTATGGGGCCTTCTTCATCCCCAAGATCTTCGGTTGGTCCTATGCTACCTTTGGCATTGTGCTCCCAGCCTTATATATTATATTAGCCTTCACGATTCTAACCGTTATCATTACATATTGGTTCTATGTGCGCCGTGGCGCTCATATGAATTGCTAACTTACAACACTTAACAATACATTTATTTTATCTATTACTTTATCTATTATTTTATCTGTCAATTTATACACTAATCCAATACACCAAAAGACCTGTCACAAAAGTGACAGGTCTTTTTTATATTAGAGGGTTTGGATTTGTTGCTTAGTATAAATTATTCACTTTTTAGGCTTATGCTAAAGTAGAACGCAAGAACCAAAGTTGTTTTGTATAGTATTCCAAATGGTCTTCCATTAACGCTACTAGGGCAAAGTTATCTTCTTCATCAACACCGCTACGAATTTCTTTTGCTAACTCGCTCATTAAATTAAAATCAGCTTGAAGAATTTCATATGCTTCTTTTACAGGGAATGGGCGACCATCTACTTCTTCAAGAGATGCAATTTTTAAGTACTCATTTAAGCGAACTACTGGCTCTTGACCTTGCATCTTAATCAATTCTGCCACCGCATCATAGTATTCAAATGCATTGTCATATACACTTTCAAGATATTCATGAGCTGGCACAAATTGAGAGCCCACTACATTAAAATGTAAATTATGTAATTTTACATTCCAAATCGCTAAGTTTGCTAAATATTTGTTTACTAATTCTAAATTTTTCATAATGTAATTTCCTCCTTAGGACTATAAATCTTATTCTAAATTTTATCTTATTTTCAATTAAGAGTTACGAATCTATTATATTACCAATCTTACAAACTAAGATTATTGCTACATAGTTTCGCTAATTAAACGCTAACAATTAGCTAACTTTTATAATTTATAATCATTATCCGTTTCTCTATGTCTGTATTGTAACATAGAGGTTTATCGATGTCAATATAATTAATAATAATTTTCCATTAAAAATTTATATCCATAATAAAAGGTGAAATCAATTACAAAAAACATACGTAACACGCAGCTTCTTTTCTCTGAAAGCTACAATCTAAACTGCACTTTTGAACTAACTAAATAAAATCAATACAAATAATTGTCATCATCTGAAATCTAGGATCTAAAATAATTTGCCAGAAGAATAAATTAATTGCAAAGCTAATAAGCCTATCCCCGAAGAGAACAAGAGTAAAATGCTTCGTGCCCGTAAGCGCTTAGAAATAGCCGCCCCAATCTGTGCGCCCATAACTACGCCAATAATACAAAAAATAGCTACAGCCCACTCAATATGACCTAAATATTGATGCGTCACTACACCGCTAACTGTAGATAAAGCTAAAATAAAATGACTCGTCGCTGTCGCTACATGCGTTGGAAAGCTAAGTAGATATACGAGCGCTGCTACATGTATTAATCCGCCACCAATGCCAAAAACGCTAGATATAAAACCTACACCAACACTGATGACACAGCCAATCCATTTACTGTATTCAATCTCTGTTAATTGCAAAGACTCTTGCTTACGTTCACCCTTTTTATAATTCTTATAACCAATAAAAGTAGACATAGTGAGCAGAAATAAACCAAACCAGAACTTAAATCCTAGTACATCAAAATAATCTGATGCTATAGCACCTAAATAGGAGCCTGGAATTGACGACAAAGTAAACCATATAGCAGCACTATATAATACTTTCTTCTGACGGACATAGGCAATAGATCCAGAAATCGCATTAAACATAACAATCGCTAACGAAGTCCCTACAATCATGCCAGGTGTCCAATCTGTGAAAACATATAAAAATACTGGTACAAAAATAAAGCCACCACCAGCTCCAATAATTGTGCCAAAGGCGCCAACAAAAATGCCTAATAAAATAAATTCAATGGCTCCATACACTGATAAAATTAAACTCTCCATAATATACTCCCTCAAAATAATTACATTACCTATTTCTAGTATCTAATAAGAAAAATAGATTAAACTTATGAAACTTAGTATACTTCATTTAAAAATAAAAAAATACCTCTTTTACCAAATATGAATAAAAGGGGTATTTTTATAAAGTGAGTTAACTTTCACGCATAAGATTTTCAAAAAGATATTAAAGTATTTCCGACATAAAAGATACAATCGGTGCAATAATAGTGGTAAATATGCCCATAATTATCATAGTTAAAGAAGCAATAGCACCTGTTTTAGGGCCATCTTCATAAGCTTTAGCAGTTCCTGTACCATGAGCAGAAATACCATAAAGCATGCCTTTTAATAAACGATTATGGATATGAGCACGTTTCACTAACATAGTGGTCATAATCATGCCAATAAGGCCTGTAGCTATAACAAGAATCGCTGTAATCGTAGGATCTCCTCCCATAGTGTGAGACGCTGCAATAGCCAATGGCGTTGTTACAGACCGGGGTGCTATACTATGGACAAGTTCAGGGCTAAGTCCAAATAATTCGGCAATGCCCATAGAACCTAGAAAAGCTACTGAACAGCCCATGCCAATAACAACTACAAGGGGCGTAGCATATTCTTTAACAACATGGCGGAATTTATATAATGGCACTGCAAAAGCCACTGTAGCGGGTTGCAACATCATGGAAATATATTGACTGCCCTCTTGGTATGTACTATATGGAATATGCATGGTAACCAAAAACAAGCCAATAACGAGAGGCACTGCCAATAAAGGATTTAAATATAACTTCTTGCCAGAACGCTCATATAATTTTTTACATAAAAAGTATACCAAAACAGTACCTACCAATGATTCGATGATATGAATACTAATTAATTGGAATATTGTGTAGTTTACCATAATCGATACCCCTTTCTACGTAATTTCATAATGCTTAATGTAATAACTAAAACAGAGGCCAATAGTGTAATCACACTCGTCACAATAACACCTAATAACATAGCACCAGTTGTTCCGAATAATTGTGTATATTGAATTACACCGATGGCAGATGGAATGAAAAACAAAAGCAATTCCCCGATTAATACAGCCGCCCCTTGCTCAACCCATTCAAGTTTTACTCCCCCAGTCATCAATAAGACAAATAGTAATAACATGCCTACTAAAGTACCTGGTAGAGGCAAATTAAGCCACTGTTGCAAGTAATTACCGGCTACCCCAATCAGAGCCAGAACCAATACTTGCGCAATAATAATTGCAAATCGTTTCATCGTCTTCACTCCCTCTATACTCTATACAATTCATCTTCATTCATTTAATGAATACAACAATCTTAACTTTTGAAGCCCTATCTTTTGCTAGAACATATTGTAGACCATAATCTAGAAAAATAAAAATATTTTTTCCCTATACTCTATTATTCTTTTTGGCTATAATATAGATAAGTATATTTTCACCCATGACCGGAGGTTTCTATGGATATCACACATTTAAAATATTTTGTAGAAGTAGCTCGTCAAAAGAGTTTTACCAAAGCTGCCCAAACCTTACATGTAAGCCAGCCCTCTCTCAGTAAAGCTGTGCGTCTCTTAGAAGGCGAATGGAATAAACAGCTATTCCGTCGTCGCGGTCATCGCATCGAACTCACCGAAGAAGCTTGTGCCGTATTGCCCCAAATCGAAGCCCTCGTGCGCCAATTTGAAGTACTAGAGCATCAAATGAGTCACACTAATGATTTGGAATCAGGTGAAATTAGCCTTGGCATACCACCTATGATTGGCACCTCTTTCCTATCACCCATTATTCGCGACTTCATGCACAAGTATCCGCGCATCTCTTTAAAAGTAAGTGAGTACGGGTCCCCTCAAATCGCTCAACTTGTACAAGATGGTCAATTGCAAGTCGGTTTCGTTACCCTACCTGTGCCAGACTTTACCAATAAGGATACGAAAACTTATATTTTCAACCATCAACCACTGCAATATGTAGTAACCACGGACTCTCCATTTGCGCAAAGAGAAGTTATTACCTTGCAAGATATAAAAAAAGAACCACTCGTATTTTTCCATCATTCCTTCTCTTTATATGACATCATATTAGGTCGATTCCAAGAAATTGGTGTTGTACCACCAATTGTAGCACAGAGTAATAATTGGGACTTTATCGCAGAATTAGTAAAAAGTGGCCTAGGTGCGGCTATCTTGCCTCAATCAATTTGTTCGCGCCTTCACGAGGATAGCCTCGTCTCCATCCCGATTACACCACGCATTGACTGGGTGCTAGGCATGATTTGGAATGAACGCTCCCTTATCATCCCATCTATCAGACTTTGGGTGAATTACTTCCACAATCGCGTCCCAGAAACCTTATCTATCCGTTAATATCAATAAAATAAACATTACAAAAAGCTTATAAGCAAAAAGACCTATCATAGGCGCCCATAGTAGCAGTATAGGGCCTTGCTGTTTAGATATAATCCAACAGCAAGGCTCATTCCATGTACTAAGGCCTATGATAGGTCTTATTATTTTTTATATACCTTAAATACTTTTATAACTCCATTACTTATTGCTTCATCACCAATCACTTAATCAGCAACTTTATATGGTCCACCAGTATACCCTAAGCGCTCTAAAATTCGTCGACGCTTCTTGCAATTAAGGTTCACCGGATCGCAGCGTTTACTACAGCATTCGCAACGGCCGCGTTCATCAACCAAAACAGGTTTAAGTTTATCTCTTCTAATTTTAGTGGGCATAAATTTACGAGGTTTTCGTGATACACTCGATGTATTTGCACTGCATGACGTACTAGACTTGTTCTCACTACTTAATTTTTTTAATGTGTTCATATCACTTGGTTCCTGAAAGGGCTCTGTATCCATCCTGTTAATACCGATTACATCAGCCTGCTGCAATACATCATCTAAAGCGGAACGCAATTCACCTTCTATATTAGCCCCCACTTGACCCACAAGATCTGCGGCTATATGGCCAACCTTGGCTATATCTAATGCACCGAATAAAGATAAACCAAGGTCTACTACTTTTTTATAGGATTAGTATCTCCCTCTACCTGAACTGTTTCACTGACTCTAGCTTTTGACGTATTCTGTTTAGAGGATTCTTTAACTTTCCCTTGGGAAGACTTAGCTTCGTCTTTTGCTTGTTTATTAGAACTAGGATTTACCCCTTCTGCAATATTGTTATAATCAGACTCTTCAGGTTCACTCTTTATGTGCTCTTTACAGCGCTCTTTCTTATTTCCCTTTTTTTCAGCTTTCTTTTTACTCTTTTTAGCTGCTCGTTTTGCCTCTTTACGGGCTTTCTTCAAGGATTTCTTAGCCGCTTTAGCTAACTTTTTGAACTCTTTCCATTCTGTATTGCGCACCAATTCTTCAAGGCTAACCGTCGGCGTTTCCACTTTACCAATCAATTCCAATACATCTTTAAGGAATAGCTCACCCTTACTATCGCCACTATTATCACTCGCAGCAAAATTAAAAGAATCCGCTTCATCTGTAGCATCACGCTCAGAAGCTACAGGCTCTTTTTTATCCTTCTTAGTTTTTTCTGCTACAGCCTTATCAAAAGCAGCTACTTCATCATCCAAAGACTTTGCAGTATCTTGATTCTGCAAATGTACAGATGAATCAGAACTAGTTGCCAAACTGCCATCCTGCTTATTCTGCGACTGCAAATCACCTACTTCAATAGGCATATTACGAAGAATATCAATACTCTGTAACGGGCGAATAGCTAATGAAGCATCCCCACGGCCTACTACTGCTCCTTGCTGTCGTGCAATCATAGCCCCTTGTGCACGCTCTAACATAGAGCCTGTGGCACGCGCGGCCATAGCTTTTGTGACCGCTTCAGCATAGGAGTCATTAGATGAAGAGATAGACTCTTCACTTTGCTGCGCATCACTCATATCTACATCTTCTAGCTCTACATTATGAATTGGCAAGTCCTCATGCTCCAATCGCCCTTTGGCAGAACTATATTCTTCCTCCAAAGAATCGTATACATGAAGTTGATCATATAAATCCTGCGTCTCTTCAATCTCTTGCCACAAACCATCTAATAAGGCGCTATAGCTTAGTCGCTGCTTAACTTCTTCATAGGCTTGCTTAGTGATTTCTAATTCCTGTTGACTCAAGTCTTCCGTCAAAAATTCTTCTAGCATGAGCTTAATTTGTTTGTCTTCCTCGTATTTATTGAGCAAGGCGCGACGAACTGATTCAATAACGGCAGTGCTAATTATTCCTTGGCGACTATGCATGTAATTCACTCCTTATTTTAAAATAGGCATTGTATTAGAGCCTTGCGGCATAACAGTGATTGTAAAATCCTCTTTTCCTAAATACTTAGTAGCGAGTTCTATGGCCTCTTCGACAGTGGTCACGATTGGTAATCCTAAAGTATCTTCATAAGCTTTATTGTCCTCTAGGGTAACTAAAATATGATGATACTGCTCTAGAGCCTCACCAAATAACAGCGCAACAAAACCTGGCACAGTGAAACCTTCACGTAAGGTTTTCTCCCTATCATATAAATCCTTAATATTAAACCACTTCATAAAATCAGCAGGCTCATTAATATCCTCTAATTCCATTAACATAATCACTACACCGCCAGGCTTACAAGCTTTTATAGCATTCTCTTGAGCTTTTAAGGCTTGATATAGATTAATATCCTTAGGATAGCCGCCGGGAGTAACTACAACACAATCCGCTAACTCGTCAATGGAAACACCGTAAATTTGATTTACCAACTCCGTGCCTTCATGCCAAGCATCATCCCAGTGACCGCACACGAGTCTAGCAATTTTGTCCTCTGCATTGAGCACCACATTGATAAGAAAATCTGCGTCCAGAGCTGACGCATGCTCCACTTGGTCTTGGTGCATTAAATTTGTGGCGGAAATATTGCCACTTACAGCCGCCTCACTAATACCATCACCTTGATTCGGACCTAAACACAAGCAGTGATTTCTTTGGATCGCCGCATAGGATGAAATCCCTGGTAGTACTGCCTTACGGCCACCACCAAAACCTGCCATCGAGTGATACATAATGGCCCCTGTTAAAATAACGCGATCTGCATTAACAGCTAGTTCATTAATTTCAATAGGCCCACCATGACTGGTATTACCTAAATGAACGAACTTGCTATCAGGATTGATGCCACTACTATGCTCGATGCGTAAGCGATTAACAATTTCATCGCCAAACTCCATGCGACATTCTGCTTCTGTTTGTAAGCGATGAGCCCCATAAGCAATTAACAAGAAAATATTCTCATCGGGAATACCAGCTTCATTTAAATAATTCACAACTGCTGGCAAGAATAAATCATAACGAAGCCAAGCGCGCGTAATATCTGATACAACGATACATACAGTTTCACCTGCATTCACTATTACATTTAAAGGCGCTGTCCCCACTGGATTATTGAGGGCTTCTACTACAGCAGTCTCTATATTGTCTAAGGCCTCATAGGGTGCCCCTTCAATGACATGAACTAATCGCTGCTCTGGAACATCTAAACCTAATGTAGACTTACCATATTTTAAATCAAAATGTGTCATCCTCATCGTCTCTCTTTCTATGCTTGCCATGAGCGCGCTCCCATAAGGCGCCCTTCATTACAATACCTTCACCGAACTTCTTCTCCAATAAGTCCACCGCTTTAGTAAGATCTTCATGATGGGCAGGTTCTTCAAAAAGACCTATTTGCTCATCTGCCGCCACTAAGCCGCTCACAGATAAGCCTAAAAGCCGAATAGGCTTAGTAATTTTTACCTTATTATACAACATCACACCTACACGGTACAGAGTTTCCTCACTATTCGTCGGTATTTGCAGGCTAGTTTGCCGAGTTAAAGTCTTAAAATCATTGAATCTAATTTTTATAGACACTGTTTGCCCTTTTACGCCAGCCTCACGTAAACGTTTCGCTACTTTATGAGCATAATAATACCACTCTCGATTGATTTCCTCAGGATCTATTACATCATCCAAATACGTTTCTTCATTTCCTATGGACTGAATTACCCGGTCATATTCAACCGGTCTATCATCAATCCCCTGTGCCATAAGATATATGCGTTTTGCCTGACTACCTAATAAAGGAATTAAAGCTTGCTCATTAGGAAGTGCAGCAATTTGTCCAATCTTATAAAACCCCTCTGCCTTTAGTACTTCTTCCGTGCGCTTACCAACACCCCATAAGCGCTTTACTGGCAGCTGAGCTATACTGCGCGCCTCTTCACCATAAGGAATTATTACTAATCCATCAGGCTTACGTAAATCTGAGGCTAATTTCGCCAAATATTTATTTGGTGCAATGCCAACAGAGGCAACTAAGGAAGTGGCTTCCCAGATTTCGTCTTTAATCGCACGCCCCACTTCATACGGTCCTTTATACTGCGTATGAAGCCCTGTTAAATCTAAAAAGGCCTCATCTAAACTCAGCGGTTCAATATAAGGCGTATAATGACTCATAATTGTATGTATTGCATCAGAAATTTGACGATACACTTCAAAGCGTGGGCGCAAAAAAATTCCCTCTGGACAAAGCTTGCGCGCCTTCACCATGCTCATAGCAGAGTGAACACCCAATTCACGCGCCTCATACGAAGCTGTGGCTACTACACCACGCGAAGAAAGGCCACCCACAATTACAGGGCGGCCTCTATATTCAGGGTTATCTCTTTGTTCTACAGATGCATAAAAAGCATCCATATCTACATGCATGACCCATCGTCTCATAGTATTACTCCGGTTTATCTTCTAAGCGGCAATATTTAATCTGAGCACAAATACATTCATCTTTAGTTTTATACAATTCAGGAAGAATTTTTACAATGTCATCAAATGTTTTTTCATTAATTGAATAACGTGTCCACAAACCATTGCGTTGTGAATTCACCACGCCTGCATCAATTAAAATCTTCATGTGATAACTCAATGTAGATTGAGACAAATTAAAACTAGCCAATATATCACAAGCACAAAGCTCGTTACAGGATAGCATATCAATGATATGTAATCTTGTTTCATCGCTTAATGCTTTAAACACTGTAGCCAATCGTTCGTATGATACTTCCATACCCGTACTCCTTCTTCATAACTTATATATAATATCTATTTCTCTTATTATATAACAAAATCATCGATAAATCTAATTATATCAATATGAATTTTACATAAACTTGACTTTTTTTGAAAAACTTCAACAAAACACCTAGTTTTTTGAAGACTATAACTTTACATTTCGTAAATAAATCCTCTGTAAAAGTATTATATAAGCAAAATAAACTAAACTACTTAAAGCCTCTTATATATTTTAACTATTATATATAGTCTCTATATAAAAATATAATTATCCATATAAAACAAATCGACGGGCGCTAAAAAGCGCACCGCCGATTTGCAAGAAAAGGGATTTATTGGGAGGATTATAATTTACCTACTAAATCTAAAGAAGGAGTGATTGTATCAGCACCTGGTTTCCATTTAGCTGGGCATACTTTATCGCCATGTTTTTCAACGAATTGAGCTGCTTGTACTTTCCGAAGAAGCTCTGCCGCACTGCGACCAATACCCATGTTATGAATTTCAGCTGTTTCTACTTTGCCTTCAGGGTTAACTACGAAGCTACCACGGAAAGCGCGACCTTCTTCTTCACTGAATGTTTCAAAGAAATCAGCTAATTCATGTTTAATATCAGCTAGCATAGTGTATTTAATGCGGCCAATTCCTGGAGATGCATCAGCCCATGCTTTGTGAACGAATTCAGAATCAACAGATACAGAGAATACTTCCACACCTAATTTTTGGAATTCTTCGTAATGATCTTGCAAATCTTCTAATTCTGTAGGGCAAACAAATGTAAAGTCAGCTGGGTAGAATACAAATACGCTCCATTTACCAACTACATCCGCTTTAGTTACAGTTACCACATCTGGGTTTCTAAATGCTTCTAATTTAAAATCTGGTAACTCTTTGCCAATAATTGCCATGAAAATCTCTCCTTTATATTAAAACAACGCATCTAACTTATAAGAGTTAAAATGCAAAATAAATCTACAAGGTAGTAAATATACAGACTTTGTTTATTTACTCTTTTGGATAATTGATATTGATTAACAATAATAACAGATTATCCTTACAGCTATAATATACTAGAAAAAACGAAAAAAATCAATATAATATCTATTCTCAAAATCGATAATTAAATCTAAATTTTACATACTTTTCATATTACAGTACTTTTTTACATCACTTTTACAAGTCAATATACCTGCCTAACTCCTTCTTACAATTGATAAATATAAATACTTATAAAGACTCTTAAATATTTAACTATAAGCTAAATATAAAACTAATCTCTTCATATTAACGATAAATATTTTCATTAACTTATTTCGCTTTTATTCAACATACATAAAAATTCTTCATTATATTTCATTAAGTTCTAATTTTTTCTTATATTTCGCCTCAACTTATATGTTTTATGCATAAGTTAAAAAAAATATTTTTTCTTCGCTATATATAGTAACATTACAAAATAAAAATAATTGCTTACAATCCGCATTTAAAGATTTTCTGTAGAATATATTTAAAATCTCCCTTTTTCTACCTAATTCGTACACTGACATCAAAAAACTATCCTTTTGGGGCGCACTTTAAAAAGAAAATTAAACATTTCTTTAAAATGTATGATTATTTCTCATACCTTTTACTTGCGCATTATTATACAATTTTAATAACATTAAAATTCATATTTAAGATTCCAACTAGCATTATAAGGAATCCTCACCAGGATATTAATACCATTTAAAGTTTATTTATTCACGCCGGTAATAGTCAAATTACAAAAAGTTATCACCATATACAAAATATGAATTAGAGTTAATTTCAATATACCTATACAATATAAATGAGCTATTCCCGGTTCGCTAACACTAAACCAGGAATAAACCTGTCGACAAGGTATACTCGTTAATTGCAAAAAAGTGTATAGGAAAAAAATAGGAGGCTTTATAATGAAGCACTTAAAAATCGCTTTCTCCGAAAAAGCGTTACCTCTCTTTGAAAGCATGAATGACCGCGCTGTTGTAGATGTAAATGCAACAGATTTTTCTGATGTAGCAGCTATTGTTATTACAGATGCTGATCAGAACGCGCTTACAAACCCAATGATCGAAGCTCTAAAAATCCCTGTATTTTTAGTAAAAGTTGAATCTCAAGAAATTAAACCTGAATTCATCGGCAAAATTAATCGTGTAATCGATCTTAACTCTATTAACCACGATTTATATACAAAACAAATTGCAGCAGCTGCTGATCGTTACGAAGAAGATCAATTACCTCCATTCTTCCGCGCATTAGCTGATTATGTAGGCGACGGCAACTCTCAATTCGACTGCCCTGGCCATCAAGGTGGTCAATTCTTCACTCGTCATCCAGCTGGCCGTGCATTCTTTGATTTCTACGGCGAAAACGTATTCCGCTCCGACTTATGTAATGCGGACGTTAAACTTGGTGACTTATTAATTCACGAAGGTCCTGCTTGTGACGCTCAACAACATGCAGCACAAGTATTCAACGCTGATAAAACTTACTTCGTATTAAATGGTACTTCTTCTTCCAACAAAATGGTAACTAATGCGTTACTAGCTCCTGGAGATATCATTCTTTACGATCGTAACAACCATAAATCCATCAGCCATGGTGCATTAGTACAAGCTGGTGCAACTCCAATCTACCTTGAAACTGCACGTAACCCATTCGGTTCTATCGGCGGTATCTTGGAACATTGCTTCGACGAAAAATACATCCGTGATTTAATCGCTGAACATGCTCCAGAAAAAGCTAAAGAAAAACGCCCAGTTCGTTTAGCAGTTATCCAATTAGGTACTTATGATGGTACTATTTACAATGCGCGCCAAGTTGTTGACAAAATCGGTCACCTTTGCGACTACATCCTATTCGACTCCGCTTGGGTAGGTTACGAACAGTTCATCCCTATGATGAAAGACTGCAGCCCATTACTTCTTGAATTAGGACCTGAAGATCCTGGTATCTTAGTAACTCAGTCCGTTCACAAACAATTGGCTGGTTTCTCCCAAACTTCCCAAGTACATAAAAAAGACTCCCATATTAAGGGTCAAGATCGCTATGTAAATCATAAACGCTTAAACAATGCGTTCATGATGCATGCATCTACTTCTCCATTCTACCCATTATTCGCAGCTCTTGACATCAATGCTAAGATTCACTCTGGCAAAGCTGGTATCGAATTATGGAAAGATTGCGTAGAAACAGTTATCGATGCTCGTAAAGCAGTATTAAACAACTGTAAATATCTTCGTCCATTAGTACCTCCAGTAGTACATGGTAAAAAATGGCAAGAAGGCGAAACTAGCAAAATGGCTAACGACGTTGCTTACTTCGCATTCGAACCAGGTGCTAAATGGCATTCCTTCGATGGCTACGGTAAAGGTCAGTACTTCATCGACCCTTGCAAATTCCAGCTTATCACTCCTGGTATCAACATTGAAACTGGTGAATACGAAGACTTCGGTATCCATGCTAATATCTTAGCTAACTACCTACGTGAACATGGTATTATTCCAGAAAAATGTGACTTGAACACTATCTTGTTCTTAATGACTCCAGCTGAAAGCAAAACTAAGATGGATGACTTAGTAGCTCAATTAATCCGTTTCGAACAATTGATTGAAGAAGATGCGCCAATGCAAGATGTATTGCCAACTATCTACTACAACAATATCGACAAATACAAAGGCTACCATATCCGCAGACTTTGCCAAGAAATGCATGACTTCTACAAAGAACGTAAAGTAAGCACATTACAAAAACGCTTATTCTTACATGAGTACTTACCTGAATATGTAACTACTCCACAAGATGCTAACTTTGCATTCGTACGTGGCGAAGGCGAATTAGTTGCTCTTTCTGAAGCAGTAGGTCGCATCGCTCTTGAAGGTGCTTTACCTTATCCTCCAGGAGTACTTTGTGTACAACCAGGCGAACGTTGGTCTGAAACTGCACGTGACTACTTCTTAGCTCTTGAAGAAGGTATCAATAAACTTCCTGGTTTCGCTCCTGAAATCCAAGGCGTTTACTTAACTACTCAAGAAGACGGAACTAAGAAAGCATTTGGTTACGTATTGAAAAAAGAATTTGAAAGTAAACTTACTAAATAAGCATCTGATTTACTAATTTCATAACTAGTGAATGAGGTTCGTTGAGAAGGATTCTGATTTGCTAACCAAAGAGGAGTCCTTCTCAATTTGTTGTTATGCTTATAGAATAAGTTAATGATAGTGTCCATTATTTTAAATACGTTTACTCATGTAAACTACTTGATGTAAGGATCTATCCCAAAAACTGTAATAAGAAATTTATTGTAATAAGAATTTGCTATAATTTAAATCTATTATGCTCGCTTTTCCAGAGCATATGGACAAAGAGGATACAAAATGAGTGAAAATAAGAATAAAATGAGTGTAATGCAGCTCACCATCTTAACAGCCGTTAACATGATGGGTTCTGGCATTATCATGCTACCGACAAAGCTTGCGCAAGTTGGTGCTCTTTCCATCGTTTCTTGGTTAATTACAGCGCTTGGCTCCATGGCTCTTGCTTATGCCTTCGCTAAATGTGGTATGTACAGCCGTCGTAGCGGCGGTATGGGTGGTTATGCAGAATACTCCTTCGGTAAAGCTGGTAACTTCCTTGCCAACTATACATATGGCGTGTCTCTTTTAATTGCTAATATCGCTATTGCTATTTCTGCAGTAGGTTATGGCGCAACATTTATGAATGCTGACCTTTCTCCTTTCATGACTGGTATGTGGACTATTTTTACCCTTTGGTTAGCAACTGTACTTAACTTCGGTGGTGCTAGCATTACTGGTAAAGTATCTGGTGTTACTGTATGGGGCGTAATCGCACCTGTATTCGTAATCTCCACAGCTGGTTGGTTCTTCTTCTCTGGTGATATGTACATGGCTAACTGGAATGTTAACAACCTTCCATTTGGCGAAGCAGCTACTAGCTCCATTGCAATGACTTTATGGGCATTCCTTGGTCTTGAATCTGCTTGTGCTAACGCTGATGCAGTTGATAATCCTGAAAAGAACGTTCCTAAGGCCGTACTTGGTGGTACTTTAGGCGCTGCGATTATCTACATCTTATCCACTAACATCATGTTCGGTATCGTTCCAGCAGCTGAACTTGCCAACAGCTCCGCTCCATTCGGTTTAGCATTTGCTAAAATGTTCAACCCAACAATTGGTCAAGTAGTAATGGGCTTAATGGTTATGTCCTGCTTCGGTTCCTTACTTGGCTGGCAGTTCACTATTGCGAACGTATTCAAACAATCTTCCGACGTTGGTTACTTCCCTAAATTATTCAGTAAAGTAACTTCCAAAGAAGCTCCAATCGTTGGTATGGTAACTATCACTATTATCCAATCCTTAATGAGCTTGATGACAATCAGCCCATCCTTGAACGAACAGTTCGAAACTCTTGTAAACTTAGCCGTTGTTACTAATATCATCCCTTACTTATTATCCATGGGTGCTATTATCGTAATTATGAAATCTGCTGATAAATTGGGTAGCGAATTAAGCACTACTACATTTATCGCATTCATCGGCTCCTTATACAGCTTATATGCTCTATATGCATCCGGTTTTGAAGCTATGACTTATGGTTCCATCGTAACATTTGTTGGTTGGACTTTATACGGCTTCATCTCCGATCGCTTTGACTTAGATAGCAACAAAAAATACCATCTTGAAAATAAATAAGATGAATGTTTAAAAGCATCTAGTTATAAGCTAATAAAGGCTATAACCAAAGGCCCCAGTCAATGACTGGGGCCTTTTCTTTTGTGGAAATTTTGATTAAAATTACATGCTCTACTTTATATGTACTCATCACTCATCAGGCAATTATACTAAAGTACTGGCCTATATTTCAAAACATAAAAATAGGACTTCAATCATAAAGATTGAAGTCCTATTCATTATTTTACAAGGCCTTCGTTAACTAAGTATTCATGAGCCACTTCTTCAGGGCTTTTATGTTCTACGTCAACAGCGTAATTTAAGGCCTGCATTGTCTTTGTGTCTAAGCGTTCCATCATTTTATTAATTAATGGAGCTAATTCAGGATGTTCTTCAAGTACTTCTTCACGTACTAAAGGTACCCCATAGTATGGTGGGAAGAATTGTTTATCATCTTCAAGAACAACTAAATTATATTTCTTTAATAAGCCATCAGTAGAAAATGCATCTACGATCTGTACAGTACCATTTTCTAAAGCTACATAGCGAGTGGCCCCGTCAATGCCTTTAGCGTCTTTAAACTTAAAGCCATATGCTTCATTAACGCCTGCAAGGCCATCTTCACGATTTAAGAACTCTAATGTAGTACCAGCGTGCAAGTTAGATCCTACACGAGCTAAATCGCTCATTTTAGTTAAATTGTATTCATTAGCTAATTCCTCACTAACAGCTAATGTATAGGTATTACTAAATGGTGCAGCCTCTAACATCTGAATATTAGACTTCTCAGCTAATTCAGCCTTAGATTCCTCGTATACGGCTTTAGCATCACTCTTAGGGGTATGCTTAAGCATATCTACATAAACGGTCCCTGTGTACTCAATATAAGCGTCTAAATCATTACTATTCATCGCACTATACAATACTTGAGTACCACCAGCACCTAAATGCTTCTCTACTTCTAAATCGGTGTTCTTTTCAATAAGCTCACTGAGCATATTACCTAAAATAAGCTGCTCCGTAAATTGTTTACTGCCTACGCGAATCATCTTATCGTTCTTAGCTAAAGCACCATAGGCGCTATTACCTAATAAGACTACCACTAAAGCAACAACAACGCCAACAGTCCATTTTTTACGCTTACGGCTATGTAAAAGGCTTTCCTTATTGCCTACTACATTAGGTTGCAAGCTAATAGGCGTTACTAAATCTTCCACATAGGATAAAATCCAGTCAATAAAGAGCGCCAATATACATGCTGGCACAGCACCGGCCATAATCATGCCATTATTGACCGAGGAAATACCACTAAATACTAAGAAGCCTAAACCACCTGCGCCGATAAAGGCTGCAATAGTCATAAGACCTACGGCTGTAACGGCAGAAATTCGTACACCAGCCATGAGAACTGGTAAAGTTAAAGGCAATTGCACGCGCCATAAAATTTGAGCACGGGTCATACCAATCCCTTTAGCCGCTTCAATAGTGCCAGATTTAATTTGGCTAATACCGATGTAAGTATTCTTTACTATTGGCAAGAGGGAATACAAAAATACTACAATAACTGCTGGTAAAGTACCAATACCGAGGAGCGGAATGGCAAAACCTAACAGCGCCATACTTGGTACCGCTTGAATTAAGTTAGTCGCACCCATAATTGGTTTATTTAGCGCCTTCACATAGCTAATAATAATACCTAAAGGTACACCCACTAAAATAGCAAGCCCTACTGCTACAGCAGTTAAACGAATATGTTCTAATAGCAAGGAACCAACCTGGCTATAGTTTTGAATCATATAATCAAAAATACCCATATTATACCACCTCCAATTCATCTACATACTGACTACCAAGAGTGGTAATTAAACTACTTTGCGTAATCACACCAGCCACACAATCGTCATCATCTAATACGAGCATATGCGGACGGTGGAATTCTTTTATAGTATTTAATACATCAATTAAAGAATCTCCTACATGAGCCACAGCCTTAGGTTGTGCCATAATGTCTGATACAGGACCTTGTAAACTATCCTGCTCACGAATCATGCGCGCATTAACCAACCCACGGAATTTACGTGTAAAGCGATCCACAACGATTAAGTAATCTTGTGGAATATCCTTAATCTTTTTCATGCAGCGCAATAAGCTATCAGTAGGATAGGCTAAATTATTAGCCTCTACCATAATGTCTTCAGCCTTAATATATTCAGGGGAATTCCAGATACGGTTTTTCCCGATAAAGCTTTCCACATATGGTGTAGCAGGATTCCGTAATATTTGCTCCGGTGTATCATATTGCTCTACATAGCCTTCGCGCATCAAGCAAATACGGTCGGAGATTTTAATCGCCTCATCCATATCATGGGTTACAAAGACGATGGTCTTCTTTACATTCTCTTGTAAACTGCGCAATTCGTCCTGTAAAGTGACGCGTGTAATAGGATCGATAGCAGAGAATGGTTCGTCCATTAAAATAACCTCTGGATCTACAATAAGGGCACGGGCTACGCCTACACGCTGCTGCTGACCACCAGAAAGCTCTACTGGATAACGATCTAATAAGTCTCTGTTAAGACCTACTAAGTCCATCATTTCGTTGATTTTTTCAGTTCGACCTTCTTGAGGGAACTTATGCAAATCAAGTACTAAATCTAAATTCTTGCGAATTGTTAAATGTGGAAACAAACCTGTTTGTTGAATTACATAACCAATTTTGCGACGTAATTCTACAGGATTCATTTTATATACATCTTCCTCATTTACTAAAATCTGACCTGAGGAAATGGGAATCAAACGATTGATCATTTTAAGCAAAGTTGTTTTACCACAGCCACTACCGCCGATAATAGAAACAATTTCACCTTTTGGAATCGTAAGTGTTATATCATGCAATACTTCTTTTTTTCCATAGCGTTTTTTTATATTTTTAAATTGAATCATATAAGACCTCCCTAAGTCCAATGAATATAAACAAATAAGATAGGCTTTCAGTTTATATCACCTCATGAAAGATGGTACAATTGAAAGCCTTTAATGACTACTCTTACATATTGCTTTTAAATACATTTTTTCTTTCTTCAAAACCAACAACCTTATAATAACACAAAGTTGTTACTTTAGTCAATATCGATAAAATTAAATCTAATTATTTTTTACTAAATCCCTTAACTTTAATTCTATGCCCCATAACAATAAAACCGCTCCACCAGCTAGGGAGCTAAACCCATATAACCAGTGAAGCGGTTTTATAATCTATTAAATTATTCACTATCCCCATATAAATAATGCTCTAAGCGAACCCAACTATCGGTAGGTCCTATGAAATAAATCTCTTCACCAGCCTTTAACGTCGCATAAGGACCTGGCGAAATAACCATGGTCTTATCTTCCGTTTCAATGGCTACTACAGTAATTCCTGTATTCTGCCAAAGTTGTAAGGAGCCAATGGATTGATTTAAATATTTACAATTCTCTTTTACGGGCATCTTCATAGGCTGTAAAGGATTGGTATATTGATAATGAGACACGAGCTGACTTAATTTAGTCACCGTGTCCTTTAACTCCTTAAAGCCTTCCATCTGAGTCTCTATTTGCTGTACTACATCCTTATGCAAAGAATCTACAGAATCAAAATCATTAAACTGCATGCGGAATTGTTCCGCCTTTTTCTTCGATAACACAGTACAACCGCTTCCCTTAGTTACCTCAACTATGCCCAAATCAGCGAGCAAGGCAATGGCACGTCTAGAAGTTTCTGGCGACACCCCATAATGAACAGATAAAGCCGAGCGAGCGAAAATCTTTTCCCCTTCTTTATAGCCTCCCGATACAATTTTACCGGCCACATCGGCGGCAATTTGCTGGTATCGTGCTACACGTACATTTTTAGGTTTACTCACAGAGCCACCCCCTTCTTATATAATCCCTTATAGAGCTTTGTAAAAAAGCAGGCAGCCTTTAGGCCACCTGCTTCTTATGCGCTCTTACAAGACGTATTATTTTACTAAATCTAATACGGCATTAACAAAGCCTTTAAATAAAGGATGTGCATTAGTTGGACGAGATTTCAATTCTGGATGGAATTGAACGCCCACAAAGAATGGATGATCAGCAATTTCCACACACTCTACTAAGCGATTATCAGGGGATGTACCACTAATAATTAAACCTTTATCAGTTAAAATTTGGCGGAATTCATTGTTAAATTCATAACGATGACGATGACGTTCATATACTAAATCTTCGCCATATGCTTCGCGTACTTTAGTACCTTCCACGGTTTTACATGGATATACGCCAAGACGCATAGTGCCACCTTTTTTATCTACATCAACTTGATCAGGCATTAAGTCGATAACAGAATTTTCTACAGTTTCATCAAATTCAGTGGAATTAGCCCCTTCAAGGCCAGCTACGTGGCGAGCAAATTCCATAACAGCTGATTGCATACCAAGGCAAAGGCCTAAGAATGGCACTTTGTTTTCACGTGCGTATTGAATTGTACGGATTTTGCCTTCTACGCCACGTGCACCAAAGCCACCTGGTACTACGATGCCATCTACATCTTTATAAATTTCAGCTACATCGCAATCAGACTCTTCTAATTCTTCTGCATCAACCCATTTAATATTTACTTTAGTATCTGCTGCAATACCTGCATGAGTCAAAGCTTCTGCAACACTGAGGTACGCATCATGTAATGCTACGTATTTACCAACTAAAGCAACTGTGATTTCCTTCGTTGGATTTAAAATTTTATCTACCATTTCCTTCCAAGCTGTCATATCAGCTGGCACTTCTGGAAGATTTAATTTTTTCACAACGATGCTGTCGAGACCTTCTTCTTGCATCATGAGTGGTACTTCGTAAATAGTGCTGCAAGTTTGATTTTCAATCACTGCATCTGGATCAATATCGCAGAATAAAGCAAGTTTTTCCTTCATTTCATCAGAAATATGCTTTTCTGTACGACATACAATAATGTCTGGTTGAATACCAATACTGCGCAATTCTTTAACGCTGTGTTGAGTCGGTTTAGTTTTAAGCTCACCAGCAGCATTAATATAAGGTACTAAGGTTACATGAATGTAGAGTACATCATTGCGGCCTACATCTTTTTTAACCTGACGAATCGCTTCTAAGAATGGCAAGCTTTCAATATCCCCTACAGTACCGCCGATTTCAGTAATAACTACATCAGCATTGTCTTCTTTACCAACGCGATATACATTTTGCTTAATTTCATTCGTAATGTGAGGAATAACTTGTACAGTGCTACCAAGATAGTCGCCTTTGCGCTCTTTATTAATAACAGACCAGTATACTTTACCTGCAGTTACATTGGAGCGTTTGCCAAGATTAATATCAATAAAACGTTCGTAGTGACCAAGGTCAAGGTCTGTTTCAGCACCATCATCGGTAACGAATACTTCACCATGTTGGTATGGGCTCATTGTACCAGGATCAATATTAATATAAGGGTCAAATTTTTGAATCGTTACATTAAGGCCACGATTTTTTAAAAGGCGTCCTAAGGAAGCAGCAGTGATGCCCTTACCTAAGGAGCTCACAACGCCACCAGTTACGAAAATATACTTTGTTGCCATGATTCCTCCAAAAGCGATAAATGAAATGAATATAAAACCGTTCTATAATTACATTTTTTCCGGTGCGGAAATACCTAAAATATCAAGACCATTATATAGTACATGAGAGATTGCTGTAATTAGACCTAAACGAGCTTGCTGCAAGTCTTTTTTTACCCCCATAATACGACCTTGTTTGTAGAAGGAGTGGAATAAGCTTGCCAAGTCATATAAGTAGCGCGCAATGCGATGTGGCGCACGATGTTCAGCAGCGGAACGAATCTCTTCTGGATAAGCCGCTAATTTCTTAATAATGTCTAACTCAATTTCGCTTGTTAAGCTTGCAAAATCAACATCAGCCCAGTCGCCAAAGTCAATACCCGCTTCCTTAGCTTGACCAAAAATACTATGAATACGAGCATATGCATATTGAATGTAATATACTGGGTTTTCATGACTCTTAGATTTAGCCAAGTTAATATCAAAATCTAATTGACTGTCCAAAGAGCGCATCAAGAAGAAGTAACGCGCTGCATCTACACCTACTTCTTCAATTAACTCATCAAGTGTTACAGATTGACCAGTGCGCTTAGACATTTTAACAAGATCGCCATCGCGATATAAGGACACCATCTGTAATAATAAAATTTCAAGGCGTTCTGGATTATATCCTAAAGCCTGCATAGATGCTTTTACACGGGTAATATAACCATGATGGTCAGCGCCCCAAATATTGATCATCTTCTTGAAACCACGTTCAAATTTATTGCGGTGATACGCAATATCAGATGCTAAATAAGTAGGCTCACCATTTTCACGGATGACTACGCGGTCTTTGTCATCGCCGTAGCGAGTGGAGGCAAACCAAAGAGCGCCGTCTTTTTCGTATACATCGCCAGTATCTTTTAAGAATTGAATAGCCTTATTCACTTCACCACTGCGATGCACGGAGCGCTCACTGAACCAATTATCAAAGGTTACATGGAAATTGCGAAGCGTTACACGAAGCGCATTGAGCTTTTCTGTTAAGCCATATTCTTTAAAGAATGGTAAACGCTCTTCATCATTGAGTACGGCAAAGAAGTCACCGCGCCAATTAATGAGGCTTTGCGCTGTTTCTACAATATCTTGACCATGATAGCCATTTTCAGGGAATTCATTTTTTAAATCAAGTAACTCTAAATAACGCGCGTTGATAGATTTTGCTAAATTATCAATCTGATTGCCCGCATCATTAATATAGAACTCAGACTGTACATTATAACCAGCAGCGCGGAATAAATTAACGAGCGCACTGCCATAAGCTGCACCACGGCCATGACCTACATGAAGAGGGCCGGTTGGATTAGCACTTACATATTCCACTTGCACTGTATCTTCAGCGCGAGTTTCTTGATTACCATAGGAAGGACCTTGGATTAACACACTCTTTAATGTGTCATATACCATATCAGTTTTTACGAAGAAGTTAATAAAGCCAGCACCAGCACGCTCTGCTTTTTCTAGCCAATCAAAATTCATATATTCAATGATAATATCGGCAATCGCAGCAGGACTCATATGTGCTACACGAGCTGATTGCATAGCAATATTGGAGGAAAAATCACCAAATTCCTTTTGTGGTGGTACTTCAAGTACTACCTCTGGATACTCTCCAGCGGGTAATTTACCTGCCTCTAGTGCCGCGTTCAACGCACTTTCAATCCCTTGCTTGAGCTTGTCTTTCATCTCCATACTCTGTGTCCTCCTGTAAGTTAATGTCTAATTGGTTGTAAAATTGCCATTCACCACCAACAGAAATATCATATCCTAAATGAACATGGCCAAGGCCATCATCTATTTGTATATCTAGCTCATGAGTTTTAATCCCCATATGAAGCTCACCAAATGGTGTATTAACCACAGTCTGCTTCATTTCACCAAGTACATATTCATGTCGCATCGATACATTACCATTGCGAATTAGTATCATCGAAGCCGGCTTAATCTTAATTGTTGTATGAACCCCTTCAAGGCCTGTCACTTCGCTTTCATTGTACATGATGTATTTTACATTGTTTTTCTCATGATACTCACCAGGTGAAAGCAACTCAACGACCGTGTCTTTGCCACTTGCATCACGCTGAATGCTTTTTAACCCTACTAAAACACGCTTCATCGCGCCCCTCCATCTCAATGTTTCAATCAGTTCATTATACCATATTTACGCTTTAAATTTAAGAATTTTTCTGTGCTGCAAAGGCTGCTTTTAAGGCTCGTTTTTGGTCCCTTGCCATGCGCTTCACTTGATACTCCATAGATTGCGCATCTTGCTTGCGAGAAAATGTAGTGTACCATACTAAAGTTACAGGGCGACGACCGCGCGTATACTTAGCCCCTCCTGGTACGAGACCATTATGAGCCTTTAGACGATGCTCTATATCCACCGTCCAACCAGTATAGAAAGACCCATCGGCGCATTCAAGCATATACGTATAATATTGCTCACCCCCAACCGGTGTACTCTGCGCACCTTTACTCAAATCCTTCGCCTCACCAGGCGCAACAACTTGTTCGTCCTTCATCTGGGTCCCTCCTCTCAAGCATGCAAAAGATTATTTGCCATCATTAGAAAGTGGCTCTAAAGTAATAGATTTAATTACCACTGGTGTTAACGGTTTATCCTTTTGATCTGTCGGCACCTTGCCAATCTTGGCCACTACATCCATGCCCTGAGTGACAATGCCAAAGATTGTGTGCTTATTATCTAACCAAGGGGTCGGCCCCAAAGTGATAAAAAATTGTGCATTCCCCGTATTAGGCCCACGGTTCGCCATAGCTAATAAGCCCATTTTATTAAAGTGCAAATCATTAGAAAATTCATCAGGAATTGTATAGTCTGGGCCTCCTTGACCATTGTCGCCGCCTTGAATCATAAAATCATCGATAACACGATGAAAGTTCAAGCCATTGTAATAACCAGCTTTTACTAAAGAATCAAAATTTTTGACTGTAATAGGGGCCTTTGAACCAAAGAGACGCACCTTAATTGTACCCTCTGATGTTTCTAAAATAGCATAATGGTCTTTTATAGGGGTGGCATCAAAATTCGGTGCCTTACTTTCTGTCTGTGTACTCTTAGTGCTAGCCTGAGCTGTACTATCGGAGCCAGTAAAACTACAAGCCCCTACAATCGCTACCACTACTAATAAACTCATTATTAAAATCCAACGAAATCGCATAAACGATGTATTGCGTGCTGACTTAGACTCATTGCGTCGTTTCATATGTACCTCAATCTAGGATGTTAATCAATTTATATATAAAAACCGCTCACAAATCATGAGCGGTATTCTTGACATTTAATTATAGCATATAAAACCATTTTATCCAACCCGTGGAGATTTCACACTTTGAAAAATCACACAAATTCATAGTTCCATAAACTACTTACACTATTAATCACATATACAATTATATAAAACCCAATGCCTTGCAGGCCTTATAGATGCCATCATGCTTGCAATCTTCGGCAATATAATCAGCCTTAGCCTTCAATTCATCGCGCCCATTCCCCATGGCTACTTTATACCAATCAGGGCAAAACATAGATAAATCATTGTAACCATCACCAAACACGACCACTTGATGAGGCTCCATCTGATAATACTTTAACATGCGGCGAATGCCTTCACCTTTTACCATGGGCTCAAACAAAATGCAATTATCTCCATAGCGAATTAAATCCGAACTCATATGAACGACCTGTTTAGATATTTCTTCTTCAGGTGTCATAAAGGCAAATATTTTATAAAAATGCTCCACCTGACGATAGTCAAACTCTGGATCATAAATAGTCTCCATCACATCCCAACTAGGATGCCAACTGACTACATCTTCATAGGGGGTGATGCGAATAAACTCATTTACATCAGTTAAAGCCCAATGAAGATTCTTCGCTTCTAAATGTTCAATATAATCAATGCAAGCCTGACGATCCATGCCTTCCATAAAGCGTATTTCATTATCTATAGTGCCACTGCGCCCACCATCAGCTACAAAATCATCTAACTCAGCCATCTTGGCAAAACGACTGGCATCAATTTGCAGTCGACCTGTTGCCAGTGCCACGCGATGCCCCTGCTGCTCTAATCGGCGTAATGTATCTAGCGCACTATCAGGAATAATCCCTTCTGGCCATACTGCTAAGGTGTTATCAATATCAAAAAAGAAACACTTTTTTTCCATTTCGCCTCCTTATTTATCGCGTCCTGACATCAGTTTAAATCGTTCCTTTTGCTTTACTTCAGGATATTTCTCATGATCTACAGGACTAGCGAACATAGTCAAAGGACGGATATAGGTTTTACGCTCTCCATATAGTTGCTGATACACTACAAAGGGCTCCCCTGTTTCAGAATGAATCGCAATATCCTTTACATAATAGTACATACCTTTAAAATGACGATATAAGCCACCCACTACAATTTCCTGCATCTTTACCTCCAGGAATAGTTTTACTAACAAATTTAACATCCTATAAGACAACATAGCTTATGTATATAACTAAAATGGCATGTCCTATAGGTACAACAGAAATTTTCTTTATGATTATTGTATCATAGAAAATACAAAAAATCCCCTGATTAATATGTATAATCAGGGGATCTATTAAATTACATATGTTTATTATTTAAGCCAAGACATTAAGCCGCGAAGCTCAGCACCTACTTTTTCACATTCATGATCTGCCGCTTTTTCGCGTTCTGCATACAACTTCTTGAAGCCACCTTTATAATCATCCAAGAATTCATCAGCAAATTTACCAGATTGAATATCAGCTAAGATATTTTTCATAGCTGTGCGAGTTTCATCTGTAATAATTTTTGGTCCTGTAACATAGTCGCCATATTCAGCTGTATTGGAAATGGAATTACGCATAGTTTGGAAGCCACCTTCGTAGATGAGATCCACGATTAACTTCATTTCATGAATAGCTTCAAAATAAGCATTTACAGGATTATAACCGGCTTCTACAAGCGTTTCAAAGCCAGCTTGCATCAAAGCACATACACCACCACAAAGTACGGCTTGTTCACCAAAGAGATCTGTTTCCGTTTCTTGACGATATGTAGTCTCAAGAATACCAGCACGGCCAGCACCAATGCCAGCAGCCCAAGCTTTAGCAATTTCCATTGTATCACCAGCTGGGTCTTGCTCAACCGCTACCAAGCTAGGCACGCCGCTGCCTTTAGTAAAGGTACGACGCACTAAATGGCCAGGTCCTTTAGGCGCTACCATGAAGATATTGGCATCTGCTGGTGGCACGATTTTCTTATAGTGAATATTAAAACCATGAGCAAAGGCAAGGTATACGCCTTTCTTAAGATTTGGTGCAATATCTTTTTCATAAGTTTCAGCTTGTAGTTCATCAGGGATTAATACCATAACTACATCAGCATCTTTTACTGCTTCCGCAGTGGTCTTAACAGCAAGTCCCGCTTCTTCTGCGGCCTTCCAGGACTTAGAACCTTCGCGAAGACCTACAGTTACGTCCATGCCATTTTCCTTAAGATTAAGAGCATGGGCATGACCTTGTGAACCATAGCCAAGAACGGTGATTTTCTTTCCTTTTAAAGCCCCCAAATTACAATCTGCATCATAATATACTGCTGTTCCAAAAATGTTTCCTGCCATAATAAATTCCTCCTCAATCTCTCTCGTTCCTCTAAGCCTTAGCTCTTCGGCACAATAATTTAATAAACTCAACGGAGCTTATCTATCTCTATATTAACTTGAGCTTTGCCAAGATAATATCACTGCGCATGCCCTCAAGGCATGTTGTATGGGCTAGCTTTATTACTAAAATAATGCTATATAACTAAACCAATACTTTAATACGTAATCAAATATATATTCCTACATTCTATCGCCACGACTCATGGCTGTAATGCCAGTCTTAGCGATTTCCAATACGCCATAAGGTGTCATAATATCGATAAATCCACGAAGTTTTTCAGTGTCCCCAGTCAACTCAATAATCAAAGATGTAGGATACACATCCAGTACATTACCGCGATAAATATTAGCGATTTGAACTATTTGTGATCTCGTTTGATCATCCGCTTTAACCTTGATAAGCATTAACTCTCGACGCACCACATTCTCAGCAGGAAATACCTTAACTTTTACTACATCAATAAGCTTATAAATCTGCTTTTGAATCTGGTCCAGTGTATTGCTATCAGCCTCCACAGTCAAAGTTAAACGGGCATAGCCAGTTTGGACGGTAACGCCAGACGTCATTTTCATAACAGAGTAGCCGCGACGATTAAATAGGGATAATATTCTAGCTCCAATACCTGGCGTATTTTTAGCGATGATTAAAATCTGATGCTCATTCATTGTCAGGTACCCCCTTTTTGCCCACCATCTCAGCCACCGTTTGGCCTGCTGGAATCATTGGATATACATTTTCTTCGCGCTCTACTACGCATTCGATGACTATGCCTTCATCAGAAGCTAAGGCTTCATCCAATTGTGCTAAATCAGACGTTTTACTAAGCTGTAAGGATTTAACTCCATAGGCTTTGGCCAAAGTCTGGAAGTCTGGATTTACACTTAAATCTACATAAGAATAGCGCTTGTCATTAAACAGCTCTTGCCATTGTCGTACCATACCTAAGAAGGAATTGTTCAACAATAGGACCTTCACAGGTAATTTGTATTGAGAAATGAGCATAAGCTCTTGGGCTGTCATTTGAAAACCCCCATCGCCTACAACGAGTACGACTTTTTTATCGGGACAACTAATCTGTGCCCCAATAGCAGCCGGCAAGCCAAACCCCATAGTGCCAGCACCACCTGATGTAATAATGGAGTTAGGGTCCTTATATTTGAAGTACTGCGCCGCCCACATCTGATGTTGACCCACATCGGTAACAATAATAGCATCACCTTGTAATTGTTGATCTACATACTCCAACACTTGCTGTGGCTTGAGGCCACCTGTAGGAGATGGATGATAGCGCAAAGCATATTCTTCCTTCCACTGTTTAATCATAGCTACCCATTCACTGCGGTCTGCCTCAGTAAGTCCTGAGTTAATAGCCCGTAATACACTCTTAGCATCACCTACAATCGGTACAGACACGGCTTTATTTTTTTCAATTTCCGCCGGATCAATATCAATGTGGATGACTGTAGCTTGTTTGCAGAAGGCCTTTGGATTACCTGCAATGCGATCATCAAAACGAATCCCTACAGCTAATACTACATCTGCTTCATCAGTAGCAAAATTGGCACTGGCCGTACCATGCATGCCCAACATGCCAAGGAAAAGCTCATGATGACCTGGGAAGGAGCCTAAACCTAACAAAGTATTTGTCACTGGTATTTGCCCCTTCGTAGCTAAGGTGTACAGCTCTTGAGCTGCGCCGCTTTTTAAGACCCCAGCACCAGCAATAATAAGTGGTCGCTTCGCCTCTTTTAATAGCTTGATGGCCTTTTTAATCTGCAGTGGATGTCCATCATAAGTTGGGTCATACCCTTCTAAATGATAAGGCTCTTCTAAAAGCTTTTTAAACTCATCGCGGCTAATTTGTCCTACTTGCACATCTTTTGGAATGTCGATGAGCACCGGCCCTGGTCGCCCCGTAGTGGCAATATAATGCGCCTCTCTCAACACCCGTGGTAAATCTTTAATGGATTTCACTAAATAATTATGCTTTGTAATAGGACTGGTAATTCCGACAATATCAGACTCTTGAAAAGCATCCTTACCTAACAAAGAACAACCTACCTGACCAGTAATCGCTAACATAGGAATGGAATCCATATGTGCTGTCATAATGCCTGTTACTAAATTAGTAGCACCTGGCCCTGATGTGGCTAAACAAACGCCACATTTGCCGGATGCCCGCGCATAGCCATCGGCTTCATGAGCAGCGCCTTGCTCATGACGAGCAAAATAATGTGTTAATCCATCGTATTTATAAATTTCATCATAAATAGGAATGACTGCGCCACCAGGATATCCAAAAATATGGCGAATGCCAATATGGTGCAAGGTTTCTAATACGATGCGTGCCCCATTAATCATCTCTCTACTCATGCATACACTTCCTTTCTCAACTGTTTAACCCCTAGGCTAAGAGCCACTATTACCGAGCCACTTCATATTCATGAACTTCATTAGAATTATCTCGATGAATCGTATAGCCTTCATCTTCTAGGGCCTTCGTAATTCGATCAATATGCTCTTCTCCATTAGTTTCTACGGTCACCCGCAATTCCACTTCATGGAAGCGATCTAAATTTTTAAATTGATTGTGCTCTAATTTAATAACATTCGCATTTTGTTCAGCTAAAATACGCGATACATTCACTAATTGACCTGGTTTATCTGGCAAATTAACTGAGAATGTAAAAATGCGTCCTCTCACAATAAGCCCCTTAGTAATCATAGATGCAATAGTCAACACATCTATGTTGCCACCACTGAGTATAGATACAACTTTCTTGCCTTTTTCCTTGAGCTTTTTAAGGCCTGCAATAGAAAGAAGTCCTGCATTTTCACCTACAATCTTGTGTTTCTCTGCTACCATGAGAAAGGCTTCCATCAATTCATAATCAGATACAGTGACGATTTCATCTACATATTCTTCTATGTATTTTAATGTCATATCACCAATTTGTTTTACTGCTGCGCCATCAGCAATCGTACTAACTCCATCTAAGGTCACTACATGATGGGCCTCTAAAGAAGCCGTAGCACTTGCTGCCCCTACTGGCTCAACGCCAACGACTTTAATAGATGGATTCTTTAGCTTTGCCGCCGCTGCTACACCGGCTATCAAACCGCCACCGCCAATAGGTACAAGTAATATATCAGCATCTGGTAATTCTTCTAAAATCTCCAGCGCAATCGTGCCCTGTCCTTCAATGACATCTTCATCATTAAAAGGGTGAACGAATACATAGCCATTTTTTTCCTGAAGCTCTACTGCTTTTTGGTACGCCTCATCATATACTTCACCAGCTAATACTACATCAGCACCATATTGCTTGGTCGCTTCTACTTTAATCAAAGGGCTCGGCTTTGGCATTACGATAACCGCCTTTGTCCCTAAGCGCTGTGCGGCTAACGCTACACCTTGTGCATGATTGCCTGCCGAAGAAGCGATGACACCTCTGCTTTTCTCGTCCTTGGATAATTTGGCGATTTTATTATAAGCACCACGCAATTTAAAAGAACCGGTACGCTGCAAGTTTTCTGGCTTGATGTACACATCATTGCCGCTTTCCTTGGAAAATACAGAGCTGTGAATCAATTTAGTCTTCACCGCCACTGTACCAAGTCGCTCTCTTGCTTCTATAAAATCATATAAACTTAACATCCTACCTAGTCCTTTCTCTTTTTCTAGAACAACATGTTCTAGCTCTCTTTTTATCTATGCTCGGCCTCTCACCGCCGAGTTTTTTATGTTCTCTATACTCTTTACTAGCCCTCTCACCGGCTAATATGTAGTAACGCTCTTTTTTCTCTCATTAACCCACTCATCGGTTAATTTGTATGTAATGCCCTCTTTTTTCTCACCACTAGCCCTCTCACCGACTAGTGTATATGTAACTCTCTCTTTTTACTCGCCACTAGCCCTCTCATCGGCTAGTGTGTACAGATTCTCTAAACCCTATAATTTATTTTTATTTATTAATCTTCATATATTTCAATAGCCCCTTGTGCTGCGGAAGAAACATGAGCCGCATATTTCTTTAAATAGCCAGTCACTTGAGGTTTGTATGGTTTTAAAGCAGCCTTACGCTTAGCAATTTCTTCATCGCTCAGACGAACAGCTAACTTTCTATTAGGAATATCAATTTCAATGATATCTCCTTCTTCTACCACTGCAATAGTACCACCAGATGCAGCCTCTGGAGATACATGCCCAATCGATGCGCCTCGTGTAGCACCAGAGAAGCGGCCATCTGTAATTAAAGCCACATCCTTACCTAAGCTCATACCTGTAATTGTAGAAGTAGGTGTTAGCATTTCTCGCATACCAGGACCGCCTTTAGGCCCTTCATAGCGAATGACCACTACATCACCGGCTACAATCTGTCCGCCCATAATAGCCGCCACTGCATCTTCTTCATTATTAAATACACGGGCTGGTCCACTATGTACCAACATTTCTGGATCTACGGCTCCGGCCTTAACTACAGAACCATCTGGTGCTAAATTCCCTTTTAATACAGCAATACCACCAGTGCTATATACTGGATCATCCCAAGGATGAATTACATCTTCATCAAGTACTTTAGCCACCTCAGCAATTTCACCTTGTGTTACAAGCGATACTGTTTTAGCCTCTTTATGAAGACGATTATGCACTGCTAAGCGATTAAGTACTGCTGAAATACCTCCAGCGGCATACAAGTCTTCAATAAAATATTGACCTGATGGAGATAATTTAGACAATTGCGGCGTCACTTCTGCAATATCGTTGAAATCATCTAGCGTAAGTTCTACACCTGCTTCATGAGCTACGGCTGGTAAATGAAGGGCTGTATTAGAAGAACCTCCTAAGACCATATCAACGGCTACAGCATTTTCAAAAGCTTCTCGAGTCATAATATCTCTTGGTCTAAGATCAGCTTTAAGAACATCCATAATCTGCATGCCAGCTCGCTTAGCTAAGCGAGTTCGCTCAGAATATACGGCAGGAATTGTACCATTGCCTGGAAGGCCCATCCCCAAGGCTTCAGTTAAACAATTCATAGTGTTTGCTGTGTACATGCCGGAACAAGAACCACAAGTTGGACATGCCACATCTTCTACTTCCGCTAATTCCTCTTCTGTCATAAGGCCTGCTTCCACTTTGCCTACCGCTTCAAACACATCGCTAAGACCGATTTTCTTCCCCTTATAGGTACCAGCCAACATAGCACCACCACTGACAAAGATGGACGGAATATTCAATCGCGCGGCAGCCATCAACATACCTGGTACAATTTTGTCACAATTAGGTATGAACACTAAGCCATCAAAAGGTGTTGCCATAGCTGTTGCCTCAATGGAGTCAGCTACAATTTGTCGCGTAACTAAAGAATATTTCATGCCAATGTGATTCATCGCTGTACCATCGCAAATACCAATTGTATTGAATTCCATTGGTATGCCGCCGGCTTCGCGAATCCCATCTTTTACAGCTTGCACTAAATTGCGCAAATGCATATGTCCGGGAATAATTTCATTAAATGAATTTGCAATGCCAATGAGGGGCTTACCAATTTCTTCATTTACAAATCCAAGTGCTTTAAGTAAAGATCTATGCGGCGCTCTGGCCACTCCTTTGGAAATATTATCGCTGCGTTTCATAAGTCTCTCTTCTTTCTCAATCCATTTTATAGATTGTATCTTTTAAATTAACTACCTAGTAAGCTTTTGATTAATTCTAGCTTTTAATAAAAAAAGACGATTCCTAAGAATCGTCTTAAAAGTCCGTATGACAATATGAGGATATGTTCAAAAAATCGTAATAACCACGCCTATACTCACATATTAACTTGCTATGCCAATGTTTCCATTGATGAGTATAGGGAAATGATTTTTTTAAACCTTCAAGACGAAGCCTGTTAAGTTTTGTTCATTTCTAATGACAATAATGTCAATAATCACCAGCAAGCTAATAATAATTAGAACAAATGCTAACATGACTTCTTCTCCTTTCCTCTACTCATTACTACGACTGATTATACTAATACAAAATTATGACTACCTGCTAGGCTCTAAAGGCCTTTACTTACACATTGCAATTTAGTCATATATCATCGATACATCTAATCCCAAACTCCACAACAGGAAAACTCTCGTTTACCTGCAATGTATTGTTCCACTGTAAGTGTATCCATGTCCATTATATTAGCACTATGATGAGAAAAGTGCAATACTTTTTTACTATAATTTTACAATTTTTTCAACTTTTTTCTTTTATTTTTCTGAAGACTTAGCAAGTACGCTATGTTTTCGACTATAAAAAGTGTATATCAAAAATCCTAAAATGCTCCAACTTGTAAATAATTCAAAGGTGTGCGCCGATAATTGTGAAAATACAAATAAGCAGAAAACAATTGCTAAAGGCGCTACTATATATACAGCAGGGCAACGGAAATCGCGCTTCACATCAGGATATACGCGGCGCAGTACCATGACACCTAAGGACGCGCACATAAAAGCAAATAAAGTACCGGCAGAGCACATTTCAGCCACTATATGAATGGGAGTAAATCCTGAAATCAATGCTACCACTACACCTACAATAATCGTGATAATATGAGGCGTATGGAAGGTTGGATGAATGCGACATAAGCTTTTAGGAATTAAACCATCCCGGCTCATCGCATAAAAAGCACGCGTCTGTGCGTAAATCATCACCAATAATACTGTGGATAAACCGCATAATGCCCCCGTACCAACAACAGCCGACCCCAACCGGGAGCCTACATATTCTAGCACATATGTAGCCGGTGCTGCCGTATCTAACTGGGGATATGGCACTACACCCGTCATCACGGCGCTGACTGCAATGTATAAAACAGTGCAAATCGCCAAAGACGCTATAATGCCAACTGGCATATCTACTTTAGGATTTTTAGTCTCCTCTGCCGCTGTAGCGATAGCATCAACACCTAAATAAGCAAAGAATAAAATCGCTGTCCCTGCTGCTACCCCCTTCCAGCCATAAGGCAAGAATGGCGTCCAATTAACTGGATCTACATGAGGGGCAGCTAAGAAAATAAACAAGAAAATTGTAGCAATTTTTATCAATACGAGAACTCGATTAACCCTTGCACTTTCGCGAATGCCCAAGACCAACAGCAAAGTGGCAAATAAAACAACAATAACGGCCGGTAAATTCACAATGCCTCCATCATGAGGCACGGCCGTCAACGCTTGTGGCAAATCAATTCCACCAGCATGCAAAATGCCTACCAAATAAGCAGACCAACCACCGGCGACGGCACTAGCTCCTACAGAGTACTCTAGCACAAGCCCCCAGCCAACCCACCAGCCAAAAAATTCGCCCAGTGAAGCATATGTATACGTATATGCACTACCAGAAACTGGCAACATGGATACGAGCTCAGCATATGCTAAGCACACAAAGGCACATGTTATGGCCGCTAATACAAATGAAAGCATTAAGCCTGGCCCTGCATAATCAGCTGCACCAATACCAGTTAACACAAAGATACCCGTCCCAATTATGACGCCTAAACCTAATAAGGTTACATCAAAGGCACTAAGGGCACGGGTGAGTTTTTTCTCCTCTGCCACGGCCGTTAAATCAGCCAATGACTTCCTACGAAACCAAGTCACAATATTCCTCCTATGCTACATAACTACCTTTCTTATTATACACAGAAGGGCTTATTACGCCTAGGATTTATTCAGACTTTCTGCATAGACACAAATCAAAATTAATAACCAAATATAAAAAGGAACTGAACCTAAGCCCAGTTCCTTTAATCTTTATTATCTTATTTTTACTAACTAGTACGCTACTGCCCCCAAGCAAGTTTGAAGATGTCTCAACAGTACAAAGTACTCATCTTCTTCGCACTAGCCCAATCTATTAGTTAACTTCTGCTACAGCAGCTTTTTTTACAACAGCCTTATTAATGAGACCAACTACAAAACCCACTACAGCAAAAGGTACCCAACTCATACCAACAGCGTGGAATGGTACATATTGAGCAAATGCTTCGCCAAAAGAACCTAGTGCAAAACCGGCTGTTTCAGCACCACTTACAAAAGCGGCAATCAACGTAAGGCCAATGCTCCACGCATATACGCATTGACGGCCATCAAACACGCGATCTAAGAACGCTAATGCGATGATTACAATAGTCAATGGATACAAGAACATCAACACTGGAATAGTAGACACAATGATAGTTTTTAAACCAAACATACCAATGAAGAAAGATACTACTGAGAAAATAACGGCATATGCTTTATAGCTTAAGCCTGAGTATAAACGGTTAAAGTAAGTAGCACAAGATGTTACAAGACCAATACTTGTAGTCAAGCATGCTAATAATACGATAATAGCAAGTACGATAGCACCTACATTGCCGATTAGAATACGAGCACTACCTGCTAATACAGGAGCCCCTGTTTCAAGCACACCTAATTGCTCTACGCTAGTAGCACCAAGATTAGCGATGAAGATATATACAAAGCCAAGGCAAGCTACAGCAATAATACCGGCCTTAAATGTAGCCGATGTGATTTGCTCTTTAGTTTTTGCACCTGATAAAGTAACAAATTGAATCACCAAGATAGCAAATACTAAGGATGCTAACGCATCAAGTGTATTGTAACCATCTAAGAAACCTTGAAGCACCGCTGTGCTTGGTGTAGCATATTGCTCCATAGGTGCCATATAGCTACCCATTGGGGTAATCAAAGATTTAGCAATTAAAATACAAATAGTCAATAATAAAAGTGGTGTTAAGACTTTACCAATGCGGTCTACTAATTTAGCTGGGTTAATAGCCAACCATAAAGTAATAGCAAAGAAAATAGCCAACACAATACCTTGCGTCATATCAGAGCCGCCGCCATCTAAGAAAGGTCGAACGGCAATTTCATAAGATACTGTGCCTGTACGAGGAATCGCGAAAGCTGGCCCAATGGAAAGGTATAAAAGTACAGTATAAATAAATCCATAGGCAGGGTGTACGCGACTAGCCAAAGCTTGTACGTCCTTAGAGCCAGAATAGCCCATCGCCATAACGCCAAGTAATGGCAAACCTACACCAGTAATAATGAAGCCTAAAATAGCCCACCATACATTCTCACCTGCTTGTTGCCCCAAAGCGGCAGGGAAAATTAAGTTACCAGCTCCAAAGAATAGAGCGAATAACATGAGACCTATAGCTATATAGGCTCGGTTGTTTAAATTTGCTTGATTGTCCATAAAAATCTCTCCTTTTCACAAGTTTAGGTTTTATTATACAACAGTTTTTTAGAATGGACAAATGTATTTTTCTTTATTTTTTTAATTTTAGTATGCAGAAAGCGCATATTATTATTTAATATGTGCTTTGTACTAATAAGTGTTAAATTTTTACTATCTAACAAACCCTTTATTTACAGGGAATAACGCCTACCTTTACATCATAAAATGTACTGCCCGTCCCCTTATCAGTCATGCGGCTGGCCGTTAAAGCATTAATGCTTACTGCCTCATCTGAAGAATTCCGTTGCCACCATACCCCATAGGTAAGCACCGTTCCCTTCGCTACCCTATCATCAAAGTAAAGGGGCAACTTCACTTCCCCACGTTCATTTTTCAAAATGACTGTATCCCCTTCTTTTAGTTCCTGAACCAAAGTTTCGTTTGGATTCATATAAGCAGCCATATAGGGTTTTGAATTGATTTTCTCTTTTATGTTTTCTTGCCCCTCAAGCTTGCATTCTACTTCTACACCATATCGCTCATTAAAGGAAGAATCTAAAATGCGTGGATCTGGTGCATTAATTAGCCAATACGCTTCATCATCTCCATAAGGTGTTGTATATGTGGGCAACGGTTGATCTTCCTGAGGATTTAAAATTTCAATCTTCCCAGACGGTGTTTTAAAATCCATTTTGTAGTGTTTAGGTAACTCTACTTCTACCGGTTCACCTGCTAAAACGCGCTGCTGTTCTTCGTCAGTTAAAGCAGATCCTTCCAACGTTTCTTTAATTAAATCCCAAGCCGAACGATTAAAAATCTCATCCGTTAGGCCAAAGGCTTTCGCAATAGTACAAATTGTATCCCAGTTAGACTTGCTATCCCCTATAGGCTCAATTATCTTACGCCCTAAACCAACAGAGTAATGACCGTAAGAATTATAAATATCATCATGCTCTAAGGATGAAGTAGCAGGTAGCACAATATCGGCATACTTAGCAGTATCAGTCATAAAGCGCTCATGCACAACCGTAAATAAATCGTCTCGCATCAGCCCTGCGCGTACTACATTTTGGTCTGGCAAAGTAATCGCCGGATTCGAGGAGTACACATAAAGACATTTTATAGGCTTCTTTGTATCCAATAAAGCAGGCCCTAATTGCACCATAGGAATGAGACGACCTAGCAAAGGCGCCTCTGTATCATCAAGACTATAAGCTAAGCTTTTAATTTGCGCTTTAAGTTTAAGAGCCTCCTCTGAATTATAAAATTCACTGCGCTCTAAGCTATCCAAAGTAGGCGCATGAGAGCTCCAAGCCATGAGAGCTTTACTTATAAAGGCACTTCCTGATGTGCTGCCTAAAAATCCGCCCCCCTGTTTTGCATACGCTCCCACCAAGGCTGGCAAGCAAGTAATAATGCGCACCGTCATGGCCCCATTTCCATAACGGGACAGGCCACTACCTAAGCGAATAAAGGGCGCCTGCGCTGCGCCATAAGCATGGGCTAATTCTTCAATACGCGCTTCACTTACACCTGTAAGCTCTGCTACCGTACGCAAATCATAATGAGGTAATACATCCTTGCACAGTTCTTCATAGCCCTGTACATAGTTTGCTACAAACTCTTTATCTACTAAACCATCACGAACTAGCACATGCATGACGCCTAGTGCCAAAGCACCGTCGCTACCTGGTTTAGTTAGGACTACTTCATCACCAAGATCGGCGGTGCTGCTACGATACACATCTACGACCCATACTTTAGCCCCTTTTGCTTTAGCACGCTTCACATCATGAAGAATGTGAAGATTCGTGGCCACTGCATTAAGGCTCCATAAAATAATAAGATCACTATGCTGCATTTCCTGAGGCCTAGTACCTAATGTTTGACCCATTACGGCCTGCCAAGCATAGCGCTTAGCAGGGGAGCAAATCCCTCTATCTTGACGCGTTGCCCCGAGGCGTGCAAACAGAGGATCACCGGCAGCGCTTTGGATGAGCCCCATTGTACCTGCATAGGAATAAGGCATAATACTTTCACTGCCATAATCCTTAATCGTCTTTTTAAATTGTTGTGCAATTTCCGCTGTCGCTTCGTTCCACGAACAAGGCTCAAACTGCCCTAAACCTTTAGGGCCTACACGGCGCAAAGGAGTCTGTAGGCGCTCTGGAGAATGAACTACGTCTTCATAGTGAACCATCTTTTGACATAAAGTCCCTCTAGTAAAACTATGGTCAGGATTCCCCTGTACCTTTTTTACTATATTGTTCTCCACCTTTATAACTAAGCCACAAGCATCTGGACAGTCATAAGGACATACGGAATTATGAATTGTTTCCATCACCAAGCTCCTCTCTTTATGTATAGTATCTGCCATCTTAAATATACCACGTTTGTAGTATCAGATAAAGTAAAGAGCCCTCTACAGTAGAGAGCTCTTTGCTAGAATTTATATTATATTTTATATTTTCAAGCGCTATAGAAATCAACCTCTATTAGTAGCACTATAGTGATTCACCTTTAGTAGTAGCTCTATATAGTAGCACCATAAGGATTAAACTTTATCCATAACACTATAAAGATGGCCCTCTATTAGTAATTCCCTTTGAAATCACCGGCAGCCGGTGGCTCATAATCGCCGAAGTAATCAGAGAAAGTTAAACCTATGGATTGGCAAAGATTATAAATTTCAAGCATAGTCATATCAATAACTGGAATGCCTTCCTTGCGGCGGGTTTCATATGCTTCTACTTCTTTTTCGCCATGTGTATAAATCCGTGTTTGCCCCTTAGCTTTTGGACTATTGCGAATTTCTTCTAGTAAAGTCGACATATGCTGTTTAATCGCGTCAGCATCACCAAAGAAGGCCGGATTAATAGCCATAAATCCATGACAAGTATTGGCGCGTCCGCCTTCACCTATATGATGAGACGTAGCCCCTACAGATAGAATAGAGGCAAAGAGTTCTGCTACCATGCCATTGCCATAGCCCTTGTGAGAGCCTAATTCTTCAGTACTGCCGCCTAAAGGCATAATGCCGCCGCCTCGCTTATGGGTCAAATTATCAAGGATCGTAGCCGCATCATCGCTTGGACTACCATCAATATCTACAGCCCATTCCTTTGGCACCTTTTTGCCAAGTTTATTGTAAATCTCAAGTTTACCTCTCGTAACAACCGTCGTAGAAGCATCAAAGAAGAAATTATATGGCTCTGCTGGTGCTGCCCAAGCTTGAGGATTGGAACCCAACATAGCCATGCGACCAAACGTTGGCACCATTAAGGATTCTGAATTTGTAGAGGAGAAACCAATAAGGCCTTCTTCTACAGCCATATTCGCATAATAGCCTGCGATACCATAATGATTGGAATGTTTTACCGTCACTATACCGATGCCTGACTTCTTAGCCTTGTCAATGGCTAATTTCATAGCAAAATGCCCATTTATCTGACCCATCCCATGATGTCCATCCACCACTGCGGTAACCGGTGTTTCAAAAATAACTTCCGGCTTCGTATCGACTTCAATGATACCTTTTTGAATGCCCTTTTGATAGCGCACTAAGCGTTGTACGCCATGACTATCAATGCCATATAAATCTGACATGAGCAAGACATCGCGAATAATCGCTGCATCTTTAGTGGAAAAGCCAAATTTCTTAAAGGCATCCATACATAAACGGTTTAATTGATCATATTTGACGGTTACTGTGTGTTCCATAACAAGGCCTCCTCATCGGCATTTAGCACACTTAATACATTATTCGGCCGCGTCTTTTTGATATACTATAGCTATTTTATTTCCTATGCGGTTAGCAAACACTCTTACGTATTCGCTTTATTTTACAAATTCGTTTAGCTTCTATAAATTCATTTTATTTTTTACCTATAGCTTCATTCATAGCGGCACTAATACTCTCCGCTTGTGCAGAACTACTAGCAGTTACCAAAGACACCGAGCCCATGGAAACAACAGCTCCATTACTAGTAGTAGGTACAACTTGTTTATCATGGAATAAACGAGCTAATTTCCCCGCCACTAAATAGGCGCGTTCTTCTGCTGTCAACTGACCTGTAGGCTCGCCTGTGTAGACTGCTTTATTATTAATATATACAGTATTTTCTTTTACCTGCACTTTTTTGCCTGAGTATTCATATAGGCGTTGTAAGTTTTCATTAATGCGATTACTTGTCTTTGGATGATCATTAGGATTAATAATCTGGGCTAATCCTTCCTGATATAATTCGCCATATTTTTCGCGAATCGTATACATCGACATCGGTGCGCCACCAAGATTATACGGACTATCCGCTAAAATAGAAAATCCTAATTCATCAGCATTTTTCTCCTGAGATACAGAGAATACTTGATTGGATAAGTACTGACCAGCAATATTGCCTAAGAGCACACTAGCCGTACCTGCATCAGCTGTAGCAGCCCCTACAGCAACTTGTACACCAAGCTTTTTCTTTAAGCCGCGCACGCCATCCTTATGTTCCCCATGGGCAATTTCATGACTCATAATATAAGCCAATTCATCATCACTCATGCGGTCCATAGTGCCCTTATTGACCGACATAACTCGACCAATAGCCATAAACGCATTGATATCATCTTGCGGATTTACATACACTACATAGGAGCGCTTCACCTTAGGAGACTGTGATAAGGTATCTAAAATGCGTTGCGCCCGTTGCTGATACGCCGCATTATTATAATATCCAGTCATCTCCTTATATTTTTTTAAGCTAGCTTCTTGCCCCGCATCAGTATCATCTAATTGTGATACAGTTTGGTGCACTTCAGCCATGCCTAAGGCGCCCCCTAATAATACGCCCAGTGCCGAAGCGTCAACTCGTTGCCCTTGACTGCCTGAACCTACTAAAACTGTTGCTCCAAGTAAACCTACCATTAATCGTCGTTGCCATTGTTTCATAGTCATTCACTCCCGTCAAATCACCATTACATCCTTGCAAACGTATTCACTTGTAACGCCTTTATTTTATTATGGCAAAGGAGACCTCGCTTGTCTTCATGTTCCATAATAAATAAAATAGTCACTTCGGCCTATTTTTTGGCTCTACGCAGCATAAAACAAATTATACTTCGTCTGGTCGCGAAGTTGTATTGCGGAATTTTGTTAGCGCCCCGTCAAAGAGGAGTTTAATATTATCTAAAGCGCCATTACGGTGCTTACTAATAATAACTTCCGTCACATCCTGGGCATTTTCATCCTTTGTATAATATTTGTCGCGATATAAAAAGGCTACAATATCCGCATCCTGTTCCAAAGAGCCTGATTCACGAAGGTCACTGAGGAGCGGCCGCTTATCTTGACGCGCTTCTACAGCTCGACTGAGCTGTGATAAAGCAATTAAAGGAACATTAAATTCACGAGCCATTATTTTAAGATTTCGAGAAATCTCTGAAATTTCCTGCTGCCGATTTTCTGGACTTGATTTACTACCACTACGTCCCTTCATGAGCTGAATATAGTCAATGATGATTAAATCAAGACCATGATCAACTTTTAAACGGCGAAGTCTCGATCGCATATCTTGCGGTGTCATATCCGCTGTATCATCAATATATAGGCGCGCACTACCCATCATTTCAGCAGCTTTAGCTATGCGGTTCCAATCATCTGGCTCCAATTGACCACGTCGCAATTTCTCAGAACTAACTTGTGCCACAGATGACAAAATACGACCTACTAACTGAGCCTTTGACATTTCCAAGGAGAAGAAAGCTACTGACTTCTTAGACTCCAATGCTACATTAGAAGCAATGTTCAGTGTAAATGCCGTTTTACCCATGGATGGACGGGCTGCCACTAAAATAAGATCTGACGGCTGTAGACCATTAGTCAATTTATCTAAGTCAATAAAACCTGTAGGAACCCCACTAATCGCATCGGTATTTTGCGCTAACTCACCAACGCGATTTACCACCTCTTCCATGACCTGACCAATGGAAGAAAATCCTGTATCCGCCTTGATTTGACCGCTAACGCCAAGAACTAATTGTTCTGCCCGATTAACGATGTCTTCAGCTGTATCAGCGCCTTCATAACTAATGCCTACAATTTGCTCCCCTGCCGCAATTAAACGGCGAAGCTGCGCTTTTTCAGCCACAATGCGAGCATGCTCTTCCGCATTATACGTAGCTAAGGAATCATTAGTGAGCGACGTAATATAGGCAATGCCACCTACTTCATCAAGCTTTTTTAATCGCGTTAATTCATCAGTTAATAAGACTAAATCTGCTCTTTTATTGGCGTATATGATATTTTGTATAGCTCCAAAAACAATGCGATGCGCATCGCGATAGAAATCTTGCTCGGTTATGATGCCACTAATATTGTCATACACATTATCCCCTGTCAACAAGGCGGCTAATACAGCCCGTTCTGCCTCTATACTATGGGGTGGAATGCGTGCATCTGCCATGTAACTTCCCCCTTCAACTGTGCAAATAAGGCACCCAAAATACCGGGTGCCTCACACTTAACCTTCTACTACTTCAACCTTAATGGTAGTGGTAATTTCTGGATGCACACGAATTAGCACATCATGTACGCCCAAAGTTTTAATTGGATCTTTTAATTCAATTTTCTTTTTATCTACATCTACATCGAATTGCTTAGCTAATGCATCAGATACATCTTTGCCCGTTACAGAACCAAACACGCGACCGCCTTCACCCATTTTTACAGGAATGCGAACTTGAACTTTAGCTAATTGGCTAGCCAAAATTTTTGCTTCGTCATTATCCACTTGTTTTTTATGCGCTACAGAGGCCTGTTTTTGCTTAGCATTATTTAAATTAGCTGGTGTACCTTCTAAAGCTTGGCCTTTTTTAATCAATACATTGCGGCCATACCCTTCACTTACTTCGATAATCTCGCCACGTTTACCTACTTTTTTGACATCTTCTAATAAAATTACTTTCATTCTGTCTCTTCCTCCTTCTTCATGGCTAATAACTGCTCTTGTGCTGTCTTTTTCACAGCTTCACGAGCTTCAGCCATAGTCATATCATATAATTGACCACCTGCAACAGTGCGATGACCACCACCGCCGAGGGCCTCCATAATAAGCTGTACATTAATGGCTCCTTGAGAGCGCGCACTCACACCGATGCCACCATCGGCTAAATCATAGAGTACAAAACTCGCCTCAATACCTTCAATAGTAATCAATTGATCTGCTGCTTGAGCAGATACAATCGATGAATTTTGAATCCCTTCCGGACATTCTGTAAGCGCTAAACCATCAAAACGCTCTGCTGCGGCTAACATTTTAGCTCGCAATTGCATGCTATCAAAGCTTTCCATAAAGAGATGACGTACAATCGATAAATCAGCTCCTGAACGACGTAAGAATGAAGCTGCATCAAAAGTTCTAGATCCGGTTTGCACTACGAAATTCTTCGTATCCACTACTATGCCTGCATATAAAGCACTAGCCTCTACTACATTGAGTGTAATAGGATCAGCAAAGTACTGAATTAATTCCGTCACTAATTCACTAGTAGACGAGGACGCTGGCTCTAAATAAGTCAATAATGGTTTTTCAATAAAATCAGAAGCACGGCGATGATGGTCGATAACTACGCGTCGCTTAGATAATTGTAAAGCCCGAGGCGCCGCTACCATATCAGGGCGATGCACATCCACCACAAATACTAAAGTAGAGTCTGTTACAAAATCCTCAGCCGCCTGCGGCGTAATCAATAAACTTTCAAAGCCTGGCTCTGTAGGGAATAAATCAGATAGCTTTTTGATGGCTACCGTCTGGTCACTTACCGCCACATGTACAGATTTACCAGCAGCTCGCGCCATAGCAGCTACGCCAATAGCACCGCCAATACTATCATAATCTTCTCGCTCATGGCCCATTACAATAACGGAATCGGCATCATCCATTAACTCTTTAATAGCCTGTGCCACTACACGGGCACGAACGCGCGTATTCTTCTCTGCCCCTTGAGTTTTACCGCCAAAGAACTTCAATTCCTTACCTACATATACACTCGCTTGGTCACCACCACGACCTAAAGAAAGCTCTAGCGCCGAACGAGCTCGCTCAGATTGCTCCTTAATAGATGGCTCGCCAACGGCAATACCAATACTAATAGTAGCAGGAATACGGCGACTTGTTTCCAAATTATGAACCTTCGCTAATAATGGGAAGTTTTGACTAATCATATGTAGCAAAGATTCTTTTGAAATACAGAAAATATAGGAATCTTCTGTATAATTTCGCACAAAACCGTCATATTGGTCAATCTCCGCCACGATGGCATTATTGATTTCAGCCCAAAGATTAGTGTACTCTACATCACTAAGACCCTTAGTCACTTCTTCAATATTATCCATCATGAGGAAGCCAAAGGCTGGTGCCATAGCCTCCGCTTCATGGCGAAGCTGTTCTGATTCCGTAATATCATCAAAGTAAAATGCCATATAGGACTCAGGCATTTCTTCTTCCTCTTCCCCGGGCTTAGGCGCAATCCCTTCAATAAACTTATAAATGATGCGATATGAGCGCTCCTCAATCTGTTCATTGAAAAAGCCTGACTTGCCCCAAAGCTTATCGAGTCGCAAGCTAGGAATAAATGTATTGAGACGTTGCGTTTTATCTGGGTCTTGAGGCATCCAATCGCGGAATACACTATTGCACCAGCATACACGCGCCTTACTATCAATTATAACAATCGCTGTTGGTAAATTTTGAATAGCATAACTAGTAGCTTGTGTAATCCCCTTAGCAAAGGTGTCTAATTGCACGCTCATCTTCTTTTGCTGCTTACTAATCGCACGACTTGCTACTAAATAGGCAACGATTACAAAAAACAAGCTAAAAATAGCCATAATCCAATTCAACCAACAAATGACTAACAATAAAGCAATTACAATGCCTAATGCGGTAAATTGTAGTGCTCCATAATAGCCTTTATTCGCATTCATACACTCGCTCCTTGTCCCACTTAATCCTCGCTAGAACGCTTAGCTAGGCGGTGACGTAAATCCATAAGTAAATCTAGCATGCCTACAATCATAACGGCATAGCCCATTAATAAACTTAGAAAAATTAGTAGCATACTCATTGTCTTAGAATACCCATGAGTATGTAAAATATACCACAAACAACTTAGCCCTTGAGCTAACAACATATACGAGCCAAGAATAAAGAAGTTTGTCGCTATAAAATTGAGCCATTCATAAGGATATAAATTTACCCAATACTGCAAGATAAGCCCTAATAAAAATAAATATACAGACCACTTTGGCATGCGCCACTGCAATACGCCAGGCAATGGTAAATCTCGTCCACCAGCACGTCGCATAATGCCATTAGCAATCCAACAAATCACATAATTTAAGCATGCTACACCGACAAAGGAAGCACCGGCAATCATATATGTAAATTGTTGCATAGCCTCCCGTGCTACAGTCATTTGACTTTGAATCTGCTCTTCCAACATGCCTTGATTGCGATAGGTCTCTTCAATATCCTTAATAGCCTTGGCAAACTCTTCATTCCATAAGGACACTAAGTCTATATTTAAAAACTGAAAGCTCAACCACATTTCAATAGGAAAGGCCACTAAAAACACTAAGGTTGGAATGACGAGCAACTTACTAGTCTCCCAACGGCGCTCATAGCCATAGGCCAGCACTAGAGCCGGCAGACCTACTGACAAGACTTGCAGCAACGACTGCAAGGGGGAAATAAAAAAAGCCATAACGATGGCCGCCGTAATCACTGCCAGAATACTCCATCGTATACCATGACGAGCCGCCAACACTAGCAATGTAACGGGAACCAACAAGCTCACCAACATATATAAGAATGGCACACTAGAACCGACTAATGTAAATACCATAATCAGAGCTGTTAAAAATCCTGTTTCCACTACAGCCCTTGTATTTGTTTGATTCATAATCACACTCCTATGTAAATAGACGTATGACTATTATGTCATACGTCTATTATTATATCATGTTACTTTATATTTGAATATGTTACACGTCTTGAATAATTGGCAAAATCATTGGACGACGACGAGTTTTCTCATATAAGAATTTTCCTAATGTATCGCGAACTTGTGATTTTATAGTAGCCCAATCTTTAAGCTGAGCTGCTTCACATTTCTCAATAACATTCTCTACACGTCGCTGTGCTTCATTCATCAAATCTTCTGCATCGCGCACATATACGAAACCACGAGATACAATATCTGGTCCCGATACAATTTGACCGCTAGCGCGATCCATGGCCATAACCACGATTACCATACCTTCTTGAGCGAGCTGCTGACGATCGCGAATTACAATATTGCCTACATCGCCAACGCCTAGACCATCAACGAAGACTTTGCCCGCCGTTACATGACCAGATTTACGACCTGTGCGACTAGTGAATTCAAAAATCTGACCATTATCACCTACGAGTACGTGATTTGGCTTAACAAGACCCATAGATACGGCTAACTCACCATGCTTTTTAAGCATGCGATATTCGCCATGAACAGGGATGAAGAATTTAGGACGCACTAAATTGAGCATAGTTTTTAAATCTTCTTGGCTACCATGACCAGACACGTGAATGCCGCGGTCACGACCATAAATTACATTCGCCCCAAGGCGCAATAAATTATCAATTGTGCGACCTACTGCCGCTTCATTGCCAGGGATTGGGGTAGCTGAAATAATCACTGTATCATTAGGTGTAATTTCAATGGTGCGATGATTATTTGTAGCCATGCGAGATAGACCTGCCATAGGCTCCCCTTGGCTACCAGTAGTTAAAATCATAATTTGATCATCGCGGTAACGGCCCATTTCTTCTACATCGATAAATGTACCTTCTGGAACATTTAAGTATCCGCGCTCTTGAGCGATTTCAGATACGTTCACCATGCTGCGACCGAGCACAATAACTTTACGTTTAAACGCCACTGCTGCATCACAAGCTTGTTGTAAACGAGACACATTAGAAGCGAATGTAGCCAGTACCACACGACCACGAGCTTCTCCTACAGCGCGAAGCAAGGCCGGCCCAACAGTACTTTCCGATGGTGTAAAACCAGGTTTTTCCACATTCGTAGAATCAGACATAAGGGCTAATACACCGCGATTGCCTAGTTCTGCAAATTTATGAACATCCATCAATTTACCATCCACTGGAGTTTGGTCTACTTTGAAGTCCCCTGTATGAACTACAATGCCCACTGGTGTTTCAAAATATACGGCGCAAGCGTCAGGGATGGAGTGATTCGTTTGGATAAAGCCCACTTTAAAGGCACCAATGCAAATTTCATCTCCAGCTTGTACTACATTGAGTTTCTTTGCACTTACGCGGTTTTCTTTTAACTTGCCTTCAATTAAACCACAAACTAAATTAGTGGCATATACTGGCACATCAATTTCTTTTAATAAGTATGCCAAGGAACCAATATGGTCTTCATGACCATGAGTGATAACAACGGCGCGCACTTTATCTTTATTTTCAATTAAATAGCTCATGTCAGGAATTACAATATCTACACCTAACATGTCATTTTCAGGGAATGCAAGGCCTGCATCCAACACGATAATATCATCGCCATATTGGAATACAGTCATATTCTTACCAATTTCCCCAAGGCCACCTAAAGGAATAATCATTAATTTATCTTTTTTAGAGCCACTTGTCTTATGTTCTTCTTGCCCTACTGCACTGGCTTGATTATGGCGGCTAGTAGTGCGGCTGCGAGTTGCATTACGGGTACTTGTCTTATGTTCAGAATCGCCATTTTTAGTACCACGACCTGTCCCCTTGCTACGGCTATCATTAGCTTTAGCACTTTGACTAGTCTTAGTAGTACGACCTTCTGAGTCCTTAGTATTTGTACGAGTACTTTTACTTGTACGATTAGCGGTTTTCCCAGCTTTAGCATTACTTTTTTCACCGGTCTCTTTAGCAGCAGTAGTTGTACGACTTGCATTCGTTCTGCCTGTGCCTTTAGAGTTTGTGCGGCTATTGCGACGCGCTGGCTTTGCCTCGCCTGCACCTTCCGCGACTTTAGCACCACGAGTGGACTCTACAGTTTGGCCTTTTACTTCATTCTTAGTTGTTTCTTTGGTAGCAGTGCCTTCACCACTAATAAATTTTACTATTTGATCTAACATTGTCTAACAAAATCCTCCTATGGAATATACATATATCTAAATTTGTATTACATGAATCGTAGCAATATGACTAAATCTCTCTATTAGATACGCCGATTTTTTCTTTTCACGAGCCAAAACAATGCTTCTATTTTACTGCTTATACTTCCTATAGCAAAGTTTACGGACGTGAATCTGTCCCTACACATAAAATCCGTATACCTAATTATTAGATATAAAATAAAACTACTGCTAGTGTCTACTTGCCCACACTACACACTTATATCTTTATAAGAGATCCACTTCAACAGGTCTAAAAAGTCTTACGCACAACAAAAAGAAGGACCGCTCCTAAGGGACGCGCCTCTCTCGCTTGCTTTTTTACATGACCTATTTGTTAAGTTAAATATGATGAGCCTAAAAGGATAGACTTCATCAAAAGCCGAACGATTTACTTAAAAATAGTATATCATATTCCGATTATTTAGAAAAGTCTAAGGTAAAATGACACGTTCTTGATTATTATCACATAAATCTAATGTCTATTACCTTTCGTACTGTACTCAATACGATTAATTACATCCCGCTCTTAATAGAGTCAATCATTTACCGCACTCAATAGCTGCTTTAAACTGCGCCTTATATAAATTAGCGCCCCCATTAGCGGGATGTCTCAAAGATATAGAATCTACACCATAATGAGCCAAAGTAGCAGCGGCTTTTTGTCCTACAGCAAATACGGTAGCCTTTTTATTTAAAGCCAATAAGGCCTTTGTATAAGGCCAACCGGCATCTAATTCAGCTGGTGTTGGCGTGCGATTGCTAAGAGGCTCTGATGGCTTATGGGGATGAAAAGGAAAGATATTCCAAAGCAACACCTTATAAGGATTAAGTCCATTTTCTATAATGGAATTCCACACCACTGTATCCGTTGGTTCATTAAAACCTAGTCGCTTTTGTACCTCTTTTTCAATGGACATACTATCACTGCGACTTGTGCGCTCACCAAGCTCACAACTTGGCCATATCATGGATGGTGTAATGGACTTATGATGCCCCAGTAACATGCGCTCACAAGTAATAGCGATGCCTGTAAATCGCCCACCTTGATAGCCTACCGCTTCGGCTACCACAATATAGGGGGCCCCTAAACGCGACTCCATATACGCTTCTAATTGCTGCTGACGAATTAATGGGGCCTTCGCTACATCATAACGCTCATCATAGTCACGCCAAGGATTAAACACTTTATCATTGCCTTCATACTCAGCTAAGGCTCGAACAAAATCCTTTGCTGACGAAATCTTCTCTATCATCACTGTTCCATCCTTTCTCATCTTATATTGCCGATTAATTTTTCATCATCTCACGGTGTCATGAGACTCTTTGTAAATTATTTCACTGCACTTGAACGCTATTTGTTAATGATCTCACTATCCTATGAGGCTATACACTAATTATCTCGCTGCATTTTAAAGCTATATGTAGCTATTAGTTCCCAATTTAACTTTATAAAAATTGAGAGTCTAGCCACACAAGAGTTCTTTAACCGAGCCATACAAAAAGCCCTCTGGTCTCTTACATTATATTTTATAGTGGCTCTTTATTAAAAGCTACTACAAAACGAATCAAGGCCAAAGGGCTATGTTTACCTATATTTAATTTATAGATTGTTAGGGCATTACATAGATGAACTCACGAGCTGTTTGCTTCTGCAAGGTAACTAATGTATACAGAGGTGATTGAACGAAATACTTCTGTTCTCCCTTAGCTACAATGATCATTGACTTTTCACCTTTTGCCTTCGCCCCAAGTATATCAGCTAGTGCTTGTTCTTCCTTAACCATTGGCATTTGATATTTTTCATCCCAAGCAGCACTGCGAATCTCTTTTGGCTCTACCAAGTAGGAATCGATTCGAGTCACCGGTTTATCCGTATAATACACAGCAGACGCACTATAACCAGCAAAACAATAAATAGGGCCAGAAAATTCTTCCACATCCTCTACATAGGCCACGGATGAACGCTGTGCTACTAATGGCTGAATGCCTTCATGGATTACTACGCCACTAATGGCTAAGGTCGTTATAGTAATCACAACAGGTAGCATGTAGCGTTTGCCTTTTACATAAGTAGCTACAGTTAAAATTATGCCTGCTACTATAAATACATAGAGTAAATACCAAAATCCCCAAGGCACAAAGAAACTAGCTATGCCAAGTAAAATCCATAGGAAAAAGGCTGGTCCCATAAGTATCCACATTTTACGCTTATTAGAACCAGGACGAAGAATTTTCACCGTTCCAATAGCACCTAAGAAGCTAAACGGAATCATACTAATAAATGTATACGTCGGGTATTTAGTAGCCATTAAAGTATAAAAGAGAACCGTACCCCAGCCTAAAATCATAGACAGCACATAAAAGGACTGTTTTTGCTTCCAACCATAGTACATGCCATAGAAAATAGCCCCCGTCCAAGGTAAGGCTGCCACAGGCATAACAGCTAAATAATACCACCAATGATTATCTCCAGGGTGCTCCGACTGAGTGGCGCGCACCACATTGTGAAGACCTAAAAAGCCATTGATAAAATCTTGCCCATGGGTCATATACATGTACACATACCAAGGCAATGTAACGATACAAAAAGCGAGTAATCCTTGCCAAGCAAAAAGCTTTTTAATCATCGTCCAAGAGCGATTTACTAAGGCAAAAACAAGTAGTAATAGACCTGGCAAAACGATGGCCACTGGCCCTTTAGTCAAAGTACCTAGGCCAGCAAAAATATAAGCTAACACGATGAACCAAGTCTTATTCTCTGTTAATCCACGGTAAGCATAAGCAAAAACGCCAATTGTGGTGTATAAAAGAACCATATCGGTTACAATACCGCGAGCTAAAATCCAAAACTCTAAAGAAGAGCCTAGAATAAAGGCACACCAAATGGATAAAAGCCGACGCCCAGAAATAGTTCGCACCACTTGATAAAAGAAACTCACCGAAAAGGCGCCAAACAAGGCAGATGGAAAACGAGCGGCAAAATCAGTTATGCCAAAAATTTTATAAGAGGCTCCAATAAGCCAATAAATCATAATGGGCTTATCGAACCAAAATGTATGATAGATCTGCGGTGATAGCCAGTTGCCAGACATCACCATTTCCTTTGCCGTTAAGGCATAATTTGACTCTACTGGATCCGTAATGGGCAAGGAGCCATTACCTACGGCAAATACAGCGAGTGCTAAAATGAAAAATATAACACTGATGCGATGTAAGCGCATAGTAATCCCTCCTTATTTTTGTGATTCACCGATTGAATCTTGCGTTGTAGGATTTGTATTACCAGCTACATCTACTATATCTTCCTCTTTTTCACTAACTGCTAAAATTTGCTCATCCTCTGACTCTGCTTTTACTTGATTCACTTCACTAGCTTCAGCCGCTTGTTTTTTCTTGCGAACTTTTAAATAACGATAGCCAAAGATAGCTGCCGCAATAAGGAATACAACTACCATAGCGATAAGCAGTTCATGATTATAGTCGATTAAGTCTTGCCAATGTTCGCCTAGCTTAACTCCTAGCCATACGAGCAAAATAGTCCATGGAATAGTGCCTAGTACGGTCCAAAGGATAAAGCGTCCCATAGGATAACGCGCAATCCCTGCAGGGAAAGAAATAAAGGTGCGAATACCAGGAAGTAAACGGCCAAAGAATACGGCAGCACCACCATATTTATTGAACATTTTTTCAGCGAGTTCAAATTTATGCTCATTAAAGAAGATGTAGCGCCCATATTTTAAAAGTAATGGACGACCGCCCCATTCACCAAGCCAATAGGAAATAACTGACCCCACTACACCGGCCAAGGTAGCCACTACCATAGTCGTGTACATTTCAAATACACCTTGGGCAATTAAATAGCCGGAAAAACCTAATACTACTTCACTAGGGATGGGCACATTGGCATTTTCCAACACCATCGTAATAAACATGGCCCAATATCCATATTGCTCTAAAAATGTAATTATATGTTCCACTGTATGCTCCTTTTACTATTTATGAATCACTATTTATAAACTATATATCGACAAAATTAAATATTTTCTCACATTACCTTTTATTTTATCATATTTTACGGTTTTTTCACATAAATAAAATGCATACATCAAATCACGTAATGCATAGAACTAGCGCATCCTCTCAAATAAAAATCGCTAAGCCCTGATGATAAAGTCATCAAAGCTTAGCGAGCATTTAGTTATCCTTATTAGTTCGCAAATACATCGTGCAATACGATAGTTTGACTGCGATTAGGGCCTACAGATACGATGCCAAGGCGAACGCCAGTTACTTCGGAAATACGTTCTACATAGCGACGTGCCGCTTCTGGAAGGTCTTCGTACTTTTTAATAGCGCTTGTATCGCATTGCCAACCTTGTAATGTTTCATATACTGGTTCACATTGCTCAAGCTCACGAAGATCGGCTGGGAAGCCTTTAACCGCTTCACCATTTTTAGTATATCCTACGCAGATTTTAACTTCTGGTAATTTATCGAGAATATCTAAGCGAGTAATTGCTAAGTAGTCAAGACTATTAAGGTCTGCTGCATAGCTAACTACCGCAAGGTCTAACCAACCACAGCGACGAGGGCGACCAGTTACAGTGCCGAACTCATGACCTGTATTGCGAAGATAATCGCCAGTTTCATCAAGAAGTTCAGATGGGAATGGACCTTCCCCTACGCGAGTCGCATAGGCCTTTACTACACCGATGATATTCTTCAAATAGTTAGGTCCTACGCCAGCGCCTACAGAGGCACCACCAGCAATTGGATGAGAGCTAGTTACAAATGGATATGTACCATGGTCAAGGTCAAGCATAGTGGCTTGTGCACCTTCAAATAATACTTTTTTGCCTTCTTTAATAGCTGTTACAACATTGTAGTTAGTATCAGTTACATAAGGGCGAAGACGCTCTGCATATTCAGTATAGTCTTTTAAGATTTGGAAGTAATCAACAGCTTCTGTGCTACCATATACTTCGCGAAGAATTTTATTTTTAATACGAACATTATAATCAAGTTTAGCCTTGAATACTTCTTCGTCTAAGAGGTCACAAATACGAATACCTACGCGATTTACTTTATCTGCATAGCAAGGGCCAATACCATTTTTAGTAGTGCCGATTTTTAAATCGCCTTTGGAATTTTCCTCTGCTTCATCAAGTAAATTATGGTAAGGCATAATCACATGTGCGCGATTGGAAATTTGCAAGGATTGAGCGCTTTTCCCTTCATGCTCTAAGTTTTCAATTTCATTGAGCAATACTTTAGGGTCCACAACAACGCCTGTGCCAATAATATTTGTTTTATTATCGTATAAAATACCACTTGGCAATAAACGAAGTGCAAATGCGCGGTCGTCAACAACAACTGTGTGACCTGCATTATTACCACCTTGGCTACGTACAACTACATCAGCTTGTTCCGCTAAATAGTCTACGATTTTGCCTTTTCCTTCATCGCCCCATTGTGTACCAATTACCATACTGGTTGCCATAATATTCGAACCTCCATCAATTTATGTCATAGTTAGTCATATGTACGGCCTGTTTCTCCTAGAAACATTTCATACACTTCATTATAACATAGAAAGTAAAAGCATGCATTATAGAAAAGAGGCCATAACAAAACCACCATTTGTGCTTTTGTTATAGCCTCTACTTAAAGGTCAATATTATCTAATTTTAGACTCAAATTTAGGAGCAAAAATTTTAGCCTCCCAATTTTGTCTAAATTTAAACTAAAGCTTATAGACCAAAACGAGCCATAATAGTATCTACATGACGAAGCATACGATGTGGATCAAATAATTCATCAATTTCTTCATCAGTTAAATATTTTTTAATATCTTCATCGCCTTTAAGGCCAGCTTTGAAGTCTTTACCTTCTAACCAACGCGCCATAGCATGACGTTGTACCCAACGATACGCTTCATCACGTACAGCCCCTTTATCTACAAGAGCTGTTAAAATTTGTTGGCTGAAAATTAAACCACCAGTTAGCTCAAGATTTTTCATCATATTATCTGGATATACCAATAATTTATCGATAACACGTGTAATCAAGGATAACATATAATCTACTGTAATCGTGCTATCAGGAAGAATAACGCGTTCTACAGAGCTATGGGAAATGTCGCGTTCATGCCATAAAGCTACATCTTCAAGAGCCGCTTGTGCATTGCCGCGTACCACACGAGCTAAACCGCAAATGCGTTCACAAGTGATTGGGTTGCGTTTATGAGGCATAGCAGAGGAGCCTTTTTGCTTTTTGCTGAAATATTCTTCTGCTTCACGTACTTCAGTACGTTGTAAATGGCGAACTTCCATAGCAATTTTATCTAAAGTACTAGCGATAATAGCCAAAGTACTGCAAAGTTCAGCATGACGGTCACGTTGAATAACTTGTGTTGCAATTTTAACTGGTTCAAGACCTAGTTTTTCACATACATACTGCTCAATAAATGGATCATTTACAGAATATGTGCCTACTGCACCAGACATTTTACCTACAGCTACATTTTTCTTAGCATGTTCTAAACGTTCGATATCGCGTTCAATCTCTGCCATCCAAAGGCAAAGCTTAAGACCAAAGGTAGTTGGCTCGCCATGAATACCATGCGTACGACCCACCATAGGGGTGTATTTGAACTCCGCTGCACGACGACGAAGTACTGCATGGAACTCTTTTAAATCTTCTAAAATAATATCACAAGCTTGTTTCATCATAGAACCAAGAGCTGTATCTTTAACATCAGTTGAAGTTAAACCAAGATGAATGTATTTAGCTTCTTCCCCTACATATTCGCCTACAGCTGTGACGAAGGAAATAATATCATGATTAGTTTCTTTTTCGATTTCGTGAATACGCTCCACATCGAAATTAGCTTTTTCACGAATCACTTTCGCTGCTTCTTTTGGAATAATACCGAGTTCAGCCTGCGCTTCACAAGCTAAAATTTCCACTTCCAACATTTGATCAAATTCGTTGCGCTCGCTCCAAATATGACCCATTTTTTCTCTCGTATAACGTGCAATCATCGTGCAAAACCTCCATAGAAACTAAGAGAATAACTTACGTTACATAACTATCTTTATCATAACATAGGGCCTATAAGCGGTCAACATAAATGCCCGAACATTAAAAAGAATATTTCATCAATGTTCGGGTTTTGTACTTTCTCCCTATCCCCTCTCCTTCAACGACTTTAGAGCCTACAGCATTAAGCGAATAGCAGAAACATATTTATATAAATAAGAAAATAATAAAAAGCCCCACATATACATGTAGCGACCATTCGAGCTTGACGATCGGGAGCAAGTGTATATGTGGGGCTTTTCTATTTTGTTAAACTAACATATTTTTCTGCCAATGAGCTTACGCCTGTGGCCCTAAAGTCGTAGTCTCTACGCGTACTACTTCTTTATAAGGATACGCACAGAGTCCCGCCACAGCTTTACCAATTTCAGTAAAGTCCCTAGGATCTACTGCCGGATTTACCGGATTAAGGGTAATGGATTTCGTTTTATTTTCTTCCATTGTTAAGCGCACTTGTGCTTTTACTGCTTCTACCATAGTATTTTCTACATCAGCCATAATGTTCTCCTTTTCTAGACAATCTATCCGCTGCCTTATGAATTGTAACTAAGAATACATAAATATATCTTCTTCTAAAATATATTACTTCTAAAATTTTAAAATTAAATGGAATCACTTTTAGTAAAATTATTTTAGGATTATTACACATCACACTTTATTAAACTTAAGATAATGGTGTAATCGTGCTAACCGCCATTTGAGCGCCTTTAAAATCTACCAATACTTCGCCCTTAGAAGAGAGCATAAACTGTTTTGCCAACATAGCCTCGCCAACTGCTTGGCATTCTGCTAAACTTACTTCTTCCTTAGGCACGGATATTTTAAATAAAGTTTCCTTATTATTTTTATCCGTAAAAATTAATTGCAATTCTTTTTTTACACTTACTTCATTAGCCATAATGTGCCTCCTATTTTTAAACAATATACTTTATATGCTATTTTTAATCGCGCTTCATTTCTAAGCGCAATAAATCAATTTTCAGGCCTGTTTGACTTATTTTGCATGATAAAATGATAAATTCTCTTGCAAGAGTAGTAAGGCTTACTTTTTCAATTCTGCCTTACACCTTTATACATTCCGTTAAAACTCATTTGTAAACCTAAATTTTAAAAAATTTTTCACCTATTTTTTATAACTTTTGATTCTTTAAAAATGACAAACTAGCACTGTGCCGCCATTTCTAAAATTTTCTATATAGTCAAGAGGCATTATGTTGCAAATTTCACAACTTAATGTGTCAAAATTCCTCTTTTATTTTTTCTTCAAATAATAGTATAATGAGGTGTATCTTGTAGTAGAGAACGAGTTTTATATACAAGATATTGATTTTATCAGTAAGTAGCTGACACTGCACTAAGTTGTATGTATCAGCTCTTTTTTTAGCATATAAGTGTTTAGGGAAGGATTAGTAGTAGTTATGGCTATTATGATTAAAAAACGAGACGGTCACTATGAACCGCTCTCCGTTGAAAAAACGAAAAAAATGATTGCCTTTGCTTGTTTAGGCCTTGAAACATGCGACCCTATTGAGCTTGAAATGGACTCCAAGCTTCAATTCGTAGACGGTATGAGCACGAAAGAAATCCAAAAGATTTTAGTGCAAACAGCCATTGAAAAAGTAATTCAAAAAACTGACGATGGTTTCGGAAACCAAGTCAACCGAATGAACCAAGATTGGCAATATGTAGCTGCTCGTCTCTATTTATTTGATTTATACAAGGAAGCAGCTATTAACCGCAAATATAAAGCATTTGGCTATGGCAATTTCCCTTCCTTAGTAAAAACCTTAGTAGAACTTGGCCGTTATGCCGATTTCTTCCTTAAAGATTACACGGAAGAAGAACTTCAAGAATTAGGCGACTACATTAAACCAAAACGCGACTACCTCTTCAACTATGAAGGTATTAAATTATTAGCTGATCGCTATTTAGTAAAAGGCTTTGACAAAGAAGTGTATGAACTTCCACAAGAACGCTTCATGGCCATTGCTATGCATTTAGCTTTAATCGAAGGGGATCGCAAAGTAGAATTTGCTAAAAAATTCTATGATTTAATGAGTGAATTAAAAATGACTACTGCTACGCCTACATTAGCCAATGCAGGGACGCCATTCCACCAATTAAGCAGCTGCTTTATCTCCGGTGTGGATGACAATCTTTGGTCAATTTATGATGTAAACAGCAAATTCTCCCGCGTATCTAAGCATGGCGGTGCCCTAGGCATTTACATGGGTAAAGTGCGTGCCTTAAATAGTGATATTCGCGGTTACAAGAACTCCTCCGGTGGCGTAATTCCTTGGGTTCGCCTCTACAATGACACAGCTGTAGCGGTTGACCAATTAGGTAAACGCAAAGGGGGCGCTACTGTAACTCTTGATATTTGGCACAAAGACTTCTACGAATTCGTCGAGCTTCGCACAAATAATGGGGACGATCGTCGTAAAGCCCATGATATTTTCCCTGCCATTGCCATTCCAGATATCTTCATGGAACGCCTCTTAGCGCGCGAAAACTTCTCCTTATTTGACCCTCATGAAGTAGAACGTGAAATGGGCTTCGCCTTAGAAGATTTCTACGATGAAGATGATAACAAAGCCTTCACTGAGCATTATTTACTTTGTGAACAAAATCCAAATCTTCATTCCATTCAGGTCAGCGCTCTCGATATGATGAAACGTATTATGCGCAGCGCCGTAGAAACAGGCACACCTTTCATCTTCTTCCGCGACACAGTAAATCGCACTAATCCAAATAAACATGCTGGTATGATTTATGCGTCCAATCTTTGCCACGAAATTGCACAAAATGTGGGCTTTACTAATCTTGGTGAAGAAGTTATCAATGAAGATGGTTCCATTACAACTAAAACAATTACCGGTGATATGGTAACTTGTAACTTAAACTCCATCAATCTTGGTAAAATCACAGATGAAGAATTAGAAGCTAATGTAACACTTCAAATTCGCATGCTCGATAATGTTATTTCCATCAATCAATTCCCTGTGCCTGAAGCTAAAATGACGAGCGAAAAGTACCGCGCTATCGGTCTTGGCACAAGTGGTTACCATCATTATTTAGTGCGTCATCAATTACAATGGGAAAGCGAAGAGCATATTAAAGCAGCTGACGAATTATTCGAAAATATTGCTTACTATGCTATTAAAGCGTCCATGGAACTGGCTAAAGAAAAAGGCGCTTATCCTGCCTTCAAAGGTTCTGAATGGGACACTGGCGCTTATTTCGAACGCCGCGGCTATACATCACCACGTTGGAAAAAACTTCGTGAAGATGTAGCTAAATACGGCATGCGCAACGGCTATTTAATGGCTATCGCTCCAACTGGCAGTACTTCTAACATTGCCAACACAACAGCTGGTATCGATCCTATCTTCAAAAAATTCTTTATTGAAGAGAAAAAAGGTAGCTTCACACCTAAAACAGCACCAGATTTAGATAATTCTACGTTCTGGCTCTATAAAGAAGCTCATACTATCGACCAACAATGGAGCATCAAAGCTTGTGGCGTACGTCAACGTCATATTGACCAAGCACAATCTTTCAATCTTTACATCACGCCACAAATGAAGGCTAAAGAAATTCTCAACCTATACATTGAAGCGTACAAACAAGGCATTAAAACTATTTACTACATCCGCAATCAGTCTCTTGAAATGGATGAATGTACTAGTTGCTCCTCCTAAAATAAAGCTTTGACTGCCTTTTCAAGGCCTGTCATGATATACTAAATACAAGTGGCCCTCACCTCGAGGGCCCACTCCTATATACAGAAAGGGTGAATGCAATCATGAAAAAAAAATTGATTTTCAACGAACACGGCGATCGTGGCACAGAAAGTATGATTGGCGGCAACACCACAAATCTTCGCGAGTGGAACCGCATCAAATATGACTGGGCAACTGTTCTTTATCGTACTATGTTAAACAACTTCTGGATTCCAGAGGAAATCTCTTTAAATGAGGACGTTAAACAATTCCCTTATTTAACTGATAGTGAACGCCGCGCCTTCGACAAAATCATTTCTTTCTTAAACTTCTTAGATTCCATTCAAAGTGAAAATTTACCTAATCTAAGCCGCTATGTAACGGCCGCTGAAGTAGCTTCCTTGCTTAATATTCAAGCATTCCAGGAAGAAATTCACGCACAAAGCTATTCCTATATCCTAGATACAGTAACAAATCCTATTACTCGTGACCGCATCTATGATGAATGGCGTACTGATGAAGTATTACTATCTCGTAACCGCTTTATCGCTGATATTTACCAACGCTTTAGTGATGATCCTTCAGAGCATAATTTCATTCGTACTATTATGGCGAACTATATCCTCGAAGGCATTTACTTCTATTCAGGTTTTAGCTTCTTCTATACCTTAGCGCGTCAAGGTAAAATGACTGCTACTAGTACGATTTTTAAATATATTAATCGCGACGAAGTAACACATTTAATTTTATTCCAAAATATCATTCGTGAGCTTCGCATCGAGCGTCCTGAACTCTTCACACCAGAACTAGAAGAAGAACTCACTGACATGCTCCGTCAAGGCACTGAAAATGAAATTGCCTGGGGGCAATATATTACTGATGATAAAATCCTCGGTATTAACAATGTACTCATCGAGCGCTATATTAAATACCTAGCAAACCTTCGTCTCGATGCTATCGGCCTTAAACCACTTTATCCAGAAATCAAAGAAAATCCAATGGCTTGGATTGAAAGCTTCTCCAATCTTAATAGTACAAAAACTGACTTCTTCGAAGCTAAAGTTACCAACTATACTAAAGCTGCAGCCTTTGATTTCGATGATTTAGAGTAATTCATCGGCCTAGCCAAAGAAACATTATAAAAGCTATGACCTAACTAACATTGTAAAACTATGGTTTAACTAAATTTATAAAAGCTATAAACTAGCTTTATAAAAGTAAATGCCTGTCATGGCTTTAATAAAATCTAATCAAAATTAATTTTAACTACAACATAACAATAATTATAAGACTCAAGTCTAATACTAAAACGCCCCTCCTGGCTCATAGTCCGGGAGGGGCGTTTTCTATTTTACATAAGGGTATAATATTTTAACTTACACTTATTTTTAACTTACACTTATAATGTTTTGTTTACCTAAAAATTTATCGGCTAATACACCAAACCAAGCTACACCTTTAATCATATCTGATTCATCAATGTCAAAATGAGGATTATGATGAGGCGCTTTAATATTAGAGCCTAAAATCATATATGTAGCTCGTCCACCACGTTCAATAACACGGCGCATAAAGTAAGCACAGTCTTCACTGCCACCACCATAATAAGTTAAATCAACGCGGTCAAATAACTCTGTACCTTCTGCTAATACTTGAATCTCTTTAGCTAGGTCTTCACTATTTTCAACTGCTGGGGCACCACCAGTTTGTACAATCTGCACTTCACAATCATGCATAGCTGCAGCAGCTTGTAAAATCGTGCGACAACGCTGCTCTACATATTCATTAATTTCAGTAGTCTCACCACGTACTTCTAGTTTTAAATTAGCAAAGCCAGGTGTTACATTGCGCCCTGTACCAGATTCTAAGACGCCCACATTAACTCGCGTTACCCCACCAGAATGACGTGCAATAGCCTGTAAGTTCAACACCGCGATGCAAGCTGCTAGCATAGCATTATTTGCCTTTTCAGGGCTCGCCCCTGCATGAGCGGCATAGCCAGTAAAGCTTACATCAAATTTTGTAGTCGCCAAAAAGCCTGGGTCACTACAAGCTAAAGCACCTGTAAGAGCGCGATCAATCCCTATATGCATGCCAAATAAAATATCTACATCATCCACCACGCCTGCTTCCATCATGGCACGAGCACCGCGAACACCTTCTTCAGCAGGTTGAATAATTAATTTTACAGTGCCCTTATATTTGTCTTTATTATTTGCTATATATTCAGCTAAACCTAAAATCATAGTCAAATGCGCATCATGACCACACGCATGCATCGCTTTGTCATGAGTCGAGGCAAATCCTTCTCGTGCTGGTAAATGGTCCTCTTCATGACTTTCATCTACATCATTGGAATCAATGTCAGCACGAAAGGCCACAGTGGGGCCTTCTTCTGCAAATTTCATTGTAGCCACCAAGGCTGTCTTACCATAGCCAAATACAGTTACCCAGCCTGGATCTGCCCCTTCACTAATAGCGCGGTCCATAGCCGCCTTCATGACTTCATCTGAAGGCAATCCCATACGCGCCTCTAAATCTAATACTTCCTCACCAGCTTTAATCTCATAGCCCAATTTACTCAATTCAGTAGCCGCATAAGCTGCTGTGCGGTATTCGAGCCAACCAGGTTCTGGATGGCGATGTAAATCGCGACGACGAGCAATATATTCTTCTTGTTTTACTTTTGCAAATTCAATGCTATTCATAATACTCCCTCTCTATACACACTACGGCTATGATTATGTTTATGGCGACAACTCATAAACTCATAAACTCATAAACTCATAAACTCATAAACAAAATGATACGCTAGAAACTATATTGGTACAACACCAAAATATATGTATACATGTATACATCCCCCTAATTCATTGCCAGTGCTTTATCAATTCGCTATAATCCGTGGTAGACATTATTCAATTCACAAGAGACATATGACTACATATGCCGTCCATTTATGAAGGGGGATTATTATGGTTATTGCAGGTTCCATCATTGTTATTGGCACCATCATACTACTCATTTTGAAATATGATGCCAAAGTTGTACTCTTAGGTGCAGGCTTTCTCATGGGTATTATTGGTGGCGTGCCAATGGATATTTTTAAAGCCTTTGAAAAAGGCATGACTAGCGCCGGTCTTATTACATCCATCTGTTCTTGTATGGGTTTTGCCCTCGTTATGAAATACACAGAATGCGATAAACATTTAGTCAATCTGCTAGCCAGCGTCATTAAAAATGTACCCTTTTTCCTCATCCCAGGGGTTGTAATAGCCACCTATTTTATCAATATGGCCTTGCCTAGTGCAGCCGGCACAGCTGCTGCAGCAGGTGCTGTGTTTATCCCTCTCATGATGTCAGCTGATATCCATCCTGCCATGGCCGCAGCAGCCTTAAAAGCTGGTACCTATGGCTCTATGTTAAATCCAGGCCTAGCTCATAATGCCTTTGTAGCAAAACTTGCCCATGTGACGCCTATGGATGTCATTAGCTTCCACTACATAGCCAATATTACATCTTTAGTCGTAGCCGCTATAGGCCTTAGCATTGTAGCCTATGTAACTAAAGAGTACAAAGGTCATCCAGCACCTGATCTTCAAACTGATTTTAATTTTAAAATCAATTTTATCTATGCCATTATGCCCATCGTACCAATTGCTATACTTTTATTAGGAGCCACTGGACTCATCCCATCCTTTAAAGTATCTGTGCCAGCAGCCATGCTCATTGGTGCCTTCCTGGCTATTTTAGTAACGCGCAGTAATCCTCGTGATATTGCCAATAATTTCTTCAATGGTATGGGTGAAGGATATGCCAAAATTATGTCCATTATCATCGCTTGTGGCGTGTTCGTAGCCGGCATGGATTCCATGGGGCTAGTAAAAGCATTTACACAAGAAATGATGCAAAATCCATCCATCATGAAAGTAGCCGCTGCAGTAGGTCCGTTCTTACTCGGCCTCATCACTGGCTCTGGAGATGCCGCCACTATGGCCTTTAATGAAGCCATCTCGTCTCATGCCGTAGACTTTGGTATGACTACCGTACAAATGGGCTCTATGGCCACCTTAGGGGGTACCTTGGGGCGCACGATTTCACCTATTGCCGGTGCTACTATTATCGTAGCAGGCATAGCGGGCGTAAATCCTATCGAAGTGACTAAGCGCAATGGGATTCCTATTATCCTCGCTTTAGCTGCTGGCTCATTAGTATTAGCCTTAGGCTATTAATTAAGTGATGTAATACTTTGTGGCTACGAAATATAGCGACATTTTATAACCATGCACTATAATAGCATCGTGTATCCATATAATAAGTATAGCAACATGGTACAATCATTCAGTATAGTAACACCGTGCGCAGCCCTGCACTATAATAGCACGGCAATACTGTTTCACCACGTTTTACCAATTCAATTTTGTGCATACAAAACATACAAATGTAATGCCAAAAAAATCATTTTTTTAATTTTCTTGAAAAAAACTACTTGCCAAAGTCTATAAATTAGGTTTATAATGTGAAAAACTACTTAACGAAAGGAACTAATACCAATGATGAGTCGAATCAGCACAATGAATAGCCAATACTTCTATTTTGGGTTCTTTATCCAGTCTACGGGTAAAGGACTATTTGGGCTACGCTGATTTAGGTCATCTTGGCGAGGCTTACTATAGTAAGGAGCTACCCGTATTGGAGACGGGTGGCTCCTTTTTTGTTACTCCCTCCGATGAATTGGTAATTCCTTACTGAGCAGTCTTCGAACAGCTAGTAATTTTACTGAGAATTATCGCAGTATAGCAGCATAGTAATATCTTTTCGATACCTAATGTAAGTAGCATAGTAGTATAGTAGGAGGCTCTTTTGAGCCAGTATTTAATCAGATGGAGGAATTATCATGATTATCACGTTAAAAGACAATGTAAACCCAGCGGAGTTAGCCAGTTTGAAGGAACGCCTCATTAACGAAGGCTTTCAATTAGTACCAGCGCAAGGTACGCATTACTCCATTATCGGCATTATCGGCGATACAGCTTCTTTAGACAAACGACAAATTGAGTCCCTCGATATTGTAGAAAAAGTAAGCCGCATTCAAGAACCATTCAAAAAAGCCAATCGAAAATTCCATCCAGATGACACCATCGTTGATGTAGGCGGTGTTAAAATCGGCGGTGGCCACTTCGCCATCATGGCCGGCCCTTGCTCTGTAGAAACACCAGAGCAAGTACTCGCCACAGCACGCGCTGTAAAAGAAGCAGGTGCTACCATTCTTCGCGGCGGCGCCTTCAAACCTCGTACCTCTCCATACTCCTTCCAAGGCATGGGACCAAGCGGCTTAGAACTTCTATTATTGGCTAAAAAAGAAACGGGCCTTCCTATTGTCTCTGAAGTAATGGACCCATCTCAACTACAATACTTCGACGAAGTAGATATGCTTCAAATCGGAGCTCGTAATATGCAAAACTTCACACTCTTAAAAGAAGTGGGCAAACTAAAAAAACCTGTACTCCTAAAACGTGGCTTATGCGCTACCTACGAAGAATGGTTAATGGCCGCTGAATACATTATGAGTGAAGGCAATGAACAAATCGTACTTTGTGAGCGCGGTATTCGCACCTTCGAAACTAAGACTCGCAATACCTTAGATGTAACAGCGATTCCAATGATCCATGAACTAAGTCATTTGCCAATTATTATGGACCCTAGTCACGCAGCTGGCATGAGCCGCATGGTACGCCCGCTCTCCTTAGCCTCCACTGGTGGCGGTGCTGATGGACTCATGATTGAAGTTCATAATGACCCAGCCAAAGCCTTATGCGATGGCCCTCAAGCACTTCGCCCTGATCAATTCGCAGCCTTAACGAAAGACGTATTCGCCCTTCGTCAAATCGTTGAAAATGGTTTAGCTTAATCATCGCCATGGAAAGGAATTCCTATGACACGTATTCATATTGAAGCGTCCACCGCCTATGATGTCATCATTGAATCTGGCGCGCTAAAGAAAGCCGCTCATTACATAGAAGAAGTAAAAAAGTCTTGCCCTGTAGTCATCGTCAGTGATGACCAAGTAGCACCGCTCTATTTAGGCATAGTAAAAGAGCAACTCCTAGAAGCAGGCTACACTGTTCATGAATACATTTTTCCTCATGGAGAAGCGCAAAAAAATGCATCTCAGCTCCTCCACTTAGTCGAATTCTTAGCTAGCAAGGCTTTAACCAGAAAAGATTTGCTCATCGCCTTAGGTGGTGGCGTTGTGGGCGATATGGCAGGCTTTGCTGCGGCTACCTATTTGCGTGGTATCGACTACATTCAAATCCCCACCAGCTTACTCGCCGCTGTCGACTCCTCTGTCGGTGGTAAAACAGCAGTTAATCTCAGTGCTGGCAAAAATCTTTGGGGTGCTTTTAAACAACCTCTGCTTGTACTTTGCGATCCCGCTACACTGAGCACTTTGCGTCATGTAGAATTTGTAAATGGCTGTGGGGAGATTATCAAATACGGTATGATAGGCTATCCTGAATTACTAGATGCGCTAGAAACTACGCCGCTAGTACAGGATAATTTAGACCAATTAAGCCACATTATAGCCCTCTGCGTAAAGGCTAAGGCTCATGTGGTACAGCAAGATGAAACTGAAAAAGGCTTGCGACAGCTGCTGAATTTTGGTCATACTTTTGGCCATGGCATAGAAATGGCTAGTCAGTTTGCCGTTCATCACGGCCATGCCGTAGCCATTGGCATGGCACTCCTCATGAGAGCTGCCATGCAACAAGGCGCCATTACTAATGAAGAATGCGAGCGATTTTTAAGCATCTTAATCCGTCATGAACTACCTATTACAACCTCTATAAATGATGCCACCTTATTAGAGGCCGCTTTACATGATAAAAAAAGCCAGGGCCAAACGATTACCATCGTTCGCCCCCTTCACTGGGGAGAATGTGAATTAGTCACCATCCCTCATAGTGAATTACAGCAATATATTATTCGCTAAGCTAAGGAAAGCTACCTATTTAAATAGAATAACTAGTAAAAGAAGTAATATACGTTCTAAAAGGATAGGTTCTAAAGGGAAGCTTTTTAAAGAGATACAATCTAATTCGATAAAATATAACCAATCTAAAAAAGAGTGAGAACGTATTTATAAGAGAAAAAACATATTATATATTATAAGAGAGAGAACATATCATAAAGGAGAGATTCATGCATACTATTACTAAGGCCATACCTAGTGGCACCATAGCAGCCATTCCTGCTAAGGCTCATGCGCACCGTGCCCTTATTGCCGCCACTCTAAGCAAAGAAACTTCCACATTACTCATATCTTTATATTCTAAAGATATTGATGCCACAATCAATTCATTACGTGGCTTAGGGGCAACGATTGAAAAAACAGCTACGGGTGTTACTGTAATTCCTAGAAACTATTCACTAGGAAGTGCTTCTAAAGTAACTCTTTCTGAAGTAGAGACTACCGAAGAAAATACTGCTGAAGCAAATCCAGCCAAAGCAAATACGTCTGTACCTAGTTCATCAGAATTACTTGCAGAATCTCCTACAGCCTATATTGATGCTCACGAATCTGGTACAACCCTCCGCTTACTCCTACCTGTAGGTGCCACTTTGGCCTCAGAGGTAATAGTAAAAGCTGCTGGCCGCTTGCCAGATCGCCCCTTGGAACCCTTAAAAAGTCAAATGGAAGCTCATGGTGTTCATTTTTCTAAGCCTAAGCCACCTTTTACTATGTCTGGACGATTACAAGGTGGCCAATTTGAACTAGCCGGCCATATTAGCAGTCAATTTTTCTCCGGCCTCCTTCTGGCGGCACCACAAACAAGTATAGAAACTACAGTTCATAGCACTACACCACTGCAATCTAGAGACTATGTAGAACTGACCATAAAAGTAATGCAAGACTTTGGCATCTCTGTAATATCTACTGATGATAGCTTTACAGTACCAGCCGGAGCTACTTATGTAGGCCAAAATAAATATCCTATCGAGGGCGATTGGTCCAATAGTGCCATTTGGCTTGTAGCCGCAGCCTTAACTGGTCAAGCATTAACAATTACTGGTTTACAACCAGACTCAGTACAAGCAGACCGCCGTATTATAGACGTAATAAAAAGCTCCGGTGCTCAAATACATTGGGAAACACTTCAAACCACAGCACAAACCGCAGCACAAGATAAAGCTTCTGAGCAAGTAAAGAGCGTTAACCAATCTGTAAACCTAACATCTAATAGTACTTATATTACAGAGCATCATTTACATTGCGAAGGACGAGCTACTAAGCCTTTATCTGTTGACTTAGAGCAGATGCCAGACTTATTGCCAGTACTAGCCGCTTTAGCCTGTGGCATTAAAGGAAAAAGTGAATTCCTACATGGTGCTCGCCTACGACTAAAAGAATCTGATCGCTTAGAAGCGGTTACGAATCTCGTCAATGACCTAGGTGGTACAGCCTACTGTGAAGGCGATAATCTATACATCGAAGGTACCGGCTCCTTGCAAGGTGGACAAGGGGACTGTCAAAATGATCATCGCCTCGTTATGGCTGGCACCTTAATGGCCCTTATTAGCGAGCAATCAGTAACACTTAAAGATAGCGAAGCTATCACAAAATCCTATCCCTTATTTTTTGAACACTGGAATCAGTTAGGAGGAGAGGCCCATGAGCTCTAATTTTGGACATGATTTAACTGTCTCTGTATTTGGTGCATCCCACGGTCAAGCCATCGGTGCCGTTATCGATGGACTACCATGCGGTGAAGCCATTGACCTTGAAGCACTTACGGCCTTTATGAAACGCCGTGCTCCAGGACAAAGTATTATTGCAACACAGCGCAAAGAAGCTGACACCCCAGTATTTATGGCTGGCTTAGTAAATGGCAAACTCAGTGGCTCACCACTAGCCTTTTACATTGAAAATACAAATCAACGCTCCGGTGATTACAACAATTTACGCGACGTGCCACGCCCTTCTCATGCTGATTATACAGCTCGCGTGCGCTATGGCGATTATGTAGATCTACGCGGAGGCGGTCATTTCTCAGGTCGCCTTACGGCTCCCTTATGCTGTGCAGGTAGCATTGCCATCCAATTATTAGCAGCTAAAGGAATCCAAGTAGGCTCTCATCTTCGCCAAATAGGACATGTTAAAGATACCCCTGTAGATTACGTAAATCCAGATATGAAGGCACTCCATAAGGCAGGACACGAAACCTTGGCTATGGTGGACAATCATGCAAGACTTAGCGCTATTACTTATATTGACGAACTTCGCCAAGCCGGCAATTCCACTGGTGGTATTGTTGAGCTTTTTGCTACAGGCCTTCCGGTAGGCATTGGCAACCCAAACTTTGATGGCATCGAAAATCGCTTAGCTAAGGCAATCTTTGGCATTCCTGGTGTAAAAGGTGTATCCTTTGGCAGTGGCTTTGATGGCTGTGTACAAACTGGAGCCGAACAAAATGACCCATTCCGCATTGATAATGGTACGATTCATACGACCAGCAATAATAGTGGCGGCATCCAAGGCGGCATTACTAATGGCATGCCTTTAGTATTACAAGTAGGTCTAAAGCCAACCGCTTCAATTTCACTACATCAAGACAGTATTAGCTTCTCGGAAGAACATAATGTAGACTTGCAGATTAAAGGCCGTCACGACCCTTGCATTGCAGTCCGTGCCGTTCCTGTAGTGGAAGCTGTAGCAGCCCTAGTTTTATTAGACTTTCTATTGCCACAATATAAACATCTTCCCAATGCAGTGTGTTCTAATGAAAAGGAAAGGTCTCTATGAGTTCATGTAAAAAAACAACAGATGCACCCAGTCACATGAATCAAGTTACAGCTTCTATTCAATCAGACCAGAACCTCCTAAAACAGGATGCCCTATTTGGCCTCTTAGGGAAAACTTTAGGGCATAGTTACTCCCCCTTGATTCATAACGCTTTGGGCAACCCTAACTATAGTCTCTTTGAAAAACAACCGGAAGAGCTTGCAGACTTTTTTAATACACCGAATCTTCAAGGTTTAAATATAACAATTCCATACAAAGTAAACGCCCTTCATGCATGTCAAGAAGTTTCAGCTATCGCTAAGCGAATCGGCTGTGTCAATACGATGGTACGTCGCCAAGCAGGTTGGTATGGCCATAATACTGACTATGACGGCTTCGTATTCATGCTAAAAGAAGCTAATATTACTATTAAACAGCGCAAGGTAATTATTTTAGGTGATGGAGCCACATCCCATACAGTGCACTTAGCCTTAGAGGACTTAGGTGCGCGCGAAATTATCCACCTATCCCGTCGCCAAGCTCCCTATTATAGCGATGCCTATGCAGTTGGAAGCGATGCCCATGTACTCATCAATACTACGCCGGTGGGCATGTATCCTCATTGCCCAGAATCACTTGTAAATTTAGATGATTTCCCTCACCTAACCGCAGTCGTCGATGTAGTCTATAATCCTTATCGCACAAATCTTTTAATAGAAGCGGAAAAACGAGGTCTCCTCTATTCAGATGGCCTTCCTATGCTAGTGGGCCAAGCTGTAGCGGCTGCACAACTTTTTATGGAAACTCAGATTGCTGATGAAGTAGCCTCAGAACTAATCAAAACAATTCGTCATGATCAAGAAAATATTATATTAATTGGCATGCCTGGCGTGGGCAAAACAACAGTTGGGTCTCAATTGGCTAAAGCATTGAATCGTCCTTTAGTAGATTGTGATGCCATCTTTGAAGAACATTATGGAAATCCATCTGAATATATTAAAGAACATAGTGAAGCTGATTTTAGAGCTAAAGAGACTGAGCTTTTGCAATCTATTACAAAACAAACAGGTCTCATTATATCCACTGGGGGTGGCGTAATTACCCAACCAGAAAATTATCCCATGCTGCGTCAAAATGGAAGAATGTATTGGCTCCGCCGTCCTTTAGAAACACTTGATACTACAGGGCGCATTCTCTCAACCGGGGGCTTAGAACGCTTGCAATCACTCTATGAAAAGCGCCAGCCTCTTTATACGCAATTTGCCCAAGTCATCATTGATTATACCACACCAGAAGATGGTGTAAAACAAATTTACGAAGACTTCCAAAATCACTATTCCAAATAATAAGGAGATTCTTATGCATATTCTAATCCTCAATGGCCCTAATATAAATCTATTGGGTTTGCGGGAGCCAGACATTTATGGTAGTACAACCTATGAAGACTTAGTCACTTCACTCCAACAAGAGGCTACAGAGCGAGGCATTACAGTGAGCTTCTATCAAAGTAATCATGAGGGACAACTAATTGATCGAATTCAGGAAGCCCGCTTTGATACTGATGCGATTATCATCAATCCGGCAGCCTACACACATACGTCGATAGCTATTTTAGATGCCCTAAAAGCCATTAATCTACCCACTGTAGAAGTGCATATCTCGAATCCATTAGAGCGAGAACCCTTCCGCCATCATTCCTTTGTCAGTGAATATGCAGAAAAGACTATTATGGGACAAGGTCTAAAAGGCTATACGCAAGCTCTAGACTATTTAGCCCATACCTACCAATAAGCTTATATGCGAAACTTTTATATGCTCTCTATATAAAATAATTTTCGCTCACATACTCTATGTCCATATAAAGGCTCTACATAATGAATATTTCATAAAAATTCAATAGCTAAAACGAAAAAATCAACAGCGCTTATCAAAAAGGCTCTGTTGATTTTTATTTGTATAATTAATATACAAATAATATTTATAATTTAACACAATGAGTAGCATTTAAGTAAACTAGTAAATACAAGTGTATACTCTCGCTGTATTTGAATTTACACTTTGTTAATCAAAAAATTTTATATACTTATGAATTTTCTATTGTTAAATCATTACCAGTTATGTATAATAATTTCATGTAAACTTCAACAGGTGTATTCCCTTTCATGACCAATGTAGTCAAGTAATTAACCTAAATAAAATTTATCGGGAGTATACGATTTGAGAATTCTTTATTAGGGAGAATAATTATGACTCAAAAACATACTTCACTGAAAAAACTTTCACTCGCTTTAGCTGTTGCTACTGTAACAGGCCTTATGACAACTACTACTTTTGCAGCTACTAATGTAGGTGGTACAGGCAATGGTGTAGCTTTTGGCGAAGGCGCTAAAGCTACGAAAAATACTGAAGGCTCCATTGCACTCGGTAACAATGCAAAAGCTGCCTATAATGGAAATATTGCTATTGGTAATAATGCTGAGCCAAGTGGTAATGATGCCATCGCCATTGGCACAGATGCCCACACAATAGCTGCCGGCAGTTCCATTGCAATTGGTAAAAATGCTGAAACTAAATGGGAACATAATATTGCGATGGGTACAGATTCCGTAGCCAGAGGTGAAGAAACTATTGCCATTGGTCATGCAACTAATTCAAATGGCACAGGCGCTGTTTCTATCGGTCTAAATAGTAAAGCCCAAGAAAAACAATCTGTTGCCTTAGGCTATGACTCAGTTGTTGAAAATAAAGCCACTGCTGGTATTGCCGTTGGCCATAAAGCTAATGTTAGTGGTAAATATGGCTTAGCAATGGGCGATGAAGCCATTTCCTCAGGAAACTATTCTGTAGCAATTGGCACTAATGCAAAAGCTGAAGGCACTAAATCCTTAGCCTTCGGTCACGGTGCTAATGCTGTATCTGACAACTCTGTTGCTTTAGGTAATGCTGCTTCTGCTAATGTAGCAGATACTAAAGCTGAAGAATCTTATCTAAGCAAAGAAGCTTATACTTCTGAAGAAGCTGGTGTTGTGTCCGTAGGTAATGCTGACTCTGATTTATATCGCCGTATTACAAATGTAGCTGGCGGTGCTGCTGACCACGATGCAGTAAATGTATTACAATTAAAATCTTTAGAATCCAATCTTAATGATAAAATTGAAAACTTAGATTCTACTAGCGCAACTATTGGTGGCAACACAACTATCAACGAAGGTGGTATCACTGTTACATCTCCTGAAACTGGCAATACTACAGTAATTAATGGAGACTCCGTTACCACAACAACAGTTAACGCTGACACAGTTAATGCCGGTACAGTAAACACTGACAAAGTAGTAGTAGGCGGTAATACATATATCACTAAAGATGGTATCGATGCTAATAACCAAACTATTAAAAATGTAGCGCCTGGCGTAAATGGCACAGATGCTGTTAATCTTGACCAATTAAACAGTGCTACTAGCTCCTTAAATTCCTCTATCAATCATTTAGAAACTAATGTTAAAAAAGTAGCTGCTGGCTCCGCTGCACTTGCTGCTTTACATCCATTAGATTTTGATTCTGATGACAAATTAACATTTGCTGTAGGTTTCGGTGCTTATAAAGGTGAACAAGCTGCTGCTATCGGTGCGTTCTACCGTCCAAATGATAACTTAATGTTCAGCGTTGGTACTGCTCTTGGTAACTCTGATAACCAATACAATGCGGGTCTTTCCTTCAAATTTGGCGATTCCTCTCCATACACTAATATGAGCAAAGCTGAAATGGTAACTAAAATCGAAACTCAAGGCAAAGAAATTGCAAGCTTAAACGATCGCTTAGCTAAATTAGAAGCTTTAATCGCTGCTAAATAATCTTTGCTCTTTCATACCATATAAAGCAAAATTAAAAATAAATAAAAAGAATGTCCGTAAATACTTAATTTACGGACATTCTTTTTTATTATCTCAATACCAACTGCGAAGAGTGCAACTAACTACTAACACTTCATCGTCTACAACATACTATATCGCAATATACAACTAGAGCTTATCTGAACCAGTTACTAGATTGCAATTGTCTGAAATGGTTGCAATATAGCAATTGTCTGATCTAGTTACAATAGTACAATTGTCTGAAACAGTTGTACTATTGCGATTATCTGAACTAGTTACAAGAGTACAATTGTCTGAAACAGTTATAATATAACGATTATCTGAATTAGTTACAATATAGCGATGGTTGTATTTTATATAATTGTAAGCTCTCTGCCAAAAATCAGAGTAGACTACGCTTTAGCGACCTTAAACTTGGCAATCATTTCATCAGCCACTTCCATGCAATCCCCTACAATGCCATAATCGCACACTTTAAATATAGCTGCTTCAGGGGCATTGTTTACAGCGATGATTAAATCAGAGCCAGTAATGCCTGCTGTATGTTGAATGGCACCAGAAATACCAAAAGCAATGTAAAGTTTAGGAGCAATCGTCTTACCCGTTTGCCCGATTTGACGACTTAACTCATACCAACCTTTTTCTACAATTGGACGCGTTACACCTAAAACGCCGCCCATCACTTCAGCCAATTCTTCCATTTTTTTGAAGTTCTGAGGATTGCCTACACCACGGCCGCCAGCGATGATAATTTCCGCCTCTTCAAGATTTACATCATTCTTATCAATATTAATCATTTCAACGAAACGATTGCGAATATCTGATATCTCAAGAGCTACCGTTTCTTGGCTAATCGTACCTTCACGGCCTTCTTGACGCTCAGGCATTTTAAACACATTAGGACGCACAGAACCCATTTGAGGGCGATGCTCTGGACAAATAATTTCAGCTAAAATATTCCCACCTAATGCAGGACGAGTCCAGTCAACTAAACGGTCTGCTTCATTTACTGATAAAATTGTACAGTCCGCCACTACACCATTCTTCATGCGACCAGAAATACGCGGTGCTAAGTCGCGACCATCATTTGTAGCCCCAATGAGGATAACATTTGGCTTATTATGAGCAAAGAAATCAGTAATAACCTTTGTATATCCATCTGTCGTATAACGAGCCAATAATGGATGCTCAAATACATGGACAAAATCTGAGCCATATTCAATCAAGCTTTGTGCTTCAGAGGCAATGGATTCGCCTAAAATTAAAGTATGCACATCTTCATTGAGCTGATCGGCAATAAGGCGGGCTTGCCCAATTAACTCATAAGTTACCTTGCGCACCTCACCATTGAAGCAGTCAGCGATTACATATACACCTTTGTAGTCTTCAAACATACTAATCCCTCCTTGCTCCTATAATAGCTCGCGCTTAGTTAATACATCCACAATTGTAGCCACTGACTCAGCAGTGCCATTAGTTAGCATCGTACCAGCTGAACGCATAGGAGGACTATATACTTTACGAACTCGAGTCGGCGACCCTTTAAGACCAAGTCTTGCTGGGTCAGTCGTCATATCATTAACCGTAATGCGATGAATCTCATACTCAAAGGCACGAATTGAGTTCAATAAGGTTGGATAGCGTGGCTCATTAAGCGATTTTACAGCGGTTACAAGCACGGGCATATCCGTATCTAATACTTCAAAACCTTCTTCATGCTCTCTATGAGTGCGCACAACGCCATCGCCAAGTATATTTAATTCACATACATAAGTAACTTGCGGAATCCCCATTTCTTCAGCAATCTGAGGACCTACTTGAGCTGTATCACCATCGATAGCCTGTTTACCGCAGAAAATAATATCAAATGGTTTGCCTTGTATTTCCTGAACTTTTTCAATGGCTTTCGCAATTGTATAGCTAGTCGCCAATGTATCAGCACCAGCAAATGCACGGTCAGTAATCAAATAGGCTTCATCAGCGCCCATAGATATACATTCACGCAATGCTACATCAGCCTGTGGAGGTCCCATAGTAATAACGGTTACACGCGTACCAGGATTTGCATCCTTCACCTTTAACGCAGCTTCCAAGGCATTCATATCAAATGGATTAACTATACTAGGTAAACCTGTACGAATGAGGGTATTCGTTTCAGGGTCCAATTTAATTTCCGATGTATCTGGCACCTGCTTAATACATACCAGTAATTCCATAATTTGCCTCCCTATTAACCTTGACGAAATTCTACACCCTTAGTGTCATCTGGATATTCCCATTTTGTTACGATCGTATGTCCACATAATACACGGCATGTACCACATTCTACGCAACCTGCATAGTCAAATGCTAATGTACCATCATCATTCAATGTATAAAGACCGGCTGGACAAGCATTTACCAGTTTCATCTTTTCCTTCATATCAGGATAGTCATGAATAATTTCAATATGAGGATGTCCTTCATTCACATAATATTTATTAACGCCTAATTTTTCTTCTAAATTTGTCATAGAGCGCGACCCCCTTTGAGCATATCAATGGCTAAATTAACTAAGCCCACGCCATTAGCCCGTTTAATGAGCTTAGGCACCAAGGATTTAGCGCCCTCACCATTAACAGTAAATACATCATGCATAATACCATTAACCATGGCTGGATATTTTTTGAAAATACGAGGATTGTTAAGGAATTCAGGGAAATAACGATAGTGTTTTAAATCTTTTCCAACAAAGCTATCATTAATTAAAATATCATAATAGCGCATAGCGCCAGCAGAATAATCATTTAACTTCTTAGCCTTAATGACCGCATCAGCAGCATACATGCCAGAGGCAATTGCAAAGTCCATACCGCGCACTGTATAGCCCATATTAATACAGAAACCTGCCGCATCGCCGACGATAGCAAAGCCATCACCACTTAAGGTTGTTACTGAATTATAACCTGCTTCAGGCACCATATGGCCACTGCGTTCCACAAGCTTGCCGCCCTTTAATAGGCGAGCAACCGTTGGATAGGCCATAAATTCATTCATCATATCATCAATAGTAGCATCAGATTCACCAATATGCTCTAGACCGACTACGATACCAAGGGATAGGGAATTTTTATTTGTATATAAGAATCCACCACCCATAAGGCCATGCGTAATATCGCCCATAAAGAGCCAGGATAAACCTTCATTATCGGTTAAACCTAAGCGCTCTTCTAACACGCCTTTATTGAAGGTATATACTTCTTTAGCACTTACAGCTACTTCACTAGCTGTAATCGGTGCACGAAGGCCAGCCCGTTCAGCCAATAACGAATTAACCCCATCAGCTAAAATCACCACATCTGCTTCCATCGTGTCTTGTCCACAACGAACGCCTATGACTTTTTTGCCTTCCATGAGAAGATCCGTAACTTGAATACGATTAACTACTACAGTACCTGCTTTAGCTGCTTCATCGACAAGCCATTTATCAAAAGTACTGCGAAGTACTACATAGGACTCATCCTTAGGCTCAGCTGGCTGCGCTTCGTACTCTACAGTGGTTGCCTTGCCGCCTTCTAAGATAGAAATCCGCTCTTTTGTAACCATTCGCTCTAATGGAGCTGTTTTTCGAAAATCAGGGATCAATTCTTCCAATGAATGGGTATAAATACGACCACCAGTCATATTTTTAGCCCCACCATAACTACCACGCTCAATCAAGAGCACTTTGACGCCAGCTTTGGCCATCCGATAAGCAGCTGCTGCGCCTGCCATACCGCCACCCACGACAATTGCTTCAAATCGTTTCATGCTTTACTCTCCTTAGATTATTAATATAATAAAATGGTGTTTAACAATCAAAGATAAATAAAAACTCAGAAATTTACTGCCTAATATATATATTCTTAGTGTATACTAAAAATACCTTCTTTGCATAGTATATATATTCTATAGTTATAGCTTAAGTCTTAAAAAAAGAGGACAGGTCATGACCTGTCCCTTTTTATATGTGAAATAATTCATGTTTTACTAATTAAATAGACCAAAAAGAGTCATGGAAGATAATTTTACGATACGTTTCAAATCGTAACCATTTATCATGCCAAGCACCATCATGGACTACCTCGTCCTGTGCCGATTCACTGAGGAATTGCGCAAGCTCCTGAGCTGTATTTACTTGAATGGCAAAGCCACGACCATTCACTACTGGCACATCATTGTATTCATAGGCTTCCAAGGCCTTTACATCTGCTAGTTTTCCTTCGCGCACTAATAGTGCCGCTTTATCGCGGACAACTAAAATATCAAAATTTGAAGGATAGGAATAACTAGCACCTTGTAATGGTAATTCATCTCCCAGTGTAAAGGTAGTGCGAGTTGGCCGAATTTTGTCCACCTTAAGGCCTTCTACATTATAATAGAATTCATCAAATACATCGCCGCGCGCTGTTATACCATTGCCTTCAAAAGTATGTTGCTCTGCCGCTGTACCAACGGCCTCCACTACACCACAAGCAGAAGTCATATTCGTGACGCGATTAATTAAGATGAGCTCGCCCATCGTCTTATGGCGACGGAATTCATCCATAACAACAGGCGCTTGGAAATGAAGTGTACAAAGAGCAATACCATTTTTAGTAAGCTCGGCAGTCGGTAGTTCAGCGCCCGTGTTCACATCAATTTGATACTGTATATCTGTCACTGTTCCTACCACTTGCTTAGTGCCAAGGCTCATTAAGTATTCCTGACCTGCTACTAATGGCTCATCATCCATCCAAAGAAGTTTCACACTAGCTGTTTGTGCCATACCAATGCCCGAATCTTTTACAAATACACTGCCCCGTGACACATCAATCTCACGGTCCAGCTGCAAAGTCAAGGGCTGACCAGGGCGTCCTATGTCCACAGTCTCAAAGCCGACCATTAAGGACTGCACTTTACCAGACTCACCACTAGGCAATACTGTGACTGTGTCGCCTACAGCAATTGTGCCAGCTTCTACTTGCCCTTGGAAACCGCGGAATGTATGATTCGGACGACATACCCTTTGCACAGGCATATAAAATCCATCTTCTGCCGTTCCCTTCGTATCCACCGTTTCTAAATAAGGCAAAATAGCTTGGCCCTTATACCATGGCATAGCCTCAGAGTACACCATAATATTATCACCTTCTGTAGCGGATACAGGAATCACAGTATATTGTTTTAATCCCACTTCTTTCGCAAGCTCTGCAATATCTTCTTCAATTTTACGGAATACATCTTCCTTATAACCAACAAGGTCCATTTTATTAACAGCAAACACAAAGGACTCAATGCCCATAAGCTCACAAATGCCTGCATGACGGCGCGTTTGCACTAAAATTCCCTGCGATGCATCCACTAAAATAATCGCCAAATCAGCAAAGGATGCACCAACTGCCATATTGCGTGTGTATTCTTCATGCCCCGGTGTATCAGCTACAATAAAGCTCCGATTATCGGTTGTAAAGTAGCGATATGCTACATCAATAGTAATCCCTTGTTCTCGTTCTGCCATAAGGCCATCAAGCAATAGGGAATAATCAATGGCACCGCCACGACTTCCCACCTTACTTTCTAGCTCTAAGGCTTTTTTCTGATCTGCATATAATAATTTTGCTTCATATAAAATATGGCCAATCAAAGTAGATTTGCCATCATCTACAGAGCCACAAGTAATAAATTTCAAAAGACCCTTCATTGCCTATCCTCTCTTTTCTCGTACTCATATGATGTTTTCAATTGCGACAATTTATAACTACTACTTCTATTGCTACTAAAGGCTTCGCAAGTCTCAATAAAGCTTGGCAAAACTAACTAAAAGCTCACTAAGGCAACTAAAATCTTTCACAAAACTGTCCATAAGTTTTGCCAACTAATTAAAATCTTGCAAACTTTCACCCTACGATAGCCTCGCCTAAAATAGATAGCATCTATCAATAGTTAGAAATAGCCTTCTCGTTTACGACGTTCCATGCTACCAGCCGCTTCATTGTCAATCACGCGAGTGGTGCGCTCCGATGAAACAGCGGATAGGGTTTCATCAATAATTTCATCCAAAGTAGTGGCCTCTGATTCTGTGCCACCAGTTAATGGATAACAGCCAAGAGTGCGGAAGCGAACTTTTTTATGCTCAATAGTCTCACCAGGAAGTAATTTAAAACGATTATCATCTACCATGATAAGATTGCCATCGCGATATACGACTGGGCGTTCAGCAGCAAAATATAAAGATACGATATCGATATTTTCTCGTTTAATATATTGCCAAATATCCTTTTCAGTCCAATTAGACAGAGGGAATACGCGGATACTTTCCCCTTTGTTGATTTTAGCATTATATAATTTCCACATTTCAGGCCGTTGATTCTTAGGGTCCCACCCATGGGAGGCATTGCGGAAAGAGAAAATGCGTTCCTTAGCACGCGATTTCTCTTCATCGCGGCGACCGCCCCCAAAGGCAGCCGTGAAACCATATTTATTTAGAGCCTGCTTTAAGGCTTGCGTTTTCATAATATCGGTATATGCTGCCCCATGGTCAAATGGATTGATGCCTTGTTTGACGCCGTCTTCATTGATATATTCCAACATATCAAGGCCAAACTTTTTCGCCGTTTCATCGCGGAAGCGAATCATCTCTTTAAACTTCCAAGTTGTATTTACATGTAAAAAAGGAAATGGTGGCTTTTCTGGATAAAATGCCTTGCGTGCTAAGTGAAGCATAACGGAACTATCCTTGCCAATAGAATAGAGCATAACAGGCTTTTCACATTGCGCTGCCACTTCGCGGATTATATATATGGCTTCCGCTTCTAATTCATCTAAATGGGAGTATTCACTCATTCTCTCTGCCTTCTTTCTCTCTCAATAATCAATCTAACGATTAATCCCTCTAATCATCACTTTTTGATTTTATTCTAATCTTAGTATCTCCGCATCATACAGAGTTTAATATTTATTTGACTCCTGAGCATTCACGTCGATAGTTTTAACTTTCCCATCAGCACCTTCATACTGCCAATGCCAAATAGTTCCTTCTCGGCGCGCCTTCATGGTACCAGCTAAGCCTCCCATATCGGGCCCTAAAAAGTACGCAATAGCTCCTACCGGACATTCCTTAATACAAGCCATACAGCCCCAGCAATCCTTTGGATACGCCATATAGGCCTTATGTTGTTCATTCATTTGTGGAAGGCTACCAGGACAAATATTAAGGCAGCGCTCACAACCTACACAGGCTTTCTGATCAATTCTGATGCTCATAATAGTCCTCCTTCACTAATGGACGTAATTGTATATTCACTTGCCCATCTACCATAGTGGAATTTACATAGCAAAGCCAATCATCACTTGTATCTGGATAGTCTAAATTCTCTGCAAAACTATGCCAACGAGTTTCCTCTCGAGCCCCTAAATGAGCAATGAGCACCAGACAAACAGTCAAGCGTTCTTTAAGCTCATATATGTACATTAACTCCTGCATAGAAGAAGCTTGAAGATTTGGGAATAAATTCTGTATTTCCTCAATCCGCTGTTTGGCTCTACCTAACTGTTTATTATTAAATCGATAATAGGAGCCAATGCCTCCAGCATAACTATCCATGGCACGTTGCATGGCCTCTTCTAATTGCTCCGTTGTAAAAAGGGCCATGTCTTTAGCGTCTTTAGTAACTTGAACATCTTTATTAACTTTGGAGCTACGTAAAAAATATTCATATTCCTCTATCTGAGCCTGTGCTTGTTTAATCGTCTTCTCACTAGGCAAGTTAGTCTCTAAAAGGGCCTTATTTTCCCGCAATACAGCCTCTGATACATCGGTTAGAGCAGAATCCCTACTAATTGCTTTGGCACTAATTGAGTCTGCACGAGTTGACTCAGTACTAATTGATTCAATACTAGTTGATTCAATACTAGTTGATTTAATGCTAGTTTGTTCTAACTGTTCATTAATGCGTTTAGCAACCGCCAAGCCTGCAATTTCACCTTCCGCCAAGGCGCCTGTAACATATTTTTGAGGACAACCACCGGCTACATCACCAGCAGCATATAAATTGTGAATTGTCGTTTCCCGATTCGTATCTACCCAATAGCCACTCGCTGTATGACCGCCTACAATATAAGGCTCTGTTCCTTCAATCTCAACATTTTGATCCTTTGGACCATAACCTGACTCGAGCCATTTTAATGTTTGACCTGGCGCCATATTTAAATAGGCCTTTAAAAGGTCCATATTTTGTTCACTTGTAATGCCTTCTGTAGCTAAATAACAAGGTCCTCGTCCATCTAATGTCTCCTTCACCGTGCCATAGAGACGTTGTGAAGTAGTTAAACCATATTTTGTTTCATACACTTCACCATGAGCATTCACTTGCTTTGCCCCTACACCTTGCGCAATGGTGCCCGTAGGAGCAATTGTATCCTTACAGCGAAGGGCAATAAAACGCATTTCAAAGGTTGTCATTTCAGCACCAGCATTGATACCCATGGCAAAACCAGCCCCTGTATTGAAGGGCGAATACCACATTTTATGACGAGAAAAACCTGGATTATTTGGTCGATACAAACCCGCTGCGCCACCTGTAGCACAGATTACATACGGTGCATAAATCTCATAAGCTATGCCCTCACGCATGGAAAAGCCCACAGCACCCTTAATCATACCGTCTTCCACTAAATAATCAGTCATTACTACATGTTCTAAAATATCTACATTATCTAGTGCCTGGGTGGCCTCCGCTAAAATAGGTTTAATATTTTCACCATTAATCTTAATATTGCGATTCCCACGGGCCATGTACTCGCCCTGTTCATCCTTTAAAATAACTAAACCTAAGTCTTCTAATGCTTTTGTTACACCATTAAGACGCTCACTCATAGTCAAAAGTAAATCTTGCCTTACGATGCCTGCTGCATCCTTAGTAGCATAGTCTACATAATCTTGCGGCTTGCGACCTTTTACAATATATGCGTTAAGCGCATTAACGCCAGCAGCTAAGCAACCACTACGGCGAATAGCTGCTTTCTCGGCGATTACAATATGGGCCTTACTCTCCTTGCGAATGGTTAGAGCAGCATAACAACCGGCTGTTCCCCCACCAATTATAAGCACATCTGTGTAAAGCCGTTTTCGTTTTAATCCCTTCATGAAAGTCTCCTTTTTTCTTTTCTCTTTCCCTAGTAACCTATAGTAAAAACCATTACTAAACCCAAGCTAAATATAGAATACTTGTCCTGGCTCTAATGCCTTATTCTTAGCAATATGCACATCACTATAACTACACAAGAAGAGGCGATAAATAAGCACCTGTACTTCTTCACCCACTTTAAATGAATCAGCCTCTATAGGATGGTCTACTTCGATAGTATGCTCACCAATTTTAATGCGCATACTCAATCGAGTACCACGGAATGTGACAGCTTCTACCAGACCTCTTTCTACGGCGCTTAAATTATCATGTACCGCATCAGCCTTGTATACAGCTACAAACTCAGGTCGAATAACAGCCCAATCAAAAGTCTCCTCTTTCTCAAACCCCTTTAATGTCTCATATTTCATGATAACGCTCGCCTTTCCCATAAAAGCAGCTACAAAAGGTGTTGCTGGCTCTCCATAAATAGCTTCAGGCGTTCCAAACTGTTCTACCCGTCCCGTATTGGTCACAATAATTCGATCGGCTAACTCAACGGCTTCTTCTTGGTCGTGAGTAACAAAAATACTCGTAATACCGGATTTTTTAATCGTCTCCTTCAACCATTGACGAAGCTCCTGCTTTACCTTAGCATCAATGGCCGCAAAAGGTTCGTCCAATAATAATACCTTTGGCCTAGGCGCCAATGCTCTAGCAAAAGCCACGCGCTGGCGCTGACCACCAGATAATTCCCCTGGATAACGTCCGCCTAAATCAGATAAGCCAATCAGTTCTGATAGCTCCTTCACACGAGCCTCTATCTTCTGTGGATCTTCCTTTTGCACGGTTAAACCAAAGGCAATATTGTCAAATACCGTCATATGCCGGAATAATGCGTAGTTTTGAAATACAAAGCCTATACCTCGCTTAGCTGGCACAATCTGATTCACTCGTTTGCCACCAATATAAATGTCACCTGCATCAGGATGCTCTAGACCTGCTAGCATGCGTAAAATCGTAGTTTTTCCGCTCCCACTAGGCCCTAGCAAGGCAATAATTTCGCCTTCTTTTATTTGAAAATTTACATCCTTAGAGGCTTCAAAATTGCCATAGGATTTATAAATATTATTCATTTCTACGGCTTGGATTCCACTCATCCAACCACCTAATCTCTCTTTTTTCTCTAAACTATGATTAACCTCTACTATGGCGATGCTCCACATAAGTTCTTACTATTAAAAGGCAAATAGATAAGAACACTAATAAAGAGGATGCTGCAAAGGCCGCTGTAATACTATCACCAGTAGCAGATAAATACAGTGCATCAATTTCCAAAGGCAAAGTAAAGGTACTTCCTCTAGCCTTTGAAAGGGCGCTAACAGCACCAAATTCTCCCAAGGCTCTAGCCGAGCAAAGCAACACACCATATAAAAAGCCCCATTTAATCTGTGGAAAGGTAATCTTCCAAAATACAGTTAAACCAGAAGCGCCCATTAAAACAGCCGCTTCCTCCTCTTCTCGTCCATGAGTATGCATAATCGCAATAACTTCCCGAAATACAAAGGGCAAAGTAACAAAAATAGTAGCTAAAAATACCCCCGGAAGGGCAAAGACTACGCGCCAATTGGTGCCAAGCCATTGATTGATAGTATCGATTATGCCATAACCCCAACCAATGCGACCAAAAACCATGATAAAGGCTAAGCCAGCAATAACGGGTGATACGGAAAAGGGTATATCAATCAATGTCATTAACAGCTGCTTTCCTTTAAAATCAAATTTGCCAATAGCATAGGCTGCACATAATCCAAATAGACTGCTCACTATGACTGCCACTAAGGCAGCGCCTAAGGTTAAACCTAAAGCACTAAGCACATATTTGGTAGTAACCGCCTTAACATAGAAAGCTATTCCTTGTTGAAAGGAACTAACTAAGACAGTCATTAAAGGTAGTACTAGCATGACTAGAACAAATAAAACGCCTAGCGTAATAAGCAGGTACTCCATAAGTCGCGATTCCTTCGAACCATTCCATGCTGTTTCATCTGTTTTAGCCTGACTCTGGTTAATCGATGCCGCCATTACTTTATCTTCATATTTTGCCATCTTATTGACCTCCTACGCGCTTTGCTTGTCTAAGCTGTAATAAATTAATGCTTAAGAGTATCAAAAATGAAATGGCTAATAACAATACGGCCATAACGGTAGCCCCTTCATAGTCAATGTAGTTTAACTTCTGCATAATAACATAGGATACTACTTGCGTATGTGCCTTCGCGCTATTCCCAGAAATATAGATTACACTGCCGTATTCACCAATCCCTCGTGCAAAGGCAAGGGCAAAGCCAGCTAAGCCAGCAGGTAAAATTTCAGGTAAAATAATGCGTCTAAATATAGTAAAACGACTCGCTCCTAGTACAGCGCCAGCTTCTTCATAAGAGCCATCAAGCTTACTCAATACAGGCTCTACCGCGCGAACTACAAAGGGGATGCCTACAAACACTAAAGCTATAATTATCCCCATTTTAGTATAAAGAAACGATATACCCAATTTTGCTAAACCCGCCCCTATAAGCCCTGAATCAGAATACAATTTAGATAATGTTATCCCTGCCACAGCGGTTGGTAAAGCAAAAGGTAATTCAATTAAACTGTCAATAATACGTCGTCCTGGAAAATCATAGCGCACTGAAATCCACGCCAGTATACAGCCAAATACTAGATTAATTCCAGCTGCTATAAAAGCAGTAGTTATACTCGTTACAAAGGCATGAAAGACTATAGGCTTGGCTAAAATCTCCCACATCTGAAGCGGTGACACTTGCAAGGCTAAACTAAAAATTGTGCCTATAGGCAATAGTACAATCATAGATAAAATACTAATAGTGACCCCCATTGTAATTCCAAAACCAGGTAATAAACGAGGTCCCTTTTGTTTCTCTCTCATAGGCCCTCCTAATTATCTCGCAAGCTATCAAACAGAGCGCCATCTTCAAAGAAGCGCTCATACGCTTTTGGCCAGCCCCCAAAATCGCGAATCGTTACCATGCGGTTAGGCATAGGATATTTTGTTGCCACTTCTTGCATAATCTTGGGATTAGTCGGCCTAAATCCATACTGTGCAATTAAACGTTGGCTATTATCATCATATAAATATTCTAAATACGCTTTAGCAATATCATAAGTACCACGTTTTTTAGCCAATTCAGATACAATGGCTACACTTGGCTCTGCCACAATGGATACACTAGGTATAATAATTTCATAGTCCCCTGGATGGTTGGCTACACTTTGAAGGGCCTCATTTTCCCAAGCTAGCAATACATCGCCTTGCTTATTCTCTACAAATGTCGTAGTTGCACCTCGCGCACCAGCATCCATAACAGCCACATTATTATAGAGCTTTCTTACATATGCTTCGCCAGCCTCATCATTCCATTGTGGGCCACTACCATAAGCATAAGCAGCTAAAAAGATCCACGCAGCACCACCACTACTTTTAGGATCTGGTGCAATTAAACGCATACCAGGTGCTACCAAATCAGGCCAGTCTTTAATCCCCATAGGATTTCCTTTACGCACTAAAAATACAATGGTAGATGTATAAGGCGCCGAATAATTTGGCAATGCTTGCTCCCATTCGGGATCTAACAAATGAACTTTTTGTAATAAATCCACATCTTGGGCTAAGGCTAAAGTGACTACATCTGCATCAAAGCCCTCTACCACCGCACGGGCTTGATTCCCTGAACCACCATGTGATTGATGTACTACAACATCGTCCCCTGTTTTTGCCTTATAATACGCTTCAAAACTAGCATTATAAGCTTCATAAAATTCTCTCGTAGGATCATAGGATACATTGATAATTTCTTTTGCGGAGTTGTTTCCATTCGCTCCATTAAAATGAATTACGCCCCCTAGTGCTGCCCCCACAGCCACTAAAGCAATGAACATGACCCATCTCTTTTTTTGCACTGATTATCACCTCAATGACAGCGCGTATCTGCCTCTTCTTTCTCAATGAAGGAACATCTTAATTCCTATATTTTTAAAAGGAATTAATTGTAAAAAAATTAAAACATACATAAAACTGTCTGTTATTGTAAAGTTTAAATCATACATTGTCAATAGGATTTATTACAAGTAAAGATAAACTTAGGAGTACATCTAAATTATTAAATATTAATTATGAAAAACATTATTATTTATAACGTAGTTTGACAACTCTACTCTCTAAGCAAAATATAGAGGGATTAAAACCCCATTGAATGCTTCCTATTACCTCATACATTTACTCTTGAATCTTAGATTTGTATCTTTTAACTGTCTCCTTTTTGCTTGTGTCTCTAAGCTTATACATCATAACGCTTGCTTTAACTTTATATATTATACCTCATATATCACCCTCTACCGTTTAAATTCTATCTTTATCTTATGCTTATATGTCAATCTAAGATTATATGTTTCAGACCTTATTTCTTAGCCTAAGATATGAGTCATATACCTTATCTGGTGTTTACTGAAATATAAGGATTTATCGCTTATACTTAATTACCTATCTATACTAATTAAACATTATAGTTATATAATCATCGCTCTCTATTTATGATAATTTTTCTCATTTTATTTTAATTGTATGCTTCTTATATTATTTTCATAGCATGAATGCTTTAAAATTATATGATATACTTAAATTAATTATTTTATCCATTATAAATAGCTACTTGCTACTCATTAAATCAGTATAGTATTTCTATTTTACCTTTTTTATGAAAAGGAGTTTTCTTATGAAAAACAAATCAATTACAGTTGAAGAAATGATTCAACGCAATCTAGCTATTCGCGAGTCTTATCACAAATTAGAAAATAAACTTAATGGCAAACCTTGGACCATTGAAGAAGATGCTCTAGGTTTTCTTACTGACGCTGCTCTTGTAGGCCGCTTAACTATGGCGCATGAAAGCACTTGGCCTACTGCTGATACTGGAAACGACTTAAAAACACTACTCCCCCATAAACTAGGAGAATGTGTTTGGTGGCTAGCAACCCTTGCAAAACGAATGGATATCGATTTTGAACAAGCTATTATGGACTTTATTGAAGAAAAAGAGCGTGACCTACCCAAATAAAATATACAAAAATAAGTAAATGTAAACAAATAAAATAAATTTCTTACATATTGTTTTGTAGCATCATTTTATATCAACTGATATCATCTACCATTAGCTAAATTACAAAGGAGTTCTTTATGAAATTCACACGCACTAAACAACAATCCCTAGTACTAACCGTATCTCTGGCAGTAGCCTTTTCCTTCGGCTTAGGTATTGTAACACCATTTTTTACTTCAAACACAGTACAGGCCACAGCAGTAAGTTATAGAGCCGTTAATGAGCAGATTTCTGCAAGCTTACTCAATCAGTTCCAAGGAACTTGGTACAATCATCAAGGCCAAGCCATGTTAGATATCCAAAATGGTTATATTAATAGTACACAAGTAGTGGGCATGTACGATTATGTAGGTAGCACAAAACTAAAGGTGATGCCATTATTCGCTTGCAAGAAAAAAATGGCCTAAAAGATTTAAAATTTTCTTGGTCAATCCGACACAATGACAAAGACTATATTGTTGTCAATGATATGACTATGCTCCGCAATGTACCACAAGTAAGCTATTATGAATCTATTGCTGATATTCATCTAGGTATGAGTACTGATGAAGTACAAGCTATATTAGGTACGCCATCTACTAAAGGCCCTTTAAAATCATTATATGTTCTTAACGGCTGGTACTATGCTGATAAAAAATTAGCCCTTTCATTTAAGGGGGATACTGTTGATGGCATTTACTTATTAAAGGGAAGTAAATTACGCTTTAAACAATCTGGGTTAAATGCAGATAATTCACTGCCTACTTTTGCAGAAGAATATAAATTCCAAAGTCCAGCTTTACGAAAAGGTACGACCTATCCTATTGGCCATGAAGAATATATGTATTTTGATGATCAAGGGCAATATGTTTGGTTAAAAAATCAGCCAAGTTAATTTGTGAGTTAATTAAGTTATGGCACAGCTTAGCTCAACCCTAAACCATTAAAACTATATGTACTTTAAATAATAAATTAAAAGCTGCTAGTAGAGTATCCGAATATCTACTAGCAGCTTTTTTCGCTAACAACTTATTGCAAAATATATTTATGTATATAAGAGATATATTTCTTTTTTTACTGCATGAATTAATCTCAAATCTATTCTAGTCATCATTGTTGATATGACAACCATCCTCCGGCTTCATAAGAGGAAAGAATATAACATCCCGAATGGATGGACTATTAGTTAGAAACATGACTAAACGATCAATGCCAATCCCTAACCCGGCTGTTGGGGGCAATCCATATTCTAACGCGTCAATGAAATCTTCATCCATCTGATGAGCCGCTTCATCCCCCAGTTCACGCTCTCTCATTTGTTGCTCAAATCTCGTTCTCTGATCAAATGGATCATTTAATTCAGAAAATCCATTTGCTAACTCACGTCCAAAAATATAAGCTTCAAATCGATCTGTTAACCACGGTTTTTCACGACTTTGTTTTGCTAATGGCGAAATCTCTAGAGGATGACCTGTAATAATTGTAGGCTGAATTAAATTATGTTCTGCCACCTTTTCAAAACAAGCATTCATCACTTTTCCAATGCCATCATGTTCCGTATAAGTAGCACCTAATTTATCAGCAAACTTACGAGCATCATCTAAAGTTTCTACTTCGTCAAAGTCTTCACCTGAGTATTTTTTAATAGCTTCAACCATAGTCATGCGCTGCCATGGTGAAGAAAAATCAATTTCCGTGCCTTGATACACAACTTTACTGCTTCCCACTACAGATTCAGCACAATAACGAACTAATTCCTCGATTTGTTGAATCATATCCTCATAGTTTGCGTACGCTTGATATGTTTCTACCATAGTAAACTCAGGATAATGGGTCTTATCAATCCCTTCATTGCGGAAATTTCGATTGATTTCAAAAACTCTATCAAATCCACCAACGACTAAACGCTTTAAATATAATTCTGGTGAAATTCTTAAATATACATCCATATCATGCGCATTATGATGAGTAATAAATGGACGTGCTGCCGCACCTCCATATAAATTCTGCATCATCGGAGTTTCTACTTCCATAAAGTTATGTTTTAATAGCCACTCTCTAATACAAGAAATAATTTTTGAGCGCTTTTGAAATACTTCACGCACTTGTGGGCTCATAATTAAATCAACATATCGATGTCTATATCTAAATTCAGCATTCTTAAGACCATGCCATTTATCAGGCAAAGGTTTAAGCGATTTCGTTAATAACTCGATTTTAGTCGTACGAACACTTATTTCACCTTTATCGGTCTTAAATACGATGCCATTAACACCTATAATATCTCCCACATCTAGTAAATCTAATAAATCAGCTTCAAGCTCACTCAATTCATCTTTTCTAGCAAATACTTGAATGTCACCTTTAGAGTCACGAAGTGTGAAAAATATAGTTTTTCCATGGTCCCGTTTCACCATAATACGGCCTGACACAGCTACTTTAGTATTAATTAGTGTATTAAATTGTCGAATTACATCACTAGAATAATGACTCCATTCAAACTTATCGCCATAGGGATATATATCCAATTCATACAGCTTTTGTAACTTTTCCATGCGAGCAAAAGTTACATCAGAATCATCATCACCTAGATATGCAAATGTATCTAATCCGTCGAAAAGGTCCATAATACTTCTCCTTGCTAATTATTAGCATCCGAATCACTAATATCTGGTCTATCTTTGAGATATGTTAAAAATTCCTTAACTAATTTAGTTTTCTGTCCACCCTTATGAGTAAAGATTCGCTGTGATTTATTAATCTCCTTACAGCGTAAAGGTATACATTCTACTACATCTTTTACCCATTCAGGAATAACACCTGATACAATAGCCAATGATCCTGATTGCACCACTACATCTAGAATAAACATCAATGAATTACTATTTACATTAAAAGAAATATCTAATTCCTTTTCTCGACATAAGCGTAATAGGGAGTTTTCTAAATCGCTCATAACCCCTAGTTCCTGCCCTTGAAGCGCTGGTAGTTTTATAAAACTACGATTCTGTAATAGTTCATGACCTTTAGGCCCTAGTACTACTATCTCACGTGTACCAGCGCCTTCAAAATTATATAAATGCTTATGTGGAGGTGTAGTTGGCGTAACTACTAAACTTAATAAACCACGCTCTAAATATTCAGTAATTACGCGCAAATCATTAAAAATAACTCTCCACTTTCCACGAGGATTTTCCTTCTTAAAATCTGTAATATAATCATTTACAATACATGCTAGTTCAGGGGTAGTCCCAATAGCAATCATATCTGCTTCTTCAGAAGCGCTTTTTCTTACCTCTTTACGAAGTAATTCTTCTTGATTCAATAAATGTTTAATTCGGCGATATAATAGGTCCCCAGCGGTAGTTAATTCAATATGACGACTTCCCTGGCGCATCTTGATTAATTGCACGCCATAATAAGCTTCCAAATTTTTAATTTGCAAGCTTAAGGCCGGCTGAGCAATATTTAATTGTCTTGCAGCCTCACTAATTGTATAAGATTCAGCTACATACACATAATTTCTATAAACCTCAAAATCCATAGAAATAGTTTCCTTTCATAAATGCAACCATACTTAAATTAAGTATAATCGACTCTTTCATCATAGAGTAGTTATATGACACTCTATGATAGCCCCATATTCTATACCAGTTTCTACTTTAAACAAATAAAAAGATCTCCATTAATTACCAAATACATTCTATTACTTAATAGAAAATATAAATACACACAACCCTTATTTCTATTAATTTACGCTCCCTTATAAATTATCTACAAACTCCAAAATCAGGACAGCATCTATAATGCTGTCCTAATTTCGGAAAACTTTATTGTAATAAGAATTTGTATCTTAGGATACACTTTCACTTACTGTACCAACTTCATTGTTATATGCAATATAGCCATAGAATACCCAACCTAAGAAGGTTACTAGACCACCATAGGCAAGAGCAAATTCGCCACAAGCATAAAGAGCATAGAAGCTATATAGTACAGCTAACAGGTTGATAAATAAGATGGAGCCCACTTTTTTCTTATTAACTTTTGCTTCATGTAGAATGATTGGCAATGCTGCCATCGATAATACATAAGGCACAAGATTTGTAACTACTGCAAGTTCTACGATAGCATTGAATTGCTCCATAAGACTTGGACTAATAGTTGTGAACCCAATAATTGTTTCAATAATCATCATAATAATCATGCCTGCAATTGGTGCATTCGCTTTAGTAACTTTAGCGAAAATTTTAGGGAAGTAGCCTTCATCAGCTAAGCTTTTTAATACTTGTGCTGTTGTAAACTGCCAACCTAATAAGGAGCCAAGACAAGCAATACACATTAAGCCCATTACGATTTGACCAATAGTTTCATTAAACATTTGAGCAAATACATAACCAAATGGTGCGTTAGATGCAGCTAAGGCTTCAATTGGAACAATACCACTCATTACATTTGTAGAAGCAATATATACAATAGCAGCCCCTAGAGTACCACCAAGTACTGCAATTGGAACATTCTTTTCTGGATTTTCTACTGCATCACTATTAGCACAAGCAGACTCTAAGCCTAAGAATGCCCATAGTGTAAGTGTAATAGATGTAGAAACAGCTTCGAAGAATGGTAAATTATGAGGATTCCATGCTGCTACATAAGTACCGGCGTCAAACCAGAACCAACCAAGAATACTAATACCAAATACTGGAATTAAAACACCCCAAATAGTTATAGAGCCCAATTTACCAGTAATGCTAGCACCACCAAAGTTAAGAATACCAGTAATCCAAAGAATAGCAATTGTTGCTAAACCTACACCAAGTGCACTTAATTGAGTACCAAAGAACTCTGTACCATAACCAACTGCGGAAATCGCAATCGCTACGTTTGCAATAATTAGAGAGAATGCATAGGTATAGTTACATAAGAAACTACCACTTCTACCAAAAGCGTATTCAGAGTAACCACCCATACCGCCACTCTTACGGCTAAACATACCACATTGTGCAAAGCAATACGCCAAGCACATAGAACCTACTGCAGTCACTAGCCAGGATAATACTGAAATTGTACCTACTGTTGCCAGCTTGGCTGGTAACATGATGATGCCGGAGCCCATCATGTTAACAGCTGTGATAATGGTGAGTTGAACTACACCCATTTTTTTGCTGCTAGTATCACTCATTTATTTTCACGTCCTATTCTAAATATTATTTTTTAATTACAGATTCGTCTTTCAATACATAAGCAACTGCTTTAATTTGTCCATCAATTTCTTTGAAGTGAACACCTTGAATTTCACCAGCAAAGCCTGGCAATTCATTAAGTGTAGCTTCTAATACACGGAAGTAAGCAATTACGTTTTCACTCCAACGTTCACCTGGATCGATAGTGATGATTCCTGGAGGATAAGGAAGAGCCCCTTCAAGTGCAATGCGACCTTCAATTTGATCTAATGTTACTTCTTCATAGTTACCAGCAATAAATTCATAAGTAGCTGCTTGAGCACTCATTGCTACTGGTGGTAAGTATTCTTCGCGGAATAAACGTTTTTGTAAAGTATTTACATTATGAGATTTATAGAAGTCATGCATTTCTTGGCAAAGTTGACGAATTGTATACCCTCTATAGTGTTCTTCATTATTGTAGTAAATCTTAGGTAAAACATCTTGCATTGGAAGATCTTCATCTAAGCATTGTTCAAAACGAGCTAATAAGGATACAAGATTTTTCATCTTAGTTTCGGTTTCAGCTGGTGTAATCAAGAACAAGATGGAGTTCAAGTCACTCTTCTCTGGAGTTAAACCATGTTCACGTAAGTAGTTAGAAAGTAGGCCTGCTGGAATACCGAAATCTTCATATTTTCTAGTTTTCTTATCAATACCAGGTGTATAGAGTAATAATTTGCAAGGGTCTACTAAATATTGATCTTTACCATATCCTTCAAATTGATGCCAATCTGATTCTGGATCAAATTTAAAGAATTTATTGTCTGCTGCAATTACATCAGTGTCATAGTCTTCCCATGCTTTACCATCAATAGTTTCAGGAATAAATGGTTTGATGTAATGACAAGCTTTTTTAATAGCTTTGCGAGTTTCAATACCAAGTTTTACTGTTTCATCCCATAATTTACGACCTGCTTTACCTTCATGAATCTTAGCATTTACGTCAAGAGAAGCGAAGATTGGGTAACAAGGAGATGTAGATGCATGTAACATGAATGCATTGTTGAAGCAATCATCATTACAATATCTTGCTTGGCCTTTAATATGACTATCTTTTTTATGAATTTGAGATGCTTGAGATAAACCAGCTAATTGTTTATGTACTGATTGAGTTACGAAAATACCAGGATCTTCTGGTCCAAGTTCTAATAACATTGGGCTGCAATCGCGCAACATTGGAATAAATTGTTCATAACCAACCCATGCAGAGTCAAATAAGATGTAGTCGCAAAGATGACCGATACGATCAACAACTTGACGAGCATTATAAATAGTACCATCGTAAGTACCTAGCTGAATTAAAGCTACGCGGAATGGACGTTTTTCCTTTGCTTTATGTGGAGCCACTTTTTCTAAACGTTCACGTAAGTAAGCTTCATCAAAGCAATGATTATCTACACCACCGATAAAACCAAATGGATTTCGGGAAGTTTCTACATATACAGGAGTTGCACCAGCTTGAACTAAAGCACCATGATGTAAAGATTTATGATTATTGCGGTCAAATAGAACAACATCACCAGGTTTAATTAAAGCATTACATACAACTTTATTAGCAGAAGAAGTACCATTTAATACGAAGTAAGTGAAGTCTGCATTAAATACTTCAGCTGCATGTTTTTCTGCATCATAAGGTGCACCTTCATGAATTAGTAAGTCACCCATACGAACATCAGAAGAACTCATATCAGAGCGGAATAAAGCTTCGCCAAACCAATCATAGAAATAACGTCCTGCTGGATGTTTGCGGAAGAATTGACCACCATGATGACCTGGTGTTGCTAATGTCATATTACCAGTTTCAACATATTTTACTAATTCTTTAAAGAATGGTGGTAAAATCTTTTCTTCATAGGATACTACAGCATCTTCAATTTGACGGCTGAATAGTAAACGATCAAATTGGTTCACATCAATTACATGAACACCTTTTGTTAATAAATCCAAAGGAATTTCGCTATTTTTAGCTGTGCGAATAATAAATGTTGGAATATCTAATAAAGTATCAATTACAGGAGGTAGTTTGTCTAACTCTTGATCTGTAACAACTACGGCACCGGTAGCAGTAAAATCTGGCTCAAATTGGCCTAAAATAGTATCTAAGCATTCTTGCGGTCTATTGCAAGAAATATCAAAATGCTTTGCTGCCTCACTACTACATACAATTTTTAATGCTTCCATCTTTATGACCTCCAAAATGTCAATGTATATACTTATAAGCCCTATACAACTCACAATGTATATAAAACTGTATTTAAATGGCTTGCTCCCGGGGTAAGCCATATCTTTGACTACAGTATAACTAATATCAAACACCTTGAATAATACTGAAAAATATGAAGTTACATTTAAGTTATAATAACTCAATATAAGTATCTTAAAAGTGCAAGCTATTTATGCATTTTTAAGATATATACATCTTTTCTACTTCTTATTTTTTTATATATGTTAGTCTTCACTTATTTAATAAAATCTTAAATCAAATGAAAATCAGTGATAGTTAATCTATTATTTTCGATATACTGAAGATTTAATAAGAAATCAATAAAAAAATCCCCCAAGTATATATACAATGAATTTCATATGAGACTTAAATTGAAATTCAAATAATATACTTGAGGGATTACTTATTTATATTTATTTTTCTAATAAAGGAACCGTATAGGATCCATGAGGCATTAAAATAATAGGAGCATCAGCACCTAGTTTAGCTTCAGCCATAGTAAGTGCCTCTTCAATAGAATGAACAGGCGTAAAGAATGCTTCTTTTGCATATTCATCAGGTAAAGACGAGAGTAAATAGAATTCTGCTTTTTTCATCAAACGCGTTACAGCATACGCTTTATGGCGTCCAATTTGGAAATCTTTGCGCACTGAATCTTCTATTGCTTGTATGGAATGATAATTATGTACTGTTTCGTCAAAAATGGCGGAACCAGAGCCTTCACGACATTCTGCCAATAGAATAATAACACCACCTGGTGCAACTGCTTTTACAGCATTATCCATAGTTTTCTGCATTTGGTAGATATTAATATCTTTCGGATAACCACCAGTAGAGGCAATCACTATAGGCGCTAACTCTTTAATAGGCACACCATTTTGTTTGTTTACAAAATCACAGGCAGCTTTATGAGCTGTAATGTAATGACCAGCAAATACACCAGTAAATTCTTTTTCCCCATTAAGCACAATATTTAATAAAAATGTTGGAGGACATAAAGCAACGCCTTCTATTTGATCATCATAAATAGGATTTCCATCTAGTTCACCTATCGCTGCTTTATCATCAAGCATTAAGCTGTGATTTTTACGTATAGTTTCATAAGAAGCTACTCCAGGTAAAATGGCTTTACGTCCACCGCCGAATCCAGCAAAGAAATGGTGAACCACAGAGCCCGTACAAATAATATGGTCTGCTTCTACTACATGACGATTTAGCTCCACAGGCGTACCAAAAGAAGTCGTGCCTACATGAACAAAGTCTTCAGTTTTTTTAGCATTAGAGTTAATAAGTTGAATCCGATCAGCAATCTCTGGACTTACTTCTTGACGCATTTCCGATTCTGTCATATCGCGATGTGTACCAAGGGCGAAGACTATTTTAATATGATCATCAGTAACACCAATATTATTTAAATACTCAATTAAAATAGGCATGAAAATATGAGTATTAGCAATACGTGTTGTGTCATTAGCTATAATCGCAACTGTTTCTCCCGCTTTAATTAACTCTTTCAAAGGCTTAGAGTCAATAGGATTATCAAAAGCATCCCTAATTGCTTGCTCAGGGTTAGGGAGCACAGGAGTTTCGGCCATGTGAAGCTCACCAATAACACGTTTTTCATCTAATTTAAAATCAACAAAACCATCACCATAATGAAAGGAGTATGTCTTCATACTAAATACCTCCTAAACACTTATACCTACCATATACTATTGCTTGTTTCTTTAAAAGGATAACCATACATCTAAATGCTTTAACCAAAATATTATTTATGAAAGAGTTCATAGACTAATAAATCTTATTCTAATCATTCAACTGAAAGTCTCTTAGTAAGATACAATAGTATTTTATTTATGAATTAATTATACCATATAAAAATATGAATACTCTATAAAGGTTTATACTTAAAATAAGAAAAAAGCCATACCTTTTGGTATGGCATATGTAATGACGATTTGCTATTCAATCCCTGTGTATATCTTAGCGACTTCCTGTTCGGATGCTGGCTATTCTTCTCCGAAGAATCGTACGCTGCGAACTAAAAAATTCGTACTGATTTGTGCGTCACTAGCATGTTCCTTCAAATGAGGCTCACTATTTATCCCAACGCCGCTTCTATTGTTCCTAATCCATAGAAATACTCCT
>NZ_URAR01000002.1 GCF_900545795.1 uncultured Veillonella sp.
TATTTGATTATAGTTTTATTTAAGAATACCTTGCCGCATATTTTTTACTCCTTTTCTGGATTAAATCATTGTATCACATCAGTTTTAGGAAAGCAAGTACCTAAAAGAAATTTTTCTTCCCCTTATATGTAACAATCATACCGGCTTCCTAGCGTTCAGAATGTTTTCTGCTGTCTGCTGTGGTGTTTGGTTGGAATTGTCCAACCAAAAGCCGATCCGTGGTGTTGTCTGCATTTTACTAAATACAAATTCATTGTATCACATCAGTTTTAGGAAAGCAAGTACCTAAAAGAAATTTTTCTTCCCCTTATATGTAACAATCATACCGGCTTCCTAGCGTTCAGAATGTTTTCTGCTGTCTGCTGTGGTGTTTGGTTGGAATTGTCCAACCAAAAGCCGATCCGTGGTGTTGTCTGCATTTTACTAAATACAAATTCAATGTATACAGAAAGATATAAGGAGTGGGAGGGATTCCGCCGTAGTTGGCATTGTAGGAAAATCCAAAAGTTTAGATTTTCCCACAATGCTTATCTTTTGGTCTTTGGTTCGGAATAGTGTAGTGCTGGCGGTCTATCTCTTGTTTTCGGTTGCTTGCTTCCTTACCGTACATGAGCATTGCGTCAGGGCTTCTCGGTTACATCGGCGGTACTGTGAAGTCCGCCGTTCATCAGAAAGGAGAAGAAAAATCATGAAAGTATTCCTGAATCCCGGTCATGCGCCGGGCGGCTATCCCGACCCGGGAGCTGTCAATAGTGAAAGCGGTCTGCGTGAGTGCGATGTCGCTTTGGCAGTCGGTCAATCTGCGGAAAGTTACCTGAATGCGGCAGGAGTAGCAACAGAACTGCTCCAGTCTGACAGCCTGGAGGAAATCTGCGAAGCCGCCAATGCCAGTGATGCCGACATCTTCGTGTCCATCCACTGCAATGCCGCCGAAGCCGAAGAAGCCAACGGCACGGAAACCTGGGCCTGTGCCGGCAGTTACCGTGGCAGCATGCTGGCGAGTTGCATCCAGAACCAGATTGTCGATGCCCTGGATACGACAGACCGGGGCGTGAAGATTGCCACGCCCGGCGTCAACGGCCTGTATGTCCTCACGAACACGGACATGCCCGCTGTCCTGGTCGAACTGGCCTTCATCACCAATCCTAGTGATGAAGAAATCCTGGCCAATGCCCAGGATGCCCTGGCCAGAGCCGTGGCCAGGGGCGTGACAGATTATGAACAGCTGATTTTAGGAGGTGAATGACCATGAACCGTGAAGAAATCAGAAAAGCTGTCGCCGATGCCGTCGTATCCTTTGCCAGGAGCGAAGCCGAAGCAGCCATCAAGTCCATCGACCTGGATGACGTCCAGAAGATGGTGGAAGCCCAGATGAAGAACCTCACAGACCCGCTGGAAGCGGAAATCCAGACCACTACCAGCTGGTGGGTGAAGATTCGGAACAGGCTGTATATCACCCTGATGCAGCAGGCGGTCAAAGCTATCGTGGCTGATGTAAAACAGAAGATTGCATGAGAAAAGCCGGTATGGAGCATCGGGGAGATGTTCCATACCGGCTTTTTGTGTTATACTAAAGTCATATTATAAGAATCATTAGATAGGAGATTAGCATATGCTCGATAGAAAGTATTTAAGAGATGTCTTATTACCGGAAAACTTAACAAAAGAAAGCATTTTTTTAGCAATGAAAGATACTCAGAATTTTTTTAAGACAATAAATAGTAAGACCGGAATAAAATTATCCCAACTAATACAAAAAAATAATTTTAGTGGCGTAGTTTCAAATCTATTTACTCATTACATGGGTGAACATAGTCTTTACAAGCCATATAGTGACCAAGAATATCCAGATTTAATGTACGCAGAAAAAAATATAGGACTTGAAGTGAAGGCATGTATTAATTATAAAAAAGGTGGAGAAAGCCACAATGGACATACAGGATGGCATATTATAGTTTGCTATACAATCCTGGACGATGGGAACATTGAATTTATACAGGCTTTGATTGCAAATATTAATGGATATGAAATGGGAGAGGGTATTTCAGATTGGGTGTATTGCAAGAGTAAAAGAAATAGTAATAATAGTCAGCGTACCGAAACTTATGTTACTAATTCAATTGGAACTAATAAATTACGCGATGGAGCTGTCTACATAAATACTGACATAATTCAATATAGTAAGCAACTAAAAAGTGCACGTAATAAACTTAAAGACATTTTGCCGATACCCCCGTACTCACCCTTCTTCGAATAATAACTTTTCGCTTTGTGGATAAAGTTGAGATAATTTAGGTACAGCATTCTTAGCCATTTGATAGAAGTCTTTGTCTTGCTCGACGCCTATGCTATTAAAGCCAAGTGCTTCCGCTGCCGCGATAGTGGAGCCCCCACCGCAGAATGGATCTAATATGATCCCTTCTTGCAAAGGTAAAGCAGCCGATACAAGAATCCTCATAAAATCTTGCGGTTTTAAACTAGGATGATTTGAAATTTTACGTTCACATTGGGGAGTCTTTCCACTTTCAATCAAATCACAAAATGGCGTATCAATTGATTTTCGATGTAAAGCGCCAGCCTTCCACCGTTTTAAGTTTTTTGCAACAGTCCTTTCGGAAAGCGGTTTCCTGTAAAGCCCCCACGGTTCCCAACAACCACGAGGAATAACTGTTGTCATAGAAAACTCTTTTTCTGCGCCTTTGGGGCGATCTCCACCTCGAAAAGTTTTTACGACTCTGACAATCTCTCCGCGTCGTTCTAAACCAGCATCTCGTAAAGCCCGACTAACTATGTCAGATAATAAAGGTGTAGATGCAATAAAAATATGTCCACCAGGAACGAGAACCTTAAAGGCAAGCCTGCCCCAATCAATAAAAAAATTATATACATTGTCTCTTTCCAATGGACTGTCATTGATAACAGAAAATCTTGGCAATGGACTTCTTTTTCGGCCATCAAAGGCTGGAGGAATTCGCCATATACCTCCAGATGCATTTCTCTTTTTTTTCAACTCTTCTTCCGTGTATTCTTTTACACCGTATGGCGGGTCTGTAACTATTGCAGTAATAGAATTTTCTTCTCGATTCTTCATCCAATCGAAACAATTATCATTGATTAATTTATAAGTCATTTTTACCATCCTGTTCCATTCGTTTAATTTTTTCGTATATGGCCATATTGATAAAATGATTCAGGCTAGATTTAATATCTAGCCTTTTTATTTTTTCTTTTGTTCCTTTTGGAAGTATGATAGATACTCTATCATACTTTTCCTTATTATGGATTAATAGATAATTTTTTCTTTTTTGCGTATTTTTGTAACGATTATATGACATAGTATAATCTCCCTTTCTGAGGTAGGTTTATTATAGTCATCATATGACTATAATGTCAAGCTTTAGATAAAACTGAAAAGACTATATCTAAAAATAGATAAGTCCTGTTGAATCTTCTTTTGAAGTACTTAACGATAGCTGTTCTGTCCTATTACTCCTGAAAGCTAAATTTTCAGGAGGTGTCCATCATGACGGACGAACAGAAACAACAGATCATTGCCATGCGCCGGGATGGGGCAGGATATGGCAGGATAGCGGCGCGGCTCCAGATTTCCATCAATACAGTGAAGTCGTTCTGCCGGCGGCACAGCCTGGCGGCGAAGTCGGCAGCCTCAGTTTGCGAGCAGTGCGGAAAGCCGATTGAGCAGAATACGGGACGGAAGCGGAAACGGTTCTGCTGCGATGCCTGCCGGAATAAGTGGTGGAACGCACATCTGGAGCTGGTGAAGCGGAAGGCAGTCTACAACTATACCTGTCCGGCTTGCGGGAAGAAATTCACTGTCTACGGCAACAGCCATCGGAAGTTCTGCTCCCACGCATGCTATATTGCATACCGGTTCGGAGGTGTCCGCCATGGATAAGAGGTCGTTTCAAAATGAAACAGCCTTCCAGATGGCGATGTATCTGGCAAGGCGGATGCTGGCCGAAAAGCTCATCACCGGGAAGGAGTACCGGGACTTCGAGCAGGAGATGCTTCGCCGCTATCAGCCTTTTTCCGGGGACTTATACACTTGATAATTGTATCAAACAGAGTGATATATAGTGTCGAAAGGAGCTGATTCTATGCGGACTATCCGTAAGATTGAACGACGCATACCAAATTTGAAGCAAAGAAAGAAAGTCGCAGCCTATGCCCGCGTATCCATGGAATCGGAGCGGATGCACCATTCCCTTTCGGCGCAGGTCAGTTATTACAGCAGCCTCATCCAGAAGAACCCGGACTGGGAATACGCCGGGGTCTATGCCGACTATGGCATCTCTGGGACGGGGATGAAGAAGAGGCAGGAATTCCTGCGGATGCTGGAAGATGCCGAAGCCGGGAAGATAGACATCATCCTGACCAAGTCCATCCAGCGCTTCGCACGCAACACCGTAGACCTTCTGCGTACCGTCCGGCATCTGAAAGAGCTGGGCATCGAAGTTTGGTTTGAAAAAGAGAATATCCATACCATGAGCGGGGACGGCGAGCTTATGATGACCATCCTGGCATCTTTTGCCCAGGAGGAAAGCCGTTCCATTAGTGAAAATATCCGGTGGCGCATCAAGAAACAATTTGAGCAGGGGAATCCTAACGGGCGGTTCCGTGTTTACGGGTATCGCTGGGAAGGGGATAACCTGGTGGTAGTTCCCGAGGAAGCAGCTGTTGTCAGGCGCATCTTCCAGAATTTCCTTGATGGCAAGTCACGTCTTGAAACCGAACGGGAATTTGCTGCCGAAGGCATCACGACCCGGAATGGCTGCCGCTGGATGGATTCCAACATCAGGGTTGTCCTGACCAATGTTACCTATACTGGCAATATGCTTTTCCAGAAGGAATATGTGACGGATCCAATCCTCAAGAAGCGGAAGAAGAACCGGGGCGAACTTCCTAGGTATTATGTTGAAAATACGCATGAGCCTATCATCGACAAGGAAACCTTTGATTACGTGCAGCAGGAGATGGCGCGGCGAAAGGAACTGGGGGCGCTGGCCAATAAGTCCTTGAACACGACCTGCTTCACGGGAAAAATCAAATGCGGCATCTGCGGTCGGAGTTATATGCACAATCGCCGCACAGACCGGGGCTTTGAAGAATTCTGGGATTGCGGCTCCCATAAACTGAAAGGCCGGAATTGCGGCGCAAAAGGCAGTATCCCGCATGCAGTCCTCGTGAAGGAGAGTACAGAAGTCCTAGGCCTGGATGATTTCGATGAGCAGGCGTTTCTTGACCGGGTCGAAAAGATAGTAGTGCCAGAATACCATGTGATGGTTTTCTGTATGAAAAACGGACAGAAACTTATCCGGCACTGGGTATCAACGGCGAAGAAGGATTGCTGGACCGATGAGTATAAGGATCGTCAGAGGGCATGGATGAAAAACTACATGGCCAATGGCAAGGGAACACGGTTCTCCGTCTTTACGACCCGCATCCGGTGCGCCTTGTGCGGATCCTCTTTCCGGCGGTGTAAAACGAAGCATGACAGGCCTGTTTATTGGCGATGCAGCAAAGGCGGCAAATGTGAATCGGTCAGCATCCGGGAAGATGACCTGAAGCGTGTGGCCGCAGAGACCATGGGGTTAGAGGACTTTGATGAGGATAGATTCCGGGGGAAAGTGGAATCTATCGAAGCCGGAAAGCCAGACTGCCTGACTGTCCATTTCAAGAGTGGGAGAACAGAAGAGATTTCTTATACGCCTACGCCATCCAAGCGGCGTCCCAAGGCACGGAGAAAGGAGAGCGGAGAAAAGTGGCAAAGACAGTAAGGGCCATCCCGGCCACCATCAGCCGTTATACGGCGGCTCCGATTAACAGCCGGAAGAAGCGGAGAGTAGCGGGCTATGCCAGGGTTTCCACGGACCATGATGACCAGATCAGCAGCTATGAAGCACAGGTCGATTATTATACGAACTATATCAGGGAACGGGATGACTGGGAATTTGTCGGCATCTACACCGATGAAGGCATCTCGGCGACCAACACGCGTCACCGCAATGGTTTCAAGCGGATGGTCAGGGATGCCATGGATGGGAAAATCGACCTCATCGTCACAAAATCAGTCAGCCGCTTTGCCAGAAATACCGTAGACAGCCTGACAACGGTACGCAAGCTCAAGGATAAGGGCATCGAGATTTATTTCGAGAAGGAAAACATCTGGACGCTCGATGCCAAGGGCGAACTCCTCATCACCATCATGAGTTCCCTGGCGCAGGAAGAAAGCCGGAGCATTTCGGAAAACGTCACCTGGGGTCATCGGAAGCGGTTCGCTGATGGCAAGGTGAGTGTTCCCTACAGGCATTTTCTCGGCTATGACAAAGGGCCTGACGGGAATCTGGCCGTCAACAAGGAACAGGCCAGGACGGTGAAACTGATTTACCGTTTGTTCCTGGACGGGTATACCTTCCACTCCATTGCCAGGGAGCTGACTGCCAGAGGGCTGGAAACCCCGGCGAAAAAGAAACGCTGGTATCCGCGGACGGTAGAGAGCATTCTGACGAATGAGAAATACAAGGGCGATGCCCTGCTGCAGAAGCGGTTCACCGTCAACTTCCTGACCAAAGAAACGAAAGCGAATGAAGGGGAAGTGCCACAGTACTATGTGGAAAATAACCATGAAGCCATTATCAGCCCGCAGGTCTTCGACTGGGTGCAGGAAGAAATCAAGCGGCGGCGTAAAGGCAGGGGACGTTACAGCGGCGTATCCATCTTCTCCAGCAAAATCAAGTGCGGCCAGTGCGGAGGCTGGTACGGGGCCAAGGTCTGGCATTCGACCGACAAGTACCGCAGAACCATCTACCGATGCAACGACAAGTTCAAGAGCCATTGCAAGACACCGCATCTGACAGAGGATGATATCAAGGAAGCCTTCGTCCGGGCCTCCAACCGGCTCATCGAAAACAAAGCGGACGTACTTGACAGCATCACCCTGCTGAAGGAACGGCTCATTGACACAGAAGCCCTGGAAGAGGAGCGGGACAGGCTCAGCACAGATTTGAACCTGCTGGCCGATAAGGTACAGCAACTCATAGCCGAGAATGCGCGGGTGGCACAGAATCAGGATGATTACGACCAGAACTACAACGAACTGGTCAGCCTGTATGAAGCGGTGAAGACGCAGTACGACAAGACCTGTGAAGCTATCCAGTATCGCAAGGCCCGGAGCCGCCAGATGGACAGCTTTATCAAGGAGCTTCGGGAGCAGGAACTCATCAAGGGGTTCGATGCCCGGCTGTGGGGCAGCCTGGTGGACTTCATCACGGTATACAGCAAAGACGATATTCGGGTGACCTTCAAGGACGGGACGGAAATCAGAGCATAAAAAAGTCAGGGCAGTTTGCCAACTGAATGGCAGCTGCCCTGACTTTTTTATATTGCTTTTAACTGGGCGCGCAGTCTGGCTTCCGCTTTGTGATAAATGGTATCCAGAATATCCGCGTCATCTAAGCCCATGATATCAGCTTCTTGTTGTAGATTCCTTTTGTTCCAGTATACTATGATGGCGCAGATTTGTAAGGAAAAGAGTGAACCTGCCTATGCACACGGGGGTGTTCAAAATCCCTGCTATCGTTCGATTGTATCAAATACAGACACCTTTGAGAGGCTGCATGATGCGCTTCATCAATAATGATTACATCAAAACTATCAGGTTTAAACTGAGTATGCCAATCTTCTTTAGAAATAGTTTGTACAGTAGCAAAGAGAAAGTCTGGATCTATATTGTGGCTTGTACCTGATAATAAGCCCATATGACGAGATGTACCGAATACATTCTTATAGGTAGTCATTGCCTGCTTGGCAATTTGCTCGCGATGTACAATAAATAAAATACGCTTAGGCTGTAATTGCTGTACGCCAAATGCTGAGGCGTAAGTTTTGCCTGTACCTGTAGCAGACACTAGTAAGGCTCTACTTTCACCTTCATCAACTAAGTCCTTTAAGCGCCCCATAAATTCTGTTTGCATAGGATTTGGCGTAAGTGGTGGTTTATAGGTAGAGATTTTATTCCATAAATCTTGAGTATAGTTTTGTTTTGATGCTTGATTTAAAGATTTAAATAACTTAAATGTTTCGGTGTATTCTTTAATGTATGTATCATAGGGTTTTGCTGCTGGGTGGGTCCAGAGATCTTCAAATTCTCTTACAATTTGCTTGGCATAGGCGCCTTCAGATGTCGATACAATCTTTGTATTCCATTCTCGGTTTACAGATAATGCTTTTTGTGTCAAATTGGCACTGCCTACAATGATGCGGAGCATTTCATTGTCATGGAAAATATATCCCTTGGTATGGAACCCATTTGCATCTGATTCAGAGGTTTTATATATTTTTAGCTCAATATTTTCAAGAGAGTGAAGTTGTTTGAGTGCTGCTGGTTCGGTAAAAAATAAATAGTCGGTCGTAAGGATTTGTCCTTTTATGCCCTTATTATTTAGCTCCTGTAAAACGCCAGCTAAACCTGCCAGGCCACTTTTGGTAATGAAGGCAACACTAAATTTGAACGATTCACATTTATTTAGCTCATGTTTTAGTGTTTCAATAATTTTTAAATTTTCTTTGGGATTATTAAAAACAAATTGGGGTTGAAAATTAATATCAGACTCTGAATTAGCTTCTATAAAAGCTGTTTCGAGACCTGAACGCAGCTGTGTATGAATCTCTTTTATTTTATCCTCAAACATAAGTGGCTCCCTTGTTATTAATACGGTGGTGCATTTATATGCTCTTTGAATGGCATAATATATAATCATTGTAGCAGCAATAGAAGGGGATGACCAGAGGCGTAAGAAAAATGAAAAAGAACTAGCTATGTAATTAGAAATTTACATAGCTAGTGGTATTGTTTTATATTTGTTCTTATATAGTAGGCGTATGTTGTAAATGTAACTATTTTAATAGGTCGTATGTCTGTATAGCAGTTGCAGCCCATTCTTTATCAATAGTAGGCTTTTGCAGCTCTTCTTTTGGTAGTAAATTAACTATTTGGGAGATTTCCGAATACATTTCCATTGATAGTGTTATGGCAAAATCATCGTGATTTTCACAGACAAAATACAAGGAAGGGCCATGTGTGGACTCATTGATAAAACGAATGTCTGTAAAGTTGATGTTAGGCTGTTCAGCTTCTTGCATGACAGCGTAGATAATTTTTACGATTTCCATAGTACAATCATCAAAGCCAGCATCAAAGATAGTTGCTTTTTCGCGTAATTCTTGGTGAGAGGTTACGATACGTACTTTATAGCCTTGGGTGTCCATAAATTCCTTCACAAATTCATGTCCTTCAAATAAAGAGCGCAAGGCTTCTTCAATATCAGTTGTATCTGTAATGTATCTAACCATTAGGTTATGAGTCATATCATGATAGAGCAAAGGATAGTCTAAGTTACCTGATGTTTTGCAATGAGGGCAGGTAAAGGCAAATAAATGACCATCTATTAATTTATGCTTAGCTTGAGGATCGAGGTCTGCATTCAGACTATCCCAGGCCATGACTTCAAACTCTTTTTGACAGACAGGACAAAAAGAGTGCTTTGATTGGCAAATAGACATAGTAGCCTCCTTGGTAATTAGGGGAGATTCTTCGATAGTTTTATTATAACATGGTGGATAAACACTATGTTGAGGTGCTTGCTGATTAATTTTATATTAAGTGGGGTTTGCTCTAGACCTTCAAAAAACTATAGGAAGGGCGAGCATTGTCTGTTGAAAGTTGTAAAGTTATTATGGAGTAAATTATTTTAATAATTAAGAGCAAATAAAAAGAACGATGGCATAAGGCCATCGTTCTTTGCATATTAGGTATGAGGATGTGCATGTTATACATGCGCCTAATAATAATTTACTTTGTATGCTGTTTTATACGATTAGAAAGTTTTAGACACATTGTCTTTAATCAAACGTTCTTCTACAGCTTTTTTGTCTTCATCTTGAGCTACTGGTGTAGTTGCATCAGTGTTTTCGATGATAACGTCAGTTTTCTTTACTTCAGCATTGCTTTGTTGTTTAGCACCTTGCCAAGTAGCTGCGATTTTAGCATCTTCAGCTTTCTTTTCTTGTTCTTGAGCTGGTGTTAAAACAGTATCAGGTTTTTCTTTAAAACGTTGGTTACGGTCAACCAAGTTAGCTACTACATTGCGAAGAGCAGCGTCAGCTGTGTTAGCTTGGATTACATGACCAGCACCATTAGCTGTGCTTACACTTGTAGCTTGTTCACCATTGTTAGGGTATACAGCTTTGTCAAAAGTGTAAAGTGTATTGTTAGCAAAGTTTAATTTGTAGTTAACTACGTCTGTGAAACCAGTATTTGGGTTTACATAAGCACTTTGCAAATCAGCTGTGTCTGTATTTACATCATATTTTACAGATTCTAAGTTTACGCGGCCAGTTTGCTCAGCGTCGGAATAGAACCAGTACCATTGATTGTCTGGTAAAGTTTTAGCAGATGCTACGCCTGCGATTGTAGAGAAAGCAACACCTAAAATTAATAATTTTTTTAAATTCATAGTAAGCAACTCCCTTTTTTAAAGTTAAATCGAATAATATCAATCTATGTCTATATAATACCACACACTGGGTAGGAATTGCAAGGGTTAAATAAAATTAAGTTGCTTGTGATTTAATTAAGCATGTTTATATTGGGGCTATAAAGTTAGGTGGTAAGGGGCTGATGGAGTTTTGGTGGAGTACAAAAAAATTTTTCTGTATGACACATATTTTAGAGTATATACTACTTGCAAATTTATAGTTATTGAAAGTATTGCATTGATATATACACGTTCATATAGGCCAATATTGTTAAATTTAGATCCTATTCCTGAAGATCAGTTTTTTTTAAAGATAAATGTGTTTCTAAAATAAAACTTGAAGTTTACTATGTATTATTTATTATTAAAAGGATTCATATATTGAGGTGTTTTATGTTAATTAATATGAGAAGCCTCTTGAATGTATCAATTTTTCGATTATTGTTGAGTATTTATTAAGTGCACTTTTTATATTTTTAACATGGTCGTGTGAACTGTTAAATACTAAAAAGCTAACACTGATAGCAGCAATAATTCTCCCATTTAATCTTAATGGCTTAGCAATACATCGTGCATGATTTGTTATTTCTTCTTTCTCATATGTAAAATTATTAATTCCATCTTTATGAATATCTTTATATAAAGCCTCAACTTTAGTAATCGTGTTTTTAGTTAGTGGCATATAAGTTCTTCCTAGAACTATTTCAAGCTCCTGTTGATTATGATCAAATAAAAGTGCTTTTCCTAAAGCTGTAGCATATGCGGGGAGCTTCTTCCCTATGGAAGAGATAAATTGAATAGGTTGAGTCCCTGAGACTTTTTGTATATACATAATTTTGTTTCCTGATAGAATTCCAAGGTGACAAGTTTCATTACAATCATCAACTATATGCATCATTTGTTCTTTTATTAACTCTAATGATGTACTAGTTTCATTATATGTATTTCCTAAGATAAATAATTGACGATCAATGTTATATGTTAAAGTATCTGGATTACAGGATAAATAAGATCTGTTAGTTAGAGTTTTTAAGATTGGCATTAAAGTGCTACGAGGATAGTTTAGCTTTTCTGCGATTTGAGATAGTGTAAGACCTTTAGGTGAACTAGCTATAATTTCAAGTATTTCTATAACTCTAACAGTGGGCATATGCTCCTGTGTATGTGGCATGACTAAATCACGATCCTTTTTTGTCTGTATATACGTAAAAAATCAGCGTTTCGTATATACGGAAATTTAAAGATGACGAAAAGGTTTTATATATTTCTAACTATACGCTTGCCAATTAGATAAGTCAAACTATGCCGGTAAATTTGACCGATGAGAAAGAGTAAGGGTTAATTTAAAAATAATAAATAAGTATTCGTATATACGCAATTTATTGAAGGTAGAATATAGAAGTGATACTATCAAGGCAAGATACGGATATTCGTAATAAAATAATTTAAGTAATGCAAAACTATGCAAGAATAGGAGCGAGTTATGAAGGCGATTCATGTTGGAAGTAGAGACAATGTAGCGACTGCTATTGAACCTTTACATGTAGGCGATATAGTAATGGGGATTAAAATTCTTGAAGAGATTCCTAAAGGACATAAATTTGCTACAGAATCGTTAAAAAAAGGTGAACCTGTTATTAAATATGAAGCTCACATTGGAATAGCATCACAAGATATACCAGTAGGTTCATGGGTACATACACATAATATTGAAGGCGAACGTGGTCGTGGTGATACAGATAATTTAGTTCGTAATATAGAACAAGAGGTAAATCGAGATGTAAAGCCAGCAACTAGTGACTTTCATTATAAATTAAAAGGGTATCGCAGAGCTGATGGTAAATTGGGTTTTAGAAATCATGTTATTGTTATTCCTAGTGTACATTGTGCAAATAAAGTAGTTGAGCGTATTGCACAGACAGTATTGAGAAATATGGACGCATATAGAGAAGATACAAAGCCTATTTATATAACACATCAACATGGATGCAGTGAATTAAGTTATGATGCAGAACAAACTCGTCGTGTTTTGGCGGGCACGGGAGCTAATCCTAATGTGTATGGTGTACTAGTTGTTGGGCTAGGTTGTGAAGTTATTCAAGCTAAGAGCATTGTTGAAGAGATTAAAAAAATTGCACCATATAAAGTAGTAGAATATTTTAATATTCAAGATGAAGGCGGCACATCTAATAGTGTTAAAAAAGGCGTTGGAATTGTTCAAACGATGCTTAAGGAAGCTATGAAAGAAACGAAGAGTGAAGGAACTTTAGCTGACGTTGTTTTAGGCACGGAATGTGGCGGTAGTGATAGCTTTTCTGGGTTGACGGGTAATCCTTCTTTAGGTGTAGTTTCTGATATAGTTGTTCAACAAGGAGGCTCTGTTATTTTAGCAGAAACAACAGAGTTAATTGGTGCTGAACATATTTTAGCAAAGCGAGGGTTAAATCCAGCTGTAAGTCAGCAGATTATTGATACTATAAAAGGGTTCGAACAAACTGTAATAGATTCTCATTCTGATATCCGTGGTGCCAATCCAAGTCCAGGAAATATGGCTGGAGGGCTAAGTTCAATTGAAGAAAAGTCTTTGGGCTGTGTGTATAAAGCAGGAAATACCACAGTAGTAGCGGTTAAAGAATATGCTGAGCAAATTACAGATAAAGGACTAACATTAATGAATACACCTGGTAATGATATTGAACAATTAAGTGGGATGGTTGCTGGTGGCTGTAATGTTTGTGTATTTACTACTGGGTTAGGAACTCCTACAGGCAGTCCAATTACACCAACTATTAAAGTTGCTACTAATACACGGTTGTTTAATAATATGCATGGGGATATTGATGTTAATGCTGGTGCAATTATTGATTTTGGTAGAACGAAATATGATATTGGGATTGAGATCCTTGAACTAATAGTAAAAGCCAGTGAAGGGGAGTTAACAAAGGCTGAAAAAAATGAACAAAATGATTTCTCTATTTGGCGTTTAGCGACAACGGTATAAATCAGAAGTTTAGGTAATAGGTAAGGAGGATATATTATGTCTAATGAGGTTATTAATAGTAATGCAGATAAAATGCAAGAAAAAAATATCTTTAGGCGCAGTGTTGATAAGGTAATAGAATTACTGTCTTCTGTTTTTTTGCCATTTATAGCACTAATGGTATCAGCAGGGATTTTAAAGGGCATTTTTATATTATTAACAACTAATGAATTAGTGAATGCGGATTCAAGTACATATCACATTTTAAATGCCATGAGTGATGCGTTTTTTTACTTTATACCAATTTTCTTAGCATATACTGCTGCGAAACGATTTGAAGTAGAACCATTCACTTCAATTCTGATAGCATGTATTATTCTACATCCCGATATTTCGAGTATTATGCAGCTAGATAGTGGAATTGACTTCTTTGGTATTCCTGTTACACCTGTAATTTACTCTGCATCTGTAATTCCTATCCTATTAACTATTTACTTTATGAAGTTTGTTCAAAAAGCTTGCTATAAGGTAATTCCTGAAACATTTAAAGGATTATTTACACCTCCTATATGTGTTCTTATTATTGTACCTCTTACACTACTTATATTCGGTCCGTTGGGGAAAATTGTAGGGGGGTGGCTAGCTGATGGATATGAATTTCTATATGGCCTAAGCCCGCTTGTAGCAGGTGCATTTATTGGTGCCGTTCAACCATTTATGGTTATATTTGGACTACACTGGGGATTATTTCCAATAGCTTTAAATAATGTAGCTGTATATGGATATGACACGATTATGGCTCTATTTGGTGGAGCTATATTTGCACAAGGCGGTGCTGCTTTAGGCGTTGCTGTTAAAACAAAAAATAAGCGATTTAGATCAGAGGCAATATCTGCTTCATTGACTACATTATTAGGTATAACAGAGCCAGCTATGTTTGGTGTGAATCTTCGATTGAAAAAACCTATGTTTTGTGCGTGTATAGCTGGGGGAATTGGTAGTTCTATTGCTGGATTCTTTGGGGCGCGAGCAATTTCATTTGCCTTACCAGCGCTAACTACTTTACCGGTTTTTATGACTTATTCTTTTATTCCATTTGTCTTATCTTTGGTGGTTGCTTTTGGTTTAGGATTTCTTTTTACTTTGCTTGTTAAATTTGATGATGTAGAAGATGAATCTGAAGCTGTAATTAAATAAATATTTATAGTTTAGAGTAAGAATTAATAAAATTAGATATAATAGGGGGAATGTCAAGATTTACTTTAATAAAATTATTTATAATATTTTTTTGTGAGATTTTGAAAGGCTAGGTAAGTATTATGAAAAAGATTGATGCACATGCCCATATTTTTGAACGTATTTCTAGTTTTGGTAAAGCGGGGGAGTTACGTCCAATTGGAGGGGGCGTTTGTAGATGGGCTAATGGTGATGAAATGGCGATTATACCTAAAGGATATGGTGATAAAGAATTTTTAGCCGAAACACTTTTAGGATTAATGGATGATGAGAAAATTGAAAAGGCCATTTTGCTTCAAGGCAGTTTATATGGGTTTCAAAATGAATATGCTATTGAAATGGCTGAAAAATATCCAGATAAGTTTAAAGCAGCCGTAACACTCGATCCACATTGTAAAGAAGTAGATAGTATTTTAGAGCATTTTATAAATCATTTGAAAGCTAAAATATTTAAGTTTGAAATAAGTGTAGGTGGAGGAATGATGGGGTATCATAATGATTTTATTATTGATGGCCCTATGATGACAAAGATATATGACCGCATTTCAAAAGAAAAAAATATTACTTTAGTTTTAGATATTGGCAGTCCTCATATGGCAAGTTGTCAGCCAGAAGCAGTTGATCGCATAGCTAGAAAATATCCTAATTTAAATATAGTAGTTTGTCACTTGTTAGCGCCATCAGTAAAAGATGGTGATGTATTAAAAAGGGCTTTACCGTATTTGGCTCATGAAAATGTTTGGGTAGATTTATCGGCACTTCCTTGGAATGTTGCACCTGAACAGTATCCTTATCCAACAGCATTAACATATATTAAAATGGCTAAAGAAATAATGGGGGCAGATAAAATTCTTTGGGGAACTGATGCCCCATGCGTTTTAACCAAATTTAAGTTTGCCGATTTCTATAATTTTATTATTGAGTCAGATATATTTAATAAAGATGAATTGCAAGATGTTTTTTATAATAATGCATGTAAAGCATATCATTTAAAGTAGTTTTATGGTAATAGACTCAAGGGGGTTGATTATGTTTACCGGTGTATTTTCACCAGTCATTACCATTATGACCGATGAAGGAAAAATCGATTACATTAATTTCGAGAAGCACATAAATTATCTAGCTGATTCTGGGTTAAATGGCTTATTGTTTTTGGGGAGTATTGGCGAATTTTACGCATTGACTTTTGAAGAAAAAAAAGAACTAATTAAATTCGCTGTAAATACGGTAAATAAGCGTTGTTCTGTTATCATAGGTATCGGTGGTAATAATTTTACAGAAGTAAAAGAGTTGGCGAAATTTAGTGAATCAGTGGGGGCAGATGCTCTTAATATCGTATCACCATATTATTTTGGTATTACTGATATAGCTGCTGAAAGTTATTTTGGTGGTGTGGCGGAGTCAACTACATTACCTATAATGCTTTATAACTTCCCGGATCGTGTAGGAAAAGATTTGACACCTGAATTAGTTTCAAGATTAGCTAAAATGTACAAGAACATTGTGGCTATTAAAGATACTGTTGACACAATTAGTCATACTCGAAAGATGATTACAGCAGTAAGAAGTGTGAAACCTATTTTTAGCGTACTTTCTGGCTATGATGAATATTATATGGTTAACAGATTATCTGGCGGTAATGGTGTTCTTTGTGGATTAACTAATGTGGTGCCAGAATGGTTTGTAGAGCTTCATAAGGCATATGAGGCGGATGATATAATAAATGTAAAATTGTATGGTGAAAAAATATCGAAACTTATGGTTTTATACGATATCACGGATGTTTTTATCGTTGCTATTAAGGAAGCTGTAAAGGCTAAAGGCTTACCTATTTCTAGCTATGCAAGAATTCCAGGAACTCCAATTACTTCTGTAGAGAGTGAGCGAATTCGAAGTATATTAAAACAATTTAATATTATTTAACTCAGTTAAGAACTCTATGCATAAAAAGCTACTAGTTTCCCTTCTTCTATGATAGGGAAACTAGTAGCTTTTTGGCATGGGAGAATAATGCATTGGGCTTTTAAGTGGATTATAAGAGCCAAAATTAATATTAGTTCTTTCCTAGGCGTTATCTCTCCCACTGTGCTAAAATAAACATACTTAGTAAGATAATATTATTTACTACTTATTTGTAAGGTAGTTTTTATTTTAGTGTAGGAGTTTTCTATGTCTAATACAGCATTTATATGGATAAAGCGCCAAGGTACTAATTTGATGGAGCTTTTGTCTTCTTTATTTCTACCGATTATTGCACTTCTTGTATCTACAGGGATTTTAAAAGGTATTTTTATCCTATTAACTGTTAATCATTGGGTGACGGTGGATTCGAGTACGTATATTATTTTAAATGCCATGAGCGATGGTTTTTTCTACTTTATTCCTGTATTCTTGGCTTATACTGCAGCAAAGCGGTTTCAGGTGGATCCATTTACATCGATGCTCTTAGCTTGTGTTATTTTATATCCTGATGTGACTAATATGCTAAAAGGCGAAGGTACTGTGGACTTCTTTGGGATTCCCTTGCTATCTGTATTATATCCTTCCTCAGTAATTCCCATTTTGTTGGCTGTATATGGTATGAAATATGTGGAAAGGCTTTGTTATAAAATATTTCCAGAGTCTTTAAAAGGCTTATTTACACCACCAGTTTGTATTATCGTGATGGCTCCCATTACATTGCTCGTTTTGGGACCTTTGGGGAAGGCTATTGGGGGCTATTTAGGGGCAGGCTACGAAGTGATTTATAACATAAGTCCTTTTATAGCAGGTATCATTGTAGGTATTGTGCAGCCGTTTATTGGCATTCTAGGCCTTCAATGGGGATTTTTCCCTATCGCTATTAATAATGTAGCTGTTTATGGTTTTGATACATTAATGCCTTTATTTGGCAGTGCTATGTTTGCTCAAGCTGGCGCCGCTTTAGCTGTGGCTGTGCGAAGTAAAGATAAATTATTTAAATCAGAAGCGTTGTCTGCTTCCATAACGGCACTTTTGGGTGTAACAGAGCCAGCAGTTTTTGGTGTGACTTTGCGTTTGAAGAAGCCGCTAGTCTGTGCCTGTGTGGCTGGTGGTATAGGCGGTGCTATTGCAGGATTCTTTAAAGTAAGTGCCGCTGCATTTGCCATTCCTGCAGTAACAACTTTGCCCGTGTTTATGGGCCCTTCCTTTACTTGGTATGTTACAGCCTTGGGCGTGAGCTTTACATTAAGTTTTATCTTTACACTCGTTGTTGGGTTTAAGGATGTAGTTAGTAGTGAAGATAATAGCCTCTCAACAGATTAAATACAAGAGCAAAGTATGCAGATAGGACATTATGTGTATTATTATATTGGCTTAATCGAGCAGAGTTTACTTGTATATTACAAGCTGGTATTTCAATGATACAGATATCTGCTTGAATATAACAAAAGGGTAGAACCTAGGTTCTACCCTTTTTTCATGCCCCTTTACACATCAATTGTATGTTCAAAAAATCAATTTCATATAAATAGGCTATATTTATGAATTTGTCACTATATTAAACACCGCGGTTAGCCATGATGATTTCGATTTCATCTTCGTTAATGCCGACCATTGCTTCGCCGAGATCTTCGGAAACCTTGGCGATAATTTCAGGATTCGTATAATTTTTTACTGCTTCTACAACAGCTTTGGCTCGTTTTTGTGGATTGCCAGATTTGAAAATGCCACTGCCTACGAATACTCCATCAGCACCAAGGCGTCTCATTAAAGCAGCATCAGCTGGTGTAGCTACACCGCCAGCAGAGAAGTTTGGCACGGGAAGTTTACCATGGTCATGCACATATTTAACTAAGTCATAAGGAACTTGAAGATCTTTAGCCATTACATAGAGTTCGTCTTCGCGAAGGGCTGTAACAATATTCATCTCCTTGATGATTTGTCGCATGTGAGAGACTGCTTGCACCACATCGCCAGTGCCAGCTTCTCCTTTTGTGCGAATCATCTTAGCACCTTCATTGATGCGGCGAAGGGCTTCGCCTAGATTGCGTGCACCGCACACAAAAGGCGTTTTGAAATCGCGTTTATTTACATGGTAAATAGAGTCAGCAGGGGATAATACTTCAGACTCATCGATAAAATCGACCCCAATAGCCTCTAAAATTTCAGCTTCTACAAAATGGCCTATACGGACTTTGGCCATAACAGGAATTTTGACTGCTTTCATAATTTCGCGAATCATTTTAGGGTCGCTCATGCGTGATACACCACCAGCTGCACGAATATCAGCAGGTACGCGTTCTAGTGCCATCACTGCTACAGCACCGGCTTCTTCTGCAATTTTAGCTTGTTCCACATTGGTTACGTCCATGATTACGCCACCATTAAATTGTAATGCATCCATTATAATAGCCTCCTCTATTAATTTGAATTTGTTGACTTGCTAATAGTATAACTTGTATACTGTCATTAGAAAAAGAGTCAGAAATTATAAAAGTGATGAGGTCAGTTGGGGCTTGATTAGTTGAAGCTTAATTAGTTGGAAGCTTTATCAGTTGAAGATTGGTCGGTTAGAAGCTTAATCAGTTGAAGTGTAATCAGGTAAGGTTTGATTAGATGAATGTTATAACTTTAATAGAAATTATAATATTTGAAATGTTAGACATTTGAAGCATTAGAGTATTAGAAATATTAGGGATATTTAGGGTGAATATATGGAGTTAATCGCATTACAGAGTAAGTCGCAAGAGCCTTTATATATACAATTATATGAAGGAATTAAAGAACGTATCATTACTGGACAAATGAAGGCGAATAGTAAATTGCCATCAAAACGTGAGTTGATGAAAACGTACAATTTGAGTCAAAATACAGTAGAAAATGCGTTGTTTTTACTGCAAGAGGAAGGTTATATTGAGTCACAAGCTCGTCGTGGCTATTATGTGGCTGATAAGGAATTGTTATATAAGGAATCCAGCAAGAAGCGAGCTGTAATGAAAGCAGCTCGAACAGATTTTTTGTATGATTTTACATATTCTGGTGTCGATGTAGACTCTCTTCCAACAAAAATATTACAAAAGCTGGCTAAGGAAGCCTATGAAGAAGATAGTTTTGACTTTGCCCATTCAGGCTCCGTGCAAGGTTACGAGCCGTTACGGGAGAGTATTTGTCAATATTTAGCACAGTCACGAGGCGTTATAGCGCGGCCAGATCAGATTATCATTAGTGCAGGGACTGAGTATTTATTTCACCTTGTATTTAAATTATTGCCTCATCAGTTATATGGCATTGAAAATCCTGGCTATAAAATGTTGCAGCAGCTTTTTACTACAAATGAAGTAAAATATTGCCCGATAGGACTTGATGAGCATGGGATTATGGTCAGAGACTTAGAAGCGCAAGCGGTGCAGGTAGCTTGTATAACGCCATCCCACCAATTTCCTACTGGCCGTATTATGCCAGCTGGGAGACGGCAAGCGTTACTTAATTGGGTCAATGGCGCAGATGATCGGTATATTATAGAGGACGATTATGATAGCGAGTTTAAATACCAAGGCAGGCCAATTCTTGCTTTAAAAGCGCGAGACCATTCTCATGAGTCCGGGCGTATTATTTACATGGGGAGTTTTTCTAAATCCATTAGTCCAGCGTTGCGCGTGAGTTATATGGTATTGCCCGATCGATTGCTTCGAGTATATAAAGAAAAAATGCCTTATTTTGGTTGTGCCGTAGGCATGATAAGTCAAAAAGTATTGCATAAATTCCTGGATAAGGGCCATTTTGTAAAGCATCTTAATCGTATGCGCACTGTATATAAGGAGAAAAGGGCCGCCTTAGTTACTGCCCTTCATGAGGAATCTTATAGTAGGCTTGGTCAGACAGTACAGATAGAAGGGGCTGAAGCAGGACTTCATTTGGTGATTACTATGCCGCAAGCAATGGATGAAGACAAATTTTTAGCGGCTTGTCATAAGGCATCTATTAAAATATATTCTATGCGAAACTACTTTTTGCCCTCTCACGATTCTAATTTACAAGATAATTTGAATTCGGAAGCTTCTCATAGCCATATGGGGCCTACTTTTGTTTTAGGCTATGCGAGTTTGACTCATAGTGACATACGAGACGGTGTAGCTTTGTTGATGAAATGTGCGGCATCGGCTATGTTATAGAGGCGAAGTATAGGTAGGCGAATACGTGTAAGTAGCAAGTAATGAGTAATGAGCAGTGAGTAATAATTAATGATAAATAAATAATTAAGCAAGTAATTAGTAATAAACAATTAAGTAAGTAATGAGTAATGGACTCCTGTTTAATCTTTTATACATAAAAAATAAGTAGAGAGAGCAGACAATATAAAGGGGATAGATAAGATAAAGAGGAATAGATAAAAAAAGGAAAAAGAAATAGGACAAAGAAACAGATAATAAAAGAAATAAATAAATAATAAAAGAAATAAATAATAAAAAGAGGCCTGACCAAAAGTCAGACCTCTTTTTGTTAAATTTAGATATCTTGTATAGAGTTGCCTATCCTATATAGAGCAGTTCGAATCACCTTTAATATATTAGTACCAAATGTAACGAATCAATACGATGATGGCTAATGGGTACATAATCCAATGTACTTCTTTGGAGCGACCAGCGATGATTTTTAAAAGTGGGTACATAATAAGGCCAGCAGCTACGCCATTAGCGATGCTGTAAGTGAAAGGCATAAGAGCGATAACTACAAAGCTAGGGAAGGCTTCTGTCCAATCGGAGAAGTCGATGTCGCGGATTGGTTCCATCATGAGTGCCCCTACAAGGATTAGAATTGGTGCAGTTGCACAGTTTGGCACTAAAGTGATTAATGGTGCAAAGAATAAAGACAAGATAAATAACACACCACAAGTTACAGCTGTTAAACCAGTACGTCCGCCAGCACCAACACCAGCAGCACTTTCTACGAATGCTGTAATGGTGCTCGCCCCGAGTACAGCACCAAAGCTTACGCCTAAGGCATCTACTGTCATGGCTTTGCCAAGACCAGGGAATTTGCCTTCTTTAGGATTGGCAATACCTGCTTTAGTGGCAGTACCGATTAAAGTGCCCATAGAGTCAAATAATTCCACGAAGGTAAAGGAGAAAATAATCGTTACTAGACCTAAATGCATGGCGCTACCAATATCGAGTTGGAAGAAAGCAGCCTTGCTAAAATCAGGAATAGACATAATAGTAAAATGCTCAGGTAATTGGGCATTACCAGTGATATAAGCTAAAATAGTTGTTACTACGGCACCGATAATAAAAGAACCTTGAATATTGCGCGCCATAAGTACAGCAGTAAATAAAAGACCAAATAAAGCAAGGGCTACTTGTGGATCCATGAGATTACCTAAGGTTAAGATAGTCTCGGAGGCACCAGGAGCGCCATGACCATTTGCTTCCACAACTTTAGCTAATGTATCAGGTTGCAATGATAACGCCACGGTCATTAGGCCGGATAATTTTAAACCAATAATAGTAATAAATAAGCCGATACCTACAGTGATGGCAATTTTCATGGATGCAGGAATACCCTCTACAATGTGTTGGCGGACCGTCGTTAATGTTAAAATTAAGAAAACAATACCAGAAATAAATACGGCGCCTAATGCGACTTGCCAAGGAATGCCCATGCCGAGTACAACGGTGAAGGCATAAAAGGCTAAGAGACCTACACCAGGAGCTAAACAGATAGGATAATTAACATATAGCCCCATTACAATGGTTACGATACCGCCGCCAAGAGCAGTGGCGATTAACACGGCGTCTTTATCCATTCCCGCAATGCCTAAGAGATTAGGTGCGAGGAAGAGAATATAGGCCATGGTGATAAAGGTAGTAAGACCAGCGATGATCTCTCCTTTAACAGTTGTGTTCCGCTCTTTGAGAGCGAACAGCTTTTCTAACATATGAACCTCCTCAATTCAAATACAGTTCCCAATTACTTGGATTTGAACTACTTTTTGTAAGGCTAAATGGCTAGTTTACTGCCATCTGCCCTATATATAAAATGACATAAAAATAAGTTCAACCCTATTTTATCATGTAGAATTATAAAAGGGGAGAGCCAAGGGCTCGAAGTTGAATGAATTTTATGCAATCTATAGTTGAAAATTAAGAAAGGACAAAACTTCAGATGTGAAATTCCCCTCTATGATGTGCTTGCCACCTATGTTATAATAACTTTAAGGTAATTCCTACTGTGAAAGAGGTATATGAAAAATGAAGATTTCAACTAAGGGCCGTTATGCTTTGCGCGTATTAGTTGACTTAGCGGAAAACGGTAATAATAAAAATGTGTCAATTCGAGAAATTGCCGAGCGGCAACGAATTTCAGACAAATATTTAGAAGGCATTGTAGCGCGTTTAAGTGCTGCAGGTTATGTAAAAAGTGTGCGCGGCAAATATGGTGGCTATCGCTTAACAAAAGATCCTAAAGACTATACAGTGTACGATATTTTAAGTGCTGCAGAAGATTCCATAGCACTCGTAGCTTGTCTTGAAGATGAAGTTAACCAATGCCCTCGCAGCAAAACCTGTATGACTTTACCTTTGTGGGAGCATATGCAAGCACAGTTTAAAGAATACATGACAGGTGTTACATTACAAGATGTGTTAGACAAAAAGTTTGATATGTAATTATTAATCTTGCATGAGACGCATTATAGAGCTTTTTGCTTATGATGCGTCTTTATTTTCACAAATATATTGTAAACAAATTAATAGCATGTATTGGTTTTTTGTTTATTTTATAGTAAAATTAAAGTCTTAGTAAATAGTTTAGAGAGGAGACGGACGATGAACGATATTACTAATAGAGATGATTTAGCTCTACGCAATCAATTATGTTTTCCTCTATATGCCTGCGCCAAAGAAATTGTACGGGCGTATCAAACATTATTGGATCCTGTGAATCTAACCTATACACAATACATTGTGATGATGGTTATGTGGGAACATAAGGAAATGAATGTAAAATCCTTGGGTGAGTATTTATATCTCGACTCAGGAACATTAACACCTTTACTCCGCAAAATGGAGGCTAAAGGATTTTTAACACGCACTCGTTCGAAAGAGGATGAACGAACTGTGATTATTTCCCTTACAAAAACAGGGGAAGCCTTAAAGGAGCAAGTAGCTCATGTGCCAGGTGAAATGGCAAATATTGTAGAAATTACTGAAGATGAGTATCAAGTGATGTACAAATTATTGTATAAAATGCTCGCGCGTTTAACTGGGCGTGCACAAAAAGTTTAGGGACTTAGGAACTCTCTTCGATTGTAAGAAAGAAGGTATAGAGTGACAACGACTAATACGATGGGTGGTATGAGGAATGTATGGATTCTAACAGCCTGTATGACATCCTTAGCGATTTGTTATACCATGTTAGTACCATTCTTACCTTTGTACTTATTAGAATTAGGTGTAAGTGAAGACAATGTCGCTATGTGGTCGGGGGTAGTATTCTCCATTACCTTTTTAGTGGCTGGGATAATGGCTCCTATTTGGGGCCGTATGGCTGACACGAAGGGCAAGAAAATCATGGCCATTCGGGCCGGTATTTTCATCGGTATTGCCTATGCTTTGACTGGCTTTGTAGAGACTCCTTGGGAGCTCTTTGCAACGCGGGCACTCATGGGCTTTGCCAATGGTTTTATGCCAGCGGCCATGACGATGGTATCTTTAAGTGTGCCAAAGGAAAAAACGGGCACTGCGTTGGGTATTTTCCAGACAGGCCTTATTATCGGCAATGTTATTGGGCCATCCTTAGGTGGCATGATCGAAGCTGTAGTGGGCATGCGTCCTGTATTTGTTATTGCCGGCGTGGTACTATTTATTGCCAGTGCGGTGGTCTATTTCTTTGTTAAAGAGCCTGAAATCCAGGATGCACCATCAGTGGAAACATCGTCCTTTAAGGAGGATTGGGCCTTTGTAAAATCACGTCCTGTATTAGTAGATTTGCTTTGGTTATATTTTATTATGCAGGCCGCGATCTTAATGTTACAGCCAATTTTGGCTCTCTATGTAGGCCATATGCAAGGCACTATGGAAGGGGCTGCCCTATTATCCGGTATGATTCTTAGTATTGGTGGTATAGCCGGTGCTATTACTACTAATATTTGGTCTTTCTTCGGACAGAAAAAAGGCTATTTTAGAGCGGTGTTTTTCGCGCTTTGCGGTACAGGTTTATTCTTATTGATGCAAAGCTTCCCGCTTGGCATTATGTGGTTTGGTAGCTTACAAGTACTAGTAGGCTGCTTTATTGTAGGGGTAAATCCTTTGTTAAGTGCCGCCGTAGCACATTATACAGAGCCATCATTTAGAGGCCGCGTCTTTGGGATGACGACTACGGCCAACCAGTTTGGCTGTATGGTAGGACCATTATTTGCTAGTGGTGTTACTACGATGTTCGGTATTCGCTATGTATTTTTAATTACTGGCGTTTTATTGATGGTAGTGGCTTGGCTAGTGTATAAGCGCCGGGTTCGTACTAGTAGTGAAGCTGTAGCATAGAGCTAAAAGAGCAAATTAAATGAGTAAAAAAAGAGAAATAATTTGAGAGCATAAGGAGGTTTCAAATGAATATTTTATCCGTTGTACCTAATGAAAAAACGATATATGTAGCAGGCGGTTGCTTTTGGGGTGTAGAAGCATATTTTAAACAAATCGCTGGTATTTTGAGCACAGAGGTGGGCTATGCAAATGGTAAAACTGAGCGCCCTACTTATGAGCAAGTATGTCATGAAGATACGGGCCATGCAGAAACAGTGAAGCTTGTATACGATAGTCATCGCATTTCGCTAGAAGAAATTGTACTTCACTTGCTTCGCATTATTGACCCTACATCCTTAAATAAACAAGGTGGCGATGTAGGCACACAATATCGCACTGGTGTATACTATGTAGACGAAGCTGATAAAGCAAAGGTAGAGCGTCTATTTAAAGCAGTTGATCCTAATAATACATTTGTAGTAGAAATCTTGCCATTGGATCAATTCTTTGATGCGGAAACATATCATCAAGATTATTTAGATAAAAATCCGACAGGGTATTGCCATGTGCAACTTCATAAAGCTAAGGAACCATTACTTGGTGTTCCTGCGTATGTGAAAGAAGATGCAGAAGCTCTTAGACAACGCATTGGCGATGAAGCCTATGAAATTACTCAAAATGAAGATACAGAGCGCCCATTTACGGGAGAATATGATGATCATTTTGAACGCGGCATCTATGTAGATATAGTATCTGGTGAACCATTGTTCTTATCTACTCATAAATACAATTCTGGCTGTGGCTGGCCTGCATTTTCTCGCCCTATTGTGGCCAATGCAGTAACTTATGAAAAAGATAATTCCCTTAGCCGTGAACGCATCGAAGTGCGCAGTGCACATGGTGACTCGCATTTAGGTCATGTATTCCCAGACGGCCGTCCTGATATGGGTGGCTTACGCTATTGTATTAATAGTAAATCACTTCGCTTCGTAAAAGCTGAGGATATGGAAAAAGAAGGCTATGGCCATTTGATTCCATTACTTGATGAAGAAGCGTAATGTATTTTTCTAGAGCTTCGCTTGTATAATGAGTTTTATCTTCGCAAAGTAGGCTCGATTTAAGTTAGTTGTGGATACTGGCATTAGCTGTATAGCAAATGACTGATAATGAATATACATACCGAGTTCAGTTATGCGAACTTAGAAATAGCGTAAAATTAATGAAATTTGGTATCTATACCAAAAATGCATATGTTACAAAGAACAAAGTACAAATGTAATTTGTAAAGAGACAAAGAGAAGCCTCTCCAATAAAGCCTTTTGTGGCCTAGTTGGAGAGGCTTTTTATATATTTCAAGTATACTGATTTGGCATGAATACAAAATACTTAGGGTAATTTGATTGATAAATTTTACCAAAGAGCGTATACTCTTATTCATAGGATATAGAAAAATCTCGAACTAGTAATGTAACTAGCTATATAGGCTATACCTATTTTAGAGTATGACTCACAAATAAGAGAAAATGAAGGCTTAAAGATAGCACAATGGGCTGTTACTTTGAGCAAGAACATGCTATTAACCGAAGTATTTTACAGGAGGTAACACTATGGCATTACAATTGAAAGAAAAATACGGCTTACTAATTAACAATGAATGGCGTCCAGCAAGTGATGGACAAGAATATAATGCATATAATCCTGCCACTGGCGATGTACTCGCTATTTGCGCAGAAGCGACTAAAGACGATGTAGATGCAGCAGTAGAAGCAGCGACTGAAGCGTTTAAAACTTGGAAGAAAACTTCCATTCAAGAACGCTCCAGCTATTTATTGAAAATCGCTGATGCACTAGAAGCAAAATTAGAGCATTTTGCTCAAGTAGAAACGTATGACAATGGTAAACCAATTCGCGAAACTCGCGGTATTGATATTCCATTTGCCATCGACCATTTCCGTTATTTTGCAGGCGTAATTCGCGCTGAAGAAGGCTCTGCACAACAATTAGACGGAGATACTTTATCTTTAATTCTCCATGAGCCAATCGGCGTAGTAGGCCAAGTTATTCCTTGGAACTTCCCATTCTTAATGGCTGCTTGGAAATTAGCACCAGCATTAGCAGCAGGCTGTACTGTAGTTATTAAACCATCTAGCCATACGTCCTTAAGCTTACTTGAGTTTGGCGATATTTTAAAAGATATTCTACCAGCTGGCGTAGTTAATATTATTACTGGTAAGGGCTCCAAGTCTGGTCAATTCATTCTTGATCATCCTGGTTTTGCTAAATTAGCTTTCACTGGTTCTACTGATGTAGGTCTTAATGTATATAAAGCAGCAGCTAAACATTTGATTCCAGCTACATTAGAACTTGGTGGTAAATCTGCTAATATCTTCTTTGAAGATGCTAAATGGGATATGGCTATGGAAGGTGCTATGCTTGGTATCTTGTTCAACCAAGGTCAAGTATGTTGTGCTGGTTCCCGTATTTTCGTACAAGATACAATTTATGACAAATTCGTAGCTGATCTTGCGAAACATTTTGAAAAAGTAAAAGTTGGCCTTCCTTGGGAAGATGATACTCAATTAGGGGCTCAAATTTACGAAGGTCAAACTGCTAAAGTATTAGAATATGTAGATATTGCTGAAAAAGAAGGCGCTCGTGTTCTAGCTGGCGGTAAACGCATTACTGAAGGCGAACTTGGTAAAGGCTGCTTCGTACGTCCAACTCTTATTGTAGATGCTACTAACGATATGCGTGTGGCACAAGAGGAAATCTTTGGCCCTGTAGCTGTAGTTATTAAATTCCACAGCGAAGAAGAAGTCATTAAAATGGCTAATGACAGCGAATTCGGTCTTGGCGGCGGCGTATGGACTCGCGATATTAATCGCGCTATCCGCGTGGCTGAAGGCGTTGAAACTGGTCGTATGTGGGTTAACTGCTACAACCAAATCCCAGCAGGGGCTCCATTTGGCGGCGTAAAACAGTCTGGTATTGGCCGTGAAACACACAAAGTGATTCTTGAACATTACAGCCAAAAGAAAAACATCATTATCAACCTTAGCGAAAAACCAACTGGTTTATATGATGTAAAAGACTAATTATATAAGTATTTCTTTTGAAATATAGTATAATAGAGGCAATGAGGATGAAAGTCCTCTTGCCTCTTTTGTATTTAGTCATATTTTAATATAGTTAAAGGAGATTAGGTCATGGCGAATCAACATATAAAACAATTAGTGCGTGTAGCATTAGGAGCCTCTTTGTTGGGGGCGCTTGTAGTAGGCCATACATTAGCAGCCACTGAGTTCACAGAGCTACCTGAGCGTGGACAGATGACGCGGATTATTAAGGCTTATGAGGAACCAGTGACACATGGGACAGCTCAGCTTACACATCCACGAGCTACACAATATAAGGATATTACCCTTAAGATTTTATTCCCTATGAATAATCCTAAAGATTATGATAAAATGCCACAATATGATGGTTTTCCTGTAGAAATTCCTAGTTTTGCTAAGGATGTACAGATTTACTATGTGCCTCAATACTTAAAATCTGGTGCTGTAGGCGAAGTTAGCTTTAGTGGCAGTCGTCAAGATATGGCACCGTATGTAGCAGAAGCTAAGGCTTTGGCCATTGATTCAATGACACTAGGAGAAAGTCGCCACGTATATATTCAATTAGAGCCAGAATCTAATATGGATTATGCTTTAAGCGCACGCGAGTTAGTGTTAGACTATGACATACGCCGCACAGATAGTCTTAAAAATTTAGGTACTGTACCAGAATTTGTAGCGCCATTGACTGAAAAGTTGAGTGCTATGCGGCTTAAAAATGGTGAAGCTTCAGGAACCACTCTTGCTTTATCAGAGAAAGAAAATAGAAAATTGCAAAAACAAGTGTTAGGCTACTACTCCTATGAGTTTAATTCTGTAAAAGTTCCTGATGACTACAATTTGTATATTTTCAATGTCGGTGGTGTGACTGATCATCAAGTCATGACTGGTGCGTTAGTGAGCCCTGACGAAACAAAAATTATTTATTTTTATAATCAGCGCTAAGGCCGCTTTATATGGTTAGCAAGTATAAAATTAAAATAAATATAAATTTAATCAAATACAAAGCTAAGGTAAAGTTAGAGTGTGTCTGAATTGAGCTCTTGTACACAAGAGTTATTGCATACAAGAGTTGCTGCACATAATTAAAAAAAGCGCCTAAGCCATATCTAGAGAACTAGTCTTTAGATAGGCTTAGGCGCCTTTTATTATGGAAACTATTATACACCCTTTGTGTCAGGGTCCCAAATAAATTTGTGAATTTGTAATTGAAGTCGAATCATTTGTAATTGATTCTTCAACAGATAATCGACAATATATTTTGGATCAATTTTGCCGAACACAGGGGATACAAAAATATGTCCCTTTGGCTGCTTGGCTAGGACTAATTGCTTCATTTTATCTAGGTCTTTAGGTGAAGACACAACAAATTTTAGCACATCTTGAGGCTCGATTTGCTCCAATAAGCGCGGATGCATATCTTCCTCGGCAAGTGAATCAGGACATTTGTAATCGAATGTATAGATTACATTATCATAGCGAAAGGGAGCTAAAATAGAGCCATTAGTTTCAATATTAAACTCGTATGGTCCCCACGGCGTTCTATGCTGACTCATTGTTGTAATTAATTCTTCTACGGCTTGTGCTTGTAATAAAGGCTCGCCACCAGTAATGGTAATGTAGCGATTGTTGAAGGCTTTGAGCTGTGTAATTACCTCGTCTAAGCTCATGGTGTCATAGCTTACATCATCGCCGTAGCTATAAGTTGTATCGCAGTATACGCAGCGCAAATTGCAATCATAGAGCCGTAAAAAAGAGCAAGGGAATCCTTGACGAATTCCCTCTCCTTCGATGGAGCTAAATAGCTCAATCACGTTCATAAATAGCCACATTCCCTTCTGACTCTTGCACAACTACTTTGAAACATTTTTCGCCTAATTCGTCAGCAATCCATTTAGCCATATTCTCCGCTGTAGGATTAATATCGCCCATAATATCATTAATGTGACGATGGTCTAAGCGCCCATGGATAGCTTCTTTGATGTGACCGAAGTCAATAACCATGCCATTGTGGTTAAGCTCTTTAGCGCGGGCGTAAATATGCACAATCCAGTTGTGTCCATGAAGGCGTTGACATTTGCTTTCATAGTCGAGTTTTAATTGGTGAGATGCGCTGATTTCTAATTTTTTAACTACTGTAAACATGTATACCTCTTTTATCTTATGAAATAGTATATTATCTTAATTTCATAGTTGTATTCGGTCTTTATAGGCTAGATAGCCCAACCTAATATAACTATAATAATTGCATTGAATACTAAAATCATACCATGTTATAGGGTAGTGGGACAAGAGTTTGAGGTTAACTATATTGAAAAATTTATATATAGATATTGTAGTAGCTTTGTAAACGCTTATACACTAAATATAAACATTGCTTTGTAAAAAGATGTTTTGATAATTACTTGTGTGCTACTAGGTTATCAAGCTATTAAGTTATTAGACTATTAGGCTTGAAACAGAGGCATTAGTGTATTAGAATTGTAGACTTTTTATGCGTTCAATGGCTTTGACAGTGTTTTCACGACTTCCAAAGGCAGTAAGTCTTAAGTAGCCTTCGCCGCAAGGGCCAAAACCAGAGCCTGGAGTACTTACGATGTGAATTTTTTCTAAGAGTAGGTCGAAAAATTCCCAGCTCGTATAACTAGCAGGTACTTTAAGCCAAATATAAGGCGCATCAGTGCCACCAAATACGGTAAGGCCAATAGATTCTAATCCTTCGCGAATGAGGCGCGCATTTTCTTTGTAGTAGGCAATAGCCTCTTTAGTTTGAGTCTGCCCTTCTGGCGTATAAACGGCAGCCGCAGCGCGTTGTACGACATAAGGTACGCCATTAAACTTAGTACTTTGGCGGCGATTCCAAAGTGGATTGAGGGCTACTTGTTCACCAGCTGAATTTTTAATTTTTAACTCTTTAGGAATTACTGTATAGGCGCAGCGAGTGCCAGTAAAGCCTGCCGTTTTAGAGAAGGAGCGAAACTCTAGGGCTACTTCCTTAGCGCCTTCGATTTCAAAGATTGAATGAACTGTATCTTCACTGCTAATAAAGGCCTCATAAGCTGAGTCGAAGAGAAGAACTGCTTCATTAGCTTTGCACCAATCAACCCACTCTTTTAGGCGTGCTTTACTTAATACAGTACCAGTCGGATTATTAGGGCAGCAAAGATATACTAGATCAACTGGCTTAGACGGAAACTCAGGGGAAAAATTATTTTCTGCATGGGTTGGCAAATATACGATGTTTTCAAAAATACCATCTACGGCCTGTCCAGAACGCCCACCCATTACATTGCTGTCTAAATAGACTGGATATACAGGATCTGTAATAGCCACCGTATTTTCAGGGCTGAAGAGCTCTTGGATATTGCCACAGTCGGACTTAGCTCCATCTGAGATAAAGACTTCGTCTAAGTCGATTTGTATGCCACGTGTTTTATAATCATGGTCAACAACGGCTTGGCGTAAAAAATCATAGCCTTGTTCAGGACCATAGCCGCGGAAGGTTTCAATGTGGCCCATTTCGTCCACCGCTTTGTGCATAGCATCAATAACAGCTGGCGCTAATGGCAAGGTAACATCGCCGATGCCTAAGCGAATTATGTCAGCTTGGGGATTGGCCTGTTGGAAATCACTTACTTTGCGAGCGATAGTGGCAAATAAATAGGAACTTTGTAAATTAGAATAATTTTCATTAACTAAGGCCATAGTTATATCCTCCTTTGATTTATGAGAGTATTTTTTAAAAATAAAATAAATATTAATTAATTGATTTTAATGGTCTTGTAGTACCACTTGATTATAGTTTGAATTTGCAGTGATTTTGCTCGTAAAATTCAAGATTGATCTCATTTATATCTAGATGTAGCCTATAATCTATCAATATAAATATTCTATAGAATTTTAACTGTAAATACAATAAAAAGTTTAGCTACATGCATATCAATTTATGATGTTCGTCTTTTTATTTTTGCATAATACTATAGAATTTATAGGCTTAAATAAAAAGAAAAACAGGAATCCGGGGAGGGATTCCTGTTTTTCTTGTAAGGGGAGTGTTAGTGTTAATCAAATGAAAAAATTGACTACCTATATCAGCTGAACAGGGAGAGCTCAGGATTGATATAGTTCCCTGTAATCAATAATAAGAGGTATGCTGAATGGGGTATCAGCGATACCATTCATTTGATAATATCAATATAATCCATCAAGATGAATTCAAAATGAATTACAGGGTAAATTATAAATTATTTTTTTTAAATGGAAAATCGCTAAGAATACAGTTAGTATAATGCTTTATTAAATGCCCTATACAATTAATATACATTAGATTTTATAATATGACCATTAACTCCATCAATAATTAACTCATAGGTTAGGCCGCTGCTTTTTGCGAATATATGATATAAAGGATGCTTTTTAAACTCCCCTGGTGGAGTGCGACTAAAATCATTTTCCGGTAAATGTGGTGGTGGTCCTAAATGGATTTCACCACTAGCCGATGTAGCCCCCGTTTCTTGTTCACTAGCATTTGCCGTGGAGGACATATTATTAGCTTCAGTCGCAGCTGATGTATCGCCAGATGTGGTAGCATCCTTACTGGCCGCCATTTTATGCTGTGCACTTCGACGTATATTTTGTGCGTCTGGCGGCATTTGGATAGGCGGTAAGGATGTATCGCTATTCTTATCTTCTGGCAGATTACTTTGTCCCATATTCTCTGCTGTAGTAGCTTTGTCCTTATTTATAGGCGGTTTGTTAGTAAACATAGGGGGCATTGGTAGGTCTTCAAAGGTGATGAGACCAATTTTAGTAAAGCGTAATTCTTCTAGTGGCACACCCGTATTAATGGCGGCAATTTCTTTGATTTTATCTTCACTAAGTATTGTTAATTGATTATTTTTAGCCTGTGCTCTTACCATTTCGGTCCGCGCATTGACGATGCGCAAGCGCTCTTGGGCTTGGTAATAAGTATATACATTGTATATAGCAACACCAATTAACACAATCACTAATCCAATGCCGATAAGACGATAAAATGGCTTCTTAGGCGAAGTCTCATCATCATGGGGGCGAGAAAAGGGATTAAAGCGAAAAAAAGTCATGTAATATCCTTTCTGTTATTTATGCATCGGCCGCAGGAAAATCTAGGATAAAGCTAGTAGATTCACCTGGAATACTCGTAGCAGTGGCTTTGGCATTGTGTAATTTAACAATATTATGGACGAAGTATAAACCAAGTCCTAAGCCTTGCTCAGAGCTTTTAGTACGGGATGGATCTACTTGGTATAGTCGATCCCAAATCTTATTTAAATCGTCTTGGCTAATACCGGCACCATTATCTGTAACAAGCACTTTGATTCGATCATCTTCTTTTACTAATTGCAAGGAAATGCTATCGTTAGTAAATTTAATGGCATTGTCGATTAAGTTGCCGACGGCGCGTTTTAAAAATGGTAAATTGCCTATTAAGGATAGATTAGGCTCAATATTAGTGGTGAGTTTAATGTTTTTGTCTTCGCAAATACGGACATAGCTTTTGGCTACATCTTCCATAAGCTGACTCATGGAGAGAGGCTCTTTCTTTATGCTCTCCATATTATCTAAGCGGGCAATATCTAAGAGCTGTGTTACCATGGCAGTCATAAAGCGACTTTGCTGGAAAATATGCTCAAAGCTTTCCTTCGCTTCTTCAATAGATGCTATATAAGAGCGGCCATAATCGCTTTCTGCTTGAATGACCGCAATTGGCGTGCGAAGCTCATGAGATACGTCAGAGCTGAACTGTTTCTCTCGTACTGATGAATTTTCTAAGCTAGCCAGCATAGAGTTAAAGGTGCGTGCTAAGGAAGAAATTTCATCATAAGTTTCTATCGGTGGCTTAATGCGCTTCGATAAGTCTTGCTCCTTGCCTATATCAGACGCAGTTTTTGTGAGCAAGCGTATTGGGCCTAAGCCGCGCTTAATAAGCCAATAACCACCAACGGCTCCGACGATGAGGAAGGTCATACCACCTAGTAAGAGGGATATGAGCATAATATTGGTGGTGCGACTCACAGAGGTGGCAGGAAGTACACCGCGTACCCAACCATGGAAGGCAGGATCACTAATAGGTGAGTCATAATAATAGAATGTGGAATTGCGTACGGTCACCTCCGAAATATGATGTGGTGACAGCATGCTTTCTGGCGGGAATCCGTCAGGAATAGCCCCTTTTACAGCGACCCCATTTTCCGTGTAAATAACAGTAAATACACCATCTTGGAAGGGCCTAAAGCGAGATAGATTATCGGCTGAATTGATTACACGAGATTGCAAGGTGCTGCGCATTTCCGAATCCTCCCAAAGTTGAGTGAATTGCAGAATAAATACGCTGAGCATGAGCAACATGAGTAATAAAAAGATAGAATACCAACCGGTAATTTTGATAGATAAAGGCAATCGTTTAAATGGATTAGAATAATTGCCTTTTTCATCCTTGCTAAAAAAAGCTTTGTAAAGCGCTGAATAAGCTGTTTGATGAGGCGCGTCGGATTTTGATTGATTACTCTTCTTCTTCAACTTTGAAAACATAGCCTACGCCTCGAACTGTTTGAATTAGCTTGGACTCATTGGCTACGTCTAACTTTTTACGCAAATCTTTAATGTATACGTCGATCAAGTTGGAATAGCTTTCGTAATCATACTCCCATACATGGTCTAAAATCTGTTGACGTGATAGCACAATGTTTACATTGCTCGCTAAATAATAAAGTAGAGCAAACTCTTTAGCAGTTAAAGTCAATTTGTGACCAGCTAATGTGGCAGTATGACTTTGGCTGTTGATGGTCAATGGACCGGCTACTAAGTCATTGTGTGCGTGATTATTGCTACGGCGAGATAAGGCGTAGATGCGGGCTACTAATTCTTCAAACTCAAATGGTTTTACTAAATAGTCGTCACCGCCAAGATTGAAGCCTTTTAATTTATCTTGAAGGGCATCTTTGGCTGTTAAGAATAAAACAGGCGTTTTATTGCCTTCGTTGCGAAGATGTTTTACTACAGTGAAGCCATCCATCTTTGGCATCATTACGTCCATAACGACTACATCATAGCTAGAGGTATTTAAATAGTCTAATGCTTGCTCCCCATTATAGCAACAGTCAACTGTCATCGCTTCCACGCGAAGGCGTTTGGCGATGATATTATTCAGCATTTCTTCGTCTTCAACAAGTAAAATTTTCATAGAACCACTCCTTAGGAACTCATAATAATGTACATTATACAATAGGGCTATAAACGAATATAACAAATAGATATAGGGGCATATGTACTAATTTTATTTTAGTAATATAAAACCTATATCTACACGTTACTTTATTACTATTATAATATTACGCAAAAAAGTAATAAAGTAGTATCATTAAATTTGTGAGCAAAGTATAACTTAAGGGTATGAACTATATGTGAAGAGATAACTTAAGGGTATTAAAAATTCGATAACTGAATAATTTCAGATGCAAAAAGGGTATACTGGACAAAGAATCTTCGATATAGTTCGGTACTATGAATTAGAATATTGAAATGAATTATCGTTTAAATAGAAGAGACAAATGTATAAATCCTGACAAAAATATTTTCACTTAAGATTATTCATAGAAACTAAGGGGATTTGTCATAAATAATGAATTAAAACCTCCTTCAAAATAGGGGGATTTAGAAAATGATAAAAATTATCAATTATGAACAAACTCTCTAATTATGCAAAATAGATTTTGGACAAAAACCTTATAAAAACGTTATAATTACTGTAACAACTATGGACTTGGTGCTTGTAGGTATAGGCATCAATAATAAGACTGTAGGTAGTAGGTACAATTTTTAGGAGGTAAGTATGGAACAATTTGATGTTCTAGTAATAGGCAGTGGCGGAGCTGGCCAACGTGCAGCTCTTTATGCAGCTCAACAAGAAGGCTTACGTGTCGCTCTTATTACAAAGATTTTCCCAAGTCGTTCGGCTACAGCTATGGCACAGGGCGGTATTAATGGGGCACTTAAAAACGTAGCTAAAGATGATACTGTTGAAGATCATATCTTCGATACCATCAAAGGTAGTGACTATTTAGCTGACCAAGATGCTGTTGAATTCTTCATCAGCCGTTGCCCTGAATGTATTCGTGAACTCGATTACTTTGGCGTACCTTTCTCTCGTACTGAAGAAGGTAAAATTGCACAACGTAATTTCGGCGGCCAAGCGTATCCACGTACTTGTTACAGTGCTGACAAAACAGGCCATGTAATTTTGCATACTTTATACGAACAATGCTTGAAAGAAAATGTATACTTCCTTCAAGATTGGTACTTATTAGACATTGTAAAAGCTGATGATGGTTCTGTAGGCGGCGTTGTAGCGTGGAACATGAAAGAAGGCCGTGTAGAAAAAATCGCAGCTACTGCAGTAGTTATTGCTACTGGTGGGGCTGGTCGTATGTACTGGACTCGTACATCAAATCCATATCTTTCCACTGGTGATGGTATGGCTGCTAGCTTCCGTGCAGGTTGTGCCTTAAAAGACCCTGAAATGGTACAATTCCATCCAACTGGTCTTGGTAAGAGCGGTATTCTTATGTCTGAAGCGGTTCGTGGTGAAGGTGGTTACCTTCTTAACAATAAAGGCGAACGTTTTATGAAAAACTATGCACCTAGCAAAATGGAACTTGCTCCTCGTGACGTAGTAGCAAAAGCTATTGAAACGGAAATCGCTGAAGGCCGTGGCTTCGGTACTGGTCTTGACGCATATGTAGTAGCTGATGTTCGTCATTTATCTAAAGAAACAATTCTTGAAAAACTTCATGGTATCCGCGACTTGGCGATTACATTCGAGCATGCGGATCCATTAAAAGAACCAATTCCAATTCGTCCAACTTGTCACTATTCCATGGGCGGTATTGATGTAACTGACTATAAAACTTGTGGTACTGTAGTACCAGGTTTATTTGCAGCTGGTGAAGCAGCTTGTGTATCTGTGCATGGTGCTAACCGCCTTGGTGGTAACTCCCTTGCAGACGCTGTGGTATTCGGTAAAATCGCTGGTGAAGGTGCTGTTGACTATGTTCAAAATAACAGCGCTAAAGATGCTCAAAAAGCTCTTGATGAAGCTGCCGCAAGCTGGGAAGCTCGCTTCTCAGAAGTAACTGGTCGCAAAACTGGTCGTCCAATTGCTGAAATCCGCGATGAAATGGCTCTTTCCATGTGGAATAATGTAGGTATTTTCCGCGAAGAAGCTAAAATGGAAGTAGCTCTTGAAACCTTGAATCGCTTGATTGAAGAATACAAAACTTGCTATGTTGGTGATACTAGCCGTACGTTCAATATGGCCTTCGTAAACTATCTTGAAGTAGGTAGTTTATTGACAGTAGCTAAAGCGGTAGCGCTTGGTGCTATTCGTCGTAAAGAAAGCCGTGGTAGCCATCTTCGTGAAGACTATACAAAACGTGATGATGCTAACTTCTTAAATCACACTCTTGTAACTTTAAAAGAAGACGGAGAATACGAAGTGGGTCAAAGTGAAGTTGTAATTACCCGCTACGAACCAAAAGAAAGGACGTACTAAGATGAGACAGATTACTTATAAAATCCATCGTTATAACGAAGGTCGCTCCTATGTACAGACCTATTCCTTTGATTATGAACCAGATCGTACAATTCTTTGGGGCCTTCAAAAAATAAAAGATACTATTGATCCAACTTTGACTTTCATCGCTGCTTGCCGTAGTGCTGTATGTGGTGCTTGCTCCATTAAAGTTAATGGTCAAGCTATGCTTGGTTGTGAAAGCAAAATTGACGATATTACAGAACGTTTTGGTAGCGATACAATTGAAATTGCGCCAATTGGCAATTTTGATGTTATCCGCGACCTTGCTGTTGACTGGGAATCTAAAGTAAATCGCCTTAAATCTGTGGCACCTTGGATTTTCATGAAACCTGAATTCAACCGTGAAAGTGGTGCTCGTCAAACTCCAGCTGATTTCAAAAAATTCGTTATGAACACAGAATGTATCCTCTGCGGTTGCTGTGCTTCTGAATGTAATAAATTATCTGCTAATCGCGAAGACTTCCTTGATCCATATGTGTATACTAAAGCGAATCGCTTCGTTGAAGATTCCCGCGATGCAGCACCTATGGCGCATGTGAATCCTGCATTTGAAAATGGCCTTTGGAAATGCGTTCACTGCATGAACTGTATTTCTCGTTGTCCTAAACATTTAAAACCAGCGAAGGATATTTCTGAACTTCGTGCTGTAGCAACTCGCGCTGGTCTTGTTAATAAAGGGACTCGCCATGCCATTGCGTTCAAACAAGATCTTGAAAAAACTGGTCGCTTGAATGAAGTAACAATGAGTTTAAAAACAGATGGTGTAGTGGATTCTGCAAAACAAGCTTTCTACGCAATGCGTTTATTTGCTCATGGCAAAATCAATCCAATGGATATTCTAATCCCTCACAAACCAGTCGATGGTATTAAGGATGTTCGCACCATTATTAAGGCAGCAGAGGAGGCAGAACGATAATGAAATACGCATTTTTCCCTGGTTGCGTACTTGAAGGTGCAGCCAAAGAAGATTTTATAGCCACTGTTGCGGTTGCTAAAAAGTTAGGCATTCAAATTGAAGAATTAGAAGGTTGGACATGCTGCGGTGCATCTCATGTACAAGACATCGATCCGCTCGTAATATTATCTACCAATGCTCGTAATATTGCATTAGCTGAAGCACAAGGTGTGCAGTTAATGACTGTATGTAACACTTGTACTTTAATGCTCCGCGAAGCTAAAAATGAACTTGATCAAGACGAAGTGCAACGCGCACGTGTTAACAATATTTTAGGTCAAGCTGGTTTGCGCTACAAAGGCACTAGCGAAGTAACTCATTTCTTATGGGTATTGATTCGCGATTATGGTTTGAACAACTTAAAAGCTAAAGTTGTTAAACCTCTTCATGGCCTTCGCGTAGCTGAATACTATGGTTGTCATTTACTTCGCCCTGCTGAAGAGCTCGGCTTTGAAGATTTCCAAATTCCAACTAGCCTTGCTGATGTAATTAAAGCTATTGGTGCGACTCCAATCGACTTCTCTCGCAAGCTTGATTGCTGTGGTTTCCATGCTGTATATCCAGCTCATGACTCCGTTATGAAAATGACCGGTACTATCAATGCTGATGCAGCTAAAGAAGGGGCAGATTGCGTAGTAACACCTTGCCCACTTTGCCAAATGCAATTAGATATGTTCCAAAAAGAAGCTAAACAATATGTGCCTAGCGACAAAGATATGCCTATTATTCATATGAGCCAATTAATTGGCCTTGCTTTAGGCATTAGCCCAGACGAACTTGGATTGAATAAACGTCATATGACTAGCACAAAAGAATTAACACGTTTTATCGGCGCTTAATATTTATTTCGCTTACCTAATGGCCCGAAACGTAGTAATTTGTACTGCATAGCTTTATGAGGAGCTGCAATGATTTAGGACTACTACCTATATCGTTGTAGCTCCTTTTTTTGAAAATTAAATACTAATGAAAAAACTGTGGTTCTTAATGTAGTTTTTATACTCATATGATTTAATAGAAGAGTATAGGGGACCATAGTTTTTTTATGAAAGGATGTTTTAATTGATAATGAATTTCAATGATAGAAAAATATAAACATTCATGTTATAATAAATTTGTTATACATAAGCAACTAAAATGCTTTAATTGAGGAGGTTATGTATGAAATTCTCACGTTTATTAATTGCTACTTGTTTTTGTGCCGCATCGTTTATGACTACACAAGCGGCTGGAGATATTTGGGCCGACGTAACACCTAAAGATTGGTCTTATCAGGCATTACAAACTTTAGTTAAGCATGGTGCTATTGAAGACACTAAGGGTATTAGTTTAAATGGACATACTTATACGAAGTATGAATTAACTCCATTAGTAGCGCATGTGGTAGAAAAAAGAGAGTCTATGAATGAGACCGATAAGAATTTAGCAATTCGTCTATATAGTGAGTGGCGTGACGAATTGATGGCTTATAATCGAGACCAAGAGATTCGCGAAAAAGGGCATTCTAAAGAAGATGGAAAGGCATTGTCTGAAGAAGAAATTGCTAAGAAAATTGAAAATTTCACCATTGATGATCGCCGTGTCGCCGTTGGAGGTGACGTACGTGTTCGCACATCTAATCGCGATGGCTCTGATTATAGAACACGTGTTGGCGTCGTATTCTCTTCTAATGGCACAGCAGCGCCAGATGCTTTATACGATAAAGTGGGCCGCCTAGAGATTAAAAAGGCAGATGAAGAAGCCGCTAAATCACGTGAAAAATTTAAGAAAATAAAAGAGCAGCGTGATAAAGAAGATGCTGAAGCGATTGCTAAAGCACAAAAAGAAGCCGCTAAGAAGGATGCTAAGGCGGCTAAAGAGTCAGAGCAACAAGCTGCTGAAGCTAAGCAGGATCCTAAATCAGCTAAAGCAGTAGAACAACAAGCTGAAACGCCTAAGCAAGATGGTAAAACAGCTAAAGAAATAGAACGTCAAAAAGTTGAGGCAGCAATTCAAGCCGCTAGAATGACGACAGATGATGAAACTGGAGAGCCAGCTAATGAGAAGGGAACACAATCTATCTAGTAATGAGAAACAGTAAAGTTTGAATGGCTTTCATTACAGCGTCTAATGCAGATGCTACTGAATCCGTTAAGACAGATGTGCAAACTTCCACTAGTGGCCAATAATTTTTAAAACCCTACAGAAATAAATAGGAGCTTACACAAGGTTGTGTAAATTGTAAAGGGGAATGTAGGGCTCTAAAGATGGGAATGGTGAAGGGAATGTGGCTTACACGTTTGAAAAATAAACTGGATACAGTACACCAAAATAGTCGACAAGTGTCGGAGGTGTTTCGGTATATTGGTCCAGGGATTATTGTTACCGTAGGGTTTATTGACCCTGGTAACTGGGCGGCGAATCTCGCTGCAGGGGCCATGTTTGGCTATGATTTGTTGTGGGTAGTAACATTATCTACCATTATGTTGATTTTATTACAGCACAATGTGGCGCATCTTGGTATTGTAACAGGGCGATGCCTCTCGGAATGTGCTTACGATGCGTTGCCTCGTTGGTTGTCTAGTATTTTATTGAGTACAGCAGGCTTAGCGGCGGCAGCCACTGCCCTAGCAGAGTTTATAGGAGCTGCTATTGCATTAAAGATGCTATTTGGCATTCCTTTATTTATAGGCTCTGTTCTAACTGCTATTATCTGTACTATTATGTTATTGACTAATTCTTACAATAAATTAGAAAAAGTAATTGCCGGGTTTGTTTCGTTAATTGCATTGGCGTATTTATTAGAATTGTCTATGGTGGATGTAAACTGGGCTGAAGCAGGCCTTGGTTGGGTGAATCCGACTTTGCCAAATGAGTCCATGTTAGTCGTACTCAGTATTTTAGGGGCGGTTATTATGCCTCATAATCTATTCCTTCATTCGGAGATTATTCAAAGTCGTGAGTTTAATAAGCAAGATCCGGCGGTAATGAAAAAACGCCTACGCTATGAATTTTTGGACACTATATTCTCCATGGGGATTGGCTGGGCGATTAACTCGGCTATGATTATTTTGGCTGCGGCAACTTTCTTTAACGAAGGCATTATGGTGGAAGAGTTGGAGCAAGCAAAAGAGCTTCTAGTACCACTGATTGGCCCTTCAGCAGGCTTATTATTTGCCTTGGCCTTGCTATTTGCTGGCTTTGCATCGTCCGCTACGGCTGGTATGGCTGGGGCTAGTATATTTGCGGGCATGTTTGGTGAATCTTATGATATGAAGGACATGCATAGTCAAATTGGCTTGGCGTTAACATATATTCCAGCCGTTGTTATGATTTTATTCGTAGAAGACTCCTTCCAGGCATTGTTGATTTCACAAATGTTTTTGAGCCTGCAATTGCCATTTACTATATTCTTGCAATTATATTTAACTGGCTCGGAGAAGGTTATGGGGATTTATAAAAATCGCCCTTCTACCGCTGTTATGTTGTGGGTTATTGGCATTATTGTAACGGCTATGAATTTATATTTACTAGCTGTAGCATAAGTTCTATAGTTAGAGCAGAAGTTTTGCAGTTGGGTATAGGCGTTCAAAGTTGTACAGAAAAGTGTGCACCAAGTATAGTAAATAGTCAAATCAATTTAGAATTAATAAAATTTGGGCATTAATAGATTTAGATATTAATGGATTTAGGCATTAATAGATTGTGCCGTTAATAGATTTAGGAGTTATTATATGAAAATCCTTTTGTCACCTAGTAAGACTAAGGTGTTATATGGCAGTCCTAGTGAGGCTGTTTTCCATGAGCCTACGACTGCGGCTATTGTGGAGCACATTCAAAGTCTCGATGAAGCAACCTTTGCCAAAGCTCTTAAATTAAAGGGAGACAAAGGCGCTGAATGGTACTCCTTTTATCAATCCTTTGCCACTCAGCCTGTGGGGGCTGCAGTGCAGTCTTATTCTGGTTTGGCATTTAAAAATCTTGATTGGGCTGGATTAAATGATGATGCTAAACTCTTTGGGGAAGCACATCTCTGTATTCTTTCTGCTCTTTATGGTTTAGTTCATCCTATGAGCCCTATTGCTGATTATCGCTTAGATTTTGTAGATTCTATTTATAAGGGCTATGATACATCTTTGTATGACTTATGGCGTGAGCGTGTTAATGAGGCTTTAGCGAGTGAAGATTGGCTACTTAATTTAGCATCAAAAGAGTATTCCAAGCTCATTGATCATCCGCGGATGGTGACAGTGGAATTTTTGGAACATAAAAATGATGTATGGAAGCAATTGAGCACCTCGTCTAAGCAAATGCGTGGTCGTTTAGCTCATTATATGCTAAGTAGTCAAGCTGAAAGCTGGAAACAGTTACCTCAAGAGATTGATGAGTTTCATTTAGAGGGTGAAATTCCTAGCTCTATAACTGAAGCTTGTACGATTGTATATAAACGTCAGGCCTGAGAGAAAACAATATATACTAATAAATAAAATATAGATTGATAAAATCGGTGAAAATAGGTAAAAAAGAGTCGCGTGGGCGACTCTTTTTTGTTTTTCTGCTGAATCCTATCAATTTATTCTATATGAATAAATATTGACCTAAAGGGTGCTATATGCTACTATAATAAAAATACAAACAGTTGTACATTCTATAAGGACATAGTGTTTATGCTATATATGGCATCTTTAACTTTGTATTGATAGTACTAGCTTTGAATATGTGTTAGTTGGTAGTGCCAATTTTGTGAAGTCTTAGCTGGAAATATCAGCTTTGAGTGCTTTTATATAGTACTGTCCCATTTGGGAAGGCTAAGTCGATACTTGTTTGACTGTTGTATTACGTGGTTTAATTTGGTGGGAAAACCACAGGAGAGAGAATTGTTGAGAGCTATGTTATTGAGAGAGAAAAGGGGTTTTTCATATGGAGATGTTTATCTCATCACAGATGGGTTTATTAACTATTTTAGTTCTTATGCTATTTATTGGGGAAGTTATATCGATTCGCACTAAAGCGTGGATTCCTTCCGTATTTATTACAGCCGTATTATTTTTATTAGCTTATTGGACTTTCTTACCTAAGGACGCTATTGCTAAGGCAGGGATTCCAGCGGCTACAGCTACGATGCTGATGGGCTTATTAATTACTAATATGGGAACGCTTTTATCGGTTAAAGAGTTGATGAAGCAGTGGAAGATTATTCTTATTGCTCTTGGTGGGATTGCTGGTATTACAGCCTTCTTACTATTCATCGCCGTTCATTTCCTCGATTGGAATACAGTTGTCGTAGCTACACCACCATTGGTAGGGGGCATTGTGTCCTCTATTATTATGAGTAATGGGGCAAAGGAACTAGGTCTTACTAGTTTATCTGTATTGGCCGTGTTGATTTATGTAATACAAGGTTTTGCTGGATATCCTTTGACTTCCGTTATGCTTAAGCGAGAAGGACTGCGCGTCATTAAAGAGTATCGGGCTGGAAAAATAAATAAAGATGCAGACTCTGTTGATCCTACCAATGTATCTGATGAGAAACCAGCACGCATGTTCCAACGGGCGCCACATATTTACAATACAGCGTATTTTAAATTTTTACGCCTCGCTTTCTGTGCTGCCTTAGCCTTTGTTGCGTCATCAGGTTTTGCGCTTATCGGTTTAAAAGTAAATGCCTTTGTTCTATGTTTGCTCTTTGGTATTATTGGTAAATCAGTAGGGTTCTTGGAGACGCATTGCTTGAAGTCAGCTGGGGGCTTTGGTTTTTGTCTATTAGGTTTGATGTTATTTATTTTTGATACATTAAAAGAAGCTACACCAGACATGATTTTAAGCCTTTTATATCCTTTAGTAGTGATTATCGTTATAGGGGTTATTGGCATGTTTGTGTTCTCCATCATTATTGGTCGCTTAGTGGGTGTGTCTAAGGAATTAGCCTTTGCTACTTCTTTAACTGCTTTATATGGTTTCCCAGCAGATTATGTTATTACCATGGAAGTTATTACATCCCTTACTGATGATCAGGATGAGCGCGCTGTATTAACACAGCATATGTTACCGCCTATGTTAGTGGCTGGTTTTATTACAGTTACCATTGTATCTGTAGTATTAGCGGGGATTATGGTTAACTGGTTACAATAAGATAATTTATTGTATGGGGATGTGCTAGTGCCGATATGAGTGTAGAGTCATTGCTCTACAGAGATGAGAAAAAAGTTAGGAGTCTTTTACATGAAACAAAGTGAAGTAAAACAATTAATTTTAGAAAAAGAGCAAGAATTAATTGCTCATCGTCGTTATTTCCATGAAAATCCAGAATTATCCTTGGAAGAATTTGAGACGACTAAAGTATTAGCCAAAGAGCTTGATGCATTGGGGATTTCCTATCGTTTAACGGAGCCAACTGGTATTATTGCTGATATTCCTGGTAAAGGACCAGGCAAGACGGTGGCTTTGCGTGCCGATATGGATGCACTACCAGTAGAAGAGATTACGGAGAATTTACCATATAAATCAAAAGTGCCTGGCAAAATGCATGCCTGTGGTCATGATAGCCATATTGCCATGTTGCTTACAGCCGTAAAAGTGTTGCATTCCTTGCGCGATCAATTTAATGGTACGGTGCGTATCATATTCCAACCAGCAGAAGAAGCTGCTGCTGGCGCTAAATTGATGATGGAGCAAGGCGCTTTAGATGGCGTGGATAGCATCTTTGGGGAACATATTTGGTCGCCTCTACCAGCGGGCTTAGTATCCTGTATTGACGGCCCTTGTATGGCCGCATGCGATGTGTTCTATGCTACCTTTACTGGCAAGGGTGGGCATGGTGCTATGCCTGAAACAGCTGTAGATGCTACTGTAATGGCCGGTAGCTTTGTAGCAAATGTACAGACAATCGTATCTCGTAATATTAATCCATTGGATACGGCAGTGGTAACGGTAGGTAAATTAGAGTCTGGCACGCGTTTCAATGTTATTTCTGGAGAAGCCAAACTAGAAGGTACTGTGCGCACATTTACAGCTCATGACCGCGAATTAGTGGAAACTAAGCTTCGCCGTTTTGCAGAGGATACAGCTCACATGTTTGGAGGCTCTGTAGAATTTACTTATGTATATGGCACTGATGTGGTGGATAATAATCCGACTGAAGCTGCTCGCGTGCGTAAACTGGCTGGTAAAGCCTTTGGTGAAGATAAAGTATTTAGCGAACCTAAGCGTTGCATCGGGGAAGATTTTGCCGCCTATATGACTAAAGTACCAGGTGCTTTTGCTTATGTAGGGGCTGAAAATGAAGCTAAAGGCGCTTGTTGGCCACATCATAATGGACATTTTAATATTGATGAAGAATCTTTAAAAATCGGTGCTGAATTATACGCACTATATGCCTTAGATTTTCTTGGTGCATTAGAAGATTAATACTTAGCTAGCCGGCTCAATCCATGGCTAGAAAACAAATTGTTTTTAGTCATGGATTTATGAGTTTAGGCTAGCTTTTTTCTATTAAATATGTCAAATTATAGGTGAATTTAGGCTTTTTACTAGGAAAAAAGGACCTTTATGATATATAATAATATATATTGGAAACATTAGATGTATAGTGATTAATTATTTGGTTTTGCCTTATAGAGGCTTATTTAATCATTATTTTATAGAGTATTATTGAGTAAAGGCACAAGGGTAGCTATGACAGTACAAGATATTTTAAAGAAAGATTTAGTTGGCGATGAATGGCTCACTGTTGAAGAATTGCGTACGCTTATGCATGTCACTGATGAGGATACGCTGCAGGCGATTTATAAGAAAGCCTATGAAGTTAAGGCTAAATATGTAGATAAGGTTGCGTATTATCGTGGGCTAATTGAGTTCTCTAATCGCTGTATTAAGAATTGTGAATACTGTGGTATTCGCCGTGATAATACAAAAACAGAGCGCTTTGATATGAGCCGTGAAGATATTTTAATGATGGCTAAATGGGCCTATGATCATGAATATGGTTCCATTACTTTGCAATCAGGGGAGCGTAATGATCCAGCGTTCGTAGATTATGTGGTGGATTTAATTCGCGACATAAAAGCCATTGGTGATGGTTCCTTAGGTATTACTATGTGCGTTGGGGAGCAGACCGAAGAGTCCTACCGCCGCATGGTAGAAGCGGGGGCTAGCCGTTATTTACTTCGTATTGAGACGACTAATGGGGAATTATTCCACAAGATTCATCCTAATGATGAATTACATTCCTTTAAAACTCGCGTAGAATGCTTAAAAGCATTGCGTCGCGTAGGCTTCCAAGTTGGCACGGGCGTGATGATTGGTTTACCTGGTCAAACGGAAGATGATTTAGTTAATGATATTTTATTTTATCGCGATATGGATATTGATATGATTGGCATGGGGCCTTATGTAGTGCATCATGATACGCCATTAGGGCAAGAAGCCTTAGCTCTAGGTATCGATAGTGAAGAAGGTAAAAATCGCCGCATTCAGTTGGGCTTAAAAATGATTGCCCTCACTCGATTATTCTTGAAGGATGTAAATATTGCGGCCACTACAGCCTTGCAAGCGTTAGATAAATTAGGACGTGAAAAAGGATTGGCAGCAGGGGCTAATATTTTGATGCCTATTATTACAGTGCCAGAGCATCGCGCTAAGTACTTGCTTTATGATAATAAACCTTGCGTGGATGATAATGCCGATAAATGTAAAGATTGCTTGACGCGCCGCGTTATGTCAATTGGCGATATGGTAGGTTGGAAGCAAAATGGTGATTCCAAGCATTATGGCAAGCGCACAGGCTTGTTTTAAATCGTAAAAATCTTTGGTAATAAAGCTATTAACTAGCTAGAGCAAGCATAAGTTACATTGTTTATAAGAGCAAAAAACGGTTGGAAATATTTCCAACCGTTTCTTTTTATGTTTTTATTTAATTTATGCTGTTTTTGTTTCTGGTTCAATTACAGAAGTACAATGTGGGCAACGAGTTGCATCATCAGCCACTTCTTGTTTACAGAATGGGCATTTACGAGGATCTACTGCAGGCTCTTCTTTTTTAGGAAATAGGCGATTCACTTGTTTGATTACAAGGTAGATAGCAAAGGCAACGATTAAGAATTGAATTAAGGAATTCAAGAAGCTACCATAGGCAATAACAGGAATACCAGCTGCTTTAGCTTCAGCTAAGGAATTAGCTTGTTCGCCATTTAAGCTAATAAAGAAGTCAGTGAAGTCGATACCACCTAATACCATACCAATTGGTGGCATAATGATATCGCTTACTAAGGAAGCAACGATTTTGCCAAAAGCAGCACCAATAACAACGCCGACAGCTAAGTCAATTACATTACCGCGTAGGGCGAATTCTTTAAAGCCCTTTAAAAAATCTTTCATAAATAAGTCCCTCCAATTATGTTGTCATAATTTTATAAAATTTCTTTGGCCCTTATGGCCCGTGATTTTCATAGATAGTATAGCATAGAGAGAAAGAGATGTATACAATTATTTTTAAATAAATCGATATAGATAATTTGCATTGCTAGTCTATCTTAGTCGCCATACGACCGACTATATAGCTTAATAAAGTAATGCAAATCATAACGGGGAAGGTAGTGCCAATCGGAGTTTCAAAAGTAAGTACACTGCGATAGAGCACGAAACCGATAAGCCATAGTATTAAATTACGGATACTAAAGGCTTGTTCAGACACATCTTGTTTTAGCAAGAAATACTGACTAAATAAAATGGCAATCATAGGTGTAAATACAGAGCCAATTAAGAATAGGAACTCTTCATATTCTGTCATAGGGATTACAATGGCTAAGCCTACACTTAAGATAGTGGCACCGATGGAAACGATTTTTTCTGGCGCTTTCGGTACAAGGCTAACTACGCTAACACCTGAAGAATAAGCATCTAAATAGGTTGTAGCAACGGTAGAGAAGATAATGATGAGTAAGGGGAAGAGACCAATTTCAGCTTTTGACATAACCGCTACAATATCGTTTTCACCAGTGTAGAGCGCACAGCTAAGTCCCAAGGTATACATCCAGGCGCTTACTGTACAATATGTTAAGGTGCTAACGCCAGCGGCAGCCACAGGGCGCTTCGCTTTGCGTGTATAGTCTGAAATCAGTGCTAAATAGGAAATAGGCATGGCGGCTGCAAGTTCTACAGCGGCCCCAAAACTTAGATCTTCATTAAAGAAATTGGCGCCTATAGGGCTTGCTAAGGAACTGGCAGGTGTAATAATGATGGAGCTAAGCCAGAGGGCTAATAAAAAGAGCAAGGACATAGCTACAGAATTGAGCTTAGTTAGCGTTTGGGGGCTTACGAAAAGCCAAAGAATGATGATGCATCCCATAATACTGGCCCATAGGGCGGTGCCTAAAGGATAGATACTTTGGGCTGCGGCAGATCCTGCAATGAGGACGACTGTGGCCCAGCCGATGAGCTGCATAATATTCGTTACGGCAAAGAAGGAGGCACCGCGTTTGCCAAAGGCAATGCGAACGGATTCCATAGCGCTACGTCGCGTTTGACCGCCAATTACGCCAGCTAAAAATAAGAGAAAACCACCAATAATATGGCCTAAGATAATAGCTGTAAATGCTTTAGTAAAACCTAGGGGTGCAAAAAGTGTACCTGTAAAAATTTCAGCCATGGAGAGGGCAGCCCCAAACCATATAAGGGAGCAAGAAAATAAACTAGTCTGTTTTTTATCCATAATATATCCTTTCTAAGAAAGCTTAATTTTTTTAGGTTTAATACCATTAATATTATAAATACTATGCTAAGGGTTGAATGCATTAATTTTTTAGCATTCCTTATAAAGTATACGTTAAAATCTTGAAAAAGGGAATAAATAAAGCAGGAATTACAAGTAATTCCTGCTTTATTAGTTATTTTTTATAATATATTGTATTTTATGCTTTGGACTTTGAAGTTAGGCGCCCTACAATATAGGTTAGGCCTGCAATACAAATCATAACAGGCACTGTGGATCCTAAAGGGGTATCCCAAGTTAATAAATTTCTATATAAGATAAAACCGATGATCCAAAGAATCAGGTTAGTATAGTTAAATTTACGCCCAGATGCATCCTGCTTAAGGAGAAAGTATTGGGTAAATAGAATCGCAATCATGGGCGTGAATATAGAACCAATAATATATAAAAATTCTTCATACTGAGTCATAGGCACGAAAATGGCTAGGATAATGCCCAGTATAGTGATGCCAATAGCTGTAGGCTTTTCCGGTAGCTTTGATATGAGACTGGTCGCACTTACACCAGCTGAATAGGCATCTAAATAAGTGGTAGTTACTGTAGAGAAAATTATAATGAGCAAAGGCCATAATCCAAGGCCTGCTTTGAGCATAACGAGGGCAATATCTCCTTCCCCTGTATAGAGCGCTGTGCCTAGGCCGATGAGGTACATCCAGGTACTAATGAGACAATACGTAAAGGTGCTTACCACGGTAGCTGCTAATGGGCGCTTGGCGGTGCGTGTATAGTCTGCCACTAGGGGCAACCAAGATAGGGGCATGACCGTAGCCAATTCGACTGCCGCACCGAAGGAGAGGCTTTGCTCATTCAGGGCCAGGTTACTTAAGTCTGCTGTAGGATTAAAGATTAAGGCACTAAGCCAAAGGGTAAGTAAGAATAAAAGCGCCATAGCCACTAAATTGAGTTTAGTTAGCTGGCTTGGGCCTACTAAAAGCCAGAGGATGATTAAGGCACCAATAATGATAGACCAAAGGGCAGACCCTAAAGGCATGATTGCATCTGCTGCGGCTGCGCCAGTAATGATCATAACCGTAGTCCAGCCTATGAGCTGTAGTACATTGGCTAGGGCGAAAAAGGACGCTCCTTGAGAGCCAAAACCAATGCGCACAGTTTGCATTGCACTTTGTTTAGTATTAGCGCCGATGAGACCGGCCAAGAAGAACAGGCAACCGCCAATGATGTGACCTAAAATAATGGCTAATAGGCCTTGTTCAAAGCCTAGCGGCGCAAATAAGGTGCCTGTAAAAATTTCTGCAATAGATACGGCAGCACCAAACCAAAGAAGACCATGAGATAGTAAATTAGTTTCGTTTGTTTTCATAATAACTCCCCCAACAGCTATCTCTAGGGCTTGCTCAGTTCATTTAGGTAATTGGCACATAGGTATTGGCGAATAGGCTTATGTGCATGTAGACTTCAATTCGCTATACACATAGGTGTATGGACTGATGACCTGGTCTTAGAGATTCTGTTGTATATGAGATAAGGCTCCTGAAGTGCGTAATGCGTATAATAACATTCCTGCCAATAGCGAGCCACCTATGGTAGAAACTAAGAAAGGAATAACATACACATAAAAGGCTGCTTGTCCCGCTGATTGTCCTAAGAATATAACCGCTATGGGATAGGCTGTGAGGCCACCGAGAATTCCTGTGCCGAATACTTCTCCTAGGAGTGTGTAGAAGATATTGTGAGTACGTTTGTAGATATAGGCACTTAAAAAGGCACCCCACATGCTACCAGGAAAGGCGAGTACACTGCCAAGACCTAAGAGATTACGCAGTAGACTCGCTGAGAACGCTGCGCCGACGCCATAATATGAAGAAAGCAGCACAGCGCAGAGCACATTCACCATATGTTGCACTGGTGCACATTTACTAGCGCCTACAGGAAATGAAACGGTGCTACCCACAACAGCTACGGCTACAAGTAGACTTGTGATAGTTAATTTTCTTACATTACTGAATGATGAGTTCATTACAAATACCTTTGCGGTCGAGACTTAATGGTCTCCTCTCACGCCGGAACACGGCTTCCCTTCGCTGTAATGACAAATGTCGGGCGCTCCCCCGCCATTTGGTCTGTTAAGACGGCATAAAAAAACAGAGATACCTAGTACGGTACCTCTGAAAGGTGTTAGAACAATATATAACATCTTCCTACGACGGCATTATCCGCATCAGGTATAAGGGTCGAAGTTAGATGAACTTCCTCTCAGCAATAAGCTCCCCTGAATTTTCTACCGTGATTATAGCACAGTGATACACTAAGTGCAAGGTAAATGAATGAGCGTTAGCGGCAAAATCTGCTCGAAAATAGTGGTTGAGTACATCTTTTATATTAATAAGTGAAGTAATATTTGGCGGCTAGACTAATAATTAAGGCCTATATATACGCTTTACAAGGCAGTAGGGGTGATGCTATGATAAGAAAAGAATTTTATATAGACTATCACGGTTACTTGTGATTGGCATGTTGTGAACATCGTCTATTCTTTGAAGATGTACATAAGATGCTTATTTTTTCGATATGTGTATGTAAGAGAGAGTTAAATGTATAGAGGGGGATTTTATGACATATACAGGTACGAACGAAAAGCCTAAGATTGCAGTCAAACCTATTGCGTTGGAGGATATTCAAGTTCTAAGAGACTTAGCTATAGAGACTTTTAGAGAAACCTTTGGTCATCATAATACAGAGGAAGAGTTACAAGATTATTTTCACACAGCCTATTCCTTAGATACTTTGAAGGCAGAACTTCAGAATCAGGAATCTCAACATGTATTTGTTTTTGTGGACGATGTGTTGGCAGGCTTTTTAAAAGTCAATGTAGGTCAAGCACAGACAGAGCAAGAGTTAGACAATGCGTTCGAAGTGCAACGAATTTATATTTTACGTCAATTCCAAGGTTTGGGGCTGGGGAAGTATTTATTTGAATACGCCCTTTCTTTAGCGGCTAAGACTTCCTGCGATTGGGTCTGGCTTGGTGTATGGGAACATAATGAGAAAGCGCAGCGCTTTTATAGTCACTATGGCTTTGAACGCTTTAGTGAACATCGCTTTGATGTAGGTGGCAAGGTAGATTGTGACTTTTTGCTAAAATGCTCCATGGATACAGTGCGTACTATATTAGCGAGATAATAAAAATAAGAGTGTTTAACTAATTTGTTATCGCGGTGATTTAAAATTTAATAGGCTAGAGATAAAAAATATTTCATATAATAACGAATAAAGCCCATTCCTGAGAAGTGTATGCTAATGCATAACCTTGGGAATGGGCTCTATTTTTTGTTAGCTTGTTGGTTAAATTATGTATTTAGTTTGTTTATTATTGCTCTTTAATTGGCTTTTTCAACACAGCTAAGAGCAAGCAAGTAATGATGGAACCAACTAAAATAGAAAGTAAATACATAAGTGGGTTACCAATGGTTGGCACTACGAAGATGCCGCCATGCGGGGCGCGTAAGGTGCAGTCAAAAATCATGCTCAATGCCCCAGAGGTAGCAGCACCCACTACACAGGCTGGAATAACGCGAAGTGGGTCAGCAGCTGCAAATGGAATAGCTCCTTCAGTGATAAAGGAGAAGCCCATAACATAGTTAGTAATACCGGATTTGCGTTCATTAGCTGTAAAGCGATTGCCGAAGAATGTTGTGCAAAGGGCAATTGCTAATGGCGGTACCATACCACCAGCCATAACAGCGGCCATAACGCCATACTCACCGCTAGCTAGCAAAGCTGTGCCTGTTACATAAGCGGCTTTATTTACAGGGCCACCCATATCTACGGCCATCATGCCAGCAAAGATGAGACCGATTAAGACACGGCTACTGGTGCCCATATTTTGTAAAGAAGAAGTAAGCGCTTCATTGATAGCACCTACTGGTGGGTTAATAGCAAAGGTAATGAGTACACCCATTAGTAATACACCTAGTACAGGATAGAGGAGTACAGGTTTAATACCTTCTAAGGAATCAGGGAGAACGGAGAATACTCGTTTTAGTAATAGCATTAAATACCCTGCTACAAAGCCTGCAATTAAAGCGCCAAGGAAACCAGAACCACCGGTATTTGCTAAATAACCGCCGACGAAACCAACGGCAAGACCTGGGCGATCCGCAATACTCATAGCAATAAAGCCGGCTAGGACTGGCAACATAAAGCTAAAGGAAGCGCCACCAATTTGCATAAAGAACGCAGCTAGTGGTGTACCAGAACCAAATTTACTAGGGTTAGCTGGGTCAAATACATCTAGTAAGAAGGCAATGGCAATTAAGATGCCACCACCAATAACAAATGGAAGCATATGGGATACACCATTCATTAAGTGCTTGTAGATTTGACGACCTAGGCTGTCTTGGGAACTTGCTTCTTGCACTTTACTTTCAGACTGGGAGGATTCATAGCGCGGTACTTGGCCTGAAATGGCTTCAGTTAATAATTCCTTTGCCTTGTTGATGCCAGCGGATACTTTTACTTGGATCACTGGCTTGCCATTAAAACGCGCCATAGGCACATTTTTATCAGCCGCTACAATGATGCATTCAGCGGCTTCAATTTCATGGGTTTGCAAAGGATCCTTTACACCGCTTTGGCCATTTTTTTCTACCTTAATAGAAATTCCCATATCTTGCGCGGTTCGCTCTAGACTTTCGGCGGCCATATAGGTGTGAGCAATTCCCGTAGGGCAAGCTGTAACAGCGAGCACGCGATATGTAGGGGCTACACCCGATGCAGCATTGGCTGCTGTTGTAGTACTAGAGTCCTCTGTTGGGGCTGGATTTTTAGTACTGTTTTCATCATTGGAATTTGCTTGAGCATTAAGTGCGTTAGCTTGCTCTATAGCATCAGCTTCGGTCATGCCTGGCGCAAATTGATTGGCATCTTTTACATCGATAAGAGCTAAGAATCCTTCCACGGTTTGAGCTTTTAGTAAGGCGGCTCTAAAATCGGCATCCATAACTATGGTGGCAAGGCGACTTAATAATTCAATATGAGTATCAGCACCTCCATCAGGAGCAGCAATCATAAAGAATAGATTGGCTGGCTGTCCATCGAGACTTTCAAAGTCCATGCCATTAGGCACTACCATAGCGGCTAAGCCGGCTGTTTTTACGCCAGCACTTTTGGCATGAGGTGTGGCGATGCCATCACTAAGGCCCGTTGTACCAGTGGCTTCGCGAGCTAGTACATCATTTACATATTGTTCTTTATTGCTTAAATGACCGCCTGCTTCCATTAAATCACCGAGTAAGAGGATGGCATCTTTTTTGGTGGCAGGGGCGGCTTGAAGTAAAATAGATTGTTCTTTTAATAAATCAGTGATCTTCATGGAATGACTCCTTTTCTAATAATGATTCAACTTGCTCGCGTGTAGCTAGCCATTCGGTGAATGCAGACGCAGAACCAGCAGCTATGCCAAGGGCTAAGGCTTTTTTGTAATTGCCTTCCGTTTCTAGATAACCAGCAAGAAAACCAGCTACCATAGAATCACCAGCGCCCACTGAATTGACTACCGTTCCTTGTGGGACGTCATGAGTGTGAACAGCTCCATTAGCATCTACTAAAATGGCGCCATCGCCGGCGAGGGATACGAGTACATTCTGAGCACCTTGCGCTTGAAGTTGGCGCGCACCCTCTATGATATCATTCTGGGAGTGTAAGTCCCGTTGGAGCATAGCGGCGAGTTCATGATTATTAGGTTTAACTAAGAAGGGTTTATAGGGGAGGACATTGAGTAACAAATCATTTGTAGCATCTACGATGATGCGGATGGAGCGATTGGCTAGGCGACTCATAATATCCTTATACATAGTATTAGGTAATGTATTAGGAATACTGCCGGAGAGAATTAATGTATCGCCCACTTTTAATTGGTCCAGTTGAAGAAAGAGGGATTCTACCTCTTCTTTACTAATTTTAGGACCTTGCGCATTAATTTCTATTTCGCTTTCGCTCTTTAGTTTTACATTGATGCGAGAGTTGCCTTCTTTTAGGCGAATGAATCGTTCTTCACAGCCTTCAGCTCGTACTTGGCGCACAATTTCGTCGCCTGTAAAGCCGCCGATAAAACCTAGCGCTGTATTGGGATGGCCTAAATGTTGGAGCATAATAGACACATTGATGCCTTTGCCGCCGGCTAAAATGGCGTCTTCATAGGTACGGTTAACTGCTGTAGGGCTAAATTCTTTGAGTCGCATTATATAGTCTAATGATGGATTTACCGTTACCGTGTAAATCATGGTAACACCTCCTTAATCGTTGTTTGGGTGAAATACGCCTTATTAGGTACTTTGGTAGTAATAATAGTAGCGTCTTCTAAATTGGCGAATGTTATAGGTGTAATCGTATCGAATTTTGATGGGTCAGCTACGATATAGGGATGGTGACAGCGATGTAAGGCATTGCGCTTTATGGCTGCCTCCGTTGGATCTGGCGTAGTGAAACCACTTTTTAAGCTAATGCCATTGGTACCAAAGAAGCCTTTTGTAAAGTTAAATGACTCTAGTTGTTGTAGTGCTGTATCGCCTACAATAGCACCTGTAATAGCCTTTACTCTTCCACCCAATAGAATGACTGATGCACTATGGCTAGCTAACCAAGCTGCATGAGCTGTTCCATTTGTTACAAAGGTTACATGCCGAGCAGTAACGAAAGGTAAGATTAATTCCGTGCTAGTACCAGCGTCGATGAATACAAAGTCATTGTCCTCGATTAAGGTCGCCGCATAGCGCGCGATGGATTCTTTTTCAGCTCTAAATAAAGCCGCTTTAGTGGGCAGGTCAGGTTCTGTTGTGAAATAGTGACTGTCATTGCTTACAGCGCCGCCATGGACCTTTTGCAATAAGCCTTGGTTGTGTAATTCGTTGAGGTCGCGGCGAATTGTGGCAGCTGAAGAGTGGAGTGATTCAGTTAAACCTTGTACAGTCACTGATCGTTGCTCTTTTAGCAAATCTAAGATTTGTGCTTGACGTTCTTCTGATAACATAAGCATCCCCTCATTAAAAAATGTGCATTTTCTATGCATTTCTGTATTTATATTTATAATATACGCATTATAAAGAAAGAAGTCAATCATAATCAATCAAAATCAATCAAATATAATCAAAGTGTGAAATATATGGGTAAAATGCTATTTAAGTATGCAGAATTAAAACTTGTCAGGAGTAAAAAATAAGAGTATCCTTTATATAGAAAAATATCAATATAATAATGAGTCTCATTAATAAAGTATATACTTTATTATGATTAGAAAAGGTGTGCTGTGATTTCACATGGCATGGTAGTTTCATCTGTCGCGATAAGTTTATATGGCGTTGTAAGTTTGCTTGTCACGCAAGTTTCATTTGTCATGGTAAGTTCATATGGCGTTGTAAGCTTGCTTATCACTGCAATTTTCACATGTCATTATAAGCTCATATAGGACAGTAATTTATATATTGGTATTTATATTACTATGCATTGGGGCTTAGGCCTTAGTCTTATAAAGAGGAGGTGTCTTATGAAGGACACTCATGTAACAAATGTAACAGAAGAGATTGCTACTTGGTTGGAGGAGCAAAAATCTTGGAATGATCGTTCTGGATTTTTTGTAGAGCTTCATGACCGAGACGATCGACGCGCGCAGGTAGTTCATTTTTTAGCGTATTTAAAAGAACATAAACTATTGCCTGCCTTGCCAGCTAAGACCTTGGATATTGGTTGTGGCGTAGGCGATTATGCACTAGGGCTAGTTAAAGAGGGCTATGATGCGACTGGCATTGACTTATCTGATGGCATGATTGAAGGTGCACGCAGCTTAGCTGTAAAAGAGCATTTGCCTTTAGATTTATATGTGGGGCCATGGAATGAAATTACGCGACTTTCCCTAGGCTGGGATCGTGAGTTTGACTTGGCATATAGTTTCTTCTGTCCCGTTATGTTTGAACCTGACAATATTCGCGCCATGTCTCAAACAAGTAAAGGACACTGCTTATTGGTGGCTTTTGCAGGGCGCAAAGATACTATTGTGGAAGCATTGACTAATCATTTTTATGGACCAGATGATTTTGATTGGCAAGCCAATATTGATGGCGCTTTAGCTGTTGTAAACGAAGTGGGCGAAGCTGTCAATGTAGATTATATTACAACTCCAGAAGAAGAATATTTTACTGAAGAAGAAGCATTGCGCTATTTTACAATGCGTTTGCACAGTGAAACTTGGGGCACAGTCGAGGATATGAAAGCGGAAATTAAACCGCTCTTAGAGCCTTATAGAGAGGCTGATGGACGCATTAAAAACACTACTGAGGATAAAGTAGCGTGGATTTCCTGGGCGCCTAAGCAGTAAAATATACCCTTTTCTTTTTGTTCTCAATACGGTAATATACATAAGTAAATAAAGTCTTATGTATAGATTATGTGTAGAGAGAAGGGTCGTTGTATGGTTTGGCATATATTTTTGACCACGATTATGCCTATTTTATTGCTCGTTTTGTTGGGATATAGTATGGATCGAAAGTTCGGCATGAATCTCGATACGTTGAGTAAGCTGAACTTTTATGTAGTAGCACCAGCCTTTTTATTTTTAAATACCTATAAATATAGGTTTACAGGGGAAAGCTCTCAAATCATTTGGCTCACGCTTATTAGCTTCGTTGTTTTGTGGCTAGGCAGCTTTATTCTTGAACGAGGACTTTCCTTTGAGCCCAGCAAACGTGGAATTTTCCGCAATGCAGTGCTCTTTAATAACTGTGGTAATATTGGGGTGCCATTAATTGTATTCATTTATTCTAATGAGCCCTTTTTAGAGCAAGGTGCGCCTATCTGGCTAGAAGCGGCCATTGCAGTGCAGATTGTAGTATATATTTTTCAGAGTATTGTAACGAATAGTCTAGGCTTTTATTTTGCTGGTGCTGGTAAAATGAGTCGCCAAGATGCGATTTTATTAGTTTTAAAAATGCCCATTATTTATGCTGTAGTAGGAGCGGCCTTACTCAATGTAGGTGAAATCCCCTTGGAGGCTACATTTTTCTGGCCTGTCTTGACGAACATAAGTAATGCGTTGGTACTAGTGGCTTTGTTTACTTTAGGGGTGCAATTAGCGCGCACACCATTTAATTTCTTTACCGGTCAAGTCATGTGGGGAACAGTAACTCGCTTGCTGTTTAGTCCACTGTTAACTTGGTTTTGCATTTTACTCTATGAATTATTTGTGGAGCCTGTAGCACCTTTAGTGAGCCAAGTGCTCATCATTTCTGCAGCTGTCCCTAGTGGCGTGACAACAGCGCTCATTGCAGCCGCTTTGAAGTCTCACTCTGACTATGCGACGCAGGTGGTTGTCAGTACTACTGTATTTTCGGCTATTACCTTACCTTTAGTCATTATGGCTGTTAAAATGATTTGATTCCTTTACTTGTTAGTGTAGGGTATTAATAAATAAATGAGTGATGAAGGTAAACCAGTGAAATAGATTAAACGTTTGGTAGTTTTAAAACGATAGAATAACAATAGATACAATGACAATAAAAGTTAATAAAAATTTAATGACAATAAAAGTTAAAGAATAATAAAAAAACTGAGGTCTCCCTCGTATATGAGAGGAGACCTCAGTTTTTTATAGCTATTTCGTTAGTACCGTAGAAAGTCTACCAAGTCCACGTTGCCATCCAAGTAATCAAGATAGCATTAACAAAGTCGATGAGGAATGCACCAACTAAGGATACAACTAGCCAAGCTTTTGGTGATGGACCATATTTTTCAGCTAAGGATTGCATGTTTGCTAGACCATTGGCTGTAGCACCCATAGCAAAGCCGATACCGCCTACGCCAAGCATTACGCCATCGTAGTTTTTGCCGAATAATAAGAAGTATCCAAGCCAAGCAAAGATAATCATCAAGATAGTTTGAGCAATCAAAATAACTAAAAGTGGTAAAGCAAGATGGATTAATTCATAGAGTTTTAAGCTGTTAATAGCCATAGTAACATATACAGTTAAGGCTACTTCGGACACTACGTTTAATCCGCCCCCTTGCACGCGAGCTATTTTAGTGAAGTCACAGAAGTTACGAACTACTGCAGCTACTAGCATGGAGCCGATATAGGCTGGCAAGGTAATAAATTGATTTAAATAGTCACTCAAGATGGAGCCAAGACCAACTGCTACGAAAACGAAGCCAGCCGCTTTTAATACGCCATCTACATTAGTATGCTCTTCTTCTTCAAGAATAGACATATCATATACATGTGGCTCTAATGGATCGGCGTCAGCTACATGACCTGGAGTGGCAATTTTATAGCGTTTAATTAAGAATTCGCCGAATGGGCCACCAAGAACTAGGGCAATAACCATGCCGAAGGTAGCTGCTGTAATCGCTACTGTTTTAGCACCCATAATGCCATACTGAGTTTCAAATTGTGGGCCGAAGGCTGCTGATGTACCAAGACCACCCATTAAGGATACGGCACCAGCTAAGATACCATAGTGGAAGTCAATACCCATGGCGGTAGCGATGGACATGCCTAGCAAGTTTTGGAAGAAGCCAAGTACAGTGGAGACAACTAGATAAAAAATAAGTGCAAGACCACCATAGCGGACTAATTTAAGACTCGCCATCATACCAATGGTAGTAAAGAATACTAGTAAAGCAACTGTTGACAATGTATTGTCGAAGGTAACTTGAACAATACCCATGTCATATAAACCAGATACAATAAAGGCAAATGGTAGACCGCCGATTACTGCTGCTGGTAAACTAAGTTTTTGTAAAATGCCTACGCGGTTTTTTACGAATAAACCAATGTAGTAAGTTACAAATGCTAGCGCTACAGCTTGAACGCTATTGATATTTATGGTCAACATTTCATTACCCATAAATAACACCCTCCTTTTGATAAAATTAGTGCTAAAAATAAGCTCTATTTGACTTTTTTATTATACTATGACGGTGGTTAATAATACAATATATTTTTCGAAAAATTTCTATGTATACAAAATTCATATAAGTACAAAATCCCTATAAATTGGTTGTAAAGCGGTACTTATAGGGCGAATTCTTTGTGGATACAATATTCTATATATTGAGAAAAGATTCAGTTTATAAGAAATAAATATAAACTTTATAGACTATGATATATTTTGAAAAATAGGAACAAAAAGTAGACATAAGTTGAGCGGTTATTTAGTACATAGGATATTGATTTATGACTGGTATAAAAATATTCTTGTTTGCGTAATTCACATAATTTATATATAATTAAATCATAATTAAAGGTTTTTATATAGTACGACTAGGGCGTATTATTTTTTACATGATGGTTAGAGGCATTAATTATGAATATACTTTGTTGGGATGTGGACGGCACTCTGATTGATACGGGCATAGCAGGCCGGGCTGCATTAGATTCTGTTTTTGACAAGCGCATAGGCATGGAGCGACCAGCCCTAACCATGACTAATGGGGGACGTACTGATCGATATGTAGCGTGGCAGTTTTATATTGCTGCTCATAAAGCGGCACCTACAGAAGCACAATTAAATGATTTTATTAGTGCTTATGAGGATGAACTTTGCCAAGCCCTCAAACGTTATAATAGACAGGTGCTTCCTAATGTTAAAGACATTTTAGAAGCTGTATCTGCTAGTAATCAGTGGGAGAACCGACTCTTCACCGGTAATCGCGAACGAGGAGCAAAAAAGAAGTTGAATTTATATGGTCTTGATGGCTATTTTAATTGGTCACAGAGCGTATTGGCAGATAATTATGTCACAAAATTAGAAGTGGCAAAAGCGATAAAGGGCAAATTAGGACTTTCTTATGCAGACTATATCGAAAAAATTATTTTTATTGGTGATACAATGGCAGATATCAATTTTGCGAACTCTGTAGGTGTTAAATCCATTGCAGTAGCTACTGGTGCATGTTCTAAAAATGCCCTAGAAAAGGCTATTCCCACTATTTTGCTAGATAGTTTGCCTCCAGCAGACGAATTTTTACACTTGATAAACAGTCTGTAAGTTAGTTATATAGTTTTAAGTTTAAATAATATCTATTCATAATAAAAACATGTTTTTCAATAGAAAAATCCCAGGAATCATATCAAATTTGTATAGCAATTTAATTAAATATTAATGATATAGGGCTTATGAATGTGTTATAGTTATCATGTTAAATGGTAATGATGTTTGAATAGATATGTTAAATACATGCAGTACATGAGATAGATTGCATTGTTTAACTAGTAATAAAATTGAAGTTTTATATCAGTAAAAGTGATAACTTAATTGCGTAAAAAGTAGAATTAATTTGCTGGTATATAAGAAAGTATATAAATTAATATAGAGAGTATGTAAAAGTTGTATATGTCTTTTATGTAGAAAAAGTAGTAAGTCACTTATAGGGATTACGAAGAGTAATATGTTACACCATAGTTGCTTTTACTTAGAATAGTTAAATGTAGTAGCCCCGATGTGCTTGCTTTTTTTTAACCAAAAATAAGGCGCATAGTTAATATAACTTTTGGTTATGGTTGAGTTGTTAGGCGTTTATTAGAAGCGAAAACAACCTAATCTATATATTCTGAATATATCGTAAATTTAGCCTAATATATAAGAGGTATTTGAGGAGGGATATGAGTGGAACAATTTAAGTTTACCGGTCAAGTTTTTAGTGGCGATGATAGCTTGTCAGTATTAAATAATCTAAATTGTAAAAGCGCATTAATCGTTACTGACAAATTTATGGTTGAATTTGGATATTTGAAGCCAATCAATGAATTATTAAGTCAAAAAGGGGTGCAAACAACTTGCTTTGATGGTGTATTGCCAGATCCAAGTACAGCAGTTATTGCTGAAGGGGTTAAGGTATATGCAGCCGCAAAACCTGACTTAGTAATCGCTGTAGGCGGTGGCTCCGTTATCGATGCCGCTAAAGGCATCATGTACTTTGAACGAGAAGTGGAAGGTCATGGCAATTGGAAGAAGCCAACCTTTGTAGCAGTGCCAACAACAAGCGGTACAGGTTCTGAATGTACATCCTTTGCTGTTATTACTTCAGAAAAAGGAAAAATTTGTATTATTGAAGACTGGTTAGTGCCTGATATTGCCATTCTTGATGCAAATTACACTATGGGTGTGCCAGAAAAAATTACGTATGATACTGGGATGGACGTTCTCACACATGCTTTAGAGGCTTATGTATCAACAAGTGCTACATCATTTACTGATGGCTTAGCTGAAAAAGCAACTCGCATGGTGCTAGAAAACTTACCTAAATTAAAACGAAATTTAAAAGATAAAGAAGCGCGCAATGAAATGCATAAAGCATCCTGTATTGCAGGGATTGCGTTCTCACAAGCTGGTTTAGGCTTAAATCACAGCTTAGCTCATGCCTTAGGTGGTCGATTCCACGTACCACATGGTCGTGCTAATACAGTTATGATTGAAACGATTATGGATTATAACGTAGGTGAAGGCCAACTTGAGCAAAACTGTGTAGCAAAAAAATATGCTGAACTAGCTAAAGCGGTAGGCTTATCGGCTAGAACAGTGCGCGAAGGGTATATGAACTTAAGAGCGGCTATCGTTGATTTAAAACAAACTTTAGGCGTTCCTAAGAATGTACAAGCCTTAGACATTGATGAAGCTGAATTCACAGCAGCTATCGCTGATATGGCTAAAAATGCACTCGAAGATAGATGTACACCAACAGCACCGCGTCAACCACAGCTAGAAGATATTGTGGGACTCTATAAAATTGCTTATACACAACGATTTTAGGACAAAGTGATTTTGTATAGCGGTGAGACGAAGTTAATCATTAGATAAAACACAGAATGTAACACGCTAGTCAAGCTCTTACGTTACAGATAGATGGGACGTGCTTGGATGAAAAATTTATTTTATGGAAATGGCACTGGCAATGACAAAGCCCGCATAATTCAAGAAATGGTGCCGGGCAAGCAAATTAGTTTAGCACATATCATTGCTTCGCCAAGTCCTGATTTGTATGAACGCCTAGGGATTGACCCTTGTGGGGCCATAGGAATTTTTACAGTCACACCAAAAGAAGCAGCCATTATTTCTGCTGATATTGCTACAAAGGCAGCGAATGTAGAAATTGGCTTCCTCGATAGATTCACAGGATCTTTAGTGATTTATGGTGATGTGTCCAGTGTTGAAGCCGCTTCAGTAGCCATTTTAGATGTGCTGGAAAAAATGCTTGGATTCCCACCAGCTGAGATTACGAGAGCGTAGGTCATATGATAAAGAAACGCATTATGATTGTAGGGCCAGGGCGCAGCGGTAAATCGACATTAGCTAATATTTTTAATGATGTGAATCGGCTGGCGCGACGCACTCAAGACGTAATTTATGGAAAGTATACGATTGATACACCGAGTGTGTATTTAGAAATGCCTTTCAACTATAAATACTTAGTAGCCACTTCGCAAGAAGCTAATGTATTGGTATGTGTAATCGATCCTTTAACGGGAACGACGACCTATCCGCCATTATTTGCTACCTCCTTTAACTGTATTCCAGTAGGGGTGATTTCAAAGGCTGATTTAGCTAATGAAAAGCAAATTGCTAATGCTAAGAAGTATTTATTGGAACTGGGCATTGAAGAAGAGAATATATTTACACTTAATCTGTTGCAGGCCTTAGAAGGTGTTAAGACTGATGAGTTAGAAGCCTTGCTAAGCTTTAGACAGCACTGCCGGATTTAGATGTGTAGGAGGACAGTTTGAAACAGAATATAACTGATTTTTCGTATTGTGATCAATTGGTGGATACCTTTGAAAAAGTAGTAAAGAAGCCAATTAAAAAGAAATCATCAACTTATTATGTAGGGGTGGACCTTGGGACAGCCTTCATAGTGATTGCAGTACTTGATGAAAATAGAGAACCAGTAGCTGGAGCCTATCAATTTGCCAATGTTGTAAAAGATGGCATGGTAGTTGACTATGTAGGCGCTGTGCAGATGGTTCGAGAAATGAAAGAAAAATTAGAAGCTACGCTTGGCACCGAGTTAATCTATGCGGCAGCAGCGATTCCACCAGGCACTGAAGGTGTTGATGGCGGCGCTGTAAAGCATGTGGTGCAAGGGGCTGGCTTTGAAATTACTAAACTATTAGATGAGCCAACAGCCGCTAATGCGGTACTTAAGATAACGAATGGTGCCATTGTAGATATTGGTGGCGGTACTACAGGGATTTCCATCTTCAAAGATGGAAAACAAGTATATGTAGCCGATGAACCTACCGGTGGTACACATTTCTCCTTAGTTATTGCTGGAGCGTATCAAATGGAATTCGATAAGGCGGAAAGCTTTAAGCGCGACCCTAAAAAACATCGCGAATTATTGCCAATCTTAACGCCAGTTATTGATAAAGTAGGCTCTATTATTGAAAAACATATTGCCGGCTATGATATTGATACAATTTATTTAGTTGGCGGTACTTGTTGTTTAACAGGTATTGAAAGTGCATTGGAACGCAAGCTGGGATTGAAAGTAGTAAAACCTAAGAATCCTATGTTTGTTACCCCACTAGGGATTGCCCTAGAATGTACTGATGAAATAATGCCTTAATATGCTAGACAGGGCATGAAGTGATTCTTGTAAATTCGAGCGTTTTGAGGCACGAGGAGTAAATTATGATTGCAGCAAAAGTAATTGACAATATTTGGTCTACACGTAAAGCCGAATCCTTACGAGGCCTCAAGCTTATGATTGTAGAAGTGCTGGATGATAAGGCCGCTGTATCTCGCTTGATTGCAGCCGATGTAATCGGCGCGGGCATCGGTGAACGAGTACTCGTTACGACGGGCTCGGCAGCACGACGTATGGTAGGGGATGACAATATTCCCGTTGATGCAGTTATCGTCGGTATTATCGACGAAGACTGTACCTTCTAATTGGTTTTTCTTAAAACATATATAAATATTATAAGAAAGGAGAAACATCATGGATGCATTAGGGATGATTGAGACAAAGGGCTTAATCGCCGCCATTGAAGCTTGTGACGTAATGTTGAAAACAGCGAATGTATCGCTTGTTGGTAAACGCAAGTCTACAGCTACTTTGGTAACGATTTTGATCACTGGTGATGTGGGTGCTGTTAAGGCTTCAGTAGAAGCTGGGGCAGCAGCGGCTGAAAAAGTGACACCTGGCTCACTTCTATCTGCTCATGTTATTCCAAGGCCTATTCAAAATATTGAAAAAGCTTTTGGACCAGGGGATACACCTAAAAAGCCTTCTGGATCAGGGGAAAAAAGCGTAGAAGAAGTAAGTCCAGAGAGTGAGCTAGATAGTACATCTGAGGAATCATCAGATGAAGTGTTAGAGTCATCTAACTCTGCGTCTGAACCAACTGAATCTACTGCTGAGGCAAAAGCTCAAGTAGAATCCGTTGATGAATCCGAAGGCGAAATATCATTTGATAGCTTACAAAAAATGTCTGTGTCGGAACTTCGCAAATTAGCAAGACGACAACCAGACTTAGGGATTTCTGGTCGAAAGATTTCATCGGCCAATAAACAAATTTTGCTTAGTTATTTACAACCACATTATAAACATTAATCTTTTATAAGGACATTGGAGGAACATGTTATGAAAAACGAAGCACTAGGTTTAGTAGAAACAAAAGGTTTAGTAGGTTCTATCGAAGCAGCTGACGCAATGGTAAAAGCAGCTAATGTGTATTTAATTGGTAAAGAAACTATCGGTGGTGGTTTCGTAACAGTTATGGTTCGTGGTGATGTAGGCGCAGTTAAAGCAGCTACTGATGCTGGTGCAGCAGCAGCGCAACGCGTTGGTGAATTAGTATCCGTACACGTAATTCCTCGCCCACATACTGATGTAGAATTAATCCTTCCTAACACTAAAGCGTAATAAGGACCTATTACTATGAGTATAATGGAGCAAATCAAGGCCGAAGCAAAACCGTGGCGCAAAAATATTGCCATGCTTATTGATGCAGATGCACGTATGCTTCAAGGGGCAGTACAAGTTATGGATGCCGGATTTGCCACGGTTACCTTAATAGGTAAAAAAAGTGAAATTTGCCAGTTAGCGGCCGCTAATAATATCTCTTTACAACACATGCCTATCGTTGATGTGGCTACAGACTATCGCTTACGTCGACTCGTTACTTGCTGCTTAAACAATAAAAGTCAAAGCCAAGCGACCAGTTATGACCGAGCTGTTGAAGTATTGACCACGAATCCAACGATTTTTGCCATGATGTTTGTAGCAGCTGGATATGCGGACGGGCTAATTGTAGGCAATTCGTATCAATATGCAACGATTGCTGAAGTAGCAGCTCAATTGATTGGCCTTAAAAAAGGCAGCAGTGTAGTTGCTTCTACAACAATTATGCATACTAAAACACCGGAATATGGACAGCAAGGCACATTATTCTTTAGTGATTGTGAAATCGTTAAGAATCCAACCGCTGAAGAATTGGCAGACATTGCTGTAAATACTGCTGATTTAGCAGATAAAGTATTTGGAATTGGAGTACCACGGGTCTCCTTACTATCTTTCTCCAGTAAAGGTAGTGCAAAGGATCCGCTTGTAGACAAAGTGGTAGCAGCGTACAATTTGGTAAAAGAAAAACATGTTGTACATAAAATTGATGGTGAGTTGCAGTTAGATGCTTCTATCGTTCCATCAGTTGCTAAAAGTAAGGCGCCACAATCTGACGTAGCAGGGAAAGCAAATGTGTTGATTTTCCCAGATCTTAATGCAGCAAATATTGGGTGTAACTTAGTCAATCTCTTTGGTAGCGCCCAAGCATTTGGACCATTGCTCCTCGGAGTAGCGAAGCCAGTGCAACGCGTACCAGATGAGTATTCAGTAGACGATCTTGTGAACTTAATAGCAATTACTGCTGTTGAGAGTACATTGTAGTATGTATGAGCAGGAGGAAAATATATGAAGTACCAAGGTGATGCGCTTGGTTTAGTAGAAACTCGCGGAATGGTACCAGCTATTGCAGCGGCCGATGTAATGTGTAAAGCGGCTGATGTTGAACTAATCTCTTATGAAAACGTTGGTTCTGGCTTAGTAACTGTTTTAGTATGTGGTGATGTTGCGGCTGTAACAACTGCTGTTGAAGCAGGTGCAAGAGCGGCGGCAGCATGCGGCGAGATGACAGCTAAAAATGTAATGCCTAGACCAATTGGCAAAATTAAACATATTGTAGACGCACATGAGCTTGATGCGGAGGATTAGGAGGTTAGTATGCGACACAATGCATTAGGTTTTATAGAAACATTTGGCCTTGTATCGGTCCTCGAAGCGGCTGATGCAATGTGTAAAGCTGCTGACGTTGAGTTGATCGGTTACGAAAACGTAGCGTCAGGGCTCATTTCCGTAATCATTAGTGGTGATGTGGGCGCTGTACAATCTGCCGTAGAAGCAGGTGTAGCGCGTGCAAAAGAAGTGGGCGAAGTATATTGCCACTTAGTACTTCCAAATCCACATCCAGATATTGAAAAAATTGCAAGAAAATATTCTTTTACACTGTAATTGTCAGTGAATAAGAAGAAGGGAGGTGCACTGTGATACGAATTGATACAGATTTGATGTCGACTCAAGAAGCGCGAATATTGATCGAAAACGCTCGCGAAGGACAGAAAATATTTAGTACATATACGCAAGAACGAATTGATAAAATCGTTGAAGGTATGGCTAAAGATGTAGCCTTACACGCTGAAGAACTTGCTCAATTAGCCGTAGAAGAAACCGGCTTTGGCGTAGTTCATGACAAATGTGTAAAAAACAAATTTGCTTCTGAGTTTTTATACTCTTACATTAAAGATATGAAAACCGTGGGGATTATTAAAGAAGACCCAGTAGCAAAGACTATGGATATTGGCGTTCCTGTAGGGGTTATCGTGGCATTACTGCCATCTACCAATCCAACTTCAACAGCGATTTGTACGACCTTAATTGCAATCAAATCCGGTAATGCCATTGTGTTCTCGCCACATCCAAAAGCGAAGAACTCAATTATCCGCACACTCGATATTTTGATTGAATCTGCTAAGCGACATGGCGCTCCTGAAGATATCATTTCTTATTTGACAGTGCTTTCGCCGCAAGGAACAAAGGCATTAATGTCTCATAAAGATACTTCACTTATTATTTCTAATACCGCAAGACAAATGGCCGATGTAGCCCACTATGCAGGTAAACCTACCATCAACGGTGGTCCGAGCAATGGACCAGCCTTTATTGAGCGTAGTGCAGATGTAAAAAAAGCGATTCATGAAATAGTGAGCAGTAAGACATTTGATAATGGTTTACTTTGCTCTTCGGAACAGTCCATTGTAGCTGAAGAATGTATTGTAGATCAGGTAAAACAAGAATTACTCAATAATGGTGCTTATTTCATGACACAGGCTGAATCGGATATGTTAAGCCCTCTATTTTATACTGTAGATGGCCGTCATAATCCAGAAATCGTAGGCCGCTCTGCTTATGAGATTGCAGCAAAAGCAGGATTTACAGTGCCAAAAGAAACTACTGTATTAATCTCTGAGCAACAATATGTGTCAGGCACTAATCCATATTGTAGAGAAAAATTATGCCCAGTATTGGCATTTTTCGTTGAAAAGAACTGGATGTTCGCTTGTGAAAAATGTATTGAGCTTCTCATTACAGAAGGTAAGGGTCACACCTTAGTGATTCATTCACAAGACGAAGCAGTTATTCGAGAATTTGCGTTAAAGAAACCAGTATCTCGTATGCTAGTTAATACCTCTGGTGCCCTTGGCGGTATCGGTTTAACTACACATTTACCACCAGCTTTAATTTTAAGTACTGGTAGCGTAGGTGGCGGTTTTACATCGGATAATATTTCTCCAACTAATCTAATCAATATTAGAAAAGTTGGTTATGGTGTACGCAAAATTGAAGATGCGTTAGAAAATCCAGGTGCTTGTAGAACAGAACAAGCAGCGCGAATGGCTGCACAAAGTACAGCACAGCCTAGCGTTCCTAGTCCAGTGGCTACAGAGCCGCAGGTAGGGGCTAGCACAACACAACCACAGCGTTGTAAATTAGGCCATTCACTCTTAGAAGGTCAAGACTATAATCTTGAAAACGCTTTAAATGTATTATTGAAGAATTTACAATCCTAACATTCGTAAGGAATCGTCACAATAAATTAACTCGATGAAGGAGGATTTATTTATGAACATTCAGGAATTTACTGATAAATTTTCTGAGGCTACGAAAAACCTATCCAAAGAAGAATCAATTGCATTATTAAAGTTATTCCAAAATTTATCTCAAGATATTAAGACAAATGGTGGAAGCACAACTAGCTATAAAGATTACAAAGCACCTCATTTCGATGGTGATATCAATGAATTAACTCCACGTATGAAACGCCTTCGCGAAGCATACTTAAAAGTTCGTCCTAGCGTAAGCATTCACCGCGCATTAGCTTTTACAGAAGTAACAAAAGCAAATGCAGGCTTACCTAAGAAAGTACTTCGTGCTAAATGTTTCCGTCGCGCTTGTGAAACTGCACCATTATTAATTCAACCTGATGAATTAATCGTAGGTCATCCAGGCGGTAAACCACGTGCTGGTTCCGTATCTCCTGATATTGCATGGCGCTGGGTTCGCGATGAGTTGGACACTATGGCTACTCGCCCTCAAGATCCATTCTTCATTAGCGAAGAAGACAAACGCATTTTACGCGAACAAGTATTCCCATTCTGGGAAAACCGCAGCTTGGACGAAATTTGTGAACAACAATATCGTGATGCTGGCGTGTGGAGCATTTCCGGCGAAAGCGGCGTAAGTGATATGTCCTATCACCAAATCAATGGTGGTGGCGATACTTGCCCTGGTTATGACGTAGTGCTTATTAAAAAAGGTATCAATGGTGTTAAGAAAGAAGCTGAAGAACATTTAGCTAAACTTTCCATGGAACGTCCTGATGACATCGAAAAGATTTACTTCTACAAAGCTTGTATCGAAACTTGTGAAGGTATCTTAACATATGCACGTCGTTTATCCGACTATGCTCGTGAAATGGCTGGTTATGAGTCTGATGCTCAACGTAAACAAGAGTTAATGAAGATTTCTGAAATCTTAACTCGCGTACCTGCTAACCCACCAGAAACATTCCATGAAGCATTACAATCCATCTGGACTGTAGAATCCTTATTCATGGTAGAGGAAAACCAAACTGGTATTTCTTTAGGTCGTCTTGACCAATATATTTACCCAATGTTCAAAGCTGATATGGACGCTGGCCGCATGAACAAATTAGAAGCATTCGAATTATTGAGCTGCTTCATCATTAAATGTTCTGAATTCATGTGGTTATCCTCCGAAGGTGGTTCCACATACTTCGCAGGTTACCAACCATTCATCAACTGTACAATTGGCGGTCAATTACGTAAAGGTGGCGACGCTACTAATGATTTAACATACTTAATCATGGACGCAGTTCGCTTAACTCGTATGTACCAACCATCCTTGGCAGCACGTATTCACAACCGTTCTCCACAAAAATACATGCAAAAAATCGTAGAAGTAGTTAAAGCTGGTCTTGGTTTCCCTGCTTGTCACTTCGATGATTGCCATATTAAGATGATGCTTGCTAAAGGCTTCAGCTTAGAAGATTCCCGCGACTACTGCTTAATGGGTTGCGTAGAGCCTCAAAAATCTGGTCGTATTTACCAATGGACTTCTACTGCGTATACACAATGGCCAATCGCTATTGAGTTCGTATTGAACCGTGGTGTAATGCAACTTAACAATCGTAAAGAAGGCATTGACACTGGCGATATTGAAGCATTCAAAACATATGAAGAATTTGAAGCAGCAGTTAAAGAACAAGTTGCTTACATCATTCGTCAATCCGCTATCGGTACAGTAGTAAGCCAACGCGTACACCGCGATGTAGCTCCAAAACCATTGATGTCCATCATGGTTGAAGGTTGTATGGAATCTGGTAAAGACGTTATGGAAGGCGGCGCTATGGTTAACAGTGGCCCTGGTATCGTATTCTCCGGTCTTGCTACATATGCTGACTCCATGGCAGCGATTAAGAAATTAGTATTTGATGATCGTAAATATACATTGACTCAAATGCGCGATGCTCTTAATGCTAACTTTGAAGGTTTCCAAAGCATTCATACAGATTGTGTAAATGCACCTAAATATGGTAACGATGATCCATATGCAGATAATATTTGCCGCGATATCGTTAACTGGACTGAAGATGAATGTCAAAAATACGACATGTTATACGCTAAGTTCAGCCATGGTACATTATCCATTTCCAATAATACACCAATCGGTGCCTTAACTGCAGCAACAGCTAATGGTCGTAAGGCTTGGACTCCATTGTCTGACGGCATTAGCCCAACTCAAGGGGATGACAAATTAGGACCTACAGCTATTATTAAATCTGTAAGTAAAATGGGTAACGAAGATATGACTATCGGTATGGTTCATAACTTCAAATTACTCAAAGGTATCCTTGAAACTCCAGAAGGTGAAAACGGCTTGATTACATTACTTCGTACAGCATCTATCTTAGGTAACGGGGAAATGCAGTTCAGCTATGTAGACAACGAAGTATTGAAAAAAGCCCAGGTAGAACCTGACAAATATCGTGATTTAATTATCCGCGTGGCTGGTTATAGTGCTTACTTCGTAGAACTTTGTAAAGAAGTACAGGACGAAATTATTAGCCGTACTATGTTAGATCATTTCTAAAAATAGTGCCGATAAGGTGACACGATAGGGGTGGATTTTTTGGAACAAACAATACAGCAACGAGCGCTTGCCCTCAAGGCAAAGCAAGATTCAAAGTTTAATCAAATAGGCCTCTTTATAGGTGTAGGTAGTGGTTTTTTATGGGGCTTAAATAATCTGTTATTCTCCTTGGGATATGGTTTTATACCAGAAGGTACAATAACTAGTATGATGGGAGCAAGTGCAGCGTTATATGCTATACCGCTTGCTTGTGCCGCTATTAATGATATTTGTGCGGCTATTGCAGTACTTTTCTACAATATCATTAATGGTATGGGACAAGAAGTATGGCGTACGTTTAAAACAAAGCCAGGTTTAATTGTGTGTTTGGCTGCTTTATTAGGGGGACCTATTGGACAGTCTACATACTTTATGGGATCGGCCATGGCCGGACCGGCTTATGCGCTTACCATTACCGCATTATATCCTATCTTAGGTTGCTTATTCTCAAGAATTTTCTTGAAACAGCCAATTAATGCGCGTATGTGGGTTGGCATATTTATGTCAGTAATTGGCGCCATCATCGTAAGTTATGCACCACCAGATGGAGATGCTCCTAACTTTACATTAGGGCTTATTATGGCAGGTATAGCAGCATTTTGTTGGGGTACAGAAATCGTACTAGCAACATTTGGTATGTCTATGGTTGACCCTAACATTGCAATTACATTACGCGAAATTACATCGGGTACTGTATTGGCTCTTATAGTCCTTCCTATCGTTGGTGGCTGGACCGCAGTTAGCGTTATTGCAGGGGAAACATCTGCAATTACAACACTTGCCGCAGCAGGTGCTGTTGGTGGTTTCTCTTACTTGTTATGGTATAGTGCTAATAACAAAGTAGGCTGCGCAAAGGGCATGGCAATGAACTCCACATTCGTTGTATGGGGTGTATTATTGAACATTATCTTCGGTAATATTACAGAAATTACAACAAATATGGTAGTAGGATGTATTAGTGTAACTATTGGTGTAATTTTAGTTTCCATGAACCCATTAGATTTCTTTAGAAAAAAATAGGAGGCACATACTTATGGCTCAAGTTTTACCATTACGATTCCGTTTGCTTCACTTTTTTTCTACAGTAGAGAAAGCTAATGTGGATCAAATGATGGAAGGTTTACGCGCTGAATATGGTACAGAAAGCCAATTTAAGCGCAGTAAATTTAAAGATCATGCCTTATCAATGATGGCCAATGGCGTTATTGATGAAGCAGAGCTCGGTATCACTGAAGATGGCGAGTTAGATGTATACTATTGTATTAGCGAAGAAGGTCGTAGATTGTTGAAAAACTATTTGCCAAAATCTTTCCGCTAATAGTCGATACTTATTAAGCACAGTAGGGAGGGCGTTATGTCTGAACAGCTTTGTATAGAGCGTAAGGCACGAATATTTAACGTCCAAAAGTACTCGATTTATGACGGCCCTGGCATACGGACGCTGATATTCTTCAAAGGATGTCCGCTCCGTTGCCGGTGGTGTGCGAATCCAGAGGGATTGGAACGTAAATATCAAGTGATGTTTCAAGATAATTTATGTACACGCTGTGGTCATTGCGTTCCAGTTTGCCCTATGGATATTCACTCCTTAGTGCAAAATGGCGACAAGATTGACCATGTAGTCAATCGGGAAACAAATTGCATCGGTTGTCGTAAATGTGAAAGCGTATGTCCAAGAAAAGCGATACATATTGTAGGGCAAGATAAAACTGTTACTGAACTAGTTGAGACAGTTCAAGAAGACTCCCTCTTCTATCTCAGTTCCGGTGGCGGTGTAACTCTTGGCGGAGGGGAAGTATCTACTCAGCCAGAAGCAGCCACTGATATTTTGCGCGAATGTCAAGCACTTGGAATTCATACAGCAATTGAAACTTGTGGGTATGCAAAATTAGAAAATCTCTTGATGATGGCAGAGCATCTCGATTTGTTCTTGTTTGATATTAAGCAGATTGATTCTGATACACATGCAGAGCTCACAGGGGTGCGCAATGAACTGATTTTAACGAATATCCAAGAGCTCTTAAAGCGTGGATATAATGTTAAAGTTCGTATGCCTCTCATTCGAGGCCTCAATAGTCAGGATGAGACGATTCGAAAGACGATGGAATTCTTATTGCCGTATAAAGATTTACCAAACTTTAAAGGCATTGATATTTTGCCATATCACAAGCTAGGCGTTAACAAATATGCCCAACTTGATAAGGAATACACAATTAAAGAAGATTTGTCTTTCAAACCAGAAGAGCTAGATCATATTGAAGCGATTGTTAAAGAATATGATATGGATGTAAAAGTCGTTAAACACTAGCATTTAGAAAGAGGTTTTCCAATGGATAGATTAAATCAAATACTAACTGAAATAGATAACCTCGGTCGTCAAGGGCGCGACGTAGAAATGTTGCCTTTGTTCGAAGATGCCATTGAAGAAACACGCAGTCGCAATGATAAAGGTTTGCTAGCTCGCATTCTAAATGACTATGGTGGGGTACTGCGAAACACAGGGCAGTACGGTAAAGCGCAAGAGATTTTGAATGAAGCAAAATCATTGGTTGCGAGTACAAGTGGTGTTAAAAGCCAAGCTTATGTAACTACCTTACTTAATGCAGGGACGAATCAGTTAGATTCAAAGAATTTTGATGAAGCTGAAAAGGATTTTACCACGGCATTAAATATAGCGAATCAATTGAATATTCGCAATATTGTGTACGTGTCCTTGTGCAATAATTTAGGTAATTTGCATTTGCAACGCAAAGAATTTGATAAAGCCTATACGTATCAAAAAGAAGCGTTAGGCCTTCTTAGAACTCAAGAAAATAGTCGCGTAAAGCTCGCTATTTCTTGTAGTAATTTTGCAGAGACTTGTCGACTCATGGGCAAGACTGATGAGTACCAAGACTTAATGAATGAGTCGGTAGACTTATTATCTCAAGCTGTAGGGGAGAATCATCCTTTATATGCTACGGTAGTCAATAATATTGCGACTATGTTCTACAATGAAGGTAGCTATGAAAAAGCTTGCTCTTTAATGGAAGATGTGTTGCCGATTATGGAACGCACCTATGGAACAGATAGTAAAGGCTATCGCTTATTAACTCAAAATTTAAAAATAGTTAAAGAAAAACTAGGACAAACTAGTTACAATCCACCGGCTAGCCAGAATTTTCAAGCTCAGCAGACATCAGAGGTAGTACTCGGCAGTGAGGAGTCACTAGATGACTTATTAGCAAAGGCTGGAGCTGCATTGATGGGCGAGAGCAGTGTAGGTAGTGCACCTAACCCTACTGTAGGGGGAGGCAGTACACGCTTGCAAGAAGATTTCTTGACACAAAACTATTGGCCTGGATCAGGGCTTGCCTTATCTCATAGCCTTTTAAAAGAGGAAGTATATCCTATTTTAAAACAATCCTTCCCAGAACTCTTGCCACGTATGGCAGCAGGCTTAGTAGGGAAAGGGTCGGAATGCTTAGGCTATGATGATGAACTTTCTAAAGACCATGACTTCGAGAGTAAAGTACTTTTATTCTTGAGTACAGCTGATTATTTAGCGCATCATGAAGCCTTAGAGAAGGCATTAAGCCATCTAGCTAAGGGCCATGCCTATGTGGTACCAACGCAAGATTTTTATCAAAAATATACCCGCACATCTAAGGGGCCACAGACGCTTAGCGAGTGGCGCGATATACCGGAAGATTTCTTAGCTACGGCTACGACGGGCGAAATATTCTTTGATAATCTTGGCGAATTTACTCAGATTAGAAATCATTTATTAGCCTACTATCCAAAGGATTTATGGCTGAAATACTTAGCTTATGAATGCATTAAGCTCGCGCAATCAGGGCAATATAATTATCCGCGCTGTTTAAAACGCAATGAAATTGTAGCGGCTAATTTAGCCTTAAGTGAAGCGATGAATCATGCCATGGCTATTGTATATATTTTAAATAAAGTGTATATGCCATTTTATAAATGGCGGCATAGAAAGCTTCAATCTTTGCCAATCTTAGGGGCAGAAATTGGACAAATTATCGAGTCAATGGTAAAAACAACTACGATTGACGAGGAAAATACAAATCGTGTAGAACGAATTTGTGAGTATATTATCGATCGGCTTCGCGAAGTAGGCTTAAGTCATTCGCAGGACACATTCTTAGTGGCACATGGGTATGAAATTTTTAAACAGATTTCAGATCCAGCCTTACAGAATGAAAGTCCTTGGTCTAGATAGAGAGGTATATATGCAGGTTATTGATAAGATTGCAAATTATGAATGGGATATGTTGCTAGCAACGCGCAGCAATCAAAAACATTTAGAATGCAAAAATAATAAATATATGTTTCTTCTTATGAGACGAAGTCAATGGAATGTATATCCTTTAGATATTCAAGCTTCCTATCTCAGAGACATTCACAAAGCTCTTAGTGAACGACGCAATCTGATGATTGAAAAGTATGGGTATATGATGGAAGATACAGCGCCAGCGGCGTATGATCAGATTAAGAATGAACTACCTGCAAAAACGCCTAATAAGATAGCTTTAGTAACGGAACTGTTAACATATCATAAGGCATGGTATGAAGAGGCAAAAACGATAGTACCTAAGACGGTAACATTAGGCCGCTCTGTAAGTGCAGATGGCACTAATGATACGTCCATAGATACATATCTAAAAGGTGAGTTCTTTACCTATAGTGAAGATACCTTGCAGCGTTTAGTCGCCTATGCTAAGGAGATGAATCAGGCAGGTATAAATCTTATAGTAGAGACATATAAGCAGTATATAGAGTTACAGTAGTGAGGGAAACTATGGATGTATTAGATACGAATAAGCAACGAATAATTCAAGAACTAGTCCCAGGTAAACAAGTTACGATGGCTCATATTATTGCTTCACCTGATGAAGAGGTGTATCAACGAATCGGTGTTGACCCCGTAGGAGCTATTGGAGTATTGACGATTTCACCAGCTGAAGGCGCTATTATAGCAGGCGATATAGCACGGAAGGCCGCCAATGTACACTTGGGCTTTCTCGATCGGTTTACAGGGTCTTTAGTTATCACTGGTGATGTATCCAGTGTGGAAACAAGTGTTAATGCTATTAATGATACCCTTCATACGCTCTTAGGATTTACACCAGCTACGGTTACAAAGGCTTAATATGAGACTTAAGATTATGATTATTGGCCCTAGGCAGTCTGGTAAGACGACCCTAGCTAATGTAATTGAAGATAAAGTCAACGAACTTAAAGCTACATCAGATATTCGATATGGTGAATATACTATTGATATGCCTAGTGGATATTTGGAAAGTCCGTGGATGTATGATTGTTTAATCGCATCGAATCAAGATGCTAGTGTAGTGTTTTTCCTCGTAGATCCACTACAGCAAAAGCAGGAATATCCGCCTTCTTTCTCGAAATCTTTTCATGGGACGATTTGTGGTATTATTACCAAATGTGATTTAGCTAATGAAGCTCAAATTCAAAAAGCCTACGATACTTTACAGTGGATTGGAATTACTGAACCAGTGATTGAATGGTCTAGTAAAACTGAACAAGGTAAAGAAGACATTTTAGCCTATAAAGAGTTTTGTAAGCTTCTATATTAATACATGGGAGCCAATGTATGAAATTTATTACAGAAGATACGTTGCGATGGCAATATCGGCAAGCACCGTTTGAGTCATTTCACGTAGGCAAGGACACGCGCCTGACGCCAGAAGCGTATCAGTTCCTCGTAGACCGCCGGATAGTAGTCCACTATGAGGATCAAAAGCTTCAACCAAAAACAGGGAACAATAAAATATCTTCTGCAGAGGCATCTCCAAAAGCAACCTCTTTTAATATGGGAGCTCAAGTCGGAGTTTCTATTGAATGGGCCTTAGCACATTTATTTGTGGCTCAAACGACGGTTGCTACCATGTGTCATCGCAGTCTTAGTGATAAACTAAAGAGCATACACGATACATTAGTGGCTGCTCAAGCGGCGATAAAAACACAAAAAGAGATTAGTTTAGCAGCATTAGAGTCTATAAAACATATGGCACCTGATGAAGAATTTGCTATACATCAAATTGCTGTGGAAGCACCTTATGCATTGTTTGTAGGACAGTTAAACTTGGTTAGAGTGAGCTGTTTAACAGCAATTCAGCAGATGAATGCAGATAGAACCTGTTTAACTAGTTATAAACAAGTGATGGCGGCTTGTGTCTGTCAAATAGAAGAAATTATTAAAGAATTAGCGGAGGTTTAATATGGACTACAGAATTATTAAAGCACCAACTTCCGGTGTTAGCTCCATCTTACAGCGCCGCATTGATGCATCTACAAAGCTTGCTGTAAAAGACTATGAAGCGATTGGTCTTATGCAAGGTAAGCTCTGTGATATGGTGTTTGCTGCCGATGTAGCGGAGAAGGCATCAGGTGTTACCGTTGTTGACGTACGAGGGAATTGCCCTCAGAACTTAGTTATGATTGCCGTTTTTGGTGATACTTCTAGCGTTGAGACGGCTATGAAAAAGATAAGTGAAGAAATTGAACAGCAAAAAGTTCTTTTTAGAGCGAATCCAAAGTAAAAGGTGGTGAGACGTGTTGAAAAAATTGATTACTATGTCTGATGTGGAAAGCGCATTGTCAAATAAGCAGACTACAATTGCTATAGATGATAATACACTAATCACACCAGCTGCAAAGGATTTGGCGAAAGCTAAAGGTATTACTTTTACGGAACAAATTTCTTTAAGTGCTACCCCAGTAGGTAGTCAAGCTATAGAAGCAGTAGCAGGCACAGCTCCTTCTACAGGAAATCAAGTGCTGGATTTATTGCAATCTATCTTAATCAATAAAGTGGGCGGCACAGTGGCATCCGATGGTCTCGTTAGGGATAAGGACGCATCGGGCTTACAAATTGTACGCACACAAGATGTTGATTTTGAAGTGTTTGATACAGGCGTGCCTGGCGCGAATGTACAATATAAAGAATTAATTGGTTATAGCGACTCGCCTAATATTAGTGCAGGTCTTTTAAAAATCGTAGGGTCAAAATTCCCTTGGAAATTGCTTTACGATGAAATTGACATTGTCTTAGAAGGCGAATTGAATGTAACTATTAATGGGGTTAAACGCACCGCAAAAGCAGGCGACGTTTTATACGTGCCAAAGAACTCTGATGTTATTTGGGGCGCAGATGAATACGCAAAGGTTTTTTATGTAACCTACCCAGCTAACTGGGCAGAAACGATGGCATAATTAGGTATGGGAAAGGAGGATGTAGAACATTGGAAACTACTTTCGATAAAGATCTACAATCCATACAAGAAGCTCGCTGCTGTGCACGTCGAGCAAAAAAAGCACAACAAGAATTTGCTAATTTTACAGATGAACAAGTGGACCGCATTTTACAAAATATGGTTCGTGTTGCCGAAGAAAATGCTGAGCGCTTAGCTCGCATGGCAGTTGAAGAAACTGGCTTTGGTAAAGTGGTTGATAAAATCACTAAGAACAAACTTGCTTCTACTATCTTATATCGTGATATTAAGGATATGAAAGTAAGTGGGATTATCAATAACGATACAGCTAAACGCGTTATTGAAATCGGTGTACCAGTTGGTTTATTATTTGGTATCATCCCTTCAACAAATCCTACTTCAACAGTTATTTACAAAGCGATTATCGCTTTAAAAGCTAGAAATGGTATTGTGTTCTCCCCGCATCCATCTGCTAAACATGCGACTGGCGAAGCCGCTCGTTTAATGGCTGAAGCAGCTGAAATGGCAGGAGCACCTAAGGATATTATTACTTGGGTAACAATGCCTTCTATGGCAGCAACAAAAGAACTTCTTCATGCGCCAGAAGTTAATATGATTATTGCTACTGGTGGTGAAGCGATGGTTCGCGCTGCCTATAGCTCTGGTAAACCAGCTTTAGGCGTAGGCCCTGGTAACGGTCCATGCTTTATTGAACGCACGGCTGACATTCCAAATGCAGTTCGCCGCATTATTGCTAGTAAAACATTTGACTATGGTACAGTTTGTGCATCTGAACAAAGCATCGTAGTTGAAGAATGCATTAAAGATCAAGTGGAAGCTGAATTTACTCGCCAAGGTTGCTACTTCATGAGCGAAGATGAAACTAAGAAAATCTGCAAGATTCTCTTCAAAAAAGGCTTTGCTATGAATGCGCAATTCGTAGGTCGTCCGCCACAAGTATTAGCTGATGCGGCTGGAATTACAATTCCTGCAGGCACTAAGATTTTAATCGGCAAACAAACTGGTGTAGGTAAAGATAGCCCATTATCCTATGAAAAATTGACAACTGTACTTGGCTACTATGTAGTTAAAGATTGGCATGAAGGCTGTGAACTTTGTATCGAAATCTTAAACAATTGCGGTACAGGTCACACTATGACTCTTCATACTAGCAATCCAGAAATTGCTATGGCCTTCTCGATTAAACCAGTTAACCGTATCCTTGTAAACACTTCTGGTTCTCAAGGTGGTACTGGTGCATGTACTGGTTTATTACCAGCCTTCACACTAGGTTGTGGTACACAAGGTGGCAGCGCTACTTCTGATAACGTATCTCCACTTAACTTAATTAATATTAAGCGTGTGGCTTATGGTTTAGAAGAATGCTACCCAACTGATGAAATCACTGGTGTTAACTGTGGTTGCAGCGCATCTGCTCAAGGTGCTAGCCAAAGTGCTGGTTCTGTAACTACTGATGAAAGCTTGCGTAATGCAGTTGCAGAAGTACTTGCTTTCTTACAAAAACAACAATAATATTATGATAGGGCTATAAGTCCTCACAATAGTTGTTTAGCTCATTTCAATAGTTAAATCGCACCTACAGAAGGCAGAATATAACTATTACAACCGTGAAGTCGGAAAGTTGGTTTGTAGGTAGGATTAGGTGCAAGTTTAATACTTTATATTACTATGTATTGTTAAATTTAGTTTTATGTAATTAGTACATAATTGGAGGTATTCATTATGAAAAACGAAGCATTAGGTTTAGTTGAAACTAAAGGTTTAGTAGGTTCTATCGAAGCAGCTGACGCAATGGTAAAAGCAGCTAATGTATATTTAATCGGTAAAGAAACTATCGGTGGTGGTTTCGTAACAGTTATGGTTCGCGGTGACGTAGGTGCTGTTAAAGCAGCTACTGACGCTGGTGCAGCAGCAGCTCAACGCGTTGGCGAATTAGTATCCGTACACGTAATTCCTCGTCCTCATTCTGACGTGGAAATCATTCTTCCTCAAGTAGATAACCAATAATCTGCCTAGCAAACTGCTACAAACCTGCTTGAATTTGAATAAATAAAAAAGTGGCTTTGCGATTTTATATCTGCAAAGCCCTTTTTTTATATGACTTTATCTGTGAATAATGAGCTTTTATCAATAAACTACGGTATACAATTATTTTAAAGGAGTTTTGTATGAAGAAGAGAATGAATACTAAACGAATGGCGATACTGTTAGCCGCATGTGCCTGCTTATCTTTACCTTATGTTAATGGTGCTGAACCAGTAGAGGTAGTAAAAGGAATCTATGTACAAGAAGGGGCTACTCCCATAGTAAATGGCATGGCCAACCATGAAGATGATTTTACAGTTATTAACAATAAGATTGCAGTATCTTTTGCTGCAGGCTCTAATAATTATTGGAATATGACTAAAGGAAGCATCTTAGATATAGCAGTAGTTGATAAGTCTGGGACAGTAGGAATTGATTTAATAAATGACATTGAGTTTTTAAATAATATGTGGTCTGCCTCTGGTAGTTATGAAGGTAAAGACTTATTGCATCCAGATAGAGAACATATAACATATCGTAAAGATGGAGAGAATGTTATTGTACAAGCTGATACACAGTATTATTCTGAGGGGCATGATAAGCCTTTAGATGTGACCATAGAGTACACAATTAAGCCAGATAGTAATTATATTCCAGTGAAAACAACAGTTACTAATCCGGGAGCTGATGACTATAAGAATATGTATTCGGGATATTCTATTAGTACTTTAGCAGATAGTATGTATGGTCCATTTGGATATTATCCAGATAAAAAAATCACTGGCATCCGAGTAGGCAATGATTCACGTTTAAATGAAGAGCTAGGTAATTATATAGTTAGCTATGGCAAGAATTATGCTATTTCAGTACAGCAAGATGGTGCAGATGCTTATAAGGGATCATCAGGCTATAAGGATTTATACACATTACGAGATATAAAAGCAAAGGAAAGTTATGTATATACAGGTGAAATCCTTATCAACAATAATGGAAGTACTACGCCAATTTTAGAGCGTTACTTACAAAAAAATCAGGCAGCTGAAGTAATTCATATTAAGGGACAAGTAGTAGATAGAGTTGGTAAGCCTGTGGCAGGTGCCTATGTTATTGTATCCAAAGATGGTGCTTATGTAAGAACTCCTAAATCAGATGAAAGCTTAAATGAGGATGTAGTAATACGAAATATGCAGCCTTTAGTATGGCATGTGACCAATGAAAATGGAGAATATGACTTCTCCTTACCTAAAGGTATGTATAATATCCATGCAGAAGCTGAGGGAATGACGCCATCTGCAGCAGTGAATGTAAATAATAATTCGCTAGGAAACCTAAATTTAGTATTGAACGAAGGAGCGTATTTGAATATTCAGCCTGTAGATGAGCAAGGTCGTTCCATCCCAGCGCGAATTACATTCCCAGAAGCTACTATGGGGGTTAAAACGATTGGCAGTACAGTGTACTTTACTAATCCAGAAAATAATATAGCTGAATTTACTTTCCAAGCAGTGGAAGGAAACACAGTTATAGAGTTCGATTATGGGAAAGATTATTTTGCACGTACTACACGAATTGAAGTACCGTTAAAATCTGGTGAACCGTATAGCACGCAAGTTGTAATTCCTACATTGATTGATATTAATTCGAAAAATTGGTACTCTGTCGATAATCATCAGCATTCTAATATTGGCGATGGTGCAACTAGCCCACAAGCCTTATTTAATGCACAAGTAGCAGCTAAATTAGACTTACATGTTATATCTGATCATGACTCTATTAATAATAATGCGGAAATGTATGCTATTACTAATAAAGCTGGTCATAAGTTTTTATCTAGCTTGGAAGTATCGCCAGGTTGGGGACATTGGGGAATCTTAAATGTACCTTATAAGGGTTTAAAGGAGACTCCTATAGCGCCTACTTCAACGCCAAAGGAAATTAATGAATTAGCTCATAAAATGGGCGCAACAGTAGTTTTAAATCATCCATATACTGACTATGGTTTCTATTTAAATCGAGCTGGTGTTATTGGTGGTCAGGAAGATGGCGCTGATGACTATGATTTAGTTGAATTACAAAAGACTATTAATTTGTATGGCAACAACAATGAAAAGAATTGGGATAAACGCACTTTAGATGAAGTGATGACTAAATTCTGGAATAAGGGTGAAAAGAAATATTTATCTGCTGGATCTGATCAACATGATGTAACATCTGCTTTATATCCAGGAATTATTCGGATGATTGCCTATGTACCAGGTGAATTTAACCATGAGTCTTATTTAGCCGCATTAAAAGAAGGACATGCTTATATGTCCATGGGGCCAATTATTTTCCCTGATGTAGATAATGTATTTGGGAATACAGTAGTGGCTAATAAAGATGGTAAGATACATTTAGGCTTTGATCTTCAATCTGTTAATGGATTGGCTTTAGTAAATGTAATAAAAAATGGCGAAATAGTTAAAACAATGCAATTTGACGCGAGTCCTGTGAGCCAATATCGTTTAGACTTTGAGGATATAATTGAAAATAATGGATGGTATAATTTAGTTGTTATGGATGCAAATGATAATTATGCTGTTACTAACCCAATTTGGGTGCAGATTGATAAAAAATAAATAACTTAATATATGTGCAATGTGAGTACATAATAAAAGGATATGCCCAATAGGATTAACCCCATTGGGCATATCTTTTTTATTTTATAAAGAAATGTATTTATTATAAGGTGCTAGATAAAATAAAATTTATAGCCACTCTAAAAAACTTGCATGATAATTTAGTATTTTTAATAGTAATAAAAGTCATAATAATGTAAAATGTTGAGTAAGGTATTAGTGTAAAGATTCTACACTAATGAGGAGGTGAGGCCATGGATGAGGAGCAGAAAATAATAGAAGCTATTGATTCACTACAATGTGAATTGAAAGACATGAGTGACTATATTTTTGATCATCCAGAGTTAGGTCATGAGGAAGTCAAAGCACATAGATTGCTATGTGATTATTTAGAACGACATGGCTTTTCAGTACAAAGAGAGGTAAGTGGTTTAGCTACTGCCTTTAAAGCAGAATATCATATTGACGGTGGAGGTCCTAGGGTTGGATTGCTTTGCGAATATGACGCCTTAGAAGGTTTAGGCCATGCTTGTGGACATCATATGCAAGGACCAGCCATAGTTGGTGCAGCCATAGCATTAAAAAATATTTTAGTTAAGCCTGTGACTCTTTTAGTATATGGAACACCAGCTGAAGAGACCGCAAGTGGCAAGCTTACGATGACTGCAGAGGGAATATTTGATGATTTAGATGTAGTCTTTATGATGCATGGTAGTGATTCGACTACAGTAGATGGTAAGTCCTTAGCATTACATATGATTGATTTTAATTTCTATGGAAAGGCCGCCCATGCAGCGATTGCACCAGAACAGGGGATTAGCGCTTTGGATGGAGTATTGTCATTTTTCAATGGCATGGAGTTTTTAAGAGAGCATGTCCCTGATGACGTACGAATGCATGGAATTATTACTGATGGAGGTAAAGCAGCTAATATTGTGCCAGAATTCGCCTCTACACAGTGGTATATTAGAGCGAATACAAGGGCCGCGCTAGATAAAGTATTAGAACGTGTTAAACAAGTGGCAGAAGGTGCTGCATTACAAACTGGTACGCGTGTTGAGCTAGTGACTAAAAAAGCATATGATAATAAGTTTAATGTGCCGTCCCTAAACGAATTATTGCTTACATATGCAGCTAAAATTGATGCACCTGATATTTCGCCTCCTAGAAAAAAGACGGGGTCTACAGATTTCTCTAGTGTCACTTATAGAGTCCCTGGCGCTTGTATAAGGGTAAAGTATGTTGATCGTGGTGTATCAAGTCATTCGCAAGGTTGGCTGGATTTAGGAAAAAGTAGTCAAGCAAGTGAGACTATAGTAAATGGTGCAAAAATTTTAGCCTTAACAGTACAACATTTAGTCACTCATCCTGAGGTATTAGAACATATTAAAGCTGAATTTAATGCTGAAAGGAGTGGTGAAATTTAGTAACTAAATAAAAAGCATTGCAGGCAAGTACTAGTAAATATATTAAATCTAAGAGTTAAGAGCAGTAAGGAAATATCTTATGTAAGGTGTTAAGAATTTAATTCAAGGGAGGTTATGAGTATGGCAAGTTCAGGAGGTTTACTGGGTACAATTATTGCATTAGTAGTTACATGTTTTACAGGCTATTTTATTTTTAAGAAATACAAGGCACAAGCTGTATTGATTTGCGGTGGCTTTGTTATGATGGCCATTGCCCTTATGATGGGCTTAGGGCCTTTGTTGCCAGCTAAAGAAACGACGGGCAATTTATGGTTTGATATGTTCCGCTTTGTAGATGTATTAGCGAATACGCGTACTGGTAGTTTAGGTCTTATGATTATGGTGTGTGCGGGCTTTGCTAAGTACATGAATGTAATTGGTGCCAGTGAAGCGATGGTAGAAGTAGCAGCTAAGCCTTTACATTTAATTCGCTCTCCTTATGTAGTACTCGGCGCTGGTTTCTTGATTGGGCAGTGTTTGCACCCATTTATTCCTAGTGCTTCAGGCTTTGGGTTATTGTTGATGGTTACTATGTATCCGCTTTATATTTCCCTCGGCGTTAGTCGCACTACCGCAACAGCAGTAATTGCTACGAATGGTTGCTTAGACTTAGGTCCTTCGTCAGGTAATACCATTTTAGCGGCTAAATACTCTGGATTAACACCTGTTGATTACTTTGTTAGTTACCAATTACCAGTGGCTATTGCGATTAGTTTAGTTATGGTAGTAGCGCATTATTTTGTAGGGCAATATTTTGACAAAAAACGCAAGCTTGGATTATTACCTGATGGTGAAACTGTAGTAGAGACTACTGCTAAAGAAGGAAAATCAGTTCCTAAGTTCTATGCTATTTTACCAGCAGTGCCAGTTATTTTAGTACTTCTCTTTGGTTTCTTTAAAGTAGGCGGTATTAAAATGGGTATCAATGTAGCTCTCTATATTGGCTTTGCTGTAGCTTTACTATGTGAATTTATTCGCAGTCGCAATTTAAAAGCTGTATTTAGCAGCATGCAGGGCTTCTTTGATGGCATGGGTGTACAATTTGCTACAGTAGTAACTCTTATTATTGCTGGTGAAACATTTGCTAAAGGGTTGCAACAATTGGGTGCTATTGACTATCTTATTGGTTTAGCTGAAAATGCAGGTTTTGGTACGACTGCCATGATCTTAGTTATGTGTACTATTATCGGTACTGCCACTATCGTTATGGGCTCAGGTAATGCGCCATTCTTTGCATTCTCTGCCTTTGCACCTAATGTAGCCAATAAAGTTGGGATTGAAGCGGTTAATATGTTATTGCCAATGCAGTTAACAGCTGGTATATTCCGCTCCACTTCACCAATTGCAGCCGTTGTAGTAGCCGTATCTGGCGTGGCTGGTGTATCTCCATTTGAAGTGGTTAAACAAACAGCTATTCCATTGATTTTAGGGGCTATTACGATTCAAGTTATGACCTTCTTAATGTTCTAAGCAATACAGTATGTCTATTGCTCTAATGAAACATGCCGTATTGTATACTTAGACGGTGGGCAAGCAATACAGTATGTCTATTATTCTAATAAAAAAACCTTGGACTCTCAAGATAAGAGTCCAAGGTTTTATTTTTATTAATCTTCAATTTCTTGATGTAGCTTGTTTTTGAACTTTAATGTAAAGGTGGTGCCTTCACCAGGTTCACTAGCCACGCTAACAGTGCCTTCATGGATTTCCATAATATGTTTTACTAGTGACAGGCCTAGGCCGCTACCTTCACGTTTGCTATTGCGACTAGGATCGGCTTGATAGAAGCGTTCGAAGATACGAGCTTGCTTGTCTTTTGGAATACCAACGCCTTCGTCGGTCACTGTTACAAGTGTATACATATCATTTGGAATGATTTTAACCGTAATATGATTATCGATCCCACGGCTAAATTTAATGGCATTGTCGAAGAGATTGATGAATACTTCTTCTACTAATTTAGTGCAAAGCGTTAAATTGGCTTCAGGACCAACCACTGAAATTGTTATATTTTTGTTCTGTCGCTTACCTTCTAATAATTGCCAGGCCGTATGGATGATGCGGCGAAGGGCTGCTGTTTCAAAGGTAATTTCAGAATGCTCATCCTCGATGCGGGATAATTTTAAAATCGTATTAATTAAGTCCTGCATATGAAGCGCTGCTGCATGGATATAACCGCCCAGCACAGTGGCTTCCTCTTTTGATGGATGCATACCATTGGCGAGAATTTCAGCATAACCACTGATGGTAGTCAGTGGGGTTTTTAATTCATGACTTACATTCGATGTAAATTCATGGCGTCGTTGCTGTTCAAGATAAGACTGTGTAATGTCTGAAATGATGATGAGCAAACGCCCTTTGTAGCGATCGTCCTCGGTAATGTGGAAGACAATGTGAAAATGCTGCCCATCGCGATGATATATGTAGTCGCCGCCTTGATGCTTTTTGAGGGCATTGATGACATGGCGACGCCATTCAATATCATCAGATAAGAGGAGCAGTGGCTCACCATGTAAAGAGGACTTTGTATTTAAAAAATCTGTCGCATGATTATTATATACAATGATAGTACCATCTAGTTCAGCTAACAGGAGGCCATCATTCATTTCTTCCATGATGGAACGCAAGGTGTTTTTCTCGCCGCGGAGGCGGAAAATCATGGTCTCAAGCTCTTGCCTTTGAAAGGAAAGGCGCGATAAGAGCGGTGTAATTTCATTGTAAGCTTCGTCAATAACCGGCTGTGTGTCAGTATTAGAGGTCCAGGCTTTCACAATTTCCTCAATAGGGTAAATAGCCTCAGAGGTCCAACGACGGGCTACTAAATAGCAGCCACCAGTTAGAATTAAGAATAGGGCCACAAAGCCAGGAGCTGCATCTAAAATTACTTTATAGACGGTCGAACCCGTGCGAGATACGCGCAAAATAGAATTATCTGGCAAGCGTAGCGCCTCGTAATAACTAATTGTATTTAATGTAGAGGAATCGCGAATATCACTACCTTCACCATGTAAAATAGCTTCTTTAATCTCTGGGCGCTGTAGGTGATTGTCCATTTCCTCAGGGTCACTAGCATTGTCATAGAGGACTTTGCCTTCGTAGGAAATCCAGGTAATGCGCAGCGCATTATCTGTAGCCTTGCTAATCGTATCTAGATGGCTCTTAGTTAGTTTTCCCTCAGCTGCTATGATGCGAGTTTCCGTATACAGTACATTTTTAAAGTCTTCTTTCCAGCTATTGTAAAACAGATAGCTCAAGATGATAGTGCTAAAGAGCAAGCTCAGCATGCCAAGCCCAAAGAGGGCTCTAAAAAACTTCTTTCTCATACTTTAGTCTCCCAGCGATAGCCGATGCCGCGCACAGTTTTTAAATGCTTGCCAGCTGCGCCTAATTGCTGTCTAAGGGTTACTATATGCATGTCTACAGTACGAGACTCACCTTCATAGGAAAAGCCCCATACAACTTCCATAATGCGTTCGCGTGATAGGGCGATGCCAGGATTCTCCATAAAGAAGAGGAGTAGTTCATATTCCTTTAGCGTTAAAGGAATCACTGTATCTCCTAAGGTCACGAGGCGACTGCTTTGATCTAGGGATAAATTGTCACATACTAGCACATCAGATTTAGCAGTACTAGGTCCATTGGCCCGGCGGAGGACTGCTTTGATGCGAGAGACGAGTTCTACTACGCCAAAAGGCTTAGAGATGTAGTCATCGGCACCATTGTCTAGGCCTTGGACGATATCAATCTCTGAAGTTTTGGCAGTTAACATAATAATAGGCAGGTCCTTGGTTGCTGGATTATTGCGTAATTTTTGAAGGATGGCCAGTCCATCTTCGCCTTCGAGCATAATATCCAGTAATACAAGTTGAGGCCGGCGCTCTTCGATAGCCTCCCAGAAGGGCTCGCTTGATTCGAAGGTGCCGACCTCAAATCCCTGCCCTTTGAGTACGTATGAGATGAGACCGCGAATGCTGTCCTCATCTTCAACGCAATAAACTAAGGGTGGGGTGGATTTCATGGTTCTCTCCTTTAACTATTCAGTGATGAATAGACTTAATGAGTATCCAATTAACCAAAACGACCGTTGATGTAGTCCGCTGTTTTTGGTTGATGTGGATCGCTGAAAATAACCTTTGTCTTATTATATTCTATCAAATCTCCCATTAAGAAGAAAGCTGTTTTATCAGAAATACGTGCTGCTTGTTGCATATTATGTGTAACGATAACAATAGTGTATTTCTCTTTTAATTCTAAAGCTAATTCTTCAATTTTGGCTGTAGAGATAGGGTCTAGTGCGCTAGTAGGCTCGTCCATTAGGATAACTTCAGGTTTAGTAGCTAAGGTGCGAGCGATGCACAAGCGTTGTTGTTGACCACCGGAGAGACTTACAGCACTTTTTTTGAGGCGATCTTTTACTTCATTCCAAAGGGAGGCGCGTTGTAAGCTTTCCTCAACGATTTGGTCTAAATCAGTTTTGTTAGTGATGCCTTGTAGGCGAGGGCCGAAGGCTACATTGTCATATAAGCTTTGAGGGAATGGATTTGGCTGTTGGAATACCATGCCTACACGGTGGCGAAGCACGATAGGTTCGATATCTTTATAAATATCTTCTCCTTCAAGACAAATGCGACCTTTTACAGTAATATCACCTTCTAAGTCATTCATGCGATTTAAGATACGTAAAAAAGTAGATTTACCACAACCAGAAGGGCCAATGAGTGCAGTGATTTCATTCTTTTTAATTTCCATATTAATGTTTTTTAAGGCATGAAATGAGCCATAAAAGAAGTTTAAATCTTCCACTGTAAAAGCATTGGCGATTGCTTCTTGAGCGGCTACCATACTTTGGACTGCGCTGATAGATTGTGGATTTGTAGATAAAGCCATATTAGACATTTCCATTATTTTGTATCTCCTAAATTTTTACGATTTAAATAACGACTAAGAGCTCGTGCTCCAATACTAAACATAAATACTAAGGCTAAGAGTAGTAAGGCGCTTAAGTTGGCCATAGCACTTGCATGTGGGTCTAAGGATTCACTGCGGGAAGCCCAGATTTGTAAGGATAAGGTTTCACCAGAGCGGAATGGGTTGAACGCATTTGTAGGTGATGTAATATCCGTGCTGTTCCAGTTAATATCGGTACTCATACCGGCGGTGAACATAAGCGCTGCGGCTTCACCGAATACACGACCAGCAGCTAAGATAATCCCCGTAATAATAGCTGGGAAGGCCGCTGGAATTAATACGCGACTGATTGTCTGCCATTTAGTGGCTCCAAGACCATAACTACCTTTAGCATAGGATGCAGGTAGAGCGCGAAGCGCATCTTCTGTAATTGTTGCGATTAAAGGTAGAGTTAAAATAGATACGGTTAAAGCACCAGCAAAGAGATTCCATTGGGAATTTGTCATGATGATGAACACTAAGTAACCGAAGAGACCAACTACGATAGATGGCAATGAAGACAATGTTTCAATGGCGATACGCAATACTTTTTGAATGCGGCCATGAGTGGCATATTCTGCCATGTAGATACCAGCGCCAATGCCAAGCGGCACGCTGATAATTAAAGATAGGAACACGAGATAGACTGTGTTGAATAATTGATTACCAATACCAGTAGGGGAGAACTCCAATAAAGAAGGCTGAAAATCAATCAGCGCAGAGTAGGCGATGTAGCCTACAAAGGAGAGGAGTAATAATAGCGTAGCCCCTGCTAGCACATGAAGTGACAAGGTAACGATTCGATCACTAGTGAGTGCACGACGGCGTGGAGCCGGGATAGCTTTACTTGCTTGCAAGGGACGCGCCTCCTTTACTTGAAATGTAGCGAATCAATAAGATAAAGAATAAGGAAATAATAAAGAGTAAAAGAGCCATGGACCAAAGTGCGAAATTATATTCACTACCTTCCATCGTACCACCCATATCAGCGGCGATAGCGCCTGTTAAGTTAACTGTAGGGGATAGAAGGGACGTTGGTAAGGCTTTCATTTTACCGATTACCATGGCGACTGCTAAGGCTTCGCCGAAGGCACGAGCGAGACCTAAGATAATGCCAGCTAAAATACCATGTTTAGCTACTGGTAAAACGATTTTGTAAATTACTTCCCAGCGAGTAGCTCCTAAGCCGTAAGCGCCTTGGCGATATGTTTTAGGAACACTATTGAGAGCATTCATTGTAACAGATGTAATAGTTGGGAAAATCATAATAGCTAGTACAATAGAAGCTGCTAATATAGAGAAGCCACTATCAGAGCTAGTGTTTCGTTGGATAAATGGAACTAAGATTGTAAGACCTAACCACCCATAAATGATAGATGGAATACCTACGAAAATTTCAATAACTGGTTGCCAGAAACGACGGCCCATGGAAGGGGTAATTTCTGCCATGTAAATAGCAAGACCAATACTTACTGGTGTAGCCATAAGTAAGGCAAGACCACAAGTGATTAAAGAACCAATGATGAAGATGGCAGCGCCTACTTGGCCACCACCATTTAAGGTGTCTTCAGGTTTAAATGTAGTGCTAAATAAGAATTCTGAAATACTATGTCCATATGTTGTGAAGGTGCCAGTACCTCGATAGATTAGGAATACACCTATCGCTATGGTAAGAAGGAGCAGGCAAAAGCCTGCTCCTTGGATCACATGGCGCCAGATTCGATCGTTTCGAAGTGTGCTTTCAATGTTCATCCTTTATTTCCCCGTTTTTACTTTAGCAGCGATACCATAGCCTTTGCCTTCAAGGATTTTACCGAATTCGTCGGACATGATGAAGTCAAGGTATGCTTTTTGAACTGCGTCTGGTTGGCCTTTAGTGTACATGTGTTCGTAGCCCCATACTTTGTAAGTGCCATTGTAAGTGTTTTCTAAGGAAGGTGCTACACCATCAATGGAGATTGGAGTTACGCTTGTGTTGTTTAACAAGTAAGGTAAAGCTACATAACCGATAGCACCTGGTGTGTTAGAGATGCTTTGGATAAGTGCGCCGGAATCATCTGTTTCAAGAGATTTGTTGGACACTTCTTGGTTGTTGTTAAGTGCGAATTCTGTGAAGAGTGCACGTGTACCAGATGTGGAAGGACGAGTTACAAGAACTACGTTTACATCAGGACCGCCAACTTCTTTCCAGTTAGTTACCTTACCAGTGAAGATGTCGATTAATTGTTGTTGTGTAAGACTTGATACAGCGGCGCCAACTTCTTTATTGGCTACAGCTGCTACTGTAACTACAGCTACTTTGTGGTCTACTAGTTCAGCGGCTTTTTCTTTAGGTAATTTTGTTTCTGCTGCTACGTCGGAGTTACCGATGTTTACAGTACCGTCAGAAACTTGTTTTAAACCTGTGCCGGAACCACCACCGTTAAGTACGATAGATACATCAGGGTGTTTCTTTTTAAACTCGGCTGCTGCTTCTTTAGCCAATGGAAGTAAAGCAGAAGAACCGGAAGAAGTAATTGTTCCTTTTAATGCTTGTGCTGCTCCTTGCTTAGCGGAGTCGCCGCTGTTGCCGCAACCCATTAGACCTAAGGTTAATACACCTGCCATGGCTAAGACTGATAATGCTTTCAAGTTGAATTTCATTTGTTGCCTCCTGTAAAATTGAGTGATGTCTTACATTCTTAACTTGTGCATTCAGTATACACAAAGTTTGTAAAGTTTCTACTCCATACTTTGTAAAGCTTTTGTAAAATAATGAAATATCTATAAAAAATAAGGTGCGTATGAGTTTAAGTCATAGATGGTGCTATATATATAATAGGTTAAAATATGATAGGTAATATGGTAGATGTTGTAAATGACTCTTTACAGTATCTTCACAAAGTGCAAAATATACACTGTAGGCGTACATGAAAAGGGCTACCTATGACAAATTGGCAGAAGTATAAAAAAAGAGTTGAGTATTTAATCCTTAGAGGTATACAATAGGAAGGTACGAATAGTTTTAATTAGAGGTGACTTATGAGACCGACTCATTTACGAATAGATACGGCAATTTTGCGCGAGAATTTACGGCGTATAAAAGATAGTTTACCTGAGTGGAGCTCTGCAACAGCCGTAATAAAAGCCAATGGTTATGGCCATGGCAGTGTTATGGTAGGTCGTATTGCAGTGGAAGAAGGCTATGAATCTTTGGCAGTAGCCTTTCCTGAGGAAGCCTTGCCGCTTCGTCGGGCAGGCATTAATTTGCCGATTTACTTGCTGGGGATTACTTTACCTCAATCCTATGATTTAATTGTAGAAGGTCAATCGATTCCGGCAGTTTGTGATTCTACTGATTTAGAGGCGTTAGAAGCTTGTGCGGCGCGTCATGATGTGATTATTGAGTGTTGCATTGCTGTTGATACGGGGATGCATCGCATTGGTATTCACCCAGATAGTGCGTTAGACTTTATGGCTAAAATAGAGAGCTTTCCGCATTTGCGTGTAGATGGATTTTTCTCTCATATGGCAAATGCTGATAGTGCGGATAAAACAAGTGCTCATAAACAAACAGAGGCGTTCCGTCATATGGTGGAAATGGTTAGGGCTCATCGAAGCGAGCCATTTCGTTTCTCCATGGCGAATAGCGCAGGGCTACTTGATGTAAAAGATAGCTTGTTCACGGATGCTAGACCTGGCATCATTCAATATGGTATTATGCCATCTCTTGATGTGCCTAATCGCTTGGGATTAAGGCCAGCCTTGAGTTTTCATAGCAAGGTCGTTCATGTGCAACATTTAAAATCCGGTGAACGCATTGGCTATGGCGGAACCTATATGACTAATCGAGTGACTACGGTGGCTACTGTGCCGGTTGGTTATGGTGATGGCTATCCGAGAAGCTTGTCTAATCGTGGGGCCGTATTAATTAATGGATATCGCTGTCCTATTGTGGGGCGCGTTTGCATGGATCAGCTCATGGTGGCTATGCCTGAGGGCGTGTCGGTGCATCCGGGCGACGAAGTAGTGCTCTTGGGGAAACAAGGGGAAGAAAGTATTACAGCCCTTGAAATTGCTACCTTAGTGGGGACTATACCATATGAAATATTCTGTGGATTCTCTGAACGAGTGCCGCGGATTTATGTGTAACTATAGATAGAATGAATAGCAACTTGTAAAATAGGTGCTATAGTGAAATAAGGCCTATAAAAGAATATGAATTAGTAGGAAAATAAAAAAACTACCTCATCATTGATGGGGTAGTTTTTTTATGGAATATTGAGATAGTTTTTGTATATTGAGAGCTTTTTTATATTGAGAGCTTTTTATAGAATAGTTACATAATTAATTTAGAGGGACTTAGTAATTACCCGTTACCAAGCAAGATAATCATTCTATCTAGTAGTTGAAATTTTTAGTAGCCATTAATTTCTCGATGATTGTACCATAGTGACGAAGATTTGTTTTGATTGTATCAATATGCTCAGGAGAGCCATCAAATATAAGGAAACTAATACTTAAGGCGGCTACAATTTTTTTATTTACTCGTAAAGGCCTTGCAATACAACGGGCGTATTTTGTAATTTCTTCTTCTTCATAAGTGAACTCATCCTGTTTATAAGTGAACTCATCCTGTTTATTCTGATGAATGTTTTGATATAGGGCATTTACTGTAGGTAGAGTTTTCTCTGTTAAGCTAGGCAATGGATCAACAAATAATTGGTGTAATTCTGATTCTGTATGGTCCATTAATAGAGATTTTCCTAGTGCCGTTGCATAGGCTGGAAGTCGCTTGCCTACCGATGAAATAAGCTGCAATGGCTTGGGACTTGTCACTTTTTGTAAGTACATAATTTGATTGCCTTCAAGTACACCTAGATGGACTGTTTCTTTGCAATTTGAAGACATAATTTCCATTTGTTCTTTAATTAAGTCTAATGTATCGGCTTGGTGTTCGTAGGTGTTACCGATGATGAAAGCTTGTTTTCCCATTGTGTAAATTAAACTTTCCTCTTCACAAGCTAAATAATTAGTATCTACTAATGTCTTCAATATAGGTGTTAAGGTACTTTTGGGACACTCAAGAATATCGGCTATTTGTGATAATGTTAAGCCATGGCTGCTAGCTACCGCTTCTAATACTTTGATGACCCGTAGCGTTGGCTTGTGTTGGTTGCTAGTATGTATCAATTTCATAAAATCTCCTAATTCGACTGTACGAAAAATATTCATAAATTCGCATATACGTAAATTTGTTATTATTTTAACATAATAAATTGATTATGCCTACTAGTATGTAAAAAGTGCAAAATCTAAGCTGATATTGATATATATATGCAATATTAGCATTACGCATATACGTATCTTGTTGACTTATACGTATGATAAGTATAATATAAGCTCATAAGATGTTCGAAAAGAAAGTTGTTTTACTTATATACGAAACGTTGTACAGTTTAAATGGAGGTGTAAGTATGAAGGGCATTCATGTGGGTGCAATAGATAATGTAGCAACAGCTATACAACCGCTACATAAAGGCGATGTTGTACTTGATGTAACGATTCAAGAAGATATCCCTAAAGGGCATAAGTTTGCTACAGCACAGATTCCTAAGGGGAGTCCAGTTATTAAGTATGATTCACATATTGGTATTGCTGAGGTCGATATTGAGCCAGGTCAATGGGTTCATGTTCATAATATTGAAGGTGAACGAGGCCGTGGTGATGTAGACTCCTTGGTTCGTAATATTGAACAAGATGGCAGCCGCAATAAAGCGGTGGAACATGTGGATACAAAATATTCACTAACAGGCTATCGCAGAGCTGATGGAAGTTTTGGATTTCGCAATCACATCTTAGTTATTCCGAGTGTACACTGTGCTAATAAAGTAGTAGAGCGCATAGCTAATGGCGTTATGTATAGTGATGCAAATCGTCGTGAGGATACTAAGGTAGTATATGTAAGCCACCAGCATGGCTGTAGTGAATTATCCTATGATGCGGATCAAACTACCGATGTTATCGTAGGTACAGCAGCTAATCCTAATGTGTATGCAGTGTTACTTGTAGGCCTTGGTTGTGAAGTAGTACAAGCTGAAGAGACGGCAAAAAAAATAAAAGCGAGAGCACCATATAAACGAGTTGAATTCTTTAATATTCAAGATTGTGGTGGCACTGATAAAAGCATTAAAAAAGGGATGGAATTAGTAAAAGAAATGCTAGCAGAGGCACTTAAAGAAGAGCGAAGTGCAGGGGACTTAACTGATGTAGTCTTAGGCACTGAGTGTGGTGGCAGTGATAGCTTCTCCGGTCTAAGTGCTAATCCGGCCTTAGGTGTTGCATCTGACATTGTAGTAAGCCAAGGTGGGGCCGTTATACTGGCGGAAACAACAGAACTTATTGGGGCAGAGCATATCTTAGCACAACGAGGTATTAATACTGAGGTAAAACAAGCGATTTTAGATACGATTAAAGGCTATGAAAAAGTTGTACTTGACTCTCATGCCGATATTCGTGGTGCCAATCCAAGTCCAGGTAATATTGAAGGCGGACTTAGCAGTATTGAAGAAAAATCCCTAGGATGTATTTATAAAGCAGGTAACTCAGCGGTAGTAGCAGTTAAACCATATGCAGCACCTATTACTGATAAAGGTCTTACATTTATGAATACACCAGGTAATGATATTGAGCAATTGAGTGGTATGGTAGCAGGGGGTTGTAATATTTGTGTATTTACAACAGGTCGTGGTACACCAACGGGTAGCCCGATTACGCCAACCATTAAAATCGCATCTAACACCTATACATTTGAGAATATGAATGATTCCATTGATCTAAATGGTGGCACCATCATAGATGGTAGCAAAACAATTAAAGATGTAGGTGTTGAAATTGTAGAAGCCATCGTTACATATGGTAATGGCGAGATGACTAAGGCTGAACTTAATGAGCAAAATGACTTCTCAATTTGGCGTTTAGCGACGACTGTTTAAGGCATATATCTTAAGGCTTGAATCTCTAAGTTTCGTGAAAATATTTTGTGAATTTAAAAGAAATTTAAAGATAATAGTTTTAAAATAAGGCAATTTGAAATGTAAGTATTTAATTTATGCGGTTGGTTTTAAATAGTACTTTAGGAGGAATGAATTATGGATTTGCAATTAAAAGGGAAAGTTGTATTTGTTACTGGTGGCAGTAAAGGTATTGGTAGTGGGATTACTCTTTCACTAGCTAGAGAAGGCGCTATTCCTGTAATTTTGACTCGTTCTGCTCTTGATGATGAATTTAAAAGTCAATTAGAAGCTATTACTACAGACTATGATTTTTATCAAGTTGACTTAAATGAAACTGATAAAATCAAAGGCATTGTTGATGAAGTAGCTAAACGTCGCGGTAGCATTTATGGCATTGTAAATAATGCCGGAGCTAATGACAATAAAGATTTAGACTCTACTTCCTGGCGTGAATTTGAAGAGAGCCTTCACGGCAATTTAACTCACTATTATGAATTAGTTCATGCGTCCATAGATTATTTACGTGAGTCCAAAGGTTCCATTTTAAATATTGGCTCTAAAACAGCTTTAACTGGCCAAGGTAAAACAAGTGCTTATGCAGCTGCTAAAGGTGCTATTTTAGGTCTTACTCGCGAATGGGCTGCTGCTCTGTTAGATGATGGTGTGCGAAGCAACTGCATTATTGTAAGTGAATGTTGGACCCCATTATATGCGAACTGGATTAAAACTTTCGATGATCCTGAAGCGCGCAAAAAAGTTATTACCGACAAGATTCCATTTGAACGTCGTTTTACTAGCGTAGAAGAAATTGCTGATACGGCTGTATTTGTTCTTTCTCCAAAATCTTCTCATACTACAGGACAATGGATTTATGTTGATGGTGGTTATGTTCATTTAGATCGTGCCTTAAGCTAGGAGGTAGCACATATGAAGGATGCTAATGTAGCTAATAAATTAGTTACTAGTAGAAATATAAAAATTGCATTTTGGCTAGTAACATCACTTTTCTTCCTCTGGGGTTTTAGTTATGGTCTATTGGACGTAATGAATAAGAACTTCCAAAACCACTTAGGTATTACTAAAGCTGTATCCGGCCTATTGCAGGCAGCTTATTTCGGCGGATACTTTGTTATTGCGATTCCAGCCTCTATGATTGCCACTAAGTTTGGTTATAAAGGCGGGATTATTATGGGGCTTGCTCTCTATGCGATAGGGGCACTATTGATTATTCCGGCAAGTAATGCGCAAAGTTTCAATTTATTCTTGCTAGCCTTCTTTATTATTGCCTGTGGTTTAGGTAGTTTGGAAACCAATGCCAATCCATATATTACTAAACTTGGTAGTGATGATGATGCGGCGTTTCGCATTAACATGGCACAAAGTTTCAATGGTGTAGGCCAGTTCTTAGGACCTATCGTTGGTGGTGCCTTATTCCTATCTTTATCGCATGGTGACGTGGATCAAAACATGTCTAATGTGCAAATGGTTTATGTAGGTATTGCTGTAGTTGTACTGGCTGTATTAGTTCTCTTTGTTCTTGCAAAAATGCCAGAAGGTTCAGAAGTAAGCGAAGCATCTGGAGATAAGGCTGTTGCCGTTGCAGATGGAGACACAGGTTCTTATAGTACTTTATTTAAATATCGCCACTTCCGTTTAGGCGTTGTTGCTGAATTCTTATATATTGCAGCACAAGTAGGTGCAGGGGCATTCTTTATTAACTATTGCGTAGAGCATTGGCATGGTTTGGGAGACCATGAAGCGGCCTACTTCTTTAGTATCGCCTTAGTAGCATTCTTAATTGGCCGTGTAGTAACAACTCCAATTATGAAGAAAGTTAAGAGTAATGTTATTTTATCTGTTTACTCTTTGATTAATGCAGGTATTATGATTGTGTTACAATTTGTTCACGATTTACCAGCTGTTATTGTTTTATGGTTATCCTTCTTCTTTATGTCCATTAGTTTCCCAACAATTTTTGCCCTATCTGTTGTGAAAATTCCGGAAAACTGTGTAAAGAAAGCATCTAGCTTATTGATTATGAGTATCGTAGGTGGTGCATTTATGCCATTCTTCATGGGTTATATTGCTGACCATTGGGGAACAGGCGCGAGCTTCTTGCTCTTAACACCTTGCTTCTTGTATGTAGCGTGGTATGGACTAAAAGGGGTTCACCAAGGTGAGTAATTAGGATGAATCATATTTGATTCACTAGTAAAGGGGAACACCGAGTCGTATACCTCGGTGTGTCCCCTTATTCTATAAGTGGCTAACGAACTCTTGCTACATGAGCTCTACTTAGGTAGTGCTTATTGGTGAGGGAAAGGAGTTATAGCATATGTTAGAAATTGTGGATTCCCATTTTCATATTTGGGACTTAGATGTATTACATTTGCCTTGGCTAAATTCTTGCAAAGGGGTCATTAAACGCAGTTTTTCGATGGATGACCTAGTAAAAGAATATGCTAAGGTAGGTGTTGACTTTAAAGGTGGCATCTATGTTGAAGTAGATTGCGACAATGCGATTAAAGAAGATGAATATATTTTTAATTTAAATAGTCCATATATTTTAGCGAAAACTATGCGCGTACGCAATTTGAGTGGTCATGTACGTTTGCCTTCAGGCATTGTGGGTGTACGGGAACCACTTCATATTGATACATCCCCACGTGGGCGTTGTTTAGAGCGCAGTTTTATTGAAGGCCTTGAAGTCTTGGCAGAAAAAGGATTGATCTTTGAAAGTTGCAACCGCGTAGAGGAATTACTCGATATCTATCAAGCGGCAGCTGAAGTGCCAAGCTTAAAATTAGTAGTCAATCATTGCGGTAATGTGTCAGAATTGACGCCGGCCTATAAAGAGGCTATGACAAAGCTTGCTAGCTTGCCTAATGTGTACTGCAAGGTGTCTGGTTTTGCAACGGAAGATAAAGTATTTGTTAAAGAGCTTTTAGATTTTATCAGTGGAACTTTTGACCATGGTAAGTTGCTTTATGCATCAAATTATCCAGTGGTTGAATTGTATTCATCGTTTGAAGACCATTTGAATACAGTACGCGAATACTTCGGTGATGATCCTGATATTTTCTCAAAAAACACTAAAAAGCTATACAAACTTAATACGCCTCAAGTATTTGCTAGTGTTATTAAATTGCGTCCTGAAAAAGCTGAATATTATAAGGAACTTCATGCGAATCCATTTTCTAGTGTTAATAAAATGATTCGAGAGTGCGGCATTACTAAGTACCAGATTTTTAATCGTGATGATTTGCTGTTTTCTATTATGGTCTATGAAGGCGATGACTTTGCATATGATATGGCTAAAATGGCTAATGATCCAGAAACACAGCGCTGGTGGCGCGAAACAGATCCATGTCAAACAAGAATTGAAGGGGCTTACAAAGATGAGTGGTGGGCTTCCATGGATCTAGTGTATGATTTAAATAAAAAGTAAAAGGGAGTTAGAATAATGAAAGCTAAATATATATGTCCTATCTTGACTTCTATGAATCAAGATGAGTCAGTTAATTACGAGGAAATGCATGCCTTTTATGACCGTTTAATCGCTGATGGATTAGATGGCGTGTTAGTAGGTGGCAGTGCAGGTGAATTTTATGCCTTTTCATATGATGAAATAAAAGAATTTATTTTAGATGCCATTTCGTATACCAAAGGGAAATGGGAAATTATAGCCGGTACTGGGCGCATGGTTAAAGCTGAGACAATTCAATTGTCTAATGAGGTATTAGCTGCTGGTGCTGATGCGGTTATTATTGTAGGACCTTATTATAGTGCTTGTAATGAACAAGATGTACTAGCTTATTATGATGAAGTATTAAGTGCAATCAATGGGCCGGTATACTTGTACAATTATGGTGATCGCACCGGTTATGATGTAAGTGCTGAAATGTTGCTTTCCTTACGTGAAAAACATGATAATTTGGTAGGGGTAAAAGATACGCATCCAGTGCTTCGCCATACACAGCGTTATATTCAAATTGTGAAAGCTAAATTCCCTGATTTTAAAGTGTTCACAGGTTATGATAATAACTGTATTCCATCGGTAATTTCTGGCGGTGATGGTTGTATTGGAGCTCTTTCTAATGTTGATGCACCTATGTGTGCTAAGGTTGTTAAAGCGTTAGATTCAGAAAACCTAAGTGAACTTAAAGAATTGCAACGTCAGATTGATGCGTATTTTGCATTCTATGAAGTTCATACGCCATTTAATCCTGTTATGAAATGGGCTTTAAAAGAAAAAGGCTATCCAATGCAAGAGACATGCAGAGTGCCAATTAAGCCATTAACCGAGGCGGAGAAAAAAGCATTAGAGCCTGTGGCCAATGCATTATGGCGTGGTAAATAGTAGCTTTAAAGGAACTAAGAGTCTAAAAGAAAACATTAACTAGGCAGGGAAATGACGGGCTCAAGTCGAATACTTTATGTATGATGTAAGGGATACTACAAACGGTAATTTATCCAGGTGGTATAGTAAATTTGTGTTACGCAATAGGAGGCATAGCATTATGGTAAACCGTATGATTTTAAACGAAACATCTTATTTTGGTTTTGGTGCCATTCAAAAGATTGTAGGTGAGTTAAAAGCCAATAATTTGAAAAAAGTTCTTGTTACAACTGATAAGGATTTGATTAAATTTGGTGTAGCAACTAAAGTAACAGACTTACTTGATGAAGCTGGTGTAGCTTATGAAATTTTTGACGAACTAAAAGCAAATCCAACGATTAAAAACGTACAAGATGGCGTAGCTGCTTGTAAAAAGGCTGAAGCTGATTGCATCGTGGCTATCGGTGGTGGTAGTACTATTGATACAAGTAAAGCCATTGCAATTATCATGACAAATCCAGAATTTGCCGATGTACGTAGTCTTGAAGGGGTAGCAGACACTAAAAATAAATGCTTGCCAATTATTGCGGTAACTACTACTTCGGGTACAGCCGCAGAAGTAACAATTAACTATGTTATTACAGATGAAGAAAAGCATCGTAAGTTTGTATGTGCTGATCCTCATGATATTCCAATTGTAGCTATCGTTGACCCAGATATGTCTATGGGTATGCCTCGTGGCCTTTGTGCAGCTACTGGCATGGATGCATTAGTACATGCTGTAGAAGGCTTTATTACTAAAGGTGCCTGGGAAATGACAGACATGCTTCATTTGAAAGCGATTGAAATTATTTCTCGCTCCTTACGAGCTGCCGTAGAGGGAGACCCTAAGGCACGTGAACAAATGGCATTAGGTCAATATATTGCAGGCATGGGCTTCTCTAATGTAGGCCTTGGTATCGTTCACTCTATGGCGCATCCATTGAGTGCTTTATATGACATTCCTCATGGCAAAGCTTGCGCTATGATGTTGACGGCAGTACTTAAATTCAATGCGCCAGAAACTGGTGAAAAATATCGTGACTTAGCAAGAGCTATGGGAGTTAAAAATGTGGATGGTATGAGCAAAGAAGAATATCAAAAAGCAGCTATTGAAGCCATTCAACAATTGGCTGATGATGTGGATATTCCTAAGAGCTTACTTGAAGCAGGCGTAAAAGAAGAAGACATTCAATTCTTAGCTGAATCTGCAGCTAAAGATGCTTGTACACCTGGTAACCCTCGCGAAGTAACACAAGCTGAAATTGAAGGTATTTACCGTTCTATTTTATAAGATCTGTGTAATAGTTTTAGATAATTACACAATAATGAGAGCCCCTCGGGGCTCTCATTTAATTTTGTCTAAATTTTTATTACTTCGAGGTAAGTTATAAAATTAAAGGAAGTAAAAGTGTAAAAACTAAAATGTAAATAGAAATGAAAACAAAAAGAATGCAAAAGAAAATAAAGAATAAAGCAAAAATAAAACAAAAATGGAGTTAAATTCGGAAACAAAAAGAGACTGTGACGATTACAGCTTATATCGTCACAGTCTCTTTTTCAGTATTGTGAGGAAGGATTAACATGGCAAGTTAATTATCACAATAGAGTATATAAAATTTTTCTCAACAAAATTAGAGGAGAGTTTTTAATGTGCCCTAGGCTCCTATTGTAAGGTGGTGATACTAGGATTTGAAACGCTATCGTTAGGAATTTTTTGGCGATTTATGTAATGTAGTTAATTAGTATTAGCATGTTCAATCAACTATAAAATGTCTAACGTAACGGGCATGTGTCAAATACATTTTTACGTTAGACCAAAGAAGCCGTTCTATATTAATGAGCCTAACGTGTTAGTACATTAAAAACTCTCTTTGTAAGATTATTATAGCATATGTAATAAGAGAGTCAATTGTGAAGGGACTAAAATACATTACAGTTAAACAAAATGAAGAAAAGTAGTAAAAGAATACTAAGAAACTCTTTGTAAAAGTATATTTTAAGCGTATATTTTAAGAGCATATTAAGCGCATATATTAAACGGATGTTAAGGTGGTGGAGGACCGGAAGGTGGGAGGTCATATAACAGATATTAAGGGACTATAAGAGTATATAAGAAATGTTACATGGAGTTTACATCGAAAGCATGACTTTCAATTTTATATACTTTTTGAGAATAAACTTTCATAACTAAAAGCTATAAATCAAGTAAAACAAGGGCAATTACAAATTATCAATAAAATTAATAACAACCTTCGTCTTTTACTGTTTTACAGATTCAATTCCTATAGATATAATTAGCCACTGTAACAAGGTTTTATTAATAATATTTTATTGAGGAGATGTTATTAGCTATGGAGGCTAAAAAGGAAAAGCTTTGGACATTGCCGTTTATGCTTGATACGGTAATCAATTTGTTGGTGTTTTTGATTTATTATTTATTAATTGTAATTATTGCCGTCGTTGCAAAAGATACATTACATGCTACGTCTAGTCAGGCAGGTCTTGCCGTAGGGATTTATATTATTGGTACTGTAGTGGCGCGTATATTTGCAGGGCGTTTTGTTACCACCTTAGGCAGTCGTAAAGTGCTATATGCAGGACTTTTTATTTATCTTATATCCACAGCACTATATTTTTATATGCCTAATTTGATCGTGCTTGATACAGTTCGCTTTATTAATGGTTTTGCCTATGGTATTACTTCTACAGCGACAAGTACTATTGTAGCCAGTGTTATTCCTAAGTCTCGCCGTGGTGAAGGGATTAATTACTATGGCTTAAGTACAAGCTTAGCCGCTGCTATTGGGCCATTTTTAGGAATTTTCTTATTATCTACTACAAGCTTCAACTTTATTATTGGCCTTTGCGTTGTTTTAGTGGCACTTTGTGTAGTTGGTGCCTTTATGATGAAATACGATGAACCAGTATTTAGTGATGTAGTAATTAAAGAAGAATCGGGTCGTAAAATTTCCGATTATCTTGAACCACGCGTTAATTCCATTACCCTTGTTTCTATTTTAGTTGGTTTTTCTTATTCCGGTATTTTGGGCTTTATGGCTTCCTATACTCGTGAAATTGATATGGTGCAAGCTGGCACTTGGTTCTTCGTTGTGTATGCGGTGATTATTACATTAACTCGTCCATCTTTGGGACTCTTGTTTGACCGTAAAGGGGAAAACTATGTGCTTTACCCTTGCTTTATTTCACTAGCAATTGGCATTTTATTATTAGCCTATGCGACCGCAAGTTGGATGATTTTACTTTCAGCTTTATTTGTAGGTCTTGGTTATGGTACATATATGTCTAATGGTCAAGCTGTGGTTGTCAAAATGGTGCCATTCCATCGCATTGGGATTGCTACTTCCACGTATTTCATTGCCTTAGATTTAGGTCTTGGTTTTGGTCCTTATGCATTGGGCGGTATTAAAGAGCTAATTGGATTTACTAATATGTTCTTATTAACCGCGGCCATTGCTATCGTGGCATTTATATGCTATCACTTCTTATATGGTCGCTTGATTGGCACACCAAATGATCCAGCTCTTAAGGCGCAAAAAGAAGAAATGGAAATTCGCAATCAACAAGGTGAATTTGTTCCAGATATGGAAGTGTCCTCAGCGCATTAAGAAGCGCATTAAGTTTCTCATTAATTTGACATCGCGTGTGAACATTCATTGATTCTAGTCGCATTTATAATCATTTGTTAGCGTTGAGGAATTTGCGACAGAAATAAAAATAGAAAATTAGAATAAATAATTAAGTAAAAAATAAGAAGTCCTATTTACGGCTTTAGATGGCAACAGAAAACTGTATGTTAATCCTGAAAGAAGCCGTAGATAGGGCTTCTTTTCTTAATGATAATAAAAAATTTCACAGCCCTTGTAAGAGATTGTTCTTCTTTTATGAGGGCTATTTGTTTATTATAAAGACAAGGATATAAAAAGTGACATATAATTATGCGATTTAATCATAAAGGAGGGGCTATGAACCATAGACAAGTTCAAATACTGCAACGTATTTTAGTAGACCCACAATTTTATACGATTAAAAAGTTGGCTACCTTGATGGGGCGGACGGAACGCACTGTATATAATGATTTGCTTGAAATTAACGATTTCTTGACTTCCTATCAATTGGAACCTATCGAGCTTAGTGAAGATAAAAATATTTCGTTAGAGCAACGAGAGATTTTAGACAATTTTTTAAAAAATCAATTGAGCTATAAGGATTATGAATTAACTAGTGATGAGCGATTAGTCTTAGTGTTTTGGTCCCTTTTGGTGACGCCAGAAATTACTATAGACCGGCTAGCAGAAATCCTTTCTGTATCGCGCTCTACCTTGTTAAAAGATTTAAAAGTTTTACGGCAAAAATTAGAACCTTTTGAGATAGCTGTAGTATCTAAATCAGGTAAGGGCATTGCTGTTGAAGGTGATGAACTAGCCATACGAAAGGCTTTCTTTAATGCGTATAAGGAGCACCTATTTATTTCCCGGCTATTTATTCGTGATTGTTTGCCATTACTTCGAAGCGAAATATTGGAGCTAAGTCATCAAGTATATATCCATGTGGTAAATCTTATGATGGCGCAAAAATTTTTCTTTACAGAAGAATCGCTAGAAGCTTTGAGACAATATATTCTACTCATTGCCTATCGCGGGTCGGTGAATTCCGTGCCACTCACTACAGCGCAGGAAAAGCAGTCTAAAGTTCGTTACGATATGGCGAAAGCCATTTTAAAGGTCATAGAAAAAGATGGTTTAGTTTTAGAAGTACAACTGTTAGCGTACTTCTTAAATAGCTTGTATGTTGTACGAGACCGCAAGCCGGAATTTTCTTATTTGTCCATACAGTTTTTAGTTACTATTTTCTTAGAAAAAGTATCCGATATATTGGGTTACAATCTTATAAAAGATCGTGATTTAATTGCTAATCTGAGCAATCATATGACAGATATTGTAGAACATGGCGTGCCAGCCAATCTAGAAAATTCGTCCATTCGTATCTATATGGAAAAGAACATGGACATTATTGAAAAGATTAAGTCTGCTGTGAGTATATTTGAAAATTATTTAGGACGTAGCCTTAGTGATTTAGAAGTAGCGTACATGGCTTTACATGTATCAGCAGCCATTGAAAAGCTAACAACTTTAAGCGCTGATGTAAGAGCCTTGCTAGTCTGCAACAGCGGAATTGGGACAGTTCAACTATTAAAGGCGAAGCTGCTTCGCCAATATAAGATGAAGATTGTAGATACGATCCAAGTCTTTGAGCTCTATGAGTATGATTTGACGAATGTGGATTGTGTTATTGCTACAGTGCCGCTTCCTAGTTGGTTAGATAAGGAGCATATTACAGTCAGTGTAAATCTACCAAAAGGTGATTTTGATAAGATATCTGATTTGCTGCGCAAGGTAACGGCCAATCACATGGGCTTTAGACATGTGGCAGACAATCAGAAGCTAAAGAAACTACTTCATGAGCTAAGTGAAGCCACTAAAGAATACCCAGGCCTCTATGAGGCTATTGAAGTACCGGCTTTAACGTATTGGGAGCAGGTAGAAAATAAGAAAAAACGCTTAGTGTCAGACTTCATGGATGTGAATTGCATTGATTTAGCCAGTGAAGCAGACAATTGGCAAGAGGCGATTCAAAAAAGTTCAGATTTATTGCTTAAAGAAGGCTATGTAGATGTAACCTTTGCACATAATGCTGTTAAATCAGTCAATCTCTATGGTCCTTATATTGTAATCGGCCCAGGGATTGCCTTCCCTCATGGGGGCTTTGAACAAGGGGCTTTGAAAACAGGATTTTCCTTGTTGCGATTGGCTAAACCAGTGCCCGTTGAAGATGGCGGCGAGTGCGATATTTTCATCGGCCTTAGTGCCGCTGATAGCAGCAGCCACTTGAACGCATTGTATTCCTTGATGGAATTAGTAAGCAATGAAGAATATTTACAGAAAATACGCCAAGCAAAGACCGCTGAAGAGGCGTTACAAATAACTCGCTGGTATGAAACTCATGAGGAGGTATAAGGATGAAAGTACAAGATTTGAGTCCAGTCACTGTCATTTTAAGAGGCTACGGCTATGATGTAGTGCGCAATGTGTGCGAGGCAATTTTGCCTTCAAAATATATTAAGAACATAGAAATTACTATGAATACAGAAGGTGCCATTGAGTGCATAGAAAAGATTTGTGCTCAGTATGGTAATCGCCTCAATGTGGGCGCTGGTACAGTGACTACCTTAGAACAGGCCAAAGCGAGCATTGAAGCAGGCGCTCAGTTCTTATTGGCTCCAGTAGTGCTCAGCAAAGAGATTATAGACTATGCTAAATCTAAAGGCGTTGTCACTGTTAGTGGGGCCTATTCGCCAACAGAAATTTGGCAAGCCCTTCAAAATGGCTCTGATGTAATCAAGGTATTTCCTATATCTAATGTGTGCGACACATATTTTAAAGATGTAAAAGCACCATTAGGAGAGTTTCCGCTCATGGCTGTAGGTGGTGTAAAGCTTAGCAATGCAAAAGAATTACTACAGCGCGGCGCTAGTCACTTAGGATTAGGTGGAGTATTCTCCAAAGATGTATTAAAAGCAAATGATTTAGAGGCGATGAAAAAAGAAGCACTCGCTTTTGATCAAGTTGTTGAGGAGGCTTTAAAATAATGAGTTCAAAAATGTATGACAAAAGCTGTGTATTCTTAAATGTGGAAGCGAATAGCAATGAAGAAGCGGTTCGCTGGTTAGCAGAGCAGTTATATGAACAAGGTCGTGTAAAAGAAGGGTATTTAACTCGTATTATTGAACGCGAAGCAGAATATCCAACAGGCCTTCTCTGTGGAGCTATTAATGTAGCAGTTCCTCATACCGAGGTTGAGTTGGTTAATCAGAAGACTTTAGGCATTGCTGTGTTAAAGAAGCCAGTACAGTTTCATCGCATGGATGCACCAGAAGAATTAGTTGATGTAAGCGTACTCTTTATGTTTGCTTTAACTGAGGCTCATGCTCATGTGGAAATGCTTCAAAAAGTATTCGAGTTTATCCAAGGGGAAGGCAATTTGGAAGCCTTAACTAAGGCAGATACCTTAGAAGCAGCTTTACAAGTATTAGATGAGAAACTGTAGGCGTCTTAGGCTTTATAGTTTATAAAAATAATTTAAAATAAATGTTTTTTACGAGGAGGAATTTATTATGAAACGTGTATTAATCGCTTGTGGTAATGGTATTGCAACTTCTACTATGGTAGCTATGAAAGTTAGAGAAGCGCTAAAAGAAAAAGGCATCGAAGTAAAAGTTGAACAATGTAAATTATTAGAAGTGCCAGCTAAAGGTGCTGATTACGATGTAGTTGTGACAACTGGTCGCTATGACAATACGACTAATTTGCAAACTCCAATTGTGTCTGGCATGGCATTCTTAACAGGCATTAATAAAGCGGCTACAGTTGATGAAATTGTAAAAGCATTAGGTTAAATAGTGTATGAGGCGACCGCGAGTTAGGTCGTGGTTGCCTTTCGTTAAGCTTCTTGAAGAAGCTATTTTTATAGGAGGGTAATGTAATGCAATTCTTATATGATGCGTTTCAGGCGTTATTAAAAGCGGGCGCCTTTGTCATGTTGCCTGTAATTATTACTGTTGTTGGTCTTTGCTTAGGTATGAAAATCACCCGTGCATTCCGCTCTGGTTTGACTGTAGGGATTGGCTTTGTTGGTATTAAATTAGTTATCGACATGCTGGCAGCTAATATTGGACCAGCGTCAAAAGCGATGGTAGAAAACTTTGGCTTACAGCTTGATATTATTGACGTAGGTTGGGGCGCGATTGCGTCTGTTACATGGGCGTCACCAATTATTCCATTATTAATTTTAACGATTTTCCTTGTAAACGTAGTGCTCTTATCTTTAAAAGCCACCGATACATTAGACGTAGATATTTGGAATTATCATCATATGGCTATCGTAGGTGTACTAGTTTACTTTGTAACTAATAATATTTTCGTAGCTGTTGCATCTGCAGCTGTTATGGCGTTTATTACTTTTAAATTATCCGACTGGACATCACCTTTGGTAGAACGCTTCTTTGGTATTCCAAATGTGTCCTTGCCAACTATGTCCTTCTTGTCTTCTGTAGTGATTGCATATCCTATGAATTGGATCTTAGATCGAATTCCTGGGGTTAACAAAATTAGCATGGACCTTAACAAGGCTCAAAAATATTTAGGTATTTTTGGTGAATCCACTATGTTAGGCTTCATCCTTGGTTGTATTATTGGTGGTTTAGCTAAATACAGCGTGGGTGCTGCTTTCAACTTAGGTGTTCACATGGCCGCTGTTATGGTATTGATTCCTAAGATGACATCACTCTTCGTAGAAGGCTTAATGCCAATCTCTGAAGCAGCTACTGAGTTTACATCTAAACGCTTTAAAAACCGCAAGTTCTTAATCGGTCTTGATGCGGCCGTAGTTGTTGGCGATAGCCGTGTTATTACTACAGCCCTTGTATTGATTCCTTTGACAATTTTAATGGCTGCGATTTTACCTGGTAACCGCGTAATGCCATTCGCTGATTTAGCAGTTATTACATTCCGTATTGCCCTTGTGGTAGCTATTGCTCGCGGCAATGTGTTCAGAAGTATTTTAATGGGTTTAGTTGTTATGGCCGCTATCTTATATGCAGGAACATTAACATCTCCAGTACTTACTGCTGTAGCAACACAAACAGGACTTGATTTTAAAGGCCAAATGATTTCATCCTTCGCGTCTGTAAGTATGACTTTGAGCTTCTTAATCTATCAAGTATTCGTTAATAATTTGATGATTACAGTGCCAATTTTAGTTGTAGTACTTGGCGTTATTTACTACTTTGCTCAAAAAGCGTATAGAAAAGCTATTGCTGCTAACGAACAAGGTGAAATGTAATACATCTAGTTTCATATGATATTGTTTTGATACGGTACTACTTTGATACTGTAACTGTTCCAATAGTATGACTAATTGAATATAATAGGTGCTTAACAAAATAACTACTTTGGTGTAAAACTGTCTTAATGTAATGACTACTTTGGTGAAATAAGTATCTTAAGAAGCACGATTCATAAGGCTATAGTTACAGTATCAACTAAATAGGAATTAAGGAGGAGGTAATAAAATGAAGATTTCAAATATAGAATTATTTCAGGTAAAACCTAGATGGATTTTTGTGCGAGTAACAACTGATGAAGGTATTACTGGCTGGGGTGAAATGATCTCTGGTACTAAAACAGAAACAGTAATTGCTGGTGCCTATGAATGGGGCAATCGCATCTTACTAGGGCAAGATCCATTTGATATTGAGCGCTTATGGCAAAAGCTACATCGCTCTTTCTTCCGTGGTGGTCCTATTAGCGGTACTATTGTATCTGGCTTTGAAATGGCCCTATGGGATATTAAAGGTAAAGCTTTAGGTGTACCAGTATGGCAATTACTTGGCGGTAAAGCACGAGATCGCATTAAAGTATATTCCTGGATTGGCGGTGACCGCCCATCTGATGTAGTGGCTCAAGCACAAGATCGCGTAGATAAGGGCTTTGACTCCATTAAAATGAATGCGACAGAAGAGCTTCATTATATTGATAGCTTAGAAAAAGTGAATGCTGTGGTAGAACGCGTGGCATCTCTTCGCGAAGAATTTGGTAACAAATTAAATATTGGCGTAGACTTCCATGGTCGCGTACATAAAGCGATGGCAAAAGTATTAGCGCGCGCATTAGAACCATATCGTCCGATGTTCCTTGAAGAAGTAGTACTTCCTGAAAATGAAGAATCCTTCAAGGAGATTGCTAATCACACTTGTACGCCATTAGCAACAGGTGAGCGTCTTTACACTCGTTGGGCGTATAAAAACATTTTCCGCGATAATGTAATTGATATTATTCAACCAGATGTAGCTATGGTGGGTGGCATTTTAGAAACTCGTAAAATTGCTGCTATGGCAGAAGCCTATGATATTGCAGTAGCACCACATGCTCCATATGGACCGATTGCATTGGCAGCTACATTACAAGTGGACGTGTGTACTCCAAATGTGTTTATCCAAGAACAATCCTTGGGCATTCACTACAACAAAGGCTTTGACCTCTTAGACTTTGTTGATAATAAGGAAATATTCTACTATAAAGATGGCTATGTGGCGATTCCAGAAGGCCCAGGTCTTGGTATTAAACTCAATGAAGAATTCATTGAAGAACATGGCAAGGCAGCTATCAATTGGACCAATCCGCAGTGGGAAAACTACGATGGCACTGCTACTGAATGGTAATAGAAATAAAATAAGTGCAAAAACAACTTGGCTCTTGAGAAAGGGCCAAGTTGTTTTTGTAATAAAATCTTTTTCACTCAGACATCCCTCTGTCTAAGTCCTTATATATAATGTACTCAAGAAGTCAAGAGTGGCTTCAAGGATTTTTCATTTTTTCCTCCTTTGAAATATACAAAAGGCCCTTCACATACATATGAATCGTATGTGGAGGGCTTTTTGTATAGGGCATGTATCAGCTTGCGATGGAATTTTAGATGGTTGACATAACCTCTTAAATGATGGGGAGTTAGTGATTTTTATTTTAATGTGACATACCTATGTCTGATTGCTTTGCTATGCTACAACTATACAGGTACAAACCTACAGGTACAAGCCTACAGGAAAAAATATAAATGTAGCTATACAATTATCAGTCTGCGAATATGACTAGATATGTGCCACATCATTAGCACAACTAGATTAGGAGGGGTAGGATGAATGAAATAAATAGTTTGGCAGATGAAAAAATTAAGAAAGTATCGTTGTGTAAATTTTCTTTAAATTGGAAAGGGGCTTGTTTCATTAAGGATCCAACGCAAGGACCATTAAGGCCTCTTGTAGATTTGACAGAGTCGGTAATTATTCTATGGATGTTTCTATTTGGCTTTATAGCATTAGGGATAGGTTGGCTGCTAAATTATTGGCAAGTGCAAACAATTGCAGGCATTTTAGTACTGTTTTTAGGGCTTGTTTCTCCTATAGTTGGTTATTTTGTTTAATTGATATTTAAGCCCCATAGTACATGGACATTTGGCGTGTATTTTTTCTTGGCTGTATTAACAATGTATTTGGGTGCTACAGTGATTCGCCTGCCGCCGATGATATTACTTATTGCGATGTTTGTAGCAGGCACATTCAGTGTTTGGGCCTTACTCGTCTCTGAGTGTATAGAACAAAAGCCATATATATTTGAAGGCATAGGGCTTTTTGTAGCGCTTTTGTTGCTATTGGTATCGTATGTTACACCTATTTCTGATATTAGCTTAGCGCCTTTAGGAGATATTAACCTGGCACCTCTGTTGAAGCTATTTGTTAACATTGGTATCTTAACTCTTTTCTTTGGCTTATTAATTCGGCAATTTGTAAGAATTCGCATAGATACATTGGGGCGAGTTAGACGAAGTGCATTGGCTATTGTTCTGCATTGTTTAGATGTTGATGAGCTTAGTGTTGCGTCTAATACTGAAGCTAATAGTAGTGGTGTAGCTAATAATAACAACGAGGAGATTAATGGTAATGGGACTATAAATTGCCATGATGATATTGAGGGGCTAGCCCGATACAGTATTGCTAAATATGGGGTGCATTTAGATGCCCTTTCTAATAATTGGGAAGAAATAGAGGATTCAGGCAGGCGCATTTTGATGGGAAAAAGTTCCTATGAAGAGACTGTAGCTTTAGCTAATCCTAACATAAGTAAAAAGGTTGATGCTTTATTAAATGACGAGTTTATAGCCTCTCAATTATATAAATCGGCTCGATTATCTATGATTCGTTTAGTCGTGCCTTTATATGTTATTTTTACAGGGCTTTTCTTCAGCGTGTTGCGCTTAGTCGTGTCGGTTGTATTCCGTTAAGGAGTATTTGTAATTAGTAATTGGTGACCTCAAAATTTTATTGATTAAAGAATATTTGTAGTAGGGAATATTGTATATAAAGATATCGTGCAATTAATTAAGTCTTAGATCATTTTTCTTTGCTTTGTAATGATTAGTGTATGACAAAATTTATGGGCGTAAGGCTTAGTTTTAATCTTACTTTGGCGCTTTTTAGAGCTGATTTTGAATTGTTAAAATGATATAATGAACATAAGATGAATTTACGAACGTGAAGCATAAACCCGTGCAAAATTGAAAGAGTGTATAAGTAAGGCACTTTGCTATACCAAAGCGTATAAATTAAAATTGAGCGTATATACAATTTGATTTAACATTTAATGGGATTTAGCGTGAAAAGTATTTAATACGCAATGGAATTTAGCATAAAAGAGATTTAACACTCAACGGAATTTAGCGTAAAAGAGATTTAACACTCAACGGGATTTAGTGTGAAAAGTGTTTAATACTCAATGGGATTTAGTATTAAAGAAGTTTAGCATTAAAGAAATTTAACAGTAATAGGTATTTAATATATTGTATTATCGCTAAGGGAGTCGATGATATTGCGTATAGAAAAAGACCAGGTTATTAAACAAGTAATTAATTTAGACAATGGCCAAGCTATAGTTCCCTCTCAATTGGTTATTAATAGGGCCGATGATGTGACTTTAGAGCATTCGAGTATAGCACATAAATTGTCTAGCCTTGAAGAACGTGTTAATCATATAGACTCAGTGTCTCCAGAATTTAAGCAAATGTATCGACGCTTTGTGAGGGATATGCTTAATAATGGTGTAGATAAAAAACTAGGCATGATCGCGGTGGATTCGTCTGATGAGGTAGACTGGAATGCTGATGACTATATGGCACAAATCGCGCAGGTAAGTGCTAATCCTTTGCGCGCTCTCGGCGGCTCATTGCCAACGCTTACCCTGTCAATAGGAGATATAACGCTGATTGATAGTATGTTAGCTAAGAGACTTGTTAGACTCTGTGAGCGTATGAATGTGTTAAATCAGAAGGGGTTGTTCGAGAAAGCTCAAAGATTCGAGCCTTTAGTTGCTAAATATAAAAAAGTGCAAGGTGTTTTGAAGCAAGAAGTACCCAATATGGGAGACGGTATAGCGCATAATACTGTGCCAGGTGCTATCAACATGAGTCGCGTAGCTATGAGTACGTCTTTAAAAGAGACTCATATGGCTGGTATGAAAATGGCTAGTGGTACCGCTCAATATATTATCATCGTACGTGGCCTATTCGAGATAATTCATATGGTGTTAACGAGAAATGTATCCAAGGAGCGGATTAAAGAATTAGGTAAGACCATATGTACAGCCAGTGGTGATGCTTATTTAAAGGGCATTAGCATTGACGTATTTAGGAATTATTTAAACAATTCCTCTCATTTGATTGCAAGGCAGTTAGGGCGCACTAGTATACCATCGTTATTAGTACTTTATGCAAATTCAATTATTGCTATTAGCCGGGAATTAATTGATGGCGAGATTGATGTAGAACAGTTTACTACTAAAATGACTAAAATTTTCTCGGAAATGTCATTATCTAGTGCTGGTATTACTATTGGCCAAGTAGTGATTCCTATTCCCGTAGTTGGGGGGATTATAGGTGGCATGGTGGCCTACACATTGAATCAAACCTATTTTGACTCATTACTTAGTTTATTGCAGTCTAAAGTTGAATCAGATGTAGAATTAGTAAAAGAACGAGACCGTATACAACAGAAAATTACTGAATTGAGGAAAGTTAGAAAGGACTTCGAAGCGAAGTTCGAGGCACAGTATACTCGATGTCGAGAATTTTTTGATAAAAAACTTGATGAAGTGGAATATGGCATTTTAAATAATGATCGTGAGTCAGTTATACTAGCGCTTAATGATATTACATTAGCGCATGGTGGACATATTGTTGAAAAGAGTACTGCAGACTTAGAGAGTCTTATTAGGGCGGGGAAGAAAACACGTTTTACATTATGAGGTAAAAATTGTAAGGCCTAATGTGATGGATAAGGTGTAAGACATCATATGATGCATAAACCATAAGATATCATGCAATTTATAAAATGTAAGTCATTTAGTTATTATTGGGGCAAATGTAAGAATGAGGTGGATGGGATGGCGATTCCTCTTTTATTTTTAGCTGCAGCAGCTGTGTCTGCATGGGGCGTTCGTAAGGGCAAAAATGCGTATAATATGAATCAAATGGCAGAGCAAATCAAGGCAAAAAGCGAAGAAACAGTTAAAGAGTTTGAAGCAAAGATTAGCCGTGACATAAAAGCAGCTGAAGAGAGTCTTGAAACATTAGGGCGGAGAAAACAGGAAATTTATGAGCATTCGCTAAAAGACTTCGTAAATGCATTTAATCGAATTTCTAATATAGAAGTAACAGAACATCATTTTTTTGAAAGTATGCAAATGGTTCAAGAGTCTATGGATTCAATTGAAAAAAGCATATCGGAATCTGATGAAGTAAAGACGCTAATTACTAGCGGTGTTGCAGGTGCGTTAGGAGCCTTCGGGGCCTATAGTGCTATGAATGTTCTGTCTGTAACGGGGGTAGCTTCTGCTGGTGCTGCGACGGCAGGGGCTGGTACAGTAGCAACTAGCGCCGGTATAGGAGCTATGGGGTCTATTGGAACCGGCATAGCTGGAGCTGCTTTAACCAGTGGGCTTACTATTGTTGCTAGTGCGTTGATAGCGCCTGCGCTAGGTATTTATGGCAAAGTGGCAGAAACGAAAGCTGGGATGAGACTTAATGAGGCCTATAAGCATAAGTTTCAATCGGATGAAAAAATAGAAGAAATGAAAATAAAGCAAACTAGCTGTCGCGCCCTTAAGTTACAAGCTGATTTATATGCGCGCCTATTAGGCACTATTAATTCGTATTTTTGGTATCGTGTAAAACAATTGGATAAAGCATTAGACCAATATGGTACGGATGCGGCTACATTGCCTCAGAATGTTATTGACTTGGCAATGATCTTAGTGGCTATGGCACGTACATTAAACACCTTGTTAAGTACAAATTTAGTAAATAATAAAGGGAATATAGAGGTCGATTCGAAGAGAGTGTATGATAAAACAGTAAAATCATGGCCGGCATTGCGCGATACATGTTGCGCTATTAGTTGTTAAATTATTGTTGATTTTAATCGGACGCCCTTCTGTCTTATTGATTTGTTATAGTAAATGTACAAGGCAGAAGGGTATTTTGTTTTAAATTTTAAGACGTCTATATAGTGTAGACGGCATGGTTAGTCAAAGTAGTGAGGAGCGATTATGGACCAGAGTATAGATAAATCAATGCGTGTGTTGGCTATTTTTTATCGTGCTATGAAAGGGGAAAGCATCAGTGTTAAATCGCTGGCCCTAGAGTATGGTGTGTCGACAAAATCGATTTCCCGCGATATGAATGATATTAAAAATTTCCTCTGTGACCATCGTGAGTTAGTTGGCAATACAGAATTTATTTATAATGGGCAGACAAAGGCGTATCAATTGCAGTTTGATTCATTTCTTCTAAACGAAGAGCTCATGATATTGATAAAAATTTTAATTGGTACACGTTCTTTGCGCCGTAATGATCTTTTAAATTTAATTGGAAAGTTAAAGCAACTTACTACAATTAAGGATCGCAATTTAGTTGAACAGCTAATAAAAAAGGAGCTTTATCGCTATATTCCTGTGGAGCATATAGAACAGGATGTAGTCAATCGTGTTTGGCAGTTAACCCGTTGTATTCATGAGCGAATTGAAATTACTATTGATTATTATAAGGCTAATAGAGAGCGCGTTAGTCGCACGGTACAGCCGGTAGCTCTCCTGTTCTCTGAGTATTATTTTTATCTCGTAGGCTATTGGCTTGATAAAGAGGGACAGACTGACCATGTGCCTATTTTATATCGCGTTGATCGCGTTGTTAATGTAGTGGAACATAGGAAGCATTTTGAGTTAACTAAAGAGTTTGACTTTGATGAGGGGGATTTGCGAAATAAAGTACAGTTTATGTATGCAGGGAAGCCACAAACTATAAAATTTGAATATGTGGGAGACTCCTTACAAGCTGTACTAGATCGAATTCCTACAGCTCAAGTCTTATCGCTCGATGGCAATAAGGCGGTTATTGAGGCTGATGTATTTGGTCAAGGTATTAAGTTTTATTTATTGGGCCAGGGCAGTCGTGTTAAGGCCCTAGAGCCACCAGAGTTTGTGGCTGAAATGAAAGCAGAAATAGAGAAAATGAAGTCTCTATATGATAGCAAGTGTTAATAGATTTACCGAGGGAGGCATAAGTATGGCTATCGTAAACCTAAAAAGTAATGTTAAGAAATGTGCATTTTGTAAACATTGGTATGACCCAACTAATAGTGCTATTGAGCCTAAGGCGCCAAATATTGGCCTTTGGGAAGTGGTAGATACACGCATGCGTAAGAAGTGTTTGTTGTATAATTCGGATCGTCCAGCTATGCATTTTTGTAGCAAATTTGAAATGAAGTTATAGATAGCAAGCCAGAAAGGAGGCTTCTTTGTGAGTAAGGAGTTTAATCGTCGCGGAGTGGATAATTACCAACGCCGCAATGGCGAAGCTAAAGATAACACTCAACAGGCAGAATATGATGTAAACCAAAGTTATAAGAATCGCCGATTTTCTGGTAAAAAGTCGACCACTGATGAATACACACATGAGCGCATTTTTTATAATCGGAAAGGCAATCGTTCGCCTGGGATTACTTCAAATGTGGACCATGTAAATCCTTTAAAACGCATTGTCAACGAGCGTCAAGGGGATATTGATGCGGGCGTACTTACTCATGAGGACATCAAAGAAGCGGCTAATCAGGATTATAATTTAGCTTTAACTAATGAGTCCTTAAATAAGAGTAAAGGAGCCAAGTCAAATGCGGAGTATTTGTTGGACGAAGCCTTAAATGGCAATATAGAGTCTCTTGATACTGCCTATAATATGCTACGCCGTCAAGCGGCCGCTGAAGTGGGAACGAATACGTCTTTGGGATTAAAAAAGAGTGCGCGTCAAATTGACAAATTGTTTAAAAATAAGCCTGGGCAGGGCGTATCTGATAATGTCTATTTCAAGCGTATGGAATCAGGTGTATCACAATCTGTTGCAACGGGTGTGAACTCAGGCATAATAGGTGGAACTATTGCAGGGGTAAATAATTTAGTTCTCTGCGTGGCGGGGCAAAAGGATGTGGATGAAGCTGCGGTTGATGTAGCTAAAACGACCGCTGTGGCAGGGGCCAGTGGTGTTACTATGGAAGCGAGTGAAACGGCACTATTAGCAGCGGCGAAAAAGTTAGGACTTCATCACGTAGATAAATATATACCTGGTGTAGTAGCCATGGGGGCTATGGTAACAGGTAGTGTGCTTCGCTATGTAGAAGGTGAAATTTCTGGCGAACAATGTATGAAGGAAATGGCTGTCACTATTGGCTCGTCCTATATCTTTACTTTTGTGGAGGGCACAACCTTGGCCTTCTTAGGTATTGCTACAGGCGGTCTTGGAGCCTTAGTTTTATCATCTGTGGCGATTACGGTTATTTCTAGTGCAGTAGCTTGGATTTTAGACAATAAAAATGATCTTCATGCTGCAGAGTTAGCACGAATTGATCGCATCTTAGAAGAATCTGAACAGGCTATTCAGGCACAACGAGAACGTCTAGCTGTTTTAAAATCAAAGCAAGAAGCAGAGTATGTGCGCTTGGTTCAAGTGGGCTTTGGCAATGTGTTCAAAGGATTAGAGTACAATGATGTTGAGCAAATTGCTTATGGTCTTGATACTTTGGCGAGTCATGTAGATGGTACTGTGCCGTTTAAAACAAGGCAGGAGTTTAATACTTTCTTTGATGATAAAAATAGTGTATTTGAATTATAAATAGTGACATGTTTCCTATAGGAGTCGTTTCTCTACAAGATTATTAATGTTATGAAATTACTTATGTTATGCAATTATTTATGAAACAACAGTTATTTTATTTAAAAGAACACGACTGAGAGCAAGGGAGGACGTATATGTTACCTTTAGTCGGTATTGTGGCGGGAGCTGTAGTGGCAGGTTTTGCGGCTAGTATTCCTGGTCTTGAGAAGGCTGAGCGCTTAGATGAACGAGCGTTAAAAAAGTTAGCTAGAGCTTACGAGCGGCGAGAGTTAGCAGCGGAACTGGTAAAAAATAAAGAACAAGAGTTAGAGACGGCCCTTCGTAAGGTGATGAATCGTAAAATGGCTGTGTTAAGCACATCCATAAAGGATTTTGTTGATGTATACAACCAAATCTTGCGGATTAACTTTAACGACACCTCGAGTCATTTAGATATGAGTAAAGCCTTAGTTCCTGTAGATGATGTGTCTGTCTATCAGTCCTTAGCATTTACACCATGGTCAGGCCTTAGTGATAAAGAGGCTGCCACGGCATTAATCTTTGGCGTTTTTGGCGGCATTGGTAGAGGCGTAGCTAAAGAGGCAGAACGGAATTTAGCGAATGCGAATCGCCAATTGCGTGCAGCTAATTCAATTTATGAACAAGCTGAAAATATTGCTACTAGCTTTGATTTGATGATTAATGAATGTCATGCTGTAGCGGATATTGTAGCAAAGTTAAATGTGTTTTTAATCCGTAGTATTAAAACCTCAAAGAGTCTCATCGCTGAGCGAGGGTATGACGCCAGTGCGTATTCACAACAAGATCGTGATGTGCTCATGACTTGCATGAATTTAGTACAGACGATTAAACAACTCATTGATGCTCCAATTTTGACAAAAGATAATGAAATAACTCGTGAAGTTAAAACTGCTGTCGAAATTGGGCAGACTATGCAAAAAGCACTACAAGGGTAAGTGGGAGGATATCATGGAGTATTTACATATTGATGAGTCTAAATGTGTGGGCTGTGGAGCTTGTTTAGGCGCTGCTGATTTAGTTGAAGAAACAGCTGAAGGGAAGGCTAAAGTTAAAAGTAAGGTAGTATTAAAAGGGAAGCAACTTAGTAAAGCTAAAGAAATTATCGCTGATTGTCCCGCACAAGCCATTTCTCTTGTAAAAGGAGCCAATGTAGTGAAGGCCGATATAGGCTCTTTGATTAGAACATTAGAATCAGATCTTACGAAAGAATTACAGGGAATCCAAAAAATAAGTCGAGCTGACGTAAAGTTTGATGCCAATCAGTATAGCGTTGATTTTCCTGAGGCTATTTATGGTAGTTATAGCAATTACGAATATTCTAGTAGCAGTAAAGCGGAAAAAGCAGCGCTAGCTCTGTTTGACCGTTATGTATACTCCCAATATCGTCGCTTTATTCTAGAAGTGTTTGTAAAATATAAATTAGATAAATTAAGACATTACTATATACAAGAGCGCGGTGGCTTTATTTATGAGTTAAATAAGAAGTTTGAAACTATGCTCAAAGACTTTAAGAGTCAGGCGGCAGCGATTGGAAAATCTGGATTACCGAAAAATTTTACTAAATTTGAAATTTTACCAGATCCATTTTTAGAACTACTTAGTGAATTTGAAGAAAATAGCACTAATTCAGGTATTATGAAAGAATTTAGAAGTGGGAGCTATTCGAGCTTAAGTGATTATGATATGTACATTGACACGGATTGTATAGAAGTAGGGGAGTGCTTCTTTGGCGGGGCTAAACTAAAATGGCGTCATGAGAGTCTTTTGGAAGCGACTACGGAATATATTAAAGATTTAAAGAGTAGCATGAATTATGTAGATATTGATGATCATGCTATGAATTTGGTGAATCATATGATTGAAGATTACCAACGAGTGGGTAAGGAATTAATAGCAGAGAAAATTCGTCAAGCTCAGGCTGTAAAATAGGCTGGCTAATATAAAAGGCTATCATTCTATACAGTATGTATTATATGGGATTGTAATACCGTTAGGTATAATGGGGCTGCTAACACTATACTATTTAGTTATAGAAGGAGCTCAAATCCACTTTACTATTTCATTGCTCTGGCTGAATGTCCGTTACAGATGAACAAGGCATAGTTTTGTATGAAATTTTAGAATAGTTGAAAAAAATAAGGTTGTTTTTGCTAATTACTTAGTATAGACTAGATGTACTAAATCACACAAAGAGTTTATTGTCTAATGGCAATAAACTCTTTGTAATATCTGTAAAAGTATGACTTTCGTATTGAGTAAGGTGCAGAGGTGTCTGTTATGTCGGTTAAGCAAGCAGAATGGATGATGTTATTTGTGACGTTTGCGTGGAGCTCGTCCTATTTATTGATGAAAATTTCACTAACAGGTGTAGATCCTTTTAATCTAATGGCATTGCGTTTTGGGATTGCCTTTTTCTGTATGGCTCCTATATTTTATAAATCGTTTAAGAATTGTACAAAGAAGACAATTTTAAAAGGCTTTGGCTTAGGCTTTCTCGTATATATTTCGTTGTTTGGCACAATTACAGGGGTAAAACATACGGCGGCGTCTACAGCAGCTTTTTTAGGGACCACTACAGTGGTGCTTGTGCCTATTTTAGAAGGATTATGGCGTCGTACATGGCCTTCACGCATGACTATGTCGAGTATTGCCTTAGCGTTTTTTGGCCTTATTTTATTTACCGTAAAAGAAGGCTTATCCTTTGATATAGGTGCTTTGTATTGTCTATGGGGAACCTTGGGATATGCCATATATATTTTGCTTATGAGTCGTGTTGCTCGCGATAAGGATATTTTCTTAGTTAGTATTTTGCAATTTGGAGCGATTGCTTTATTTAGCATTATTAGTTCCTTTATTTTTGAAGAACCTCGTTTGCCGCAGACTGGCTTGCAATGGGGGGCTGTTTTAGGGTTAGGTATTGTATGCAGTGCTATTTGCTTTACCTTGCAGGGGATTGCACAACGCTATATTACTCCGTCCAAGATTGGCCTCATTTATTCCATGGAGCCAGTGTTTGCCGCTGTTATGGCGTTTGTTTTCCTTGGTGAAGTGATGGATGAACAAGGATTCTTAGGTGCTTGTTTTATTATGGTGGCTATTATTTTAAAAAATATTGTCCATCGTGCCCGTTATATGCAGTTACGCCATCGCCGTAAAGTGTGGATGCGCAAGCGCTTAGTGTAAATAATTTTGAGTGCGTAGAAGAGATTAAATTAAAGCTCGTCAATATATTGGCGAGCTTTTTTATATGAACTATTTGGCCCTAGGGGGCTTCGTAAAGTACTGTTGATGATTTTTTTATTTACAAACTTCTGCAAAGTTGATAAAATATAGAAAGACATTTGCGGCCGTAGTTCATCGGTAGAACGACGGCTTCCCAAGCCGTAGAGGTGGGTTCGACTCCCATCGGCCGCTCCATGAGTTTAATAGTGAATGAGAAATATTTCTAAATGTTTTAAACATCGAGGTTTGTATGCCCTGAAAGGAATGGGCTGGTGTAAGATATTTTGAAGTGTTTCTCTTTTTTATATTAAATATGGTTCATTAGTCAGGTGTGTTACTGATGAAGGAGGTATGATTCATGTCTTTTTTAGATGATGTGTTAAAAGCAAACGAGACGTATGTAGAAAATATTTTAGCTGAACATGGTGAGGAAGGCTCTCATGCGGCAAAGAAGCCACAAAAGCATATTGCTATTTTGACTTGTATGGATACGCGCTTGGTTGATTTGCTTGAAAAAACAATGGGCGTGGATCGTGGTGATGCTAATGTGATTCGCGTTGCTGGCAACTGCATTACCGATGTGTTTAGCGATGTAATCCGCAGTCTTATTGTAAGTATTTTTGAATTAGGCGCTAAAGAGATTTTTATCGTAGGCCATGAAGATTGTGGCATGGAAAAAACATGTCCTAATGAATTGGCTGAGCGCATGGTAGAACGTGGCATTAAGCCAGAAGCTATTTCTATGATTCGCTGCGAAATGGATCGCTGGGCTAATAATTTCTGCCATTCTGAACAAAACGTAATTCGTTCAGTAGCACAGCTTCGTCAAAATCCATTGATTCCTAGTGATGTTAAAATTCATGGGTTGATGTTAAATCCATATACTAGTAAATTAACTTTACTTGTAGATGGCAATAAGTCAAATGAAGAGTTAGACTCTATGGATGTATGTGCATGTATGTGTTCTATATAAAATTTATAGACAATCTATACTCTATACTGTAGGGCGTTTTCTGGGGGCTTATAATTAAATAAAAAAGGACTTAGATGAGTAGGGGCATTCTGAGAGGGCACCTTTAATAGTAAGAATTTATTAACTCTTGCATTATAGGCGCTTATCTGTAGCCTTAGTTATCTAGGTCCTTTTATTTACGAATTCTTAGTTTTGGGATAATTCATTACATACTGCTGAATGGGAGGTCATAGTATTGGCTTTAAAGGAAGAAAATAAAATATTAATTGCCGTTATGATAGGGTCATTTTTAACACCTTTTTGTGGCAGCTCGATTACATTGTCATTACCTGATATGGGGCGTGAATTTCTAGTTGGAACGTCCGCTTTAAGTTGGATTATTGAAATATTTCTTATAACTTGCGCTATCTGCGTATTGCCTATGGGGCAATTGGCCAACCGAATTGGCAAGCGTTCGGTGTATCTTATGGGAACTGGCGGGTTTGCAGTTGTATCATTTTTAATCCATTTTACCAATTCAATTGAAATGCTCATGGGGCTTCGTATATTACAAGGTGTTTGTGCAGCCATGATATTTGCGACGGGCACGGCTATTGTGGCGCAAGCCTATCCTGTAGAAAAGCGAGGGCGCGCTATGGGGCTTGTGGCTTCTGTGGTATATATTGGCTTGGCCGTTGGACCAGTTGTAGGTGGCTTTTTAAACTATCAATTTGGCTGGCGCAGTATATTTTACTTCATTGCTGTTTTAGGAACACTCGCATTCTTGCTTACATTAGCGTGGATGAAAGAAAACTGGAAATTAGCAAGTGAAGGCCACTTAAATGGGTTTAGTATTTTACTTTACGGCTCTACACTAATACTTGTTATGTATGGTCTGTCTGAAATTGTGAACCAATGGTGGGCTAAATATGCGTTGCTCGCTGGCCTGGTAGTAGGTGCTGTGTATATTTGGCATGAGGCGAAGGTTGAAAAGCCATTGATTCCCGTGCGAATCTTTTTAGAAAATAAGACCTTTGCATTTTCTAATTTAGCAGCGATGTTAAATTACAGTGCTACATTTGCGATTGGCTTTTTATTATCTCTTTATTTGCAGATGATTATGGGCTATGACTCTGCCTCAGCGGGGCTGGTGCTATTAACTCAGTCCATCGTTATGTCTGTATTATCGCCAGTTACGGGTGCATTGTCTGATCGATACGGTTCCGCTCTCTTGGCATCCATAGGGATGGCTGTTATAGCAGCCGGCTTAGTAGTCATTTTATATGGTACCCATATAGGTTCTATGGCTATAATTATTACTAGCCTAATTATTATCGGTGTTGGCTTCGCTATGTTCTCCGCACCAAATAATAATGCGATTATGAGTTCAGTGCCACCTAAATATTTTAGCTTTGCTAGTTCCGTTATTGGTACGGTACGCTTATTTGGTCAAGTCTTTAGTATGGCTATTGTGGCGTCCATTCTATCACGCACAGTTGCGGGGATGGCGCCAGGAACGTCGGAATTATTGTTGGTAAATATTCAATATTCCTTTATTGTATTTACAGTTTTCTGTGCTGTAGGTGTTATTCCATCTATGATTCGCAATCGATAAGATAGAGTCAATTTCTTGAAGAAAATTATTGTCTCAATTTTTGGTGTAGGTGCTATAGGTCTACTATCTCTTTACAGAAGTTGAGGGGCTATTTGCCCAGAGTAGGAGTTGTTATTTTATTTTTCTTGAAGACATTGTTCAAATTCAAACAAAGCATAGAGTAAAATTGCGTAATGTTCGGGATGGCTCTTGTGTATACAATATAGAATTATCTTAAAAGTGAGAGATTTAATCTAAAATGTGGATGTTAATTCATAGAAAATAATCGAATTGTATAATACTTTTGTGTTTAAATAAAGTCCCCCTAAGGCTGTGGTAAAACTGAGAAAAATAATTTTGCTACAAGTCTTTGGTTTCACATAGTATAATAGATATAATATATGACACTAAAAAAATGACGAGGAGCTTAAATAGATGATTTTGGAATTCAGAACTTACCATAAATTGCCAGATGAAGCACGGACTGTACGAACGGAAGTGTTTATGCAGGAACAAGGTTTTGTCAATGAATTTGACGAGATTGATGCGAAGGCAACCCATATAGTAGCGTTTGTAGACAATATACCTATTGGAACTTGTCGTTTTTTCGAAGATGATGGCAGTAGTCATGGTGAAGAACCTACAGAAGTATCTCTAGCGGGAAGCCAAGAAGAGCCAGAAGCTATTAAAACGCAAAAAAAGCCAGAAGATACAAAAAAACAAAAAGAAAATCAAGAAATTAGTGCGGACGAGGGGAATCAGAGTTCAGAGAGTTCTAGCGAGCAAAATCAGCTACCAAGTTGGCAAGATTTGCCTAGTAGTGAGTGGAATGCTCAATGGCATGAGTCCCCTGAAGATGATAATGGCTTAGAGTGGCGTACTTTGCCAAGGACGAAATCTAAGCATACAACAGAAGGAAACGATGTAGTACTTACAGACTCTAAGACTAGTTCTGTATCTGCAGCATCTAACCCTGTAGTTAATGTAGCGGAGGAACAAGAAAGTGAACAAGAGCGAACAAGTGCAAAAGTATCAGATTTAGAAACTACAGACTTTGCAGATGAGATAGAAGTCTTACAGTCTACAGATTCTGCAGATGGAACCGAAGACCTAAAAACGACGGATGTTATAGAAAATTTAAAATCCGCAGAAGATGTCCATGATATAACTAGCAAGGAGACTCAAGCTGTAGCGGAAGGCTTTGTTAAATCGGAACCAGAAGCTAAACAAGGTTATATTATTGGCCGTGTCGCTGTAGTTAAAGCATTTCGTGGCAAAAATATTGGTGCTCATATTTTACGTGATGCAGCAAGAGAAATAAAGGCCATTGGGGGGAGTCGCATTCGTTTGGCAGCACAAGTACAGGCGAAAGGCTTCTACGAGACATTAGGTTATGCAGCATATGGGAATGAATTCGATGATGAAGGTTGCCCTCATATTTGGATGGAAAAGTCCTTGAAATAAAGTTGATCAAGTTATAAAACTAAATACAGATAGTATTAAACCTCTTAATCATAGGTGATTGAGTGCAAGTAGAAAAAATTAATCTAGCGTTCTTTCTGCTTGGCTCATATCTAGGATTAAGAGGTTTTTGTATTTAATATTCACGATGCTATAAAAATAACTAAATAATATTAAGTAATTAACAGCTAAAGGCATGGACTTATCCGTCGATAAAGGTACAAAAGCTCATTGCAACCTCGGCGGACCCTAAAACAGGTAAGATTACAGTTGATTTAGCTAATGACCTTACTATCGGTGATCCTGCTGGTACAGATGGTAAAGACTGTGCGATTGGAGTTAAAGGTGCTGCTAGTAAGTCTGGCGTAGCTATTAATGGTGCTGATGGTGCTATTGGTTTAACTGGTCCTGGATGTCAAGATGGCAACCCAACAATTGAACGTGTACGCGTTATTCCTGGTCGAGGTTAATTTGATATGTTGTAAGGGGGTTCCGTAAACAATCCCTAAATCCCCTAATAGATTATGGATTCCCTTACAACTATCATGTTCCATATTTCGGGTAACAAGAAAAAAGCCCTGCAGTGGGAAATCCACTGCAGGGCTTTTTCTTTATTTTCGGCGCCGATCAGGCACATATACTTGTAAAAATCCTGGTAAAACTTCTAAATCTACAGGCATTAAAGGGCCTTTGTTGCCGTCCATATTAGTAGGTAGTTCTATATCCTCTAGTAAAGTGATTTGAGCCTTACGGACTTTTAAAATCGTTACATATTTAGAATTATAAATAGAGCCGCGCAAAATTAATGGTACAATGCGAAGCACGTCCATGAGAAAATACTCTTTAAAGATAATAATACGCATGTAGCCATCATCGACAGCAGCTACAGGCATAAATTTTTCAAAGCTAGACACCACATTGGTGAGCAAGGCTAAAACTAGTGGCGAGCGCACCGTAAAATCATGCTCCTCCGCTTTGATGTGGAAATTGTAGTCTTTGGTGGTGAACAGGGCTTGGCCACCTTTCACAAAATAAGCGAGTGGTCCTAGCAATTGTTTTTCTTTTGGAGTTACTTCCTCTACCACTTTAGGAATCACACCAGCGGCGATGTTATTGCAAAAGTATTGATCATTGCAACGGCCGATGTCAACACGTCTAATTTTACTCTGTTTAAGCGCTCTAATGGCCGCTAGAGGCTCTAGTGGAATGCCCAAGGCACGAGACATATCATTGACCGTTCCAACGGGGATAAAGCCAAATTTGGCAGTTCCGCCCCCCTGGGCAATGCCATTTACGGTTTCATTGATGGTGCCATCCCCGCCCATGCAAAATACGGAGTCATATCCGCTTTTCGTAGCTTCTCTGGCAAAAGCAGTGGCATCACCAGCTTTGGTGGTAAATTTTACTTCCATATGTTCGAAGAGGGTACTCAGTTGCCATTCAAGTTCCATGGCATACTGACAAGCCCGCCCCCCTCCAGAGACGGGATTAATAATGATTAAGCAACGACTCATATAAACTCTCCCGTGTCATAAGTTGACGTACCCCGTACTTGTAGATATAATGTAATAAATTAATATTATAATGATATATATAGACTGTGAATAGTAAGGGCACGTTAATTACTTTTTGTATTACCTATATATTATATTATAAGTTGTGAAAGCTGTCATTTAAAAGAACGGAAGTTTTATTCTTTTATTGCTCATTAGTAAATCAAAATTCAGTTAGGGCGTGTTGAAGAATGAAAGATGAGGGTCAATATGGGTAAACAAGAAGAGTATCAATTGAACACAATCGACTCGATTGGTCGCTTGCCACTTAGTGAACAAGTATATGTGACTTTAAAGCAGGCTATCTTAACAGGCGCATTGAAGCCACAGGTGAAGCTTAATGAAGTGAAAATTGCGGAGCAATTAAATGTAAGTGCTACGCCAGTTCGAGAGGCATTTCGTAAGCTTGCTAAAGATAATTTAGTGGTAATTAAGCCTTGGAAGGGTGTAACTGTTAAAGGGTATACTCCAGAGGAAATTATTGCCATGTATCAGTGCCGTGAAGTTATGGAGGGCTTAGGTGCTCGTCTTTGCGCAGAAGTATGTACTGATGAACAAGTTGAGGAATTACAGGCTGTATGTGATGCTTGCTTGGCTACAACAAATGCAGAAGAGCGCGTTCAAATTAATAGCCGCTTCCATACATTGATTTCCTTCTTTTCTGGCAATGATCGCGTTATGGACTATTTAGGCGAATTCCGGGAAATGGTCAATCGCGACATGTACATTAGCACGATGGATCAAGACCGGACAGATTTATGTAATACGGAGCATGATCGCATTATGAAGGCTATTCGTCATCGCAATCCTGAAGAGGCTGAACAAGCTATGCGCGAGCATATTCGCAATGCTTTTGTGTTTAAAAAAGCACATGCTGATTTGCGCGCTAAAAAGTTCGGGAGCAAAGAGTAATCCAATTAGAAAAGACAAATTTTGCAAAATGATTTTTGTAAAAAGACTTTTGTACATATATAATGAAAAAGTTTTCTCTATAGAGACAAATTTTTAAAATATAGAATAAAAAAATGCAAAAATTGCATAACTGATGTTTACAATTTCAAACTAGTTTGTTATAATTGCTATGAGATGTGATGAACATCATATCTTGGGGCAACCCCCAAAGCCCCTTAACATTTGAATGTGATTCAAATGTTCTCTCTCTCTTTTTTCTCAAGCACAAAAGCCTCGGTTAACGCCGAGGCTTTTGTGCGTTTAAAATTAAGTATCACAGTTCTTGAAACTAGAGCTAGATGCGATGGATTTTGTACATATATATGCATAAGTGTGAAAAACATTTACATATAAGAGCATAAAAAACTATATCTAATCTTATATATATAGTAAAATATAAGACAAGGATTATATAGACTGTATTATTTGATTCGGAATGGAAAGGACGTACGATGAAAAAAGTTCATGTAAAAGAGGCTATTGGTGAAGTGCTTTGTCATGATATAGCTCGCATAGTAATCGGGAAGGTAAAAGATACGCCCTTTCGCCGTGGACATCGCCTTGAAGAAAAAGATATTCCTTTTTTATTAGAATTGGGGAAAGAGCATATTTTTGTTATGGATGAGTCGGACACAGATAAAATACATGAAGAAGATGTGGCAGCGCATTTATACTCTCTATGTGCTAACGAAAGTATATTACCTACACCAGTTCGAGAAGGTAAAATTGAGGCTATTGCACAGTGGGATGGGCTATTAGTTATCGACCTGCCTGAATTATTACGTATCAATAGCATTGGTGATTTGACAATTGTCACGAAATGGCATGGGCAAGCGGTAAAGCAAGGCGAAGTGGTGGCCGGCATGCGTTGCATTCCTTTAATGCTAGACGGCGTGCAATGGGACGAGGCCAAGTCAAAATGGAATGGCGAGCCTATTCTTAAGGTCTTGCCTTATACGCGGTCTCGCGTTGGCGTTGTGACCACTGGTAGCGAGGTGGCTACAGGTCGTATAGCGGATGCTTTTACACCAATTATTAAAGAGCGCATTGCTGAGTATGGCATGACTGTAGTGGCACATGAGATTGTAACCGATGATACAGACGCCATAGTGGCAGCTATTGAGCGTGTTAAAGCCAGTGATGTGGATGTAATTTTCTGTACTGGTGGCATGAGCGTAGATCCTGATGACTTGACGCCAGGAGCGATTCGCCAAGTAAGTAGTGAGTTTATTACCTATGGTTTACCAGTATTGCCAGGTTCTATGGTATGCATGGCGTATTTAGCAGATGGTACACCGATTATGGGCTTACCTGGTGGCGTATTATTTAGTAAGCCTACTGCATTTGATGTATTTTTACCGCGATTAGCCGCAGATTATAAAATTACTAAGGAACAATGCATAGCTTTGGGCCATGGGGGATTACAATAAATGTTTGACACCATTCAGTGAGTGGCGTACAATGAAATTTAGATTATTTATTATGGCAAGAGGTGGAGTTAATTATGTTTACCACATCGTTACGGGTTCGTTTCTATGAAACGGACATGATGGAAGTGGTCCATCATACAAACCACTTGCGTTGGTTTGAAATGGGACGCGTAGAATTTTTCCGTGCTTGTGGCATCACCTTGTGGGATATGATGAATGATGGCATCGTATTTCCAATCACTAAAGTAACTTGTGAATATAAGGAGCCAGCGCGTTTTGATGATATTTTGACTGTAGAAGTGACCGTGTCCAAGATCAGTCGAGCACAATGTGTATTTACATATCGCATTTTACGCGAAGCCGATGGCGCTTTAATTGCTATAGGGGAAACGCAAAATGTGTTCACTGATAAGGAAACGGGCAAAATTATACGTCTTCCTGATACCTATTACAAGCCTATGGCAGACAAAGCGAAGGAGAGCTAATTATGATGCAAGCGAGAGAGCAACGGGGTAATAAACAAAATCTACCAATTGGCGTATTTGATTCCGGTATTGGCGGATTAACCGTATTATCGGTATTACGCACTATGTTTCCGCATGAAGACTTTATTTATGTAGGCGACAATGCTAATAATCCAGTAGGTAATAGACCTAATGAAGAAATCAGTCAGATTGCTATGCGCATTGGTCACTTTTTAAATACTGTGCCAGTTAAGATGGCCATTGTGGCTTGTAATACATTTTCGGTGGTTTCATTAGATTTATTACAGAAAACCTTTTCATTTCCTGTAGTCGGTGTGAGCAAAGGAGTTCGTACGGCTATTGACATTAGCCCTCAAAAGTCTATTGCTATTATGGCTACTACGGCGACAATTAATAGTCACAAGCATAAAGAGGAAGCGGCTCAATTGGCACCTCAAGTTTCAGTGTATGAACAAGCTTGTCCAGAGTTAGCTCATTTAATTGAGGCTGGGCATACAAATGACGAAATGATTACAGGTATTGTGAAAGACTATTTGGCAGATAGTACAGGCCGAGGTGCAGACACTATTGTGCTGGGCTGTACGCATTTCCCATTTTTAAAATCTTTAATGGAGCAAATTACAGGTCCTGAAGTTGTGTATGTAGATCCTTCTTATGAAACGGCTCAAGAAGTGAAGGGCTTATTAGAAGGTCATGATTTATTAAATCCTAAACGCACAAAAGGTAACTTAGACATTTGCTTTACTAAAGATATTGACTTAGCAAAACGAATGACAGAGCGCTTAATTCCAGCTGGTGAATTTTCTATTCGGGAGATAACACTATAGGCTGAATACGCGTTGCGTCAATTACACTGTAAGGAGTGGCAGTATGTACATTTACACATTAATTAATGTAATAGTAGCGATTATAGTTATTATTGCACTTGTATTTTTAGCGTTTCGATTTTATTCTTGGCGCCAAGGGGATGAGCAAATTACTATGCTCACAAAGCGCCGCACGCAATTTGAAGTAGAAGACATCAACTTCCATCAGGTTACTTTAGTTTGCGATATTCCCTTTGTTAACAAAGGGCGTCAAAATGGGACGATTATGGATTTATACCCACGTCATTTAATGCCACAAGAGCAGTTTGACAATGTATGGATTCAGTCTTGGACTACTGATGCTAATGCAGAACGTCATGATGGCTATTGGAAAGCGCAAATTATTGAAGCGCACAAAGGTGGCATAGTGCGTTTGCGCCTCATCTTCAATGCGAAGAATGGCAACATCCACAAAGATTTAGCTGGTTTCCCTGATATGAATATTGATATTGTGTACCAAGTCGTTGGTCGCTCTGATTGGCATATTTCAAAAAATCGCATTGTTTTAACTGCTGAAGAATTACAGCACGCGTTACGATAGGAGGAGATGTATAATGGCAGAATTACAATTAATCCCTGTTCAAACGCGCATTTTGACACATCGCGATGATATTGCAGATGCAATTGTAGCTTATGCAGGGGATATTATTGGACCAGAAGATATTGTATGTGTCGCTGAATCAGTAGTGGCTATTACACAAGGGCATTTTACACGTCCAGAAGATTTAAAACCAACTTGGCAAGCTCGCTTGATTAGCCGCTTTATTCCGCCAGAAGGGTCTATGGCATCTATTTATGGCATGCAGGCCGCTATGGAATTAGATGGTAAATGGAAAGTATTAGGCGCATTTATTATTGGCGCTATTGCTAAAGTGTTTAGAAAATCTGGCGTATTTTACCAATTAGCTCGTCAGGCATCGTTAACTGATGATGTAACTGGTACTATGCCACCATTTGACAAACATATTGTATATGGGCCTAAGGATCCAGATAAAGTAGCGGAGCATATTGTACAGCGTACAGGTAGTTATGGAGCTGTTGTAGCTGACGTAAATGACTTGAAACGAGCTGCTGTACTCGGCAAAAGCCGTGGCATGGACCCTAAGCGAATTGCTCGAATTTTGATTGACAATCCATTTGGCAATGATGACCAAATGACGCCAATTGTAATTATTAAAAATTTTGCATCTGTTTCTAAAAAAGCATAAGAAGAGGCCCGAGGGCCTCTTTTTGCTTTATTGCTGATAGGAAGAAGAGTAGGAGGTATATATGTTAATTGGTCTTGACGTAGGTGGCACTTTTACTGATGCCGTCGTAGTAGAGCAGGGGCGATTGCTAGGGAGCCATAAGTGCCGCACCACACATGATGATTTATTACAAGGGATCACTGAGGCCTTAGCTGGTATTAAATCAGTGGTGATTCCAGAAAAAGTAGAGCGGATTACTTTATCTACTACAATTATTACCAATACCTTGATTAATAAAAAAGAAGATATAGTCGATTTATATATCATTCCTGGGCCAGGTATGGATATTAGACCTATATTGCCAGTAGAGCCCATTATACTCCGCGGCTATACAGACCATCGCGGGGCCTTAGTGCGCACCATTGGTGAGCGCGATTTGAAGCTTGCGTTAGAACATAAAAAGGCACAATGTGCAGCTGTATCAGGCAAATTTAGCGTTCGCAATCCTAAATTAGAGCAAGGTGTAGCGGCGTATTTACGAGGCGTAGAGTATGATTTAGTTACAGAAGGGGCTCGTTTAAGTGGTACGTTAAACTTCCCACGACGTACCATTAGTGCCTACTTTAATAGTGCAGTTAGCTCTGTTTTTGCGGGATTTTCCAAAGCTGTTAGTGAAGCTGTAGTAGCGTATCACAAGGATGCTCCCATTTATATATTAAAAGCTGATGGTGGTGCCTTACCGCTGCACACGATGGAAGAGAGGCCTGTAGAAACTGTATTTACTGGCCCTGCCGCTAGTGTATTAGGTATAGGGGCTTTGCATGAAATGCCTGAGGCCATGACAGTAGCTCTTGATATGGGTGGCACTACTACTGATATTTCATTGTGGCGTGGCAATACGCCATTGATGGCGCGAGGTGGTGCGACGATTCGAGAATATCCTAGCGCAGTGCGCTCCTTTGCAGTTAAATCTGTTGGTATTGGCGGCGAAACATTAGTTCATATTGAACAGGGCGAATTGCAAGTAGGGCCTATGCGCATTGGACCATCCTTAGCTTTAGGTGGCAAAGCGCCTACATTAGGTGATGCTTTGTTAGTATTGGGAAAAGCTAATTATGGTGATGTAGCAAAAGCTAAGGCAGGCTATGAGGCATTAGGTAAAGAATTAGGTGAAACTCCTCATGCTGTAGCAGAGCAAGTCGTTCGTCAAGCTATTGATATTATTGACCGTGGCATAGCTGAAGCTGTGGAAGAAGAAAATCGCTTGCCTGTTTATGTGGTGGCAGATATTGTAAATCCTAACCAATTTGTGCCGGAGCATATTGTAGGTGTTGGTGGCACAGCAACAGCCTTGGCACCTTTGGTGGGCGAGGCGATGAATTTGCCAGTTACAATTCCTGATGCGGGGGCAGTGGCCAATGCCATCGGAGCAGCCTTAGCGAAGGAAACATTGGAGATTACCGTGCATTTAGATACGGCTCAAAATACCTTAGTTGTGCCAGAATTAGGCCTTCACAGCAAGGGCGATGGGATGCGTAATTTAGAGGATGTAAAAAGCTTAGCCGCACAATTGATTGCGCAAGAGGCAACGAGTCTTGGTTTGGCGAATCCCGATAGTTGTGAAATTATTTATAGTGAAGATGTGCCTATTATTGAAGGGTGGCAGTCTATGCATCGTTTGATTACCGTAAGAGCACAGCGACCAGCGGGGGTGAAATATCATGTTAAATAAATTAGGACTTGTATTTTTCCCAGCTTTTGATTGGAAAATTTCAAGTACGCATCCAGAGAGACAAGAACGTTTGTTATATACACGAGATCAGTTGCTAGAGGAAGGCTTATTAGAGCATCCGGCAATACGAGAATATAATCCGCGCTTAGCTGAATGGAGTGATATTGAGCGCGTTCATGTGGGGGCACCATCACTGCAGGCTTGGGTGACAGAGGCACATCGCGTCTCGGTTGGTGGCGCTTTAGTGGCAGCTGATGCGGTCATGAAAGGAGAGGTGAACCGCGCATTTTCCTTAGTGCGACCTCCTGGACATCATGCCATGACTATGGTGCATGGTATTCGTGGCTTTTGCACAGTCAATGTTGAAGCCATAATGATTGCTTATTTGCGCCGTCACTATGGAGTGAAACGAGTGGCTGTAGTGGATACGGATGTTCATCATGGTGATGGTTCACAAGATGTGTTCTATCATGACCCAGATACTTTGTATATTTCCTTTCATCAAGATGGGCGCACCTTATATCCTGGCACTGGTTTTATGTATGAATTTGGTGGTCCACAGGCAGTTGGTGGCACAGTTAATATTCCACTGCCACCAGGGACGGGTGATGAGGGGATACAAAAAGTACTACAAGAAGTGGTGCTTCCTATGCTTGAGGATTTTGGCCCTGAGTTAATTATTAATTCAGCAGGGCAGGATAATCATTTTAGTGACCCCTTAGCGAATATGGAAGTGACGGCTAAAGGATATGCGAAGATTACAGATATGCTCCAATCTAAAATTGCTGTTCTTGAAGGTGGCTATTCTGTGCAGGAGGCTTTGCCTTATGTAAATACTGCTGTGGTATTGGCTCTGGCTGGACTAGATTATAGTCAAGTTATAGAACCTGCTTTCGATGCCAATCGCTATAAGCAAAAAGACCAGGTAACGCGGGACATTGATGATATTATAAAGCGATGGCATACACAGTGGCGTGGGCGCTTTGAACTTCAGGCGCAGATGCTACTAGGCTTAGGTGATTATTGGACGGATCGACGCCAGATTTACTATGATGAGACGGGCATTACGGAGGAGCGGTCCGAGCGCATTCGCCTCTATGCTGATAAGGTCGGTTGGCATAGTATTGATTCTAGTAGCTACCATGGCCCATATGGAGCACAGCATGTATTTGCCATGTTCATCCCTTGGCAAGCGGATGAGGCATGTCGTCGCGATGCCTATGAGGAAGCGTGGCGTGCTAAGAAAATAGGCGGTGCAGACCGCTATGTAGTAGTGGACCCTATGAAGGATGTGCAAGAAGTTTTATAAGTCTACAGGGTTTATATAATCTGTAAAATGGGCAGGTAAAATTAAAGTTTGCATTTCTTCATATGGTATAATATAAGTCGAAGAATTTATTATTAGGAGTGACAATTATGAGAATTGATGGCAGAACATCGGATATGATTCGACCTATAAAAATTACGCGCCATTTTACAGCCTATGCAGAAGGCTCAGTATTAATAGAATGTGGTAACACTAAGGTGCTTTGTAATGCTTCGGTGGAGGCAAAAGCACCGCGCTTTATGAAGGGCGAAGGTCGTGGTTGGGTGACCGCTGAGTATTCTTTATTACCGAGAGCGACGCAGACTCGCAATAGCCGTGAAGCAGCCAAGGGCAAACAGTCAGGTCGCACTGTAGAAATACAGCGCCTCATTGGTCGCGCTTTGCGTGCTGTGGTGGATTTAGACGCCTTAGGTGAACATACGATTACCTTGGACTGTGACGTAATTCAAGCTGATGGCGGTACCCGTACCGCCGCTATTACAGGTGCTTTTGTGGCTTTGGTTGATGCGGTAGACAGTTTATACAATGGAGAAGGACCATTCCCAGTGCGGGATTACTGTGCAGCTATTTCCGTAGGCATTGGTGAAGAAGGACCTATTACTGATTTATGTTATGAAGAAGATAGCCAAGCTGTAGTGGATATGAATGTAGTTCGCACGGGAGCAGGCAATCTTATTGAAGTACAAGGCACTGGTGAACATGGTACGTTTAGCCGTGCAGAATTAAATACCTTATTGGACTTGGCAGAACAAGCTACTGATACATTGATGTCAGCGCAACGTGAGGCTCTTGGTGATGTAGCTCGGCTTATTGGAGTAGGGACAAGGGATGAGTAGATTAGTTGTAGCAACCCATAATAAGGGTAAAATCCGTGAATTTAAAGCCGCCTTTGAAGCCTTAGGCCTTGACGTGGTAGGCGTAGGTGAGCTAGTTAATGTGCCAGAACCTGTTGAAGATGGCGAGACCTTTTTAGATAATGCGCGCATCAAAGCTAATTATTATATGAAGGCAACAGGTTTACCTTGCTTGGCCGATGATAGTGGCTTAGCTGTCGATGTATTAGGTGGTGAGCCAGGGGTTCATTCTGCTCGTTATGCGGGGGACGCTTGTGATGATGAGGCGAATAATCGTAAGCTCATTGAAAATCTACAGGCCATTCCATTCGAAGAGAGAACTGCTCATTATGTGTGTGAATTGGCCTTAGTGTATCCTGATGGCCGCGAGTTTACTGCTCGAGGTACTTGCTCTGGTTTAATTCAAGATAAGCCAGTCGGGGACGGGGGCTTTGGTTATGACCCTTATTTTTATCTACCTGATGTAAAGCAGACTATGGCGCAAATTTCATTAGAAGAAAAGAATAAGCGCAGTCATCGGGGCTTGGCGCTAAAAGAATTATTGGCAAAGATGAAATAATTTTTAGATTAAAGGAGGTGAGTTCAATGACGGACGTGCGTTTTACGACGGCTGATAGGACAGCGGAGGAGTCGAAAGACGAGGTCTTTGGTCGAATAGGCATAATCAGTGATACCCATGGCTATTTAGATGTAGTAGATGACATCATTGAACGCACAGCCTTATGGGATGTAGATTTATGGCTACATGCAGGAGATTATGGTGATGATGCGCGCTATATGGCAGGCTTAGTCGATGTGCCAGTTATAGCTGTGCGCGGCAATAATGACAGAGAAAAGCCTTTAGAGCCAAGAGAGCAGTTGATACCATATAAGGACACATATATTTATATGACTCATGGTGATCAATTTTATCCTTATAATCGGACGGCGGAAATTATTTCCTTGGGCCGATCTATGGGAGCATCGCTTTGCGTGGCAGGGCATTCACATCATCATGGCTCTTATGATGCATCAGATTGTCTATTTGTTAATCCTGGCAGTCCGGCCTTGCCGCGGGACAAATCAGGCGGTACAATTGCATTGGCTACGTATGATAATGGCAAATTTACCGTTCAATTTTATTATATGAACGAAAATAATTGGTAGTTAAGGCCTTTGGTGAGCTATGCACCTAGTGGGATAATACATGTCCTATATGCATAGTTCGCTTGAATATAAAGAAAATTTTCGATATAATGGTTATGAATTCAATTGAGGAAGGTGTAACGACGCTATGGAAACATCCGTGAAGCCAATAAAAAAGATGAAATTATATGGCTTTAATAATTTAACAAAGACCTTGAGCTTTAATATTTATGATATTTGCTATACTCGCTCAGAAGAAGAGAAAAAAGAGTATATTAAATACATAGATGAAGTATATAATGCCCAGCGGTTGACGGATATTTTAACGGAAGTGTCTCACATTATTGGTGCTAATATCCTTAATGTGGCTAAACAAGATTATGATCCGCAAGGTGCGAGTGTAACAATTTTGATTTCAGAAGATGAAATTGAGAAGGAAGATGTGGTGTGCCATCTTGATAAGAGTCATTTGACAGTTCATACCTATCCAGAAAGCCATCCATATCGTGGTATTAGTACATTCCGCGCCGATATTGATGTGTCAACTTGTGGGCAAATTTCTCCATTGAAGGCACTAAATTATCTGATTAGTAGCTTCGATTCTGATATTATCAGCCTAGACTATCGCGTACGTGGTTTTACGCGTGATATGCAGGGTAAAAAGATTTATATCGATCATCGCATTAATTCAATTCAAAACTTCATTGAATCAAAGACAAAGAATTTATACAATATGATCGACGTAAATGTGTATCAGGAAAATATTTTCCATACTAAAATGATGTTAAAAGAATACGATATTAATAACTATCTTTTTGGTATTACCGAAGATGATTTAACTCCAAAAGAACGGAAGCATATTAATCAACTATTACGACAAGAAATGGCCGAAATTTTCTATGGCCGTAACTTGCCAAGCTTAAAATTATAGGAGGCTTAACATGGGTGTACGTGAAGAAGCAGTTCAAAAGAAATTGGAATTAGGTGGATTTTTAACAACTGGCACAAAATATCCATTGAAGGATAGTCATGATTTGTCAGTAGCATATACGCCTGGTGTAGCTGAGCCTTGTTTGCGTATTAAGGAAAAAGAAGAATTATCCTTTGATTTAACTTGCCGTGGCAATATGGTGGCCGTTGTATCTGATGGTACACGCGTACTTGGCCTTGGTGATATTGGAGCGGCCGCAGCCATTCCTGTAATGGAAGGTAAATCTTTATTGTTCAAACGCTTTGGCAATGTAGATTGTGTGCCTTTAGTTCTTGATACAAAAGATACAGAAGAAATTATTCGCACTGTAAAATTGGTGCAAAAAAACTTTGCTGGCATTAACTTAGAAGATATTTCATCTCCTAAATGCTATGAAATCGAAAATCGCTTAAAAGAAGAGCTTGAAATTCCCGTATTCCATGATGATCAACATGGTACAGCTATCGCTTGCTTAGCAGGTGTAGAAGCAGCTCTTCGATTTGTAAAAAAAGACCTTAAAAAGGTTAAAATCGTTGTAAATGGTGCTGGTGCAGCTGGTGCTAATATTGCGCGCTTATTGTATCTTGCAGGAGCTCGCGACATTACATTAATGGTAAGCTCTGGCGTATTAAACAAAGACTACAAGCGCCTTGATCCATTACAAGCTGAACTTATTAAATTGCTTGGTCAAGAGGAAAAAACTGGTACTTTAGAAGAAGTAGCAAAAGGTGCTGACGTATTACTAGGCGTATCTGCAGCTGGTGCTTTCACCGAAGAAATCCTCAAAAATCTCGCAGAAGACTCCATCGTATTTGCTATGGCTAATCCAGTGCCAGAAGCTATGTATGATGTGGCTAAGAAATGTGGCGTTCGTGTAGCTGGTACAGGTCGCAGTGATGCACCTAACCAGATTAACAATGTAAACGTTTTCCCAGGTGTATTCCGCGGCGCTATTGACGTTCATGCATCTAAAATTAATGATGAAATGAAATTGGCAGCTGCTGAAGCATTAGCTAATCTTGTAGCTGATGAAGATCTTCGTGAAGACTATGTAGTAGCTAATGCTTTTGATGAACGCGTGCCGTTAGCAGTGGCTAAGGCCGTAGCTGAAACAGCAATCAAAACAGGCGTAGCTCGCAAAGCCATTAAATAATAGAAAATAGCATAAAAAAGAAGTTCCCTTATCTTATCGAACACAGCTGCTTCGCAGTGATGGTCGCGATAATAAGATAAGGGAACTTTTTTGTTAATTTGTTCTACGCTTTTATTTTTTTATTATGATTTTTTACTCATTTTCAGGTAAAGCAAATACCACTTTAGTTCCAAATTGTTTACTCAAATTCTTCTGCCCTACGTCGCTCAATTGGTCGACGGTTACTACTAAGCCGTTCACATTCTTATTAGGTGTAACGGCTAGGATGGAGCCAGCGCGCTCTTCCTGGTTGTATGCATAGGCTGCATCGATTTGAAGTTTGTTGAGCTCTACCTCGTTTAGGCTGCCATTTCTAACTTCCACATTTTGCACTAGGTCCTTATCTTTAGAGAAGGCTAAGGCGGCGCCAAATGCTTTGGCGTCACTACCACTTTGGAAGGCTACAATGAGCTTATTATCTTGCCAAAAGAGGGCGCCATGAAGTCTAAACACATAGCTTTTGCCAAAGGTTTTTTCGATGAGGGCTAAGGTTTTATTTTGAATCTGTTGATGCAAAATAGTTTCACGTAAATGGAGCGCTTCTTTACTGTTAGTAATGCGATACGTGATTTCAGTGGCTTCAGCACGGGTAATGTACTTTTCTGGATTAAATAAATTATGTGGTTGATAATTTAAGAAACCGAGGAGTGCTAATTCTTTTACAGCCTCTTGAGCCCAAGGCGCCACGAATTTTTGATCACTAAAGTGAATGTCTTCTTCGTTTACATAATTATCTGACTCATAGCCTAAGTAGTGGATGTAGTTATCGGCTACAACGGCAAACTCTTGGCGAGACATAAATTTTTCAGGTCGATATGTATTATCTCCATAGCCGCTAATAATATTGAGGCGTGCTACGCGCTCAATGGCATTGGCAGACCAACGATCAGACGTAATATCTTTAAAGCTACTAGAGAGCATAACCGTATTTTGCTCTGACACTAAATTGCTAAATAGTGCAGCTACTTCTTCGCGTGTAATTGGTTTATCTGGTTTAAAGGTACCATCATTATAGCCAGATATGAGCTGTTTATTAGTCATTACAGCAATGGAGGTAGCAGCCCAGAAATCGCTTGGCACATCAGTAAATGTATATTTACGGGCTTCTTCAAACATAGCAGAATTATCACTACTTAAGCTGTTGGGGCTAGTGCCAAAGATTTTCTGGTTCCTTTCTACTGTAGATTGAGGCTCTTCATTTGTAGCCGTGCGACTCGCTTTATCCATAGCTTGTGTAGTATTCACATTAGTGTAGTAATTAGAGAGCAAAGGACTCAAAGTTGTTTTTTCTGGTGCTTTTGTAATCGTTACAGCTTGAGCTGATTCTTCGGCTTCATCGGTTACATTGGGGGTTGCACTATAAACAAAGCTATGAGATACGCCGAGGGCTAATGCCAAGGCGATCATTTTTCTTACGTGATTCTTTGATAAAAACATAAGGTACTCCTCGATAAATAGAGATAAATTATATTATTTGGCCATATAAATAATTATATTACCTAAGCGACCCCATTCATAGGTTCTAGGGGCCAAAGCAGTGGCTGTAAAATTGCTATTATATTTATTGGGTACCAGTATAATGTAATCAGATTCATTAGCTGTTTTCTCTACTGCACCTTCTATGGTGGTGGTAGGCATTACATTCTTTCCTTCGCTCCAAAGGTCATTTTCTGCCTCAGGGGCGATAATTTGTGTTACTGGATGGCCGCTATAATAGACTAATGAAGTTCGATAGTCTCGGTAGTAATAAACTTGTGTTGAGGCTTCGAGAGGGAGAATTTGCGCTAACTCTTTAGTAGATGCTTGTTGCACTAAAGGGGGCAATAAATTCAATAAGACTAAATAGAATAAGCTAATACTAATAGCTGTGCCGGCGAAGATGTTTTTTACACTGTGTCGTCGATACGAGGCTACTAATGGCAATAAGAGTAAGCTTAAGGCCACTAAAATGACAAATACTGCATGCCACAAATTGTCTGGCATTGGTGAGGTCATAGTAGGCTCTGAAGCTAGCGTATAAACCAAAATGATTAGACCTGGTGTGGTAATAGCTAATAAAGGAATGAATAAGAGTTTAGCTATTAATTTTACATTCGCTGCATGGGTAGACGGTATTGACTCCTCATCTGTACTTCCTTGGCCATGAACACCACATAATCGCAAGCCCCCTTGTGCCGTTATGACAGCAAAGGGAATTAAACATAGAAAAGTATATGTCAAATATTTGGTGGCCATTAGATTATAGAAAATGAATACTCCTAGGCCCCAAGTGAGGGCATAGGCAGTCCAATGACGGGACTCTTTATGGCGAATGATTTGTACTAGCTCATAAACGGTCAGACCCGTCCATGGAAAAATGGAAACAGGCGCTATGAGGAAATATAAATACCACCAATTTTGCTCAGGATGTTCTGGTATGGTAGCGCGCACATAATTGTGCAGGCCTAAGAATTCGTCAATGAAATTCATGCCGTGAATATTGTACATTACAACATACCACGGAAGGGCTACGATAGAGAAGGCTAATAAGCCTAATGGGGCAAAGAGTAAGGCTAAATTTTCTTTCTTGCGATTAAAAAGCAGCACATAGAGTAATAGAATAAGTCCTGGTAAAATGAGCCCAATAGGTCCTTTGGTGAGGACGGCTAAGGCTGCACAAATATAGGCAAAGGTGAACTGCTTCTGACTTTGTAATTGAAAGCCCTTATAGGCAAAAAAGAAAATGCCCTGTGTAAATAAGAAGAGGAAGCCATCCGTCAATACGGCGTGGCTAATATACCAAAATTCTAAGGAGGTCCCCAGTATAATGGCGCTCCACAAAGCGAGGCGCACCCGCTTGAAGAGGGTGCGCACGCCAAGATACATGACTAGGCCATTTAACATAGCACAAATGGCAAAAGGGAATCGGGCCGCAAAATCTGACACGCCAAAGAGCTTGAAGGAGGCAATAAGCATCCAATATGTCCAGATGGGCTTATCATACCAATACACATCATAAATCATCGGTGAGATGTAATTATTATGCTCCATCATGGTAAGCGCAGTTAAGGCATAGTTGGATTCCACCGTATCTGTCATGGGGAAGTTCCAAGTAAATAATAGGTAAGAGATTAATAGCCATATGCCGAGGAAGCCTATATAGCGATACTCCCGAGGATATAGGTTTGATCGTTTCATTATGGCGCTCTCCTTATTAACTTTCTAATACGAATATATGAACTTTAGTACCAAAGGCATTTTTAATAGAATCATTCATATATTCAAAACTTTTATTTACAGTAACAATGAGTTGATTGTGTAATACTGATGGATATGCACTCAACACAGCACCAGCTGGTTGTTTTTGGGCGTAGTATTTACGGAAATTCGCTTCAATACGGTCATATTCTGCTTGACTGTATTTAGTAGACTCAAGGACTACAGAGTCTTTAAGTGTTTTGCCGCTTACTTTGTCTACCGATTTATCATCAGCAATGTTTTCTTCCAATGTATCTAAATCATCAGCACTCTTCAAGGCTACATGTAATTGATTATCTTGCCAGTACATAACGCCATAATTTTGGAAATTAGCCGGTGTTTTATATAAACCGTTTAATTTCTTGAAGATGCGGTTTTCAAGGGATACTTTGGCTGCATCAGTAGTAGTTACAGCGCTTTCTTTAGTAGTTGTTGTTTTACTTGGTGTAGCATTATTTTGTGACTTAGTTTCAGCTGCAGTTGTTTTTGCAGAATCTACATTAGCTTCTACTTTAGTATCAGCTTTAGCATCAGTCTTAGTCGCTGCTGCAGTGCCGGTTTCGTTAGTCACTGTTGTAACCGTTTCTGGTGCTTCTACAGCCTTTGGTGCAGGAGCTACTTCATTATGCTTGATGCGGTATAACATAGTAACAGCTTCAGCGCGTGTTATGAATTCAGTTGGTCTAAATTCTAAAGTTTTTCCAGAAGAAATAAAACCTTTAGAAGCTAAGATGCCAATAGATTCTTGATACTCGCTGCTAATGTCAGATGCATCACTAAAGTTTACTGCCGCTTCTAATTCTTTAGCGACTGTTTTTTTACTTTTTTCTTTTTTATCTACTACACCAGTGGCTACTTCTTCTAAATCACTTTTGTATTGTGCGTAGGTAGCAGCTGTTTGAGCAAACTCTTGGCGAGTGATTTTGCTTTCCCCAGCAAATGGCGCTAGTAATGTTTCACCAGTAACAGCCTTAGGCTCTTTCACAGTTTTCTTTTTATTCGCTTTGTATTTATTAGCTACTGTGTTGGCAATATCAGTTTTAGTCACAGCAATTAACTTGTTGTAAAGCGCTTCGGCATCAGCAGTGGATAAGGCTTCGTCAGGTTTGAATTCACCTTCTCCTGGGCCTTCTAAAATACCTGATTTAACGAAGTCATTAATATACGGCTTAGCCCAATGGTCTTTAACATCTTCAAAGGTAATAGCTTTTTCCGCTTCTACAGCAGCTTTCGCATCGGCTATGCTCTGTGCATTGCGTTGGCTTGCAATGGCAGCAGCTTTTTGATCAGCTGCAGTTGGTTTTTTAGTGAGTACTTTCTTGGTCCCATCTGTGTTGACTAAAGAACTTACAGCCGTTACATTTTGAGCTGTTTGGTCCACTGTATCGGCTAAGCTTTGATTGGCATACAGTGAAGTTGTGAATAGAGTAGCCCCTAAGATGGCTAAACGTAAAGAACGTGATAACATATACAATCTCCTTTCGTGTTTGATGATATAGCACAATTTATATTTTGTGCTTCATGCTATAACACAATTCATGGAAAATTAACAATTATGCAGTATAAATAAATTCCCGCAGTAATTATGATAAAATAATATAAGCAAAATAGTTGTTGGAAATAGGTTGATAATACTCTATTTGAGATATAAAGTACCTAATTTCAACTAGTTTGATTATATCATGAAGTGCAGTCTCTTTAAAGGCAGAGATAGGTGTTGAGGCACAATTTCTAAGGGCTTTTGTTGTTTTATGTAGGAGATGGCTATTAGGAAGTTATGATAATAATTATCGCTTTTACTTATATTGATGATAGTTATTACTTTTTTGCATAAACTATAACCTGATTGCTAATATCGCAATTATTTGGACAATATTTTTTATATTCTATATAATGTTAGTAGTGATTTCCGTGCGAATTTGAAAAAATATGTCTATGGATCGAATGAATCAAGATATAATAGAGTTTCTATGAATCGATTGCATCGATAGTAAATAGAATATCTTATACGCAAGTGTGGGTAATCAATCATTGTAAGTACGTAGAAGAGATGAGGATGTGAGGAAATGAAAATTCATTTATTTTCACAATGTTTAATTGACATGTTTTATCCCCATGTGGGAATGGCCGGCGTACAGGTGTTAGAACGTTTAGGCTGTGACATTACAGTGCCTAAGAAGCAAGTATGTTGCGGACAAATGTTTATGAACTCTGGTTATGATCAAGCGGCAAAAGCAGCGATGAAAAATACGATTGAAGTATTTGAAGATGCTGACTATATTGTAAGCTTATCTGGTTCTTGCGCGTTCGCCATTCGCGAAGAGTACACTCATGTATTAAAAGATGAGCCAGAATGGTTAGATCGTGCAGCTAAATTGAGTGAAAAGATTTATGAATTCACTGAATTTATTGTTGGCGTATTAGGTGTTACTGATGTAGGTGCTGTATTCAATGATAAAGTAACCTATCATAAGTCTTGCCACGTAACACGTCTCATGGGTGTTAAAGAACAACCGATGAAATTATTAGAAAATATTAAAGGATTAGAATACTTGCCAATGCATCGCGCTGAACGTTGCTGTGGTTTTGGCGGTACCTTTACTGTAAAAGAGCCTGAAATTTCTGCTGTTATGACACGCGAAAAAGCAATGACTATTTATGAATCTGGCGCTAATGTAGTAGCTGGTTCTGACCAAGCTTGCCTTATGAACATTGAAGGTATGCTTGATCGCTTATATAAAGATGGCGAAATTGACCGTCATATTCGCGTAATGCACATTGCTGAATTATTGAACTGTCGCTAGTCGTTAGGAGGAACTAAAAATGGCTATTTTATATGATCAACGCCCGTTTAAAGAACGCGTTAACGATGTTCTTGCCAATGACTTCAAAGTGAAGGCCATTCAAAAGGCGCAAGACGTATTCTATGAAAAACGTAAAACACTTGTAGATCAAGTACCTGAATGGGAAGAATTCCGCGATGAAGCTGCGGATCTTCGCGACCATGTACTTAGCAATTTAGACTATTACTTAAATCAATTTGCTGAAAATGCTACTAAAGCAGGCGCTATTGTACATTTTGCTAAAGATGCAGAAGAAGCGAATAGCTATGTAATGGATGTAGTGCGTGAAAAGAATGCTAAAATGGTCGTAAAAGGTAAGACTATGGTGTCTGAAGAAATAAGCCTTAACGAGCATTTAATGGAAGCTGGCGTGGAAGTTAATGAAACTGACTTGGCAGAATTTATTCTTCAAACAGCTGATTGGAACCCACCATCTCATATCGTAGTGCCAGCACTTCATTTCTCTCGTGACCGCATTCGCGATACCTTCCATGAAAAATTAGGCTATGAAGGTACAGAAGACCCAGAAGAAATGACACGCTTCGTACGTAAACGTATTCGCGATCGTTTCCTTCGCGCTGATATCGGTTTTACTGGCTGTAACTTTGCTGTAGCTGAAACGGGCTCTATTACTATTGTTTCTAACGAAGGTAATGGCCGTATGAGTAGCTCCATGCCTAAGACTATGATTTGTCTTATGGGTATGGAACGTTTAGTACCTGATTTTGCAGGTCTTGATGTTATGATGGAAATGTTGATTCGCTCTTCTGTAGGTGCGAAGATTTCCAACTACTTCTCAGTTATCACTGGCCCAGCTAAACAGGGTGAAGCAGATGGTCCTGAAGAACTTCACATCATCATTATCGACAATGGTCGTTCCAATATTTTAGGTGGCGAGTTTAATTCCATGCTTCGTTGTATTCGCTGCGGTGCATGTATGAATATTTGCCCAGTATATCGTCATATTACAGGTCATGCATATGGTTCTATTTATCCAGGTCCAATGGGCGCTGTATTGACTCCATTACTTGTGGGCTATGAAAAAGCTGGCGATTTACCTTATGCATCTACACTTTGCGGTGAATGTTGGGAACATTGTCCAGTTAAGATTCCACTCCATGAATTACTTCGTAAGCATCGCGTAAATATTGCCGATAAAGCTGATTTACGTCCAGCTGCAGAAAAAGCTATTTTCAATACAGTGGCTACTGTATTTAGTAACTCCTTCCTTTTCGACTATGGTACTAAACTTGGTGCCCTTGGTATGAAATTAATGAGTAAAAACGGTCAAATGGCTGATTGGACTAAACTCCTTCCAGTTGTTGGTGGCTGGGTAAAAGCTAAAGACATGAATACCTTGAAACTCAAGAAATTCCGTGATGTATATGCTGAATATGAAGCTAGTAAAAAACGTAAGTAAGGGAGAGACATAACAATGGATGAAGCAAAACGTAAAGCATTTTTTAGCCGTATTTCTCATGCGTTAGGTCGTAAAGAGATTCCTTCTTATGTGGTGCCATTTCCTTATGAACAAGGTCCTCAGGCCAACATGTACTCTGAGCTTTCGCATGAACAAGTAGTTGATATGTTTAAGGTGGAATGTGAAAAAGTAGGTACTAAGTACATTACTACTGATAAAGCACATCTTGTAGAAACCTTATTAAATGAAATTAAAGCTCGTGGTGGTGGTAAAGTTATTTACCCATCTTCTAAATTAGCTGAAGAGTATAAATTAGAAGAAGCTTTTAGCAAAATAGATCCTCAAGAAGCTACTTTCTTTAAATGGGTCGGTGCTAATGGCCGCGATGCTAATATTGATGAAGCAAAGGTAGCTGAAATTGGCATTACTTTCCCAATTGCTGGTATTGCTGAAACAGCAACTGTTATTCAGCCAAGCAATGAAGAAAGTGGTCGCTCCATTGGCTTATTACCACTTTGTCATATTGCTATTATTGATACGAAGACAATTATGCCTCGTATGACACAAACTATGGCTAAATTGACTGAAGTATATAAGGAAAATCCTGAAGGATTCCCTTCTAATGTGGTTCATATTTCTGGTCCATCCAATACAGCTGACATCGAACTTGTTCGCGTTGTTGGTGTACATGGTCCAATCAATGTAACCTTTATTTTAGTCGACTAAGTTTGACTTTTTAAAAGTTAATACCTCTGTGAAGAGATAGAATGTAAAATGCTGTAGCAACTAATTTTAGTTGCTACAGTTTTTTGTTATAACATATACGTATAGTGAAATTTAGATATTTCTTTATGATTTTATACTAGAACAGTAGGAAATTAGATTGACTTATGTTATAATGATTCAGTCACATTCACAATTGAATAGTTAGGAGGAACGGAATTGGATATTCCATTTTTTCAACAGTTTTTGATGATTAGCAATTTAACAAGTGTGCTAATTATCGCAGTATTTGCAGCTTTATTAGGTTTCATTTACTATTTACAGCGTCAAAAGGTTGCATTTGGTAATCTAGTAATCATTGGCACTATTCTTGGTGCTGTGCTTGGTTTCTTTGTACAATTTATTGCAGGATTCCCAACAGATCCAACTAAAGTTGTATTTATCAAAGAAAGCACAAAATGGTTCTCCCTTATCGGTGGCGGCTTTATTGATTTAATCTTGATGCTTGTAATTCCATTGGTATTTATCTCTATTATCCATGTTATTTTAAACATGAATCGTAGTGCCGACCTTAAGAAGTTGGTTACTTCCACAGCTGCTGTAGCGCTTATTATGGTTGCTATTGCTGCCGTAGTAGGCTTGGCTTTAGGTACGGTGGCTCACTTAGGTGAAGGCATGGCCTTAACCGGTGGTACACCAGCTAAAATGAAGGATGTAACACCAGTGGTAGATACAATCCGTGCGTTAATTCCTAAAAATCCTGTGGCCGCGATGGCGAATACAAGTGTTATTGCAGTTGTAGTATTTGGGGTTATTATTGGCGGTATTGCTCGTTTGATTAAACAAACTGGTACAAGCAATCTTGAACTTGTTACAAAATTCTTTAACGAATTGCATTTGATTATTTCCTGGGTAGCTGATTTTGTTATCGGTTTAATGCCTTATGGCGTATTAGCTCTATTAGCTAGCACGATTGCTACTAAAGGCTTCCAGGCCATCGCTGACATGGGCCTCTTCGTAGTGCTTATTTATGTAGGCGTTATTATCATGTTGATTGTACAATCTATTTTACTCATGATGTTTGGCGTGAACCCAGTTATGTATTTCCGTAAAGCAAGAGCACCATTGTTCTTAGCCTTTACGTCTCGTTCCAGCATGGGTGTATTGCCACTTACGGTAGATACCTTGACGAAACGTTTAGGTGTTAATGCAGCGACTGCTAATACAGTAGGTAGCTTTGGCACTACCGCTGGTATGCAAGGTTGTGCTGGTATTTTCCCGGCTCTCTGTATTGTTTACATCGCCCGCGTTGCTGGTGTAGAGCTTGATTTAACTATGTATATCATGAGCGTTATCGTAATCGCTCTTGGTTCTTTGGGTATTGCGGGTATTCCTGGTACAGCGACTATGGCCGCTTCGGTATCTTTATCTGGTACAGGCCTTGGTGCTTTCTATGGCATGATTTCCCCAGTACTTGCTATCGACCCAATTATTGATATGGGCCGTACAATGCTTAATGTAAGCGGTTCTATGACTAATGCTATTGTTGTAGATAAACTTATGGGCACTTTTGATAAAGAGGCGTTCAACGATGAATCCACAGTGGATCGTCCAGTAAGCAATAAGCAAGAACCAGCGCATGTAGATGCGTAAATAATTGCATATGAAACAAACCCCTATGAGGTCCATTTGAGGATGGAGTTCATAGGGGTTTTTGTTATTTATTATCTATGTTTGACTCATTTTGTATTGCATTAGAGATTTCTTGACCAAAGTGGATTACTGCTGCGATTTTGCTTTGAAGATCTTTGTCCAAGAGTCTATTAGTAGGTCCTGAAAGTGAGAGTGCTGCCAAAATCGTGTTATTTAGTCCCAAGATGGGAACTGCAATGGCAGAGACGCCTTCAGCACGTTCACTAGAACTAATGGCGTATCCATCGTGTTGGACTTGTTGGATAGTTTTTTCCCACTGAGGAAAATCGTCAAGTAAAATTGTTTGCTGGGTTGTTTTAGGTTCATACGCTAATAGAATTTTTCCAGTGGCGCCTTGATTAATATCATATTTATCGCCGATACGTATGACTTGTCGTAATGAGTTAGTACTTTCAAGGCGTGTGATGCAAATTCGCTTATTGCCTTCGCGAATGTAAATGCTAATACTTTCATTTACCTCTTCTCTTAGTTTACTCATGATTGGTAGCGCGAGATTTTTTAGTCTTTCTATAGCAGAGCCAGTTCCTAAACTTCCTAAATACATCAATTTAAGACCTAGAGAAAATTTTTTGTTTTCATGGCGAATTAAAAAGTGTCTAGATTCTAATGTTTTTATAATTCGATATGCAGTGCTAGGGGATTGCTGCGTTAAGTCAGCTAATTCAGTTAACGATAACTCTTGCTTTGATTCAGAGAAACATTCAAGTATATCAAGTGCCTTGTCTAAAACTTTAACTTTGCTTTCAGTAGCCATTATGACTCCTTTTAATAAAATATATCCGATATTAACTCCATTATACTATGAATTTTTCAATTAACAAAAATTTTACATTGTGAAATAATAAATTGAATATTTGTCTGTATGTGGAATAGTAAAATTCTTGTAATTGAATAGATAAAATGGTAATATCTAGTTAAAGAATTTCTTATTGTAAAAACTTAATTTCACAATATAGAAAGAGGTGCGAGACATGAAATTATTAGAAGGAGTAAAAGTACTAGATTTATCTACAGTTATTGCAGCTCCCTTTGCAGCAGGTTTAATGGCAGATTTTGGAGCTGAAGTAATTAAGATTGAAATGCCTAAGGGGGGCGACCCATTTAGACGGCTAGGTCCTTATCATGAAGGGACACCTATGCGTTGGGCTAATACTGGGCGAAATAAAAAATCTATCACTCTTGATTTGCATAAGGATGAAGCAAAGCAGATATTTTTAGAAATGGTAAAAAAAGCCGATGTGGTAATTGAAAACTTTAGAACTGGCACATTAGATAAATGGGGAATCGGTTATAGTGAAATGAAAAAGCATAATCCTAATATTATTTTGACTCATGTAACCGGATATGGGCAGACTGGACCAAATGCTAAAATGGCTGGTTTTGGAACACCAGCCACAGCATTTTCAGGGATGACATTTATTACTGGCTATCCAGATAGACCGCCAGTGAGTCCATCTTTTTCTCTAACTGATTATATTGCAGGTTTATATGCTACGTTTTCAACTATGATGGCTTTATACCATAGAGATGCATTACATGGTAAAGGGCAAGAAATAGACGTAAGTTTGTATGAGAGTGTTTTTAGATTTATGGAAATTATTTGTGCGGAATATGATAAAAATGGTCGTATTAAACAACGCTCTCCAAAATTATCAGGTTCATCAAGTCCGGGAGGAACGTATGAGACGGCTGATGGTAAATGGGTAGTATTAGTTTGTAGTACAGATAGGACTTGGGAATACTTAACTACGGCTATGAAGCAAGAAGAATTGAGAGAACATCCACATTTTAAAACAATGAAGGATCGAGTACAAAATGATACTGAAATCGATGGCATTGTTAGAGCGTGGATAGGTTCATTGCCATATAAAAAGTTACAAGAGGTAGCAAAGGAGGCAGGTGTTCCTGTAAGTTTAGTTTATGATGCGGAAGATATTTTTAATGACCCACAATACAAATTTAGAGAAAATATTGTAGAAGTGCCATATGAACCATTAGGGTCGATTAAAATACCAGGGATTGTACCTAAGTTTAGCGAAACACCAGGTGAAATTAAATGGGCAGGTGTAGAGTTAGGTGCACATAATGAAGAAGTTTATGGAGAATGGTTAGGATTAACAGCTGCAGAATTAGAAGTGTTGAAGGCTAATGAAGTGATTTAATATAAATTGAATCAAGTGGAAATAAGGTGATATATATGAATATTTCTAAGAAAGTTATACTATGTGAAGTTGGTATGCGTGATGGTTTACAAAATGAATGCAAGCAACTGACAACAGACGAAAAAGTTGAATTAATTAACTTAATTTCAGAAGCAGGCTACCCTATTGTTGAAGTGGGCTCTTTTGTTAGTCCCAAAGCAGTACCACAGATGGCAGATACAGATGAGGTATTTAAACGAATAACACGTAATCCTAATACTGAGTATAGAGCATTAGTTGTAAATACAAGAGGCGTTGATCGTGCTATTGAATGTGGATGTACAAAGATAAAGTTAAATGTATCGGCAAGTAGAGCACATAATTTGGCTAATCTAAATTGCACTCCTGAAGAGACTGTTAGTCGTTTCTCTGAAGCAGTAGAAAAAGCAAAATTAAATAAAATAGGAGTATCTGGTTCTATATCAATGCCTTTTGGTTCACCTTGGGAATCTAAAATTTTAGTAGAAGATGTAAAGAGAATTATTGAGGCCTATCTCGCATGTGGAGTAAAAGAAATTAGTTTGTCTGATACATCTGGCATGGCTAATCCTTTGCAGGTGTATACATTGGGAAAAGACATTAAAGAGGCATATCCAGAGGTAAAATGGATTTTACATTTCCATAATACTAGAGGTATGGCATTGGCCAATGTGTTTGCAGGGATGCAAGCTGGTTTAGATTGTTTTGATGTTGCCTTTGCCGGATTAGGTGGCTGTCCATTTGTACCTGGTGCAGCTGGTAATTTATCGGCCGAAGATACCTTGCATATGCTTGATGAACTTGGAATAGAAACTGGGGTGGATATTTCTAAAGTTTTAAAAATTGGTAACTATATTAAATCTTTAATTGAGCATCCAGTTGATAGTTATGTCTTAAGAGCGGGGCGCTCTAAAGATTTGATTAGGGAGTTACCTAAAGGGCAGGGAAAAAATAATACACAGAAAAAGTAGTGTGATGCTATTAATAGAGTAGGTGGTGTATATATATGAAGCAAAGAGATATTTTAATTACTAATGGCTATGTGATTGATCCGAAAAACGGAGTGAAGCAAATTAGAGATATTTATATAAAAGATGGGCGTATAGTAGGTGATAAAGAACTGCTAGAAACGCCATTGGAAATAAATGCAACTGGATTAATTGTAACTCCTGGATTAATAGATTTTCATGCTCATGTATTTCCTAAGGTTACAGAAATAGGACTTGAACCCGACTTATACTTTATTCCACAAGGCGTTACTACTGTTGTAGACCCAGGTAGTTCAGGTGTATCTAATGTTCAATCATTTATTGAAAATGTAGTGATTAAAAGTAAAATTCGTGTATTTGCTCTTTTGAATGTTTGTTCTACTGGACTGGGAACTATGCAATTTCATGAGAATGTGGATCCTAAATATTGGGATTTAAATCAAATTAAGAAAGTCTTTGAAATGTGGCCGAACATCATTAAGGGGCTGAAAATACGTTTTAGTAAGAATCTTGTCGGAGATTTGGAAGAACGTCCATTAGTTGAGGCCGAAAAGCTAGCAAGAACTATAGGGACACATTTAGCTGTACATACAACTGATGCACCTTTATCCCAAGGAAGTGTAGCATCTATATTAAAAACTAACGACATATTTGTACATTGCTTTCAAGGTACAGGCAATACGATATTAGATGACAATCAACAGGTGTTAGAAGAAGTCAAAGTTGCTCAAGAAAAAGGCGTAATTATGGATGCATCAAATGGAGGAAATCATTGGTCTTTTGATGTAGCTAGTAAAGCTATAAAGGACGGATTTATGCCAGATATTATATCTACTGACTTGACTATTAAGACTATTTTTAAAGATCCGGTGTTTTCTTTACCTTATATCATGTCTAAATATTTAGCTTTAGGCTGCTCTTTAGAAAGTATCATTGAGCGATGTACATTAAGGCCTGCTCAATGGTTGAATCTGGCTGATGAAATAGGGCATTTAGGTGTAGGGGCAATAGCAGATATAGCTGTATTTTCTTTAGAAAAGCGGAAAATTACATTTAGTGATACTCGTGGGGTAAAAAAAGAAGGACAAGAAATATTAACGCCTCAACTTACTATAGTGGGGGGAGATATTGTTTATAGGGGGTTGTCGTCAGTGTAGAGGATAAAGGGTGATAATTATGGATACAATCAAATTGATAAAATGGAGCGCTTTAATTATATTAGCTAGTATCATTTATTTTTTTCCACCACCAGAAGGCCTTACCTCTGCAACTATGCATATTTTGGCGATTTACTTGGCGGCTATTATAGGAATAATAATACGACCAGCTGGGGAGTCTGAGGTTCTTGTTATAGTAGCTGGCATTGGAAGTGTATTCGTGGGCCCAGCACCGGTACTTAACGGATTTGCAACAACTACTGTTTGGTTAGTTTTTATTGCATTTTTAATTGGTATGGCTTTTATTCAGACTGGAATTGGGAAAAGAGTTTCATATATCTTAATTGGCCGCTTTGGTAAAAGTTCTATGGCTTTAGGTTATATCATGGCGTTAGTTGATCTACTAATTAGTCCAGCAACTCCATCAAATACTGCAAGGTCAGGTGGGGTTATTTATCCTATCTTTCAAAGTATTTCTACTACTTTAGGTAGTGAGCCTAATTCAGGGCGTAAAAAAATAGGGGCTTATTTTACTATGCTACAAGGCCTAATTAGTTTTACAACTGCAGGAATATTTATAACGGCTTGTGCTCCTAATTTAATAACAGTAGATTTTGCAAAGAAGGTTATGGGGGTAGACATAACTTGGGGCAACTGGGCTTTAGCTATGATTGTGCCTGGTGTAATTATTCTTTTATTGACACCTTTATTTTTATATAAAATTTATCGACCTGAAATTAAAGGTATTGATAATTTTAAAGAGTTAGCTAGAAAAGGGGTAGACGAGCTAGGTCCAATGAAGTTGAATGAGAAGGTTCTTTTAATTCTATTTATTTTAGCGGTATTAGGCTGGGCTTTTGGTAGTACTCTAAAATTGAACTCTACTGCAGTTGCTTTAGCGTTCTTTGCGTTGGCATTATTGTTTAATCTGTTTAGCATCAAAGATGTATTACATAATAAAGGCGCTTGGAATACCTTTTTATGGTATGGAATTATTTGCGGTTTGTCGGCATCGTTAGCTAAAGAAAAATTTTTCGTATGGTTAGCTAAATGGATGCAGTCGAGTATCCCGGTTGAGTCTATTGATATGATTTTTATTCTAGGGATTATTATATTTGTTTGCATTGCTATGCGATATTTATTTGCATCTATGGCAGCTTTTGTTACGGCATTTGTGCCAGTTGCATTTACTATTGGCGTAGCAGGTAATATATCTCCATATGTTTTAGCATATATGGTAGCTGCATGTACTGCTTACGGCTGCAGTTTGACTCATTATGGGGGGGCTTTAGGGCCGATTCTTTATGGTACTGGTTATGTGACACAGAAGGAGTGGTGGCAGATAGGCTTTGCTTACACATTGTTGAATGTGTTGGTTTACTTTACAATAGGTTTATCTTATTGGAAATTTATAGGCCTGTGGTGAGAATAAGATTATTTACTATACATTAACTCTTAACTAAAAAGACTCCCTAGTTAATCCAATGTTCTACGAACGGATATACTAGGGAGTTTTTTTGTTAATTGTGGGATATATAGTAAATATTTATTTAAATATAGATAATGTACTTAATTGCCCTCTTAGATTAATAATATCCCAAGGTAAATATTCTGCAATGGAGAGTCCTACTAGGTCCGCAATTTGGCTGGCGTCATGGATTAGGCGTACTATTTGGGCTAGTTTCATTTCGCCTACTGCATAGTCTACGGGGCCTTGATGTGGCTTGTTGCATAATAAACTTCTAAAATCTTGCGGGGATAGGACATCAAAATCTAAGTGTACCATAAAGTGTTTAATATGTTGTTCCTTAAACCAGGTAGTGAGGGCTGTACTAGAGTTTAAATTGTTTGGTGTAAGATAGGTGAGCTTTTATTTTATCACGGTCATGGCACAGTATTTCCTGTATTTCATGAATTGGATTTTAAGATTGAAAAATCACTCGTTACTGAGGCGTTTTCTCCTATGACTATTTGGCAATTTAAGCGAAGTGATTTTAAACATATGTTGGAAACTACACCGGATCTTAATAATGCACTCTTATCTTGGTATGCTCGGTATGTAAATTTATTGATTTTCAAAACCAGAGTTTCTCTTTCATAGGGAGGCGTTTTTTGTTTTCTTCTTATATATCCTGCCACACGTAATTATATGGATTATAAGGTGCTAATTTGTTATAAGGTGTTAATCTGTTTTCGTTTATTGTACAAGGTGCGACTTCCGAAGTATAACAGTCCAAAGGAGGCTAGGCACACGCAGCTACAATTGGCGATCATGATAGTGCTTTGGTATAATACGGCCTCATTTGGTAAGGCCCCCGCAAGGATTTGCCCCGTCATCATGCCAGGGAGTGCCGTAATGCCCATGCCGACCATGGAGTTCATAGTAGGCAAGAAGGCTGTTTCTAAGGATTGATTAATAAATGGATGTAAGATTTTACGAGGATGAGCCCCAATATTTAATAGTACTTCAATTTGGTGACGATTACTGTCTAAGGCTTCTTTAAACGCTTTTAGCGCTAGCGTCGCACCGTTCATAGTAGCACTTACTAGCATGCCAGTTATAGGGATTACATATTGAGGAACTAAGGCATCTTTGCGAATAACTACTAATAGCATGAACGCACTGATTAAGACGCAGGTTAAAAAGACGGCAAAGCCAACGATCCACTGGAAACGTCGATTGAGCCAAGGGCTTCTATTTAGTGTTCGATAAATAGCAAAGCCAATCATCAAGGTTAGATAGGCTAAGGTAAATATCGGCGAGGGTGATTGAAAGATATAGAGTAATACATAGCCTGCAATGATGAGCTGCACGCTCATTTGAATGGAGCCAAAGATTAAGTATTTAGTTTGGTCGATACCGCAATATTTAAAGACGGCGCCCACAATGAGCAAGAGAATGTAGGTGGAGAAAAAACCAGTTAACTCCATTGAAATTGATTCAGTCATATATAGGCCTCCTTACTTTTCGTGATAATTGGTTGAGCGATTAGTAGTTGAATCGATTGAGTGATTAGTAGCTTGACTGGTTGGATGATTAGTAGCTGGATTCGTGTCTAAGTCTACAATGGCCGTATCTTTTGTAATAGGACGGGCATTATCCTTAGTACCAGGAGGTGCCTGTAAGGTAATCGTATGGTCGCTAAATACAGGGTATAAGCTTTCGTCATGAGAGATAACGATGGAGGTTTTATTATAGCGCTTCATATAATTCCTTAGATTAGTGAAGAAGGCCACTGCTGTTTTAGCGTCTAAGGCGGAACTCGGTTCGTCCCATAAATACACACTGGCGTCGAAGGAGAGCATAATGGCATTGAAGACGCGCTGCCTTTCACCGCCGGATAAATAGGTAATGTCTTTTTCTACATCAAAGGGCACGATGGCTAAGGCCAAATAAAAGTTCATAGTATTCGTATCAGGTATAGGGGCTCCGCGATAGGTGTAGAATTTTTCAAAATTATCCTGTATAGTGCCTTCAAAGAGAAAGGCCTGTTGGCTGACCAATAATATTTGTTGACGTAACTCCAAGGGCTTTAGCTTTAATATGGATTCACCTCTAAAAAGGATCTTTCCGCTAGAAGGGGTGAGCGTATTATTTAGAAGATGAAATAGTGTGGTCTTACCACAACCACTGGGACCTTGCAAAAAGGTAATGGAGCCATCTGGCACTGACATATTTGGATATTTGATTTTATTTTGAAATGAAAGATTTGTCATAGTTAAAATATCCATGTATACCTCCTTGTAGTTAGACAATACATAATTAGACAACACAAAGTTACGGAACACAAAGTTACATAACATATAATTAGGCAACGCATGTGCAACACATAAATACATAAACACATAAGTACATAAATACGTAAATACATAAACAAATACTTATTACATGCGCATCACATACACAACATATACTTAAAACATAGTATACAGTTGAATTGCAATAGAATGATTTCATTTGTGTGATATAATCTTCATATAAAATAATAACGTATAATTATCATTATTGTCTATTAGTTGAGAGTGAAACTATATAAGAATTCGAAGTAGAAGATTTGTTGCCATATAGCTAAAAGCATAGTAAGGCACAGTGTGTGAATGTACAAATTTCAAAAATTAGCGTATAATCAGTAACGAACTATTTATTGGAGGGTTGTAGAATGAACTTTTCAGTGCGCACAGAAGTCTGTGTACGGTGTAATATGTGTGTGGCAGAGTGTCCCACAGGATTATTGATAATGACTGATGATGGGCCTGCAGCTGGTCGTGGCAGTTGTATTAAATGTGGCCACTGTGTAGCTATTTGTCCAACAGAAGCGATTGACTATGATTTGACGCCGCGAGCAGAGCAAACAAAAGTGGGCGATTATAAAGTACTTACGCCAGAAGAGGCAGAGCAATTTATGCGCTATCGCCGGTCCATTCGTATTTTCAAGGATAAGCAAGTGCCTAAAGAGGACATCATGCGTCTATTGGATATAGCGCGTATGGCACCAACTGGTTCCAATCGTCAAGGCGTGTCTTATCGTGTTATCCAAGATAAAGATACCTTGGCAGCCATTAGTCAGCATGTGATGGAATGGATGCATAAGATGGGGAAAGTGAATGGGCGCATGCGTTTATATGCGCGCAATGCTGATTGCTACAATGACACAGGGCGTGATTTTATCTTGCATAAAGCGCCTGCCTTAGTGTTGGCCTTGAGTAAGGCGACGGACACAGAAAGTGGTCATGATAATGGACATTTTGCTTTAACCTATGCAGAACTATTTGCACCAACCTTAGGTTTAGGGACTTGTTGGTCAGGTTTTGTGGAATTTTGTGCAGAAGCAGGCTATACGCCATTATTAGAAGCACTACAACTTCCAGAGGGATACAAAGTCGCAGGGGCGATTATGGTGGGGTATCCGCAATATAAATATCGTTATATGCCAGAGAGAGAGCCTTTAGAAGTCTTTTTTGATGAGGAGGTTTAAAATGGCACAAGCTATGGTTACATTGGACATGATTGAAGCAGCGAGGGAACGATTAAAAGGTGTGGCACAACGGACCGCAATTATGCAGTCTACATCGATTAGTCAGCGCTGTGGTTGCGAAGTGTATTTGAAAATGGAAAATTTTCAGCGCACAGGTTCTTTTAAATTGAGAGGTGCTTATAATAAAGTGGCCTCCCTGACTAATGAAGAACGGGCTTTGGGAATTGTGGCATCTTCTGCGGGGAATCATGCGCAGGGCGTAGCTTTAGCAGCTAAGGAATATGGTTGCAAGGCGACGATTTGTATGCCTTCCAATGCGCCTTTATCAAAGGTTGAAGCAACCTTAAGTTATGGTGCTGATGTAGTATTAGCTGGCGATTTTTATGCAGATGCCTATGAAGAGGCATGCCGTTTGCAAAAGGAAAAAGGCTATACATTTTGTCATCCTTTTGACGATCCAGTCGTTATTGCTGGTCAAGGGACGATTGGGTTAGAAATATTAGACGAAGTCCCTGATGCGGATGTAATTATCGTTCCCGTTGGGGGAGGCGGTTTAATTGCGGGCGTAGCAGCGGCAGTAAAAGCGATTCGTCCGTCTATTCGCGTTATTGGCGTACAAACGGCTAATATGCCATCTATGCAAGCGTCCATAGCGGAAGGTCATTTAGTGACTGTGCCAGCCAATAAGAGCTTGGCTGATGGGATTGCTGTAGGTACACCAGGGACATTGACGTTTCAATTAGTAGAAGACTATGTGGATGAAGTAGTAACGGTAACAGAGTCGGAAATTGCGGAGTCCATTTTGTTCTTATTAGAGCGTGTAAAAACTGCTGTAGAAGGCGCTGGTGCGTGTCCGGTAGCAGCTATGATTAATGATAAAATCGATGGCTTAGCAGGCAAGAAAGTAGTGGCCCTTGTCAGTGGTGGTAACATTGACGTGAATATGATTGACCGTATTATTAATAATGGCCTAGTTCAATCCTGGCGTCGCATTTACTTAGATGTAATTGTACAAGATAGACCGCATGTATTATCTACTTTGACTGGTTTAATTTCAGATACGAATGCCAATATTTTGAGTATATGGCATGACCGGAGTCAACGCGATATTGAAGTTGGCTATGTACATGTGGCCTTAGAAATAGAAACCATGGGCGAAAAGCATGTAAAAAATTTACAGCAAAAGCTAATCGATCATGGGTTCCCGGCAGTACTAAAATAATAGCAGAATAACTACCTACGGGCTTTGCTCGTAGGTAGCTTAAGTTTTACAAGTAGTATCATTTTTGAGGAGAAGTTTTTTATGGAGTCAGAACAATTAGGTCGTCATTTAAAGCCCCGTCATGTGGAGATGATTGCCCTAGGCGGGACTATTGGGGTTGGTTTGTTTATGGGGTCTGCCAGTACAATTCAAACGGCAGGCCCTTCCGTATTGTTATGCTATGCCTTTACGGGTGTGGTGATGTTTCTAATTATGCGGATTATGGGGGAGATGCTGTATTTAGAGCCAGTGCCAGGCTCGTTTGCTGCTTATGGCTATCGTTATATTTCTCCTTATGTGGGATTTATAACGGCCTGGTGTTATTGGTTTATGTGGATATCGGTGGGCATGGCAGAGGTTACAGCAGTAGGGATTTATATGAGCTATTGGTTCCCTGAGTTGCCACACTGGATATCGGCACTCGTAGGCATGGCGATTATTGTTATGGCCAATTTAGCGTCTGTTAAATATTACGGAGAGTTCGAGTTTTGGTTCGCCCTCATCAAGGTATCTACCATTGTATTTATGCTCGTAGTAGGGGCTGGTCTTATTTTATTTGGTTTTGGCAATGGCGGTGTAGCCATTGGATTTTCTAATCTATGGGCTCATGGGGGATTCTTTCCCCATGGCATTAGTGGCATGCTAGCGGCTATGTGCGTAGTGGCGGCAGCCTTTCAAGGCGTAGAATTAGTCGGTATTACTGCAGGGGAAGCGCAGAACCCTCGCCATACTTTGGTGAAAGCTGTTAAAAGCATTGTATGGCGCATTTTGATTTTTTATGTAGGCGCTATTTTTGTTATTCTCTGTATTTATCCTTGGAATGAATTGAGCTTTGTAGGAAGTCCTTTTGTACAAACGTTTTCTCGTGTAGGTATTGCGAGTGCTGCAGGGCTCATTAATTTTGTAGTACTAACGGCTGCTTTGTCGGGTTGCAATAGTGGTATTTATAGCTGTGGTCGCATGTTGTACACCTTGGCTAAAAATGGGCAAGCGCCTAAAATGTTTACTAAATTGTCTAAGTCTGGCGTACCGCGCAATGGCATTTATGTGTCCATGTGCAGTTTGGGCTTTGGCGTATTTTTAAATTACTTAATGCCTAATTCTGAACTCTTCCTATATATTTATAGTGCTAGTGTATTTCCTGCCATGGTGTCTTGGTTTGTACTCGCCGGGGCGCAGAAGAAGTTTAGAGAGCGTTGGGGTGCTGAAATTATTGCGAAACATCCATTTAAATCGCCTTGGTATCCGTATTCAAACTATTTTTGCTTACTCTTTTTAGTATTAGTGACTATTGGTATGTGGTGGAATGAAGATACGCGCTTATCGCTTATTATTGGATGGGCCTTTATTGCCATCATTACAGTAGCCTATTATGCAGCTGGCATATATAAACGACCTATTGTGCATGAAGAGTATAAGGGCGAGTAAGGCCCCTCTTTTCTAGTCTTCATTTATATGTTAGGATATATATAGTGGCGCTTGAGACGCCTGGGGGTATATTTTAGAAGAGAGAGGTATGTATATGAAATTGAAAAAATTAGTAGTACCTGTTTTAGCTGCTGTATTGGCACTAGGCATTGCTGGTTGTGGGTCTGATAATTCAGGCGGTTCCGCACAATCAAAGGAAATTAAGATTGGCGCTACCGCAGGGCCTCATGCAGAAGTGGTAGAAGCGGTGGCTAAAGAAGCTGCTAAAGAAGGCATTAACATTAAGTTGGTAGAGTTTTCAGATTATATTACACCAGATAAAGCCTTGGCCGATGGTGATTTAGATTTGAATAGCTATCAGCATAAGCCGTTTTTAGATAATTTTAACAAGCAAAATAATTCGAATTTAGTTCCTATTGGTAAAACCATTCTAATGCGTATGGGACTTTACAGTAATTCTGTAAAAGACGTAAAGGACATTCCTGACGGAGCTATTGTAGCAGTGCCAAATGATCCAACTAATGGCGGTCGCGGTCTTGCTTTGTTGGCGAAGTCTGGTCTCATTGAATTGCGCGAAGGCGTAGGCTATAAGGCAACGGTAGCTGATGTTACTAGCAATCCTAAGAACTTGGTGATTAAAGAGTTGGAAGCGGCCCAATTGCCACGTAGTTTAGATGATGTGACTTTGGCAGCAATTCCTATGAATTACGTAATGAGTGCAGGCCTTGATGTAGAAAAGCAAGGTGTGTATTTAGAGCCTAAAGATGAGCCACTAGCTGTAATGGTATTAGCGGTGCGTGAAGCAGATAAAGATAATGCAACTTATAAACGCATTGCTGAGCTATTCCATTCAGAAGGTGTGAAGAAATTTATTGATGACACATATCATGGTACAATTGTGCCAGCTGAATAATAAGATTAGAGTTTCATAAGTAAGCTAAGGCAATACATCGCTCCTGCTGAAAATGTAGTGAGTGATAACGTATTAGAGATAAGGGGGCTATAAAGGGAATGGTCACATTCCCTGGAGGCCCTTTTTATGTGCCAAATTTTGTGTATATGGCGTGTATTTGACAAGGGGTGTATCCATCAAAGTAGTTCGTAGCTTGTAAAGAAAGCTGGAATCTAAGTCTTTGTGGGGAGGCGTGTTAATTCGCAATCTTTAAGTAAGAAAAGTCAAGATTTTCTATGATGAATAGGAAAAATTTTTGTATAATAGTAATTAGTAATCTATGTTTGATATGGAAAGGGGGATTTACATGATCAGTACAAAAGATGTGGAGCAACGACTGCTCTGGCAATCCGCATGGCTCATGTTTTTAGTAGCTGTCAGCGGTACTGTGATGGGGGTTGTAACTGGATCATCAGCCGTTCTTTTAGATGGCGTGGTATCATTTATGGCCGTTATTATTAAAATTATGATGATTATGACCTCAAAGCTTATCTCCCGGGAAACGAGTAAACGATTTCAGTTTGGGTATTGGCAATTTGAGCCTCTCGTGTTGATGGTGGAAGGCTTCTTTACCTTGCTGTTTGTTTTATATGCATTTATGACCGGGGTTATTGATATTTTGGGGCAAGGACATTCTGTTGAATCTGGTCCCATCGTAGTATATGCAGCATTTTTCACAATTGTGGACTCAGCGTATTATTTTTATGTGCATCACATCAATAAGCGCTTAAAGTCTAATTTAGTAAAGTTTGATAATATTAGTTGGTCCATTGATGCGGTCTTAGCCGCAGGGATTTTAATCAGCTTCTCTTTTGCTTGGGCTTTAGAGCAAACTGATTGGGCACCTTATGCTCGCTATGTGGACTCGGTAGTTTTAATTGCCTTGTCCGTACAAATGATGCCGAGTGCTATTAAGATTTTAGTGCCTGCTACTAAGCAGGTGCTAGGGGTGGCGCCAACTGAACTACATGAGCGCATCCAACGTATTATGGATGATTTTATGGCGCGCTATCATTTCAAAGACTATGTAAGTAGTGTGCAAGTGTATGGCAAAAGTAAGTTTATTGAAATCGATATTTTATTGCCTAAAAACTTTGAGGCACAACGCGTAGAAGATATGGATAAGATCCGCAATGAGATTGACAATGAAATCGGCGGACGTTCCGATGAAAAATGGTTAACTATAACCTTTACTACTACCAAGCGGTGGATGGCAAAAGATTATTTATTAGATGATGATGACGATGAATAGGCATTGTTCTAAGTAACAATTCAGTGTCTAAGGCGAAGTTATTTAAGGAGGCCTTACTATGACGAAAGAGGTTATTAGTCAAGCAGAATTGAAGAAAGCTGTGCATACAGCCGTTACGGAATTATTAAATGTGGCTCGTTTAGAGCGAGGCGATTTATTAGTAGTAGGTTGCTCTACCAGTGAAATCAGAGGATCTAAGATTGGTACTGATTCCGCTGAAGAGATGGGGCAAACTATTGTAGCAGCGCTTCAAGAAGTGCTTGTGCCAGCAGGGATTAATCTAGGTGTTCAATGCTGTGAACACTTAAACCGCGTTATTATTATTGAAAAGGCAGTGGCTAAAGCTCATAATTGGCCTATAGGGAATGTAGTGCCTCAATTGCATGCTGGTGGTGCCACCTCTATGGCCGCTTGGGCTACATTTAAAGAGCCAGTGGCGGTTGAACATGTGGAAGCTGAAGCAGGGCTTGATATTGGCGATACCTTTATTGGCATGCATTTAAAACCAGTAGTTGTACCAGTGCGCCTTAGCATTAAATCAATTGGGGAAGCGCATTTAACAGCAGCACGTATTCGCCCTAAATACATTGGTGGCCCACGCGCTGTGTATGATGATGCATTAATGTAGTAGGAGTGAGAACTTTTGGATTTTTACACATATGGCTATATTGTGCAGCAAGGACAATTTAATGCAGTGGTACAGTATGGATTTTCCTTTCTGTTGCTCTTAGCCTTATTGGGGGCCAGTGTGCAATTCTTGCGCCATCGATTAAATAGTAAATATCGTGATTTAACTATTTTACTGACTTTGGTTATTCTCTTTTTCTTGGGTTTGCGGTGGAATGAATATGATTCGTCCCTTCGCGATTCTGAAGGCTCCACGCGGATGGCTTCCTTTATAACGAGTGCCTCTGAGCGATTAGGGACGCCTAAAGAACAAATCCGCGTCAATGCTACTCACATGAGCGATAATATTATAATTAATGCCAATGACCGATTTTATCAGGTTCGTTTTACGAAAAACTTTGAAGCTTACTCCCTATCACAGGTTCATATGGTAAGTAGTAAGATTAATGTCATTGATGTATCAGAGGAGTAAAAGGGCATGATGATAACTGGTTATACTTTGATTATGATAAAGCTCATATTGGGGATTATATGTCTTGTATTTCAAATTAATCTTATAGGCAAGGGAAATTTAGCGCCTAATTCGGCAGTGGATCAAGTACAAAATTATGTACTTGGTGGCATTATTGGGGGCGTAATTTATACGGAATCCATCGGCGTATTACAATTTCTCTTAGTTTTAATTGGTTGGACTATCGTAGTCATGGGGCTACGCTTCTTGACTAAATATAGCCGCTTTGTAAAGAAATTAGTTGATGGCAATCCTGTTATTGTTGTCGATTATGGCGTGGTGCAAGTGGAAGAGTGCATGAAGCATGGTGTAAATGCAGGCGATTTACATTTGAAACTCAGGGCCGCTGGCATTGCGCGAGTGGGCGAGGTAAAACGAGCTGTTTTGGAACAGAATGGTCAATTAACGGTAGTTAAATACGGTGAAGATACAGTGCATTATCCATTGATTGCTGATGGATTGGCTGATGAAAATGTACTCTCTTTGGTGGATAAAGATAGAGCATGGTTAGAGGAAAGTGTAGCAGCTCAGGGCTATACTATTTCGCAAGTGTATATGGCGGAGCTTGTACATGGCGATTTGGTGATTACACCTTATGCTGAAGAGCGTTAGTACTGGTCAGAATGTATAGACTTCGGGGCGGGCTATTTGCTTTGCAATGGTCAGTTGCGATGCTCTTTTATAGCGAAAACAAAGTATCAAGCGCTGTGAAATTTACTAAGTGGTTTATACATTAGGGCGTGTAGTTTTAGGATTAATAAGATAATGAATAGATAGTAGGAGGCCAATTCATGCAGGGAATTCAAAGAGTATTAACAATTATTGCATTAGCATATATTATTTACCACATATATTCTCATGGGTTTACAACGGTAAATGTACTGGCTGCTATATTACTAGTGTTTGCTGGCATTATGGAGTTGACTAAGAAACAGCGGAAAGCTAAATTAGATGCTTATATTAAGCGCAAAGAAGCTGAAATGTTGGCTGCAGAGGAAGCAAAGGCTGCTCAGGCAGCTAATGAGGCTGAAGCAGCTAAAGATAGCAAGACTGAAAATTAGCAAGAATGATGCTATTATCGATAATAAATTGGATAAAAAACAGCGAATAAATGTTAACATTGCTGACACAGGTAATACGTAAGTAAAAAAGCAAATAGTAAGTAAAAAACAGATAATACATACAAATACTGCTAATAATAAGTGAGCATAAATGAAATTTTAGACATTGTAGAATTGTAGAAAAAGGAGTATACATGAAACTAATATCTTGGAATGTAAATGGACTTCGTGCGGCTGTAACTAAGGGCTTTATGGATAGTTTTGAAGCCTTAGATGCAGATATGTTTTGTCTGCAGGAAACAAAGCTTCAGCCGGAACAAATTCAGCTCGAACTACCTGGTTATGAGCAGTACTGGAATAGTGCAGTAAAAAAAGGCTATAGTGGTACAGCTATTTTTACTCGTGTTAAGCCTTTGTCTGTAACAAATGGAATCGGTATTGAAGAACATGACCAAGAAGGACGTGTTATTACAGCAGAATTTGAAAATTTCTATTTAGTTACATGTTATACGCCTAATAGCCAACGCGAGTTAGCTCGTCTAGACTATCGCATGGAATGGGAAGATGCTTTTAGAGCCTTCTTATTAGAATTAGATAAAAAGAAACCAGTTATACTTTGCGGTGACCTCAATGTAGCTCATGAAGAGATCGATTTGAAGAATCCAAAGACAAACCGTAAGAATGCAGGCTTTACTGATCAAGAGCGCGGTAAAATGACAGAGCTGTTGGCAGCTGGTTTTACTGATACATTCCGCAAATTGTATCCAGATACAATTGATGCATATAGCTGGTGGTCCTACATGGGCAAAGCGCGCGACCGAAATGTAGGGTGGAGAATTGACTATTTTATTACGTCAAAATCCTTAGATGAGCAAATTGTAGATGCTAAAATTCATCCACAAATTATGGGGAGCGATCACTGCCCTGTAGAACTCGATATTAATTTGTAAGCTTAATAAGAGATATATTAAATAGACGCCGAGTCATCTTGTAAGATGGCTCGGCTTTTTCTTTGTCATATTGCTTGCTATGGGGCAAAGCATGCCCGGAGGGTACTTCACAGTTTTCATATTCTATAGATTGTGCAAAATGACCTAAAAATATCTATATGGAATAGTCATATATAGGTAAAAATCTATAGATTGTTGATGCTTTTGTGGCAAGAACTTTTATAATAGGCTATTGTTCGTCTATGACTTAATAGCATAGGTAAAATTCGATATTTAAAATAATGGTAGGTTTTAGCGTGACCTTGTGTTATAGTTGAATTAAAGATTAATAAAGTCTTTTATTTACTTCTCTAAGATGAATCTAGAGGAAGTAAGTACTTTATTTTTTATATGTGAGGAGATAAAATATGGCAAAGTACAATCCTTATGAAAACATGCTTAACACGCTTGATCAAGCAGCTCAAAAGTTAGGTCTTACTCGCAATGATTATGAAGTAATTCGTCATCCAGAACGCGAATTAACAGTGGCTATCCCTGTACACATGGATGATGGACATGTAGAAGTATTTAGTGGCTATCGCACTCAACATAGTACAATTATGGGTGCTGCTAAAGGCGGTATCCGTTTCCATCCAGATGCTGATGAAAACGAAGTTCGTGCACTAGCAGCTTGGATGACTATTAAGAACTCTATCGCTCACTTACCTTATGGTGGTGGTAAAGGCGGTATTAAAGTTGATCCTAAGAATTTAAGCAAACGCGAATTAGAGCGCTTAACTCGTGGCTTTGTTCGTAAAATTGCTCCAATTATCGGCGTAGATACAGACGTACCAGCTCCAGATGTTAATACAAATCCTCAAATTATGGCTTGGATTGTTGATGAATTCTCCACTTTAAAAGGCGTATGGTCCCCAGGCGTTGTTACTGGTAAACCTTTAGAAGTAGGCGGTTCTCTTGGCCGTAATGAAGCAACTGGTCGCGGTTGTATGTTTACACTTAAGAGCTACTTAGAAAAGAAAGGCAAAAAAATGTCTGATGTTACAATTGCCGTTCAAGGCTTTGGTAACGTAGGTAGCGTAGGTGCTTTATTGATGCATCGTGAAGGTGCTAAAGTTGTTGCTATTGGCGATATTCACGGTTCTATCTACAATGCTAATGGTATTGATGTAGAAAAAGCGTATCAATACTCCAACTCTCATGGCCGTTCCTTAGAAGGTTACGAAGAGCCAGGTATGACTCGCATCGACAATAAAGACTTATTATTACTCGACGTGGATGTATTATACTTAGCAGCTTTAGAAAACCAAATCAATGGTTCTAATATGAAGGAAGTTCGCGCTAAAACAATCTTAGAAGGTGCTAATGGTCCTACTACAAATGAAGCAGACCTTTATTTCTATGAAAAAGGCGTAGACATTGTACCAGACGTATTAGCTAATGGCGGCGGTGTAGTAACTTCTTACTACGAATGGGTACAAAACAAAGAAGGCTTGTACTGGTCCGAAGATGAAGTTAATGAACGCCTTGAAAAGAATATGAAGATGAGCTTCGAAGAAGTTTGGGCTATGCAAGAAGAATACAAAGTATATCCTCGTTTAGCAGCTTACATGGTAGCGTTAAAACGCTTAGTAGCAGCTAGTCAACTTCGTGGTTTTAATGGTTAATCAATTCTATATTGTTGTATAGAATTTGAATACATAAGAACGCTAAGTATAACTGTCTAAAGCTTGGTGAGCTGTAACAATTGTATATAAGTCACTGTAAAATGATAAATAAGTAGAAGTATACTGAGCGCTAAAGCGGCTAGAGAAATAATGTCTAGCCGCTTTTCTTTACTTACTGAAAGACTTAAACTTGCGTGAATTGCTGCTTTTATCAATAAAACGCATAAAAATTTTACAAAATTGTAAAGTTTTTACAATTTTGTAAAAAAAGTACTTGCATTCGTCTTTGATTTAGTATAAAATATCTCTTGTACCATTCCTCGATAGCTCAGTCGGTAGAGCAATCGGCTGTTAACCGATCGGTCGTA
>NZ_URAR01000003.1 GCF_900545795.1 uncultured Veillonella sp.
TGCATGTGTTAAGCACGCCGCCAGCGTTCGTCCTGAGCCAGGATCAAACTCTCCAAGATATCTTGAAGCTATTTGCTAGCTCGTTATTTGTTGTCTGTTAGTTTAGCATTGCTATCTAACTTAGAATTTTTTGGTTGGTTTCAACTTAGTGAAACCCGCACTCTGGCATATGTTCATTTCGTATTGAAATGATTACCTTACATTGTTCAGTTTTCAAAGATCTGATGTCGCTTGATGCGACGTCTTGTATATACTACCATGTCACACATTTCATGTCAACTACTTTTTTACATAAATTTTTCGAAAATTTTATATTTCCTAATTTATGTAATGTATTTACAAGCTACTCTCTATTTAGTAAAAAGTAGCATGTAATTAGCTTTCGTTAACAGCGACTTTGTTAGTATACCCATTTCAGAATATTTAGTCAACCCCTAAATTAAAAAAATTCGCAAATATTTTGCTATCTGCGAATTTCTCTAATTAAACTCAATTGATACATAAGTAACTAATATCTTTCCCTACAATAATTTGAAAATGATATAGTATATAAACATCTTCGTATTTATTTGTATTTATTCGTATTTATATGTCTTAAGTATTTATATGTCTTAAGTATTTATATTTATATTTTTATACTTATTTTTTTATTACTTTCTTATTGTTTATATCTTTGTACTTATGTTTTTTAACTTATGTTTTTCAGCGCAACTCTTTCTGCTTATGTATTTCTACTTATATGTAGCTCTACTATATATTTTTTATACTTATGTCTCTTCGTCTTACCATTCGATTGAAACATCCTCTAACGTTTATTTACATATGCTACAGCACTGAATGCAGCCATTTGCCCATCCCCTACTGCTTTAGATACTTGCAAAGGGGCCCCAGCTACATCACCAGCAGCAAAGAGTCCGGCAAAATTTGTTTCCATAAAACGATTTACTTCTATCGCATTATTACTAACTTCCAATCCATCAATCATATTATCTGGCGGATTGGAATCTCTCAATATAAAAATACCATCTACTGCGCGCTCCTCGTTTCGACTTCGAACAGCTTCAACACGACCGTCTCCATTTATCCCCAGAATTCGCTCATGATAGAGTTGTACTGATCCTGGTAAGTTACTCTCCTTAAATATATCTAAAGATAAACTTGGATCTACATATAATGCTACTGTAGCTGCTAAACTTGCCAACAATTTCACATCATCTAACCCATGTTCAGTATTAATATATATAGCTATTTCTTTTTCTTTAAAAAATTGGCCATCACAAGAAGCACAATAACTAACGCCTCGCCCTAGTAATTGTTTTTCTCCAGGGATGGTACCATTCATACTTACCCCTGTTGCTAAGATTACACTATGTGCTGTATACACGCCTTCTTCCGTAAGAATTGTAAAAGGCTCTCCCTGAAAGATGGATTGCACTCGTTCATTCACAATCGTTGGTTCATAGGTTAATGCTTGAGCCACTAATGTATCCATTAAATCAGTACCGCTTATGGTATGAAATCCTAAATAATTGTCAATGCGCTCCGCTTTTCTTAACTTATCACTAAAGCCACCGGACTCAAACAAAACAACAGATTTGCCACGTACACGCGCTGTTACTGCCGCCGACAAACCTGCCGGACCACCTCCGACAATGGCAATATCATATACCATACTAATTCCCCCTATAATTTAGAGTCATGCTGCGCTCACTCTTTAATTTATATAGAAAAACATAGCCAACATATAAAGTTGGCTATGTTCATAATTCAATTTCAAGACTCTTATTATTTAGCAATGAGTTATAATCTCTCATCACTTATAATGTGCTGCTTATAATCTATGAGAGTTTTATCTCAGAAATTAAAGAAAGCCCTCATTTAGTTATAGAAATTATAAATTGAATTTAAAGCCTTGAGCTTCAGCCTGTTGAATTAACTTCTGACGCATAGGCGTAGGATTTTGGCTTTTCTTCGCAATCTGCAAGGTAAATGAGTCAACGCGGCGATTTGTATCACGTAAATCGTAATACTGGCCCATTTCTTCATCATACTCTTCTAACAAATCCATATAAGAGTCAAATACTTTATAGGAGTCTTCAAAAATATTCGCTTCTTTTGGCATGCGTGGTTTTGCTTGAGGTTCCTGATTTGGCACCCCAATACCAAGACCTAACATAGGGAATGTAAGCTCTGGCAAACCTAATAATTCAATCATCTTAGGCACATTATTTAAAATGCTGCCAAAATATACAGTTCCAAAGCCAGCAAGCTCAGCTGCAGCCACTACATTTTGCGCTGCTAGAGCTGCATCAGTCCAACCTTGGAAGAAGCGATCGCTATCGCGCTCATTATCATTTACAACGCCTTGTTCACGAGCGATGCGAGAATTTCTATAAGAGTCTACTACAAAAATTAACAACTCAGGCACACGCGCTACATACTCTTGGTTGCAAATTTCTGCAATAGCAGCTTTCAATTCAGGCTTAGTAATACGAATAATACTAAAGCTCTGCATACCTTGGCTAGAAGCGGTACGCTTAGCAACATCTAATAGCACATTTAATTGCTGCGGTGTAATAGGTGTTGATTTAAATTCACGAATAGTACGGTGATTTAATAATATATCAATAGGATTCATATACAAAACTCCTTTACTGTGAACATATCGAAATATCTAAATTTCTCTTTTTACAGTACCACGGATTGTACCCCTTGTCTAGTATACAATCTAATTATTCCATACCAATTTGTAAATCTCTTCCCCCATTGTCTCAGGTACAATCGGTTGTACCGACTTATCATAAGTAAATTCATCATCATTATAAGGAATTCCAGTAGTGTGAAATAAACGCAACTCTAAAATCTGAATCGTCTTATCTTCCTTATTAAGCTTTATCTTTTGCTCATAATAATCCTTATTAAGTTGATTTACGCGAATCCACATGGTTGCTTCTTTATCATTTTTCTCTACTCGACTATTATCAACACTATATTGCTCTTCCGTAGCACTGGCTCCAATATAATACCAATCGGCAGCCATTACCTGTTGAGCCATACCCAATTGAACACCACCCACTACTGCTAACACAAGCATAATTTGTTTCCAATATTTCATATCATATCACCTCTTATATTAATTACCTCTTTTGTATTTAGGCCTTTCATTCCCAAATAGTCTAACATTAGTATTCCAAATATTAACACATAACTTGAAGATCATACTTTCTATAATACAGAAAATATGTACGTTATTATTATACTCTCTTTTTTAATTACATCAACAAAAATTTTTAAAAACATCTATCTTTTGATAATGGACAAAAAACTGAATTTGTCCATTAAGTTTTGCTTTTTTCTTTTTTATTTGGTATACTACCAGTAAAGAACTAATGAAGTGTAAAGTTCTATTAACATTCTTATACTTTTTTTAGAAAGAGTAACAAAGGAGTTTATTATGAATTTAAAATTAACAAAAAAATTAACCCGTACAATTTTAGCTGCCACTCTTGCACTAGGTGTTACTGGCGCTGCTCTAGCAGCTCCACAAGGTGCTGATGTACCTGAATCTCAAATCCAAGTAACTGGCATGGCTAACCGCTCTATTGCACCGACTTATGCTACATTGCGCTTAGGTATCACTAGCAATGCTAATAATGTTATGACTGCTAAGAGCGAAAATGATCGCATTATGAGCCAATTAATTGCTAGCTTAGCTCAAGTAGGTGTGACTAAAAACAATATCCAAACTTCTAACTTCTCCGTTAACCCACAGTACGATTACCAAACTGTAAAAGGTCAACGCGATAATTCTATTCAATCCTACACTGTATCTAACAATGTAACTGTTCGCATTAATGATTTAAGCAAAGTAAGCCAAATCATTGACCGCGCAGTAGGTGCTGGTGCTAATGACATTCAATCCCTTTCTTTTGAAGCTGATGTAAACCAATCCCTTAGCGATCAATTGACTACAGAAGCTGTTAAAAATGGCCGTCATCAAGCTGAAGTTATCGCTGCTGCATTAGGTCAACAAATCAAAGGCATCAAAGAAGCGTCTGTAAACTCTACTAACACTTATACATTAGACAACACACCTCGTATGTATAAAATGGCTGCTAGTGCTCTAGAAACTACAACACCTGTAGAGCAAGGCGATTTATCTGTAGTAAAAACAGTAAATCTTGTATTCTATGTACAATAATCGTTCATTCTGTAAATAGTCTTACTATCTATTAGTCATTACTTTTTCGTAATAACTAACAAAGGGCTGTCACCCTGTGCTGATTATATTCAGCACTACGGTGACAGCCCTTTTTGCTATCTCCTCAAACTCATTTTTTACTTTTCTGGTACACGACCTACATGAACAGCCACTATGCCACCAGTTAATTCAAAATACTCCGCCTCTTCATAGCCTACGGCTTTAAAAATATCTAGCACCTTAGACTGATGAGGATAGCGTCGCAATGATTCTGGAAGCCACGCATAGGAGGACTTATCTTTACTGAGCTTACCAAGAATAGGTAAAATCTTTTCAAAATATAAATAATATAACTGTTTAAAACCAATCATCGTTGGCTTAGCTAGTTCTAATGTGACCACATAGCCACCAGGCTTAACTACGCGCATCATTTCCTGTAAAGTCACTTCAATGCTCGGCACATTGCGTAGTGCAAAAGCGCTCATAGCGGAATCAAAGCTATTATCTTCATAAGGTAAGTCCATAGCATCGCCTTCCACTAAGCTCACCTTATCAAGAAGGCCTAATTCTTCCAAGCGCGCCTGTCCACGGCGTAACATTTCAGGACTGAAATCGAGTGCTTCAATAGAAATATCTGAATGTTGTCTCAGTGCTTCAATAGTTAACATCCCAGTGCCACACGCTACATCAAGTAAGCGATGGCCTGTTTCTAATTTAAGTTTCGAAACGGCAAAACGGCGCCAATAAGCATCTTGATGAAAACTTAAAATCGTATTCATCAAATCATAGTGTTTAGCAATATGAGAAAATACATGTTGTACATATACTTCTTTATCTTGATTATTTTCAAACTGCAAGCCCTTTTTTATTACTTCCTGTGCAAGATCTACATCTGCTTTGGAATCTATAGGCGATACAGTTTTTACTTTCACATCATTCATCATCTTCACATCGCTTTACTAATAATACAAAACCCTTACTGCGTCTCTTTAGTATACAAAAATTAAAAGCCCCTTGTAAAGTCATCACAAAAAACACTAATATAATTTTATTTTATAAAAAAATCAATAAAAAACACTTGCCAATCTTTTTTATCCGTTCTATAATGACATATGTCCATTACAAGGAAATGTATATTCAAAAAGGAGAGATTGTGATGAAATATGTTTTACAAGTGCTAAACCGATTGAGCCTCATCCAACAAATCATTATTGGCCTTATTATCGGTATATCGGTAGCGCTCATTAATCCTACCATAGGTAAAAATTTATCCCTACTCGGCATTATTTTCGTAGGTGCCCTAAAAGGGATTGCACCAGTTCTCGTATTTTTCTTAGTTATCGCCGCTGTATGTCGCCACCGTGCGGGGCAGCAATCGGGAATGAGAAAAATCATTGGCATGTATATTGTAGGTACCTTCCTATCCGCTGCGTTAGCAGTAGTAGTAAGCACTGTATTCCCTACTACTTTGCATTTAGTTAATGCCACTCAGGAAACAGCAGCGCCAGAAGGGATTGCCGAAGTCCTCATTACACTATTAAAAAATGCTGTGGACAATCCACTCCATGCCATTATGACTGGTAATTACATCGGTATTCTAAGCTGGGCCGTAGTCATCGGCTTCGCTCTTCGCCATGCACCAGATGAAACAAAAGAAGTATTTGCTAATATTTCAGATGCTGTTACTACCTGTGTGCAATGGGTTATCCGCTTAGCTCCATTTGGTATTATGGGCCTTGTAGCTGAAACAATTGCTACCAATGGTATTGAAGTATTATTAGATTATGGTGTATTACTTGCTACATTATTAGGCAGTATGTTCTTTGTAGCCCTTGTAATCAATCCAATTATTGTATTCTGGGCTATTCGCCGCAATCCGTATCCACTTACCTTAAAATGCTTGCGTGAATCTGGTATTTATGCCTTCTTTACTCGCAGCTCAGCAGCTAATATTCCGGTAAATATGAAATTATGTGAGGATTTGGGATTGGATGAGGACACCTATTCTGTGTCGATTCCGCTGGGAGCCACTATCAATATGGATCTTGCCAAACGCCTCGGCGTTTCCCCTGATACTTACTCCATTGCCATTCCTTTAGGCGCTACTATCAACATGGCAGGTGCAGCCATTACTATCACTATCATGACACTAGCCGCTGCCAATACGCTCAATATTCAAGTAGACTTTTTAACATCCCTACTTCTTAGCATTATTGCTACTATTGGTGCATGTGGTGCCTCTGGTGTTGCTGGCGGTTCCTTATTGCTTATTCCACTAGCATGTAGCCTATTCGGTATCTCCAATGACATTGCCATGCAAGTCGTAGGTGTTGGTTTCATTATCGGAGTTCTTCAAGACTCCACTGAAACAGCACTCAACTCTTCCACTGATATTCTCTTCACAGCCGCTGCTGATTTTGCAAAACACGGCTACCCTAGCGATATCAACCATGTAGTAATAGAAGATACAGTTGAACAATCTGTTCAAGAAGCTAGCTTAAACAACTAATCTCCTTTTACATAAACTAAAAGCCTTACTCATTATAATGTTTACAATATATGTAACATTACTTGAGTAAGGCTTTTCTTATGAATGCTTTCAATAAATTAAATGCAGATTCCTCTTATCCAAAGATTATGGGTGAATGTGTTGATTCCCTGTATAACGCCTACCTGCATTGATATGAACATCAAAATTAGGATGAACTGCTTCTAAAATGCTTTTAATGCTATTAGACACATCTTCAATATTCGCATTACTAGAGTAAGGTACGGTCATATCAAAGGACACTCTCGTTCGCTCACCATCTTGAATGCCTTGTACATCATATACACAAATATCAGGATTATACGCTTTTGCCACTTTATCTACCATGTTATAAAGTTTAATCATTTCATCATTAATAATACGTGGGTCCATATGAATCGTTAAGTTTACATATAGTTTATCTGCCACATCACGTTCAATGCGATCAACTAGGGCATGACTTTTAATCACATCTACTTTAGCATCTACCTCAACATGAATGCTAGCAAACACATTGCCTGGTCCATAGTCATGAACAACTAAATCATGAACACCTTCTACCCCTTTATAGGATTTTACAAGGGTTACAATAGACGATACAAGCTCTGGACTTGGCTCTTGTCCTAAAATACGAGTAATCGCATCAGACAATACATGATAACCCGCTCGACCAATAAGTAAGGCCACTAAAAAGCTCAAATAGCCATCTACAGGTAATGCAAATAGTCCACCTATAACCAAGCCCACTGTAACACCTGCAATACCCCAAATATCAGACAAAGTTTCTAAGCTATTAGCTCTTAAAATAGGTGAATCAACTAGCTCTCCAATATATTTTAAAAAACTATAGAGCCAAAGTTTCAATCCCATCGCACAGAGCATAACAATTACTGAAGTAAGGGAAAATGGCACTACTTCTGGATTCATAATGCGATGCACTGCTTCAATGAGAATCTGAATGGCTAAGACGAATAACAATAAAGCAAATCCAATGGAAAGCAAATACTCCATGCGCCCAAAGCCAAAAGGATGCGCTTCATCTGCTTTCTTCGCACCGAGACGAAAACTAATTAAGGAGATTAAAGAACCACCGGCATCTGTAATATTATGTATACCGTCACTAATCATAGCTAAAGAGCCTATTAAAAATCCTACAGCCACTTCCCCAATACAGATCAATAGATTAATTACAATGCCTGCTATACTAGCTAAATCGCCATATTTTGTGCGAACCATAGGTGATTTTACACAATCGCGATTTGGCACATACATGCGTATTAATAAGTCTTGCATCATTTACCCCACTCATCTTTATAATGAATAATCAATAAAAACTTTTCATATTCTTTACAATACCATATATAATAGATAATCCGTTAGCACATAAGGAGCTAACGGATTATCATTATTCTCATTGAAATCATTGTACACCTTTTCTCAATAATTATCAATAAGAATTTTATGTTTTATTTATGATTTTTTCATCTAATTTATATGAGTTTTAAACCATTAGGTTGTTATTTTTTACTACAAAACGAATCCATATTCGCCTAGCCATGATACGCTCTCATAGCCTTAATGACCAGAAGCCTATCAATTATCATTTAAACAAAACGGCTTACCAGCGGTTTTCGTAATATACTTGCGTCCACATAACGATTTCAGACAAAGTAGGATGCGGTGTCATAGTTTCCCCAACAGTAATAACAGAATGAGGATCCATTTTACGCACTAACCCTTCACTGCGCAATTGTTTCGTCAATGGTGAACCAATCTCTTCATTAATTGGAGTCAATGGAGTATCTCCACTATTGAGCAAGTTCACATATGGTTGGAATAAAATAGACGCTTGAGGGCCAATTACATGAACACCTAAAATATGATTAGTCTTAGTATCTACAACAATTTTAACAAATCCATCATTTTCATCACCTGGATCAAAGCCCATAGCAAAGCCTTTAGCCGATGCGGAATAATAGTTTTTACCAGTTTTAACTTCATAGCCTAATTCTTTAGCCTGAGTTTCTGTTAAACCTACATGACCTACTTGAGGATAAGTAAAGGTAACAGCTGGCACTAAATCATAGCGTGCCCAGCGGAAATCTTGCGGTGACTCAGCAAAGAATAAATTATGCGCGATAATATCAGCTTCATAATTAGCCTTATGTCTAAATGGTGCCTCACCATTCACATCGCCCATAGCGTATACGCCTTCTACAGAGGTTTCTAAGAATTCATTTGTTTTAATCCAGCCACCACGCATAGTTTCAATAGATGTATTTTCTAATTTTAACTCCTCAGTAGCTGGTTTGATACCAGATGCCATGAGAATTTCTTCTCCACGTACTTCGCGGATTTCACCTGTTTTACGGTCTTCAATAACAACTACTTTTTCGCCATTTTCTACGCGCACTTCTTGCGGCTCTTGGTTAAGAATCACTTCAATGCCTAGACGCGTAATGTCTTTATAAATCTGTTCAGAAATTTCTTCGTCTTCTTTAGGTAATAAGCGCACATTGTGTTGAATCAACGTTACTTCTGTACCTGCTGCAGCAAATACATGAGCAAACTCTGTACCAATAGGACCACCACCCATTACGATGAGTTTCTTAAATGGCTTCTTAGGGTACTTATTGCCAAATAAAGATTCACTGCTCATATAACCAGCTTCTTCAAGGCCTTTAATCGGATTGATTTTAGTATGGCCACCTACACCTAGAATAATAATTGGCGCTGTAATCTCTTCACTTACACCACCTTCAGTATAAGTAACAGTTACCACTTTATCTTTAACAAAAGAGGCAGCCCCATTATATACATCTACATTATCGAACTTTTTGTAGTATGCTTCCATGCCAATGCTTTCATCAATTTTTTGCCACACGCGCTTGGACATAAGATCCCAGTCAATGCTGGCAGGCTCAACTTTAACGCCAATTTTAGGAAGCTCTTCAATCTCGCGCACTGCATCGGCTACAGTAACCATAACCTTCGTAGGAATACAGCCACGAGTTAAGCAAGTGCCACCAAATTTAGCCTTTTCAATAATAGCTACTTTCTTTCCCTTTTTTATAGCCGCATCAGCAACGATGGTAGCACCACCAGTGCCGATTACAATAATATCATATTGCTTCATTTTACCTATCATCCTTTCACAATGACTAACAAGTAAAAATAATTATACTATCATTAATAATCAATAGCGATTACCAATTAATTATATCATATTGATAGATATAAATATAGTGAAGTAAATGCATACTTGCAGAATTCAAATAATACGCCTATAATCGCAAATAAAAAGGCCATCACAGAGCCTTAAAACTTAAAACACTGTAATGGCGCTATTATATTGAATTTATTCTTCTTCCTCAGGAAGAATAGCATTGTGGTAGACATCTTGCACATCGTCAAGATCATCTAATGCATCGAGCATTTTTTGCATTTTTTCAGCATTTTCGCCTTCTAGCTCGATATTATTATCCGGCACCATAGTAATTTTACTTACTTCTGTTTCAATGCCCGCTTCAGCTAAAGCAGCTTCTACTGCATCATAATCTTCTTGAGAGGTATAAATAACAAACGAATCGTCTTCAGATTTTAAATCTTCTGCCCCTGCTTCTAAAGCAAGTAGAGTTAATTCTTCTTCATCATGACCTTCTGCAGCGATAACGAAGATACCTTTGCGCTTAAACATCCATGCTACACAGCCTGTTTCGCCAAGATTACCACCATTTTTGGAGAATGCATGGCGCACATCTGCCGCTGTACGATTGCGATTATCTGTTAAGCACTCTACAGTTAGTGCCACGCCGCCAGGACCATAGCCTTCATAAGTAATCTCTTCGTAATTATCCATTTCAGTAGCGCCTACGCCTTTAGCAATCGCACGTTGAATATTATCTTTAGGGATATTATTTTCACGAGCTTTTTGAAGCGCTAATTTTAAACGCATATTACCTACTGGATCGCCACCACCCATGCGAGCAGCAACAGTGATTTCACGGCTAATTTTAGTCGTTACTTTTGCTTTAATCGCATCAGTTTTTCCTTTTTTATGTTTAATATTGGCCCATTTTGAATGTCCAGACATTGTATTACCTCCTATAAAAATGCGCCTAGTGCAATAGATATTATATATCACGCTTCACTAGGTCTTACATATTGACTATTAGGCTTTTTCCCACCAAGCTTCACCGCGAAGACGATCCAAAATAATTGAAACAGCACTTCGCACTGACAAGTGATTGTACTCACCATGCCCATATACAGGCTCTAATATATAGTCAAATTCTTCCATTGTTTCTTTTGTCATACCATAGCCGGTACCAAATAATACTAACACAGGAAGGTCCCCAAATTCAAGGTTTTTACGCAATCCACTATAGGTAATTGTATTATCATAGGTACGTGCATCAGTAGTACAAACTAAGGGGCGCTTCCCTTCAAGCTCTATAACCTTATCAATGGCCACCTTAATAGAATTAACTAATTCTACCCCATTAAACGCTTCTTTGCGGTCAGGATTGTAGGTACTGCCAAAGCCTTGTTGCCAATGCTCCATTATTTTAGCCGCTAATTCTCTTTGGCTTGGAATATTGTGAATAACAAAATAGCGGCTCACGTCATAAGTAATCGCCGCGCGAGCAATATCATGAATATCATAATTAGTTATTGCCGTTGTAATCACATCCATATGTTTATTGTAAATTGGATAATGTACCAGGCCGATATATAAATTAGGCAATGCCGTCCCTCCTTGTAATGTGCGTTCAAATTTGTGCTTTAAATACTTCACATTTAAGCTTTAGACCCTTAATAGTTAGCGCCTTACTGATTTTATAGCTAGCATCTTAAATGCTTAATATTTAGTGCCTTAGATGTTTTTAATGCCTTAGTTGCATTTTAGTACTTTAGATTCATTTTAATACCTTAGCTGCTTTACATTTAGTTCTTACATGCTTTTATATTTAGACACTTAGGTGCTTTTATATTATGTAGTTTACTATTACAAAATGCTAGTAAAGTACTAAGAACAGTTTCTATTATACTCCATCTTTAGGAAAGTGGAAAATATGGCCCAAATAAAATGCTTAGATGCTAACTCCTTAAGGCCTTGTATCAGCCTTGTAGAATTGCATCTAAGCATTATTATGTGATGTAAACTTTTAACTATAGATACATCTAAGTGATGAATCTATATATTATTTATGTTTTAAATTGTAGAATACATCAAGACCACGATATTGAGCTGTTTCAGCTAATAAGTCTTCGATGCGAAGTAATTGATTGTATTTAGCTACGCGTTCGCTACGAGCTGGTGCACCAGTTTTAATTTGGCCCGCATTCACTGCTACGGCAATGTCAGCGATAGTGTTATCTTCTGTTTCGCCAGAACGGTGAGAAATAACACAAGTATAGCCTGCGCGTTTAGCCATTTCAATAGCATCAAAAGTTTCTGTTAAAGTACCGATTTGGTTTACTTTAATTAAGATAGAGTTTGCTGTATCAGCTTGAATACCTCGAGCCAAACGTTCTGTGTTTGTTACAAATAAATCGTCACCTACTAATTGAACTTTTTTGCCAAGGCGCTCTGTTAATAATTTCCAGCCTTCCCAATCTTCTTCAGCTAAACCATCTTCAATAGAGATGATAGGATATTTTTCTACTAGTGCTTCATAGAAATCAACCATTTCAGCGGCAGTTTTAACTTTGCCTTCACCAGCTAAATTATATTTTCCATCTTTAAAGAATTCAGAAGACGCCGCATCAATAGCTAATTTGAAATCAGTGCCAGGTTCATAACCAGCATCTTTAATCGCTTCACAAATAACTTGTAATGCTTCTTCATTGGAGCCAAGATTTGGTGCAAAACCACCTTCATCGCCCACACCAGTAGCAAGACCTTTAGCTTTTAATACATTTTTAAGTGTGTGATATACTTCTGCACAAGCGCGTAATGCTTCTTTGAAGGACTCTGCACCTACTGGCATAATCATGAACTCTTGAATGTCCACATTATTGTCAGCATGAGCACCACCATTTAAAATGTTCATCATTGGCACTGGTAATTCTTTACCATTTGTACCACCTAAGTATTGGAATAATGGTAAATCATAAGAAGCAGCTGCCGCTTGAGCTACTGCCATAGATACGCCAAGAATCGCATTGGCACCAAATTTACCTTTATTAGGAGTACCATCAAGCTCAATCATTAATTTATCAATAGCTACTTGTTCTGATGCATCAAAACCAAGAATAGCAGGACCAATTAATTCATTTACATTATGAACAGCTTGTTCTACGCCTTTACCTAAGTAGCGACCTTTATCGCCATCGCGAAGCTCTACTGCTTCAAATTGACCAGTGGACGCGCCAGATGGAACAGCAGCACGACCAATTGTGCCGTCTTCTAAATACACTTCTACTTCCACTGTTGGATTGCCACGGGAATCTAGGATCTCTCTTGCGTAAACATCTGTAATAATTGCCATAATATGACCTCCTTAATATGTTAACCTCAATACGTTAACCCTTATATACTTTCATTATACCCTACCTAGGTAGAACCTGCCTTTATTACAGGGAACAAGTTCTACCGTGGTGGGCCCGATTTCTTCGGCACTACACTCTTACCTGTCATTTCACTCGGTTGCTCAATCCCACCTAAAGCCAGCATAGTCGGTGCTAAATCACATAGGCGACCTGGTGTTAATTCACAGTTTTCCTTAGTATATGCCTGACTAACTAAAATTAGTGGCACTGGATTAGTTGTATGCGCCGTATGTGGAGCGCCGGTGCTATGGTCAATCATCATTTCAGAATTACCATGATCTGCTGTAATCAGCAAATGACCTTCTACTTTCTCGATTGCTTCTACGATGCGACCTAAACAGGTATCCACTGTATGCACAGCTTTTTTTGCTGCTTCAAAATCACCTGTATGACCAACCATATCTGGATTTGCAAAGTTTAACACAATCATATCAAAAGCTTTGCTTTCAATAGCTGCCACTACTTTATCAGTAACTTCAAAAGCGCTCATCTCAGGCTGCATATCATAAGTAGCCACCTTAGGTGAAGGCACTAAAATGCGCTCTTCTCCTTCAAATGGCACCTCTTCACCACCATTAAAGAAATAGGTAACATGCGCATATTTCTCTGTTTCTGCAATGCGAAGCTGTGTATAGCCTCCTTCAGATAGTACTTGCCCTAATGTATTGGTAAGCACTTCTTTCTCATATACAATATGAACTGGCAAACCATCTTCATATTTTGTCATAGTGGCAAAATATACTGGCACAACACCTTTCTTGCGTTGAAAGCCCGTAAACTCTGGATCCACTATGGCGCGAGTTAATTGGCGAGCACGGTCTGGTCTAAAGTTTGCAAAAATTACGCCATCATTGGCTTCAATAGAACCTTCTTTTTGTAAGACCACTGGCACTACAAACTCATCTACCACATCTTGTGCATATGATGCTTCTACTGCAGCTGTAGCGGATTCAGCAGTAGGACCTACACCATCTACAATAGCATTATAAGCCTTTTCTACACGCTCCCAACGCTTATCCCGATCCATACCATAGTAGCGACCACCTATCGTAGCAATACTACCTAAACCTAAGTCCTTCATAAAGGCCTCTAAATCTGCTACATAAGTTAATGCACTCTTTGGTGGCACATCACGGCCATCTAATAAAGCGTGTACATATACAGCTTTGATACCGGCTTCTTTAGCTCCTTTTAAAATCGCTTTTATATGATCTAAGGAACTATGAACGCCACCATCTGATAAAAGGCCAATAATATGAAGACGACTTCCTTTAGCATGGGCATATAAATCTTTAATAACAGCTCTTTCAAAGAAAGTTCCTTCTTCGGTGTCTTTAGTAATTCGCGTTAATTCTTGATATACAATGCGTCCAGCACCAATATTTAAATGGCCCACTTCAGAGTTACCCATTTGTCCATCCGGAAGGCCTACTGCAAGACCAGAAGCTTCTAATTGCGTATGAGGATGCGCCTCATAGAGCGCTTTAAAATTCTCCGGATGAGCCTGCACTACTGCATTAGTAGCATCTTGCAAGTCCCCTAAGCCAAAGCCATCTAAAATAGTTAACATAACTGGACTTTTTAATTTTGCCATATAGTCCCTTTCTTATCTCATGTTCTCTCACAGGAAGGGCATTACCACAATATTCTAAGCAATCGCCCCACCATAAATTTATTTTACTCATCAAATCTGTGTAATACTAAGTTAGACTATCCATTGTCTAAACTGAATAGCGACTACACTAGATACTAACTAGACTATATTCAGACTACACTAGGTACTACGTGAACTATATTCAAGCTAAACTGAATACTGCCTTTCTGGAATACAATCTAAACTAAATAGCCGTTAAAGTAGATTTCACCTAATTAGTAATCTACACTCACAGCTAACATTACTTAAGCCGTAATAATGGCCATAAAGTCTTCCACTTTTAGTGATGCACCGCCCACAAGAGCACCATCAATATCTGCTTGAGATAAAATTTCTTTCGCATTGCTGCCCTTCACGCTGCCACCATATTGGATGCGCACCGCTTCAGCTGCATCGGCACCAAATAAAGAAGCCACTTTTTTACGAATTGCTGTACATACCTCACCAGCTTGTTCAGCAGTAGCAGTTTTACCCGTTCCAATGGCCCAAATAGGCTCATAAGCAATGACCATTTGCCCTACTTGTTCAGCCGTAAGATCAACAAGACCTTGCTCCAACTGACTATCAATAAACGCCTGTGTTTCATTAGCTTCGCGTTGCTCTAAGCTTTCACCTACACAAAGAATTGGTACAATATCATTCGCAAAAGCTGCTTTTATTTTTTTATTGATTAGCTCGTCAGTATCACCGAAGTATTGACGGCGTTCAGAATGGCCTAAAATAACATAATGACAGCCTAGATCTGTCAACATAGTTGGAGCCACTTCACCAGTAAAAGCACCACTTACTTCATAGTGCATATTTTGAGCGCCTACGCGAATCGTTGTTTCATCGGCTAAATCACATACTGTGCTAAGCCCAGTAAATGGGGGACATACTACAACCTCGCGTTCAGTCTTAGCTTCTGCTAGAGCCTTTTTTAAGCCTTCCACCAAAATTGTTGCCTCAGCTAAGTTTGTATGCATCTTCCAGTTGCCTGCAATAATTTGTTGTCTCATAATGCCTCCTATGCGTCTTGTAATGCCATAATGCCTGGCAAAGCCTTACCTTCTAAGTATTCAAGGGAAGCGCCACCACCAGTGGAAATATGGGAAATTTTATCTGCTAGACCACTCTTTTCAATAGCTGCTACCGAATCACCACCGCCTACAATAGTAATGGCTTCCGCTTCAGCTACTGCTTTAGCCACCGCATTTGTACCAGCGGCAAAATTGTCCATTTCAAATACGCCCATTGGACCGTTCCATACAATCATGCGCATAGAGTGTAAAGCTTCGGCAAAGGCTTTTTGACTGTCTGGGCCAATATCAAGAGCCATCCATCCCTCTTCAATGCCATCAGCGGGCACTACTTTATGATTGGCATCATTGCTAAATGCATCGGCCACTACAAAATCAGTAGGCAATAATAAATTAGTATGAGTTTCTTCTGCTTGTTTAATTAAAGACGCAGCGAGCTCAATTTTATCGCTTTCAACTAGCGAGGACCCTGTAGCATATCCTTTGGCTGCAATGAAAGTATTTGCCATACCACCGCCAATAATGAGAACTTCAACTTTTGGCAATAAATTTGAAATAACTTCAATTTTATCACTTACTTTGGCGCCCCCAATAATGGCTGCAAATGGATGCTCTGGATTAGCTACGGCACCGCCCACATATTTAATTTCCTTCTCCAATAAATAGCCTGCTACCATTGGTAAATATGTGGTAATCCCTTCCACAGAAGCATGAGCGCGATGAGATACGCCAAAGGCATCATTAATGCCAACGTCTGCTAAATTAGACAAGGCTTTAGCAAAGTCTGCACCATTCTTCTCTTCTTCTTTATGATAGCGAAGATTTTCTAATAATAGCACATCCCCATCTTGTAGTTTTGCCACTGCCGCTTCTGCTTCAGGACCTACACAATCATTGGCAAACGCCACTTCCTTGCCAAGAAGTTCACTCAAGCGTTTAGCACAAGGAGCTAAAGTAAACTCAGGTTTACGTTCTCCCTTAGGTCGACCCAAATGAGAGGCTAAAATAACTTTGGCGCCTTTGCCAATTAAGTAATTAATCGTTGGCAACGTAGCGCGAATACGCGTATCATCAGTAATAACACCCTCTTTTAAAGGCACATTAAAATCTACGCGGACAAAGACTTTTTTATGAGCTACTTCAATTGCTTCTAATGTTTTCTTCATATAATCCTCCACAGTACATGGCTTATATTATAAACTTCGTAAAGTAATTACACATTCCTTTGTATTCCAAGTCAGTTTTAGAATAGCTACGATTCTAGGACCGACGCCACATTCATAATGGCTTCCATTACACCTAGAATGTCTAGCATTATGTATAAAACTTCTAATACCACTGCTATACTATGTAACTTAAAATAGCATGTGAAAAAAGGGGACTATTAAGTCCCCCGTTTAATTATAGGCCTTTTTCACCAATGAATTTAGCTAAGTCAACTACACGGTTAGAATAGCCCCATTCATTATCGTACCAGGAAACAACTTTTACCATATTGCCTTCCATTGTCATAGTTAAATCAGCATCCACAATAGAGCTTCTTGAATCGCCATTGAAGTCATGGGAAACAAGTGGCAAATCAGACACGCCTAAAATGCCTTTTAATTCGCCTTGAGCTGCTTCGCGAAGTGCTGCATTGATTTCTTCTTTAGTTGTTTCTTTATCAAACTCTGCTACAAGGTCAGTGATAGAAACATTTGGAGTTGGCACGCGAAGAGCAAAGCCATTTAACTTACCTTTTAATTCAGGTAATACTAATGCTACTGCTTTTGCTGCACCAGTTGTTGTAGGAATGATAGAAAGAGCCGCTGCGCGAGCACGACGAAGATCTTTATGTGGAGTATCTAAAATACGTTGGTCATTAGTATAGGAATGAACAGTTGTCATCAAGCCGCGTTTAATACCAAATTTATCATTAAGAACTTTAGCAAAAGGAGCTAAGCAGTTTGTTGTACAACTTGCATTGGAGATAATATGATGTTTTGCAGGATCATATTTATCTTGGTTTACGCCCATTACAATGGTAATGTCTTCATCTTTAGCAGGTGCAGAAATGATTACTTTTTTAACAGTACCACCTAAATGTTGTGCTGCTTCTTCGCCCTTGCGGAAACGACCAGTCGCTTCAACAACGATATCTACATTTTCTTCAGACCAGTTAATATTTGATGGGTTTGGATCGTGGAATACGCGAACACGTTTGCCGTCAACGATTAAATAGTCGCCATCAACTGTAACTTCTTCTTTTAAATTACCGTGAACAGAGTCATGTTTAAAAAGAAGTGCAGACCCTTCAATGTCACCTAAGTCATTGATTGCTACTACTTCTACATCAGGATTATTTAAAGTGGCGCGCATTACGCATTTACCGATTCGACCAAAACCATTAATACCAATTTTTACTGCCATGATTCATTCCTCCTAAGATTAATACCCAATATAAACTACTCTGTAATTTATAAATTTATACTTACTAAGCCACTATCCTCGAAAAATGACTTAGAAAATAACAATTAGTTAAGATGCAGTAGCGCTGACATTGCTTCAGCAGCTCCTTCATCAATAATGAGCGTACCTTTACGGCAAGCTCTCATAACACCAATGATAGCCTTGGCTTTTTCAGCACCACCAGCAACAGCGATAACATGTGGAATATTAGGTACATTTGCAAGTGCAATACCCACATTATTAGTGGCGTACACAATATTACCAGCCACATCACAATAATAGCCTAATGCTTCGCCAACGGCACGTTTATTTTTCAAAACAGCTCGTTGTTGATCGCTAATATGACGCTGTGCCGCCATGTGCATAGCTTCACCGATACCGAAAATAAGAACTTCAGTTTGCGTCGCTAATTCCATAACTTCTTTAATTTGAGGCTCCATATTCATCAATATATTGAGAGACTCTTGAGACAAGCCATCAGGCAAGTGAATCATGCGATACGAGCTATCTAGTTTCTCTGCAATGACCGAAGCAATTACATTCGCTTGATATTCTACGCGTTCGCCAATGCCACCACGAGCTGGAATCACTGTGACATCACATTTTTTAGCTGGCAATGATTGGGCCATAACAGCCATAGTACTGCCACCACTAACGGCCAACACAGTATTAGGTTTTAAAACACGCTGTAAAGTTTTAGCTGCTTTAAAGCCTAATTCCTTGCGATCTTTTGGCGTATCACTATCTGTTCCCGATATAATCACTTCATCAATTTGAAGGGCTTGTTTAATCTTAGTCTCTAATTCACTGATTTTATTAAGTTCATGCATCGACGAATTTAACTCTGGTAAAATGCGTTTGCCTTCCTCAGTTAATACCATACCTTGCTGAGTAAACGCAACTAAGCCATTATCCTTCATAATCTCCACATGCGACCGCACTACGCGCTCAGACAGCTTGCTTAGCGTTGCTAGCATTCTCCGGCCAATAGGCTGGGCATAGGATATGTGATTTAGAAGTAAATAGCGTTCCTCTACGATACGCATTAACTCTGGCGCTATTCGCTGATACACTTCTGATAAATCTTTCACGTTGTACCTCTTTCATCCCACCGGAGCAAAAATCGTCCCACACAATACAAAAAAATATCCTCGCTTATATAATACCCCATATGGTGAGTAATGTGCAAGTCATTTTACTAAAAATTGACAGAAAAAGAGCTAAGCCTTTACGACTTAGCCCTTATATTGGTTAACCTATATTGTTTCGTCTTATTCCATCAGATTATTTTGCAACAATCCTCCGTTACGCAGTGCTCCTCAAGTTTTATTACGCAATATTCCGCAGGTTTTATTACGCAATAAGCCTCAGGTTTTATTGCGCCATACTCCTCAGATTTTATTAAGCAATAATACCCATATTTTTAAGTACAGTTAGATAAATCTTAACACCATTTTCTAATGCAGTAGTATCAAAGCTCATATCTGGGTGATGTAAACCTGGTTTTAAATCACAACCTAAACCAAAGAAACCGGCTTTTAAATTGGGATAACGATTTGTATATACCCAGAAATCTTCCCCACCTGGTGTAATAACTTCTGGCACCATATTTTCTTCGCCCAATACTTCTGAGATAGCTTCTTTTAATAGATCAATACATTCTTCATTATGTTCTGCTGCTGTTAGCATTTTGCTATCATCATATTCTACAGTACAGCCATTAGCTTGACCTGCATTAGTTATAGCTGTAATTACTTTTTGATGAAGCTCTTTCATCGTTGGGTTTAGCTGTGCACGCAAGTCCCAAGTAACAAAGGCCTTCTCAGGAATACTATTTGTTACACCGCTATCAGCATGGAATTGAGTTGCTTTTACACTATAGGACTCAGTAGGACGCAAATGAATTGTATTTACTGCATTAATCGCCAATACAGCTGCATCAAGAGCATTAACGCCTAAATGTGGGCGTGCTGCATGACTTGTAACACCTGTAAAGGTAGCTTGAATTGTTGCCGAAGAAGCATAATAGATGGCGGCTACAGCTTGACCATTGCTGGCTTCTTCAATAGGACGCACATGAGCGCCAAATGCATAATCCACACCTTCTAATACACCTGCATCAGCAATTGCATGAGCGCCAGTGCCCAACTCTTCAGCTGGTTGGAATAAAAATTTTAATTTACCATTAGCTACTGGATAGTATTTAATTACTTCTTCTGCTGTTGCTAAGACCATAGAAGAATGACTATCATGACCACAAGTATGGCGCAACACAGTCTCACCATTAATATTGTGAGCTAAGCAGTCCATATCAGCGCGAAGCAATACAGTCGGACCTGGTTTTCCACTGTCCAAAGTAGCTACTACACCAGTAGTGCCACCTACACCAGTTTGAATATCTGTATAGCCAAACTCAGCTAGTTTATCGGCAATAAACTTAGATGTTTTTACCTCTTGAAAACCTAATTCTGGAATTGTGTGCAAATGATTATAATAATCTAATACATGACTCATAGTAATGCCTCCTTAATAATATCTCTTTTATCAGTTTTCTCTCACTTTCCCTGTTCCCACTATTTATTACATATAAAACAAGCTAAACAATATTCTATATACTATATCGTTTATTTAATGTTTTATTAAATATTTTTTATGGAAGTATTGAAAGTCTTTCTATGTATATATTATAATAAAAATATCTACTGTACAAGTACATATATATTCAAGGAGGGTAACAAATGAACGACCAAGAAAGAACTCAAACAGATTGGAACCCCAAAACGAAGTGGACTGACTACATTGCCTTAGCAGTTGCTATCCTCTTCTTCTCTGGGGTTTTTATGAAGGTACAAGGCTATGAATGGCTCGGTGCTTTCGACTTCACTACTTTAGGTGGTAAATTCGGCGTAATCGGTGGCGAAGGCAGTAAAGTTAACTTCCTCGGTGCTAAAGGTGAAGGGGCTCGCCAAGGTTTTATTTTTGCCCTATCTTTAATTCCGTCCATCATGTTAGCTCTAGGTGTACTGGAAGTACTCACTGAGTATGGTGCGATACGCGCAGCACATAAATTATTAACTCCGCTATTATATCCTATTATGCGTGTACCTGGCCGTACCGGTCTTGCCTTAATTACTGACTTACAAAGTACAGACGCAGGCGCTGCACTCACTAAAGAATTATATGATAATAAGCAAGTAACTATGAAGGAATTGATTATCATCACACAATGGCAATATAGTGGTGCTGGTATGATCTCTAACTACTTCTCCAATGGGGCCGCCTTATTCGGTGTTCTTACATTGCCATTGTCGATTCCACTAGTACTTATTTTCGTTTTTAAATTCGTAGGCGCTGTGCTCTGCCGTCTAGCCTTAAATACTATTTACAAGGGGGATTTCACCGATGAGCAACAATAAAAAAAGCAAAAATCCTTTTGATATATTTATTGCAGGCGCGCGTAAAGGTTTTACAGTAGGTACAACTAACTTGTTACCAAATGTATTGATGGCCTACACGCTTGCCTTAATCTTAAAACTGTTAGGCGTACTTGATTTTATCGGTGTTGTCTTCGGTCCTATTATGGGCGTTTTCGGCTTACCAGGTGAAGCTATTACAGTATTACTCACTTCCTGGTTATCATCTTCTGCCGGCGTTGGTATTGCCGTTGGTTTAATGAGCCATGGCATCCTTGATGGCACAGGTGCTACAATTCTTATGCCAGCCATCTTCTTAATTGGTTCACAATTACAGTACATGGGCCGTCTTCTTGGGGTAGCTGATGTACCTGTAAAATATTGGCCACTACTCATCTTATTGAGCGTTGTCAATACTATCTTGGCCATGTTTGTAATGCGTTTCTTAACAGCAGCTATGTAAGAATTTCAGTGGGTATATAAAAATTATATTAGCTCTGTAAAAATTACAACTATTTTTTTAGAAGTGCTTGTATATTCCAAAGAGATATTCATTGCAAACATAATCATTAATATATTTAGTATATGAATAAGTACAGTATCATTTTTAAACTTAAGTAATAAAAAGAGCCGAGCAATTGCTCGGCTCTTTATTTATTTTGTTTACTATTACTTATGTATTCTTAGGTACTCTATAAGTAACAATCTATTATAGGCTTTACTTGCTATCAATATGCTTAAATCTGTACATTATAAAATGATAGCACTTAATCCCTTAATTAGTCGCGGTCTACATCCCACTCAGTGATTTCACCAGTAAGAGCATCGATTTCGAATTCATACTCTACACCGTCAAAGAAGATTTTACCTTCATATACTTTACGACCATTTTCATAGTCAGGATGTACTTTGTATAAATGAGATGCGTTAGCACCTGGTACTTTTGCTAATGCTACAGCTGTTGCTTGATCTACTGTGATTTCAGTATTAGCCTGAGCAAAAGAAAATACGCCGGCCGCTACAAAGGATAATGCTAATGCTTTCATAGTCTTGTTCATAATTAACCTCGCTTTTAATACTAATACATTTGTCGCCACTGCTTGCCTTCTTAAAGTAATAAAGCTGTATCGCAATATGTTAAGAAGCCCCCAAAGAAAACCTTCAGCCATGGCAACAATTTACAATAATTATCGATATATCTATTTTATTAGATATATCGATGATTGTCTATTGATTTTTTTTCATTATAATTATGCACAAAGGGAAAGTATATATTTCCTTACACTTTATATCCCTCATTATCTTAGGCTTTATATTCCCCATTACCTTAACTTTACATTGCCCATTACTTTAGCTTTACATTAACCCACTACTTTAGGATATCTCCCATCACCTTAGCCTTTTTAGTGCTTCCACAGAATTATAAAGCAATATAAACTCCCCCTATAAAAGCAAAGAGCTGTAACACACTAGATTCACTACTGTATTACAGCTCTTTTATAAGAAACTATATAAACCGCCCTATGGTTTACATATATATACTTTTATTTTTATTCTATTATTTTGTACCGAAAATACGGTCACCAGCATCGCCAAGACCTGGAAGGATATAGCTGTGCTCGTTTAAGCCTTCATCTAAAGCAGCTACGTATACACGAACATCAGGATGTTCCTTGTTCACTACTTCAACGCCTTCTGGAGCTGCCACAAGGCACATAAGTTGAATGTCTTTACAGCCTTTTTCTTTTAGTAAAGTAATGGCTGCTGCAGCGCTACCACCAGTAGCAAGCATTGGATCAGTAACAATAATACGACGGTCAGATAAATCAGAAGGTAATTTGCAATAGTATTCCACTGGTTTTAAAGTTTCAGGGTCACGGTATAAACCAATATGACCTACTTTAGCCATTGGCATAAGATCTAGTAAACCACTCACCATGCCAAGACCAGCGCGTAAAATTGGAATAATAGCTAATTTTTTACCAGCAATGCGTTTACCCATTGTTTTTACAAGCGGTGTTTGCACTTCCACTTCTTCAAGTGGCAAGTCACGAGTAATTTCATATCCCATAAGCAAGGTAATTTCTTCTAAGAGCTCGCGAAAATCTTTAGAACCAGTTTCTACATCGCGGATCAAGGTTACCTTATGTTGGATTAAGGGATGTGTCATAACATTTACATTCATTTGTAAACCTCCTCATATACTCTATCGTTTAGTCAACGGCCTTATAGGCCTTAACACTTTCTTATCTAAACGATTATAACATATTACCATGCATGTATCTACTATAAAACTATGTAAAATAGTTTCTACTCTAAACAGTATCGACAAACATAGGACCTATATGTCTCTCTCATTTCTCGTATAAAAGGATTATAAATTAGGGTACATTGGGTATTTTTCACAAAGTGCAGCTACGCGCTTACGAGCAACTTCATGTACATCCTTGTCTTCAGAATGTTTAAGAACATCGGCAATAATGGAAGCAATTTCCTTCATATCCTCTTCGCCTAAACCACGAGTTGTCAAAGCTGGTGTGCCAAGACGAATACCACTCGTTACAAATGGGCTTTCAGGATCAAATGGAATCGTATTTTTATTGCAAGTAATACCTACTTCATCAAGAAGGAATTCAGCTACTTTACCAGTTAAACCACAGCTGCGAACATCCACGAGCATAACATGTGTATCAGTACCACCGGATACAATTTTAAAGCCTTCTTTTGCCAGTGCATCAGCTAATACTTTGGCATTAGCTACTACGCGCTTCGCATATTCTTTAAATTCAGGTTGTAATGCTTCACCAAAAGCAACCGCTTTAGCTGCAATGACATGCATTAAAGGGCCCCCTTGAATGCCAGGGAAAATTGCTTTATCAATCGCTTTCGCATATTTTTCTTTACAAAGAATCATACCACCACGTGGGCCACGCAAAGTTTTATGTGTAGTAGTTGTTACAATATCAGCATACTCTACTGGATTTGGATGTACACCAGCTGCCACAAGACCAGCGAAGTGAGCCATGTCTACCATGAAGATAGCATCTACTTCATGAGCGATATCAGCCATTTTTTTGAAGTCAATAATGCGAGAATATGCACTGCCACCACCAATAATAAGTTTTGGCTTAGTTTCAAGAGCAATTTTACGCATTTCATCATAATCAATCTCTTGAGTCTCTTCATCCACACCATAAGGTACGATATTGAAATAAGAACCAGATACATTCACTGGGGACCCATGAGTTAAATGTCCACCATGAGATAAATTCATACCCATGATTGTGTCACCAGGTTGTAATAAAGCAAAATATACACCAAAATTAGCTTGCGAACCAGAATGAGGTTGCACGTTTACATGGTCAGCGCCAAATAGTTTTTTAGCGCGTTCAATAGCTAATGTTTCTACCATGTCTACATATTCACAGCCACCATAATAGCGTTTACCAGAGTAGCCTTCCGCATATTTATTAGTCAATACACTGCCCTGTGCTTCCATAACTGCGGGAGATACGAAATTTTCAGACGCAATCATTTCAAGCTTATTGCGTTGACGACCTAATTCTAATTCAATATACTTTGCGATTTCTGGATCTTGTACTTTTAATGTGCTCATCACATTACCTCCTACAATTCTTGTTAACCTATTTCAAGCTTAGTTATGTTCTTCTAACGCTGAAATTTTAGCAATACGACGCTCGTGGCGGCCACCTTCAAACTCAGTGGTTAACCAAATTTTAACAATATCACTAGCCAGTCCTGGACCAATAACGCGTTCACCCATTGTTAATATGTTTGCATTATTGTGCTCCCGTGACGCATGAGCTGAAAAGGTATCATGGCATAAAGCAGCGCGAATACCTGGCACTTTATTAGCAGCAATACCAATGCCAATGCCGGTACCACAAATTAATATACCTCGATCATATTCACCAGTGGCTACCGCTTGCGCTACTGGCGCGGAAATATCAGGATAATCTACTGAATCTTCTGAATGAGTCCCAAAGTCCTTATATTCCACTCCTAATGAATCTAATACAGGCTTAATAGCTTCTTTTAATCGAAATCCGCCATGGTCTGCCCCAATCGCTACTTTCATGAGTTCCTCCTAGTATATATTGATGTATATGCTACCAAATATGTAGCTTGCCTTTTGTTTTTATTATTATACTATAGTTACGATGATTCTACTATGTATAATTTACACATTTGTCCTCTCCATCTATATAGTATTTTTATAATACATATGTCCAGCAGTAATATCCTTTGTATATTACTTGGATACCATCCATATAAACGTAAAAAAGGATATAGCTTCTCTACAGCTATATCCTTAATACTTTTTCCATCATTTAGTTTATTTCAAAACATCAAAGCAAAGTTAAACAAATAATAGATTTACATTTTTTCAATAATATGAGGCCAACTTTTTTCAATAAGCGCCTCGATTTGCTTAGCACATTCTATATATTCTTCCTGTGTACCACCAAATGGATCCTGCACATCTTCACCAGTGCCAGCTAATTCGCCAAGACTCACAATTTTATCCTTTAAATTAGGAAATTGTCGCAACAAAGTATTTTTGTGATCACTTGAAAGTCCTACCACTAAATCAGCGGCGTCAATAAGAGGAATGGAAAGTGGTCGTGTTTGATGACTGGAAATATCTACTAAGTCTTTCACGGCCTCTCGCGCATAAGGTGATACAGTACCACCAGGAACACAGAATAAGCCTGCAGACAAAGTCACAATATTCTGTTGTTCCTTCTCCGCTTTAGCGCGAAGCAAACCTTCTGCCATAGGGCTACGGCAAGTATTGCCGGTACAAACAAATAATATATTCATAATACAACCTCTTCTACATAAAATTAAAAGCAATATTTTATGATACAAGTGCACCAAGATACTGTGACACTATCGATACGCTTACACTAGCCTACTGCTAAGCTATCAGTAAAGTACCAATAATCTGCTCAAAACTATCAGTAAGCGCCCAACAAACTACCACTAAGCTTCTAATAAGCTACTGCTAAGTTACCAATAACTTACTACTAAACTTCTGTCAAATTACTAAGTGGCCAATAAGTATACATTAGATATAAAATACTTGGTGCGCACTGGCTTTATCTAAGCGATTCATAATGGCCTTGCCTAGCCCTTCTGGCTTAACACCAGTAGCAAAAATACGAGTTACCTTAGCTTCATTGAACTCCAATAACGAACGATATAATTTGCGAGCTAAACTTTTATAGTCAGAAGACTTGCCATACACAATTAGATGATAAGGCAAAGCGAAATGGTCCAGCGTCCCCTTTAATTCAGCAGCTACCTCTTCACTCACCAAAAGACCAATTTTATCAGCTTCACTAAATGGAGTGACAGCCACTTTAAACTGCGATGAATCTTTATAGTCTATCATACAGGACACAAAACGTCCTCTAGTCTCTAATACTTCACCTAATGCCTTACTGAGTTCCTTATTAGTCCCTACAAGAGTGATTAAATTAGCATTAGGTGCATAGTGCTTATATTTCATGCCTGGTGCCTTAGGGGCTACTTCAGGAGCCGTAAGAGCTTCGTCAAAATCAACTTGCCCTTCACCTAATACAGCTTCTAGCATAGCCTTCGTAATCGCCCCAGGACGTAAAATTGTAACACCCTTAGCATGGCATTCTACAATCGTCGACTCTAGACCTACCTCACAAGGGCCAGCATCAGCAATGGCTTCAATGCGTCCTTTCATATCCTCATATACATCAGAGGCTGTCGTAGGACTAGGCCGTCCCGATATATTAGCACTTGGGGCCGCCACCGGCACACCAGCAGCTAATAAAATCTGGCGACAAATCTCATGATCTGGGCAGCGTAAAGCTACATTTAAGAGACCACCTGTAGCGCGCAAAGGCACTGCCTCTGACTTAGGCATAATAATAGTTAAAGGGCCTGGCCAAAAAACCTCCATCAATCGCTTAGCTACTAATGGTACTTCTTGTACTAGAGGAGCCACAGCCTCGCTATTAGGAACATGCAAAATGAGAGGATTATCTGATGGTCGCCCTTTGGCCTCATAAATGCGCCCCATAGCCACTTCATCTAAGCCATTGGCACCTAAGCCGTATACCGTTTCAGTGGGAATGGCTACCAATTTCCCCTCTTGAAGCAGCTGCCCTAATTCAGCAATTACTTCTGGCGTAAAGTCTTTATAAATTACCGTCTCTACATCAAAGTCTGCTAGCACACCAGGGGCTAGATTATCAACAGTGCGTTTTGCTGTTTGACTAGCTGATTGTACTTGATTATCTATTTTTACTTGATTATCTATTTTTACTTGATTATCTATTTTTACTTGATTATCTGTACTTATTTGATTATCTGCTCTTTTTTGATTATCTGCTCTTTTTTGATTATCTAGATTAGTTTGATTCTCTTCTTTTACTTGATTATCTACTTCAGTTTGATTGTCTTCTTTTACTTCTTGATTACTCATCCAGTTATTTCGACCTCCCCATAATGGGTCTCTTGTTCGTTATTTCTTATTCCACCGCAAGGCCCGTACTATGCCTCCTAAATCTTTAGTCATAGTAACTTCACCATAGGCACCAGTTGCCTTTGCTAGTTCGATTATTTCAGATTCTTGGCCAATGCCAATCTCAAAGGCTAAGAAGCCACCTGATCTTAAAAACTGTGGTGCCTTTGCTAAAAGCTGTCTATAAAAATCAAGACCATCTTCACCACCATCTAAGGCAATATGAGGCTCATTTAAAACTTCTGGAGCCAAATCCGCCATATCCTTACTCGGAATATAAGGTGGATTTGACACGATAACATCAAAGGCTTCTTTATACGTATTCACATCAGTTTCTAAAGCAGTCAACATATCTGATTGCCATAATTTAGCGCGCTCAGTTAATTGAAGCTGCTCCCGATTAATAGCTGCCATCTGCAAGGCTTCTTTTGAAATATCTAGGCCAAGGCCTGTCGCCTTTGGTAAATAATGCAATAAGCTATATAAAATAGTGCCCGGACCTGTGCAAACATCCAATATATAGGGCGCTGCCTCAGGTGAAATTTGACTCAATAAATCTTCAATAATCGTCTCTGTATCAGGACGCGGTATGAGCACATCTTTAGAAACAGAAAACATAAGACCCATGAATTCTTTCTTCCCAGTTACAGCAGCTACACTATAACCACTGGCGCGCTCTACGACTAAAGGGCGAAACTTATCTAGTTCCTCCTTTGTCATAGGCTTATCATAATGAGTATATAAATAAATTCGATCGACGCCTAAAACGTGAGAAAGCAGTACTTCCCCATCCAAGCGACTTGATTCGACGCCTTTGGTGTGAAAATACTGCTCTGTCCATTGGAGCAGTCGACCTATAGTCCAAAGCTCCTTAGGCATTGTTATCCGTCTCCTGCATCTTAGCTGCTTGATCAGCTGCAATTAGCGCTTGAATTAATTCATCTAAATCGCCATTTAAAACTTGATCTAATTTATAAAGGGTTAAATTGATGCGATGATCAGTAACACGGCCTTGAGGGAAATTATAGGTACGAATACGCTCGCTTCGATCCCCAGTCCCTACTTGACTCTTACGATCTGCTGCTAAGCTAGCAGCCGCTTCTTGTTCCGCTTTATCTTGCAACTTCGCACGTAAAACGCGCATTGCCTTATCTTTATTTTTTAATTGTGAACGTTCATCCTGACAAGCTACTACGATACCAGTTGGTTTATGCGTAATACGTACAGCTGATTCCGTACGGTTAACGTGCTGTCCACCAGCGCCACTGGCACAATATGTATCAATTTGTAAATCTTTGTCATTAATTTCAATATCCACATCTTCTGCTTCAGGAAGTACCGCTACAGTCACTGTAGACGTGTGAATACGACCGGATGATTCAGTTTCTGGTACGCGCTGTACACGATGTACACCAGATTCAAACTTAAGCTTAGAATAAGCGCTGTTCCCATCTACAGAGAACACCACTTCTTTAAAGCCGCCCAATTCTGGCGCATTAGAATCAATAATTTCACAACGCCAACCTTGAGCTTCTGCATACTTAGTATACATGCGGAATAAATCCCCCGCAAAGAGAGCCGCTTCATCGCCGCCAGCACCACCGCGAATTTCCACAATAACGTTTTTATCATCATTAGGATCTTTAGGTAATAAGAGAATATGCAAGCGTTCTTCTAACTCTTCTTTCTTCTCTTTAAGTTCCTTAAGTTCTTCCTGTGCCATTTCACGAAATTCTTCATCCATGGACTTATCTTCTAATACTTCAAGAGCTTCATCAATCCCTGCTAAGGTTTGTTTGTACTCTCTAAAAGCAGTTACTGTCTCCGTAAGACTAGCATGTTGGCGCGTAAGTTTTTGCCACTCTTGTTGACGGGCAATTACCTCAGGGTCACTAATGCGCTGTTCCAAGTCCATATATTTATCTTCAATTACTTGTAGTTTATCAACTAATACCATCGAAAAAGATACCCCTTTCAGGTGTTAACTAACGCTTAACTTTCGTACGCTTCTGCTTCACTTGGGCGCACTGCTTCTAGGGCTCTAATGGCCACTTCAATTTGATCATCCTCTGGCTCACGAGTTGTCATATACTGCAACCACAAACCCGGTGTGATGAGGAATTTTACAAAGCCATTTTCACTGCGACCAGCTAAACGAATTAATTCATACGCAATCCCTGCCACTACAGGCATGAGTACTACACGTGATACAATTCGCTCCCATAAACTAGGCCAGCCCAAGAAGGCAAAAACAAAAATACTGGTCACCATTACTATCAACAAGAAATTAGTGCCACAACGAGCATGTAATCTTGAATGGCGACGCACATTTTCCACGGTTAATGGCATGTCATTTTCATAAGTATGAATCGTCTTATGTTCAGCCCCATGATATTGAAACACGCGCTGAATATCCTTAGTCTGTCCAATGCCCCAAATATAGGCTAAAAACAAGACTAAACGTATACAACCTTCAATTATATTTAGTAAGAAATGATTATCTCCTATGCCAGGAATAAGTTTTGCTGCATAAGTTGGCAAGGCTAAAAACAAGCCAATCGCCACTACAGTTGAAAATGCCATAGTCAGAGCAATCTCTTTATTAGTCATTTCTTCTTCCTCTTCACCGGCCGCTTTCGCTGAAAACGCTAAGGCTTTCATGCCGATAACCAAGGATTCATATAGGGCTACACAGCCGCGTAACATAGGTTTCTTCAAAATAGGATACTTGTCACTAATGGACGAAGTCGTATAAGAATCGACCACAATATTGCCATCTGGCTCGCGCACTGCTGTAGCTGTATATCTTGGGCCACGCATCATTACACCTTCAATGACGGCCTGGCCTCCAACAAATTTCTTAACTCTTTTTTCTTCCAAAGCGTCTCCTCCCATAAACAAATATAGGCAGAGCCGAAGCTCTGCCGTATTATTTGTATAGCTAGACTACAGTAATTATTTACCGTAACGCTTGTTGAATTGTTCGATACGACCGCGAGCTTGAGCAGTACGTTGCTGTCCTGTGAAGAACGGATGGCAGTTGGAGCAAACGTCAACGCGAAGATCATTCTTAACAGAACCAGTTTTAAATGTATTGCCACAGCCACATGTTACGGTAGCTTCACCATAATTAGGATGAATTCCTTCTTTCATTCTATACACCTCTTTCCACTGTCCAAAACTATGCTTATTGATTATATCATGGTCAATCACTTAATGCAACTAAAGAAGAAAAATTATTCTTATTCCCCTGCTTGTTCAGCCGCTTTCTCAGCGGCCTTAGCTTCAGCGCGCTCTTTAAGCGATTCTTCCATGGCTTCTTCTAAATCTACTTCATTTAATAAATCGCGAAGTGCAATGATTTCTTCCAAAGATAAAGTAATGCCTTTAGTCATACCATTGTATTCGCTATCCCAAGAGCGAAGGTCAAATTTTGGGTTATAACGTCCCCAACTTGTGCAAGTTAATTGCTTCTTCCAACCATCTTTATTTTCAGATAAAGTGCCTAATACTTTATATATTTCAAAATTTACAACTGCCATAGTATCCCTCCTCGTCTATTGTTATACTGTAGCTTAATTACTTAGGTCTGTCAATTTAGATTTTTATTTTTTATCAAATCGCATAGTGTCTGGAATTATGCCTTCACTCAATGAATCGATTTGCATCTCATATTTAGACTTAATCGCTACAAGCTCCTGTTCATAAGCAGTGGCTGCCGCCTTCAATGCTGTAGTCAATTCATTTAAGCCCTCTTCTTTTACTATTTGACGACGTATACTGCCCATCAACTGCAATAAAGCAGGCGTAGAAATGACCATTTGAGCTAATGTTTTTAAAATAATTTTCCCTTTTTCACTGCTAAAGAAGGCATGCCATAAAAAAGCCGCTCGTTCATCAGGGAAAAACCAATACGATTCTGCTTCACTCATCGTAGGCAGGCTTTCATTTACAATGGCATCATAGGCCTCTTCAGTCATAGACGCTGTAAAGTCACGTTTTGGTTCCACTACTTCAAGGGATATAGTCACATCAGTGCCTTTTCGTTTTACCAATAACTTCATGCCACCAGCGGCATACATAAGTTTTTGACGATACGCAGGCAATTTGCTGTCCACCGTCATGTAACCGTCTTCACCAAGGGTTGGCAATTGAGCTTGCAAAGCTGGTGCAATGCCACAAAGAGACAATCCATAAGCCACTAGCGAGAACGTATCCATGCTAGCTAGTACTTCATGAGGCAAAGCAATAAATGGCGTAGTTCGCACCATACTCCCCGGAGTCACGCCTTGGCTAGCAATCCCGTCTGCAACAAGTTCAGCTATTTCAAGTCTAACTTTTTTGATGTCATGATTTGTATAAGCAAATTCATACACACCTAAAGGCGCCCATTCACGCACTACTTCCAAGCGCTTTTGCAAGAGCATAAATTGAATGGCCATGCGATTAACACCCATTTGATCTTGCACAGCACTAATAGGAATTAAAAAATGAGCCGTTCCCTCCGGTGTAATATTGCCTACGCGCAATGCTAATTCTTCCATAATAGCTACTGGTGCACGGAAAAGCCCCGTAGTAGCTGCTACAATATGGTCAAATACTACATCTTCTGGCCAATCAGTAATGACAGGTGCCAAAGGATATAATGCTTTTATCATATGAGCTGTTGCCTCAGACACAACATATAATAACAAGCGCTCCATTGGAATTTGCTTCATAATAAAAGGCAAGAGATCTAAATACTCTTCTACATAAGCAAATAAAATCATTCCTTCACTTGTCGCTAATGTCTCTACAATACGCTCCAACGGTTCTCGTAAAAGTGCCCCACCAGCGAGGCCTTCACTGTACCCCGTTTCACTTACAATCCTAGGTAATGAACCACTGTCTTTTTCATTAGGAATAGACATTATATAGACTTGCTTTACTGCTTCGCGATCAACTAACACTTCATTAAATGGCAAAGGGCCAAAATCAGCTTCCGTCGCCTTAGCAGCATCAAATAAATCCTGTACATCTACAGTGTCTGGTGCCTCTTTATACGCCGGATGTGCCTCTTCAAGTATATGTTTCATCGCTATACAGCGGATAATCTCATTAATTACATTCTCGCCTCGTATCCCTAGTGCTTCATAGGGTTGTAACGAGAATTTACGAAGCTGGCTATTTTTTATTTCAGTCATTCATTATTCCTTTCCTGCCGAAGGGCACACCTGAGCCAATGGGCATTCGCCACATAAAGGCTTGCGCGCCTTACATATTTTACGTCCATGCCAAATAATCCAATGATGAGCGGCACTCCATTTATCCATAGGGATGGCCTTCTTCAGTTTCTCCTCTACCTCATCAGGAGTTTTGCCACGAGCTAGACCCAATCGATTGGATACGCGAAATACATGTGTATCTACGGCAATGGCCGGGGTATTAAACAATACAGAAATCAATACATTAGCAGTTTTTCGCCCTACCCCTGGCAAGGTAACTAACTCATCAAACTGTTCTGGCACCTCGCCATGGTATTTTTCTAATAATATTTGGCAGGTTTTTATTAAATTCGCCGCCTTAGCACGATACAGACCACAGTCGCGAATCAACACTTCTAACTTAGGAACACCTAAGGCTAACATTTTAGCGGGATGATCATACGCTGGAAACAAGCGCTTAGTAATAATATTTACGCGCTCATCTGTGCATTGTGCGGACAAAACAACGGCTACTAATAACTCAAAGGGATTATTATAGTCAAGAGCTACCTTCGCATCTTTATATACAGTTTCTAATATATGAATTTGTTCACTTTTTATCGCTTTTGTTACGCGCATATTTATCTCCAACTTTGAAATTATATAATAACAATACTTTATTATAGCACTATATTTTCGAATTTATCAAAATTTTACCACCTAGTATGTGCTGTATCAAATCTAATATCTGCCCTATCTATTCTAGTACCTACTGTATCTAATTTAAAGCTACTCTATCTATTTTAAATCTAATCTATCTATTTTAAATCTACTCTACCTATTTTAGTAGCTTCTGTCTTATATCTGACTTTTATAAGATAAAAAATACAACACTCTCATAGCATTTACAAAGTATGGTATAATTGAAAATATAAATAGGAGGTCTCTATGAATATAAATGATACATTAAAACGAATTAATGAATTAGCACATAAAAAGAAATCTGGTATTCCTTTAACTGAAGAAGAACTAGCTGAAAAAAAAGAACTCTATGCTGTGTACCTAAGCTTCATTCGCAATCAAGTGAAAGATCAATTAGACCGTATTGAATTTGTAGATGAAGAACCTAGTTCCAACACATCAAAAACAGACAAAAAACTAAACTAAACAAAAAGACAGGTCCCCTACTAGCTTATAGCCTAGCAGAACCTGTCTTTTATTATGTTATAAAGAGCCCAACTCTTTCATTGTATTATAAATAGTAGTTGCCAATCCCTTCATTTTTGCTTTAGTAATACTGCAAGCAGCTACGCGAACACCATGGCCAAGTGGCACCACATAGATATGTTGTTTAGCCAAAGCTTCTACAATATCCATGCTATTTTCAGTAGGAATCGTTAAGAAGAATCCGCCACAATATGGTAAACATGGCAAGCCTACTTGATCTGCTTCTTCCGCAAAAATACGAGCACGCTCCTGAATGAGCTCACAATATTCATTGCGCTCTGCTTCATAAGCCGCTAATTTAGCTGGATCATTTACAATATTAGCCATAGTGCGCATAGCAGGACGACAAATATTAGACCATGTAGCACGAGATGTAATGGAATTTACTTCTTTAAACTCTTTCGCAATTTCTTCTTCAGAACTTACGCCTAACATAGCCCCTACACGCTGACCATACATTGTAAAGCCTTTAGATAAACTATAGCATACAACTGCTAAAATTTCTTTTGGCAAATGACTAAACTTTTTGAAGAATCGACGAACTGTCTGCTTTTCACCGGAATAGTCAATATAAGCTACGTCACAAGCAATGATAACTTTATTTTTACCATTTTTAACGAGCTCTTTTACATATTCAATTACCTTGTCCCAATCTTCATCAGTTAAACTAAAGCCTGTTGGGTTGTTACCAGGTGTATTGAAAATGAGCACTACATTTTCCTGCGATGCGGCAATAGCATCAGTTTCTTCTTTAAAGCTAGCAAAATTAAATTGTCGCTGTTCATCAAATAGACGATAGGTTTTCAAATAGCGATGATTGTCATTACAAATTTGATTATAAGCGCCCCAATACCAATCAGCAGTTAATACAGTATCGCCAGGGTCAGTATAATTATGTACTAAATGGTGAATGCCACCAGTGCCACCAGCAGTAGCAACAGCTTCAATAAATGCATCAGGTTTAGATTCTCCAAAGCACTCTTTCACTACCGCATCCAAATATTCTGGTAAGCCTGCAATAGGAGCATACGCAACATATTCATTTCTTGGCAAGTTTAAATACTCTTGCTCCACTGTTTTCAAAAATACAATATCCCCATTTTCATCCATGATGGATCCTAAGGTACCATTGATTACCTTATCTTTACCTAATACCTTTGCCTCTTCTTGCGCTCTAGAATTTAAAGCAAAAATACAATCTTTAGATTTTTTTCCACGCGCTTGTGAGGCTGCCATACTCATAGTCATATACTACACCTTCCCATCATCATAAGTAATTCACTCTTTTATAATAGCGAAAATAAAGGTCTCTTACAAGAGGAAAAAGTCCAAATGAGCAAGATTTTTGTATTTTCAAGAAAGAATATTGTATACACTATGGTATTTATAAAAAAGAAAAGGAGTATCTCCACAAATCTTGATTTGCGGAGATACTCCTTCATTATTTCATTACAATTTGACTACTTATACTAATTTAAAATTAGAAGTTATAGCCTAAACCAGCATGGAAACCTTTAACTGTGCTATCGTTGCCATTGATATCGTATTTATCGTATTGATAGTATACGTTAAGATCCCATTCATGATTTAATGCATAAGTAGCACCGATTTGGTAAGTGTTTTTAATGTCATTACCAAAACCTACTTTTGCATAACCATTTAAACGATCAGTGAATGGCATGTAACCAATTACACCAGCTTGGATACCAGTTTCATGTTCGCCATCTACGCGTACATAAGTACCGCCTGCATAAAGGTTGAAGTTAGGGTGAATATTGTACACAGCAGTTAATTCATGATCTTTTAAATCGCTACCATGGTCAAGATTTACACGATTGTAGGAATATTGTAAACCCCATTTATCATTTAAACCAGTTTGTAAGGAAGCACCGAAGCCATCAGCATGACCACTTTCGCCAGTTACTTTTTGGTCAAAGGAGTATTCTACTGCTACTTTGTTTTGACCTTCTTCGATTTGAGTTACAGGTACGGATGCTGCAAATGCTGCACCAGTTACCATCATAGCTGCTAAGGTAGTTACTAAAAATTTGTTCTTCATTGTAATTCCTCCCTTTTACTACATTAATTATTGAATACTTATTCTTTATATAGTGTATCAAAAAACAAACAACTTTGAAAGTATATTTTAATCTATTCTTTAAAATTAAACATCTTTAAAAGTAGTAAGTTTTTATGGTAATGCCTTATATTAGCGTTTTTCTAAAAAGCTAGGAATCTCATTGTTAATTCTGCCGAAAGGAGATTTAACTACGCCAGTTTTTGGTTTGTTGCCAAAACCTGTAGCAATTACTGTAATTTGAATGCGATCACCTAAATTTTCATCAATTACAGAACCAAAGATAATATTTGCTTCTGGATCAGCTGCTTCAGAAATAATTTCAGCCGCTTCATTGATTTCAAATAAGCTTAAGTCATTGCTACCAGTAATATTTAAGAGAATGCCTTTAGCGCATTCAATGGAAGTTTCAAGTAATGGGCTGTTAATTGCCATTTTAGCTGCTTCCACAGCGCGGTTTTCGCCTTCGCCAATACCAATGCCCATAAGAGCTTCCCCTTGATTGGACATAATGGATTTAACGTCAGCAAAGTCTAAGTTAATAAGACCATTTACAGTGATTAAATCGGAGATCCCTTTAATACCTTGACGAAGTACATCATCAGCAGTGCGGAATGCATCTTGTAAGCTAGTCTTCTTATCTACAACTTGTAATAATTTATCATTTGGAATCACGATAATAGTGTCAACCTTGCTAGTAAGCATATCTACGCCACCTTCAGCTTGACCTTTACGTTTTTTACCTTCGAAAGTAAATGGCTTAGTAACTACCCCAACAGTTAATGCACCAAGTTCACGAGCGCATTCTGCTACTACTGGAGCTGCACCAGTACCAGTGCCACCGCCCATACCAGCAGTTACGAATACCATATCAGCGCCTTGTAAGGCTTTCATAATTTCTTCGCGACTTTCTTGAGCAGCTTTTTCCCCTACTTCTGGGTTACCGCCTGCACCAAGGCCTTTAGTTTCTTTTTCGCCAATTTGAAGTTTTACTTCTGCTTTAGAGCTTTCTAGGGCTTGAGTTTCTGTATTTGCTACTAAAAAGTCCCCCCCTTGTAGACCCATATCAATCATGCGATTAACGGCATTACTACCGCCGCCACCTACACCAATAACTTTAATGTTTGCGAAATCTGACATTTACGTTCCTCCTCCTGTTGCCCGTAAGTTTTCCTATGTATAGTAAATGATTAATATTCAGTATTATTATAACTAGTTTCATTTCATTTTACACTATTTTTTTGAAATTAGCTACTGTTTCTATACAGCCTATACATTTTGTTTTGTAAAAATCTATAAATTCAGAAAATAGCGATTCCATAATTTTGATTTTAAAATTAATTTATTGTACTACTTTTTCTTGTTCCTTTAAGCGTATTGTAAAATGCTTACTTCACCTATTAGACAACCTTACTTTATCTACAAAAAATTACTTAGTTCGTCTCGATAAAATCAAGCGGCGAATGGCTGCCATATTTTGAAATAGGCGAAGGCCAAAGCTAATTAAGGCCACATAGTATAAATCGATGCCTACAATATTACCTAAAAAAACAAGCAAGGCTGCTAATAATGAATTAGAAAAGAAACCAGTTAAAAAGATTGATAAATTGAATACTCGCTCTAAGGCAGCTCGAGTACCACCAAATACACTATCTAAAGCAGCGAGTAAAGCAACTGAAGTATATTTAGCATAAATAGGAGAAATCTCGATAGGCGACATTACCCCTAACACAATCCCTATAATTAATCCACCGGCGATAAATACATAAATCATGATTTTTTACCGCCTCCTTCAGCCATGGTCTTCACATGATCTTCTCTAAATGTGCCAGAGAAAGCTGGTACAACAATTTGTTCTTCTCTTTGAATCTTAAGCTCAATACCCCAATACTTAAGTGTATCTACTACACCACCGCGCATAGTGAGGGAAGCCGATAAGGTTTTAGGGTCGCCAATCGCTTTAATCACAAAAGGAGGACCAAAAACTTTACCATTAACCATTATAGTCGGTCCTGCACAGCGAACCTCTGAGATGCCCAGTAATCGCTGGTCATTCACAGCGATGGCTTCAGCACCGCCAGCCCGCAATTCATTGAGTACACGTAAAATATCTTCATCGTGAATTAAATATAAATTAGGATTTTCATTGTCCTTCACAGGCACTTTACTATCATTAATTGTAATGACAACGCCAGGTCCGCTTACATCAGTAAGCCCTGCTCGTTGTTTTAGCAAGTTGATATCCTTAACCGCACTGGCTGAGGCACCACCTTGTTGAATTTGTTCTAATTGCTCGCGCAGCTCATCACGTTCTTTTTGAGCTGCCGTTAATTCTCGTGCTAAATCTCCTGCACGTTGTAAGTTAACATTGCTCTGTGCAATCGTTTGCGTCATTCGGTACTGACTGACAAACATAAGGCCCATGAGCATACTTACGGCCGCTATGGCCCAACGACCTTGCTTTAACATGATTCCTCTTCCATCATGGCGTCTTAATGAAAGGCGCCTTAATATTTACATCAACATATTCAGCTGCTACTCCACGAGCCTTAATATCTCGCAGCATATTTTCAGATAAAGGCCCTTTTTTATCTAAATCCGTCATATCTCCCAAACGGAGAGGCAAACCATCTACCGTATACGCAACTAATTGCTTAGTGTCACCTACATTAATTTCTGAAATACTCTTCTGTCCCTCTTCACCTAAGGAGGACAAATAAGTTAAGGCACCTTTAATCGCTTGGCTTTCAATCATATCACCAAGCAATACATTACCTAATTTTACGCCAGAAATAATAGGTGCTGTCGTATCTTCAATGGCTGGTCCAATATTAATAACGCGACCAGTTCGATCTAATGTGGCAAAACCAAATTGCGTAGCCACAACAGCGGCTGCCTTGCGATCTTTAATTGTCACTTCTAAAGTTAATGGAAATGCATAGGAAACCTTCGCTGTCTCAACGCGCAAATCATGTTGCAATCGCTCCTCTAAATGATTGGGATTGATTTGTACTAAATTAATAGGATTGCGAATATTTCCTGCTGCCATTACATCTGCCACAGTTACCTTTTGACTACCTATCACTTGTATTGTCCCAAATGGTATGGGCAAAATAAGCAATAAAAGCCATAGGGCTAATAAAGAAAGACCAATAATTGTCAAGCGTCTGCGCCAAGACTTTTTTGGTGGCACCGGTGGCATTGCTCCCGTCGGCCTAGTAGGTCTCGTATCTTGTGGCTCATCACCAACTTCATGAAGAGGCTCTTGGTCAAAATCATATAAAGGTCGGCGCGTATCGCTACGGCCTCGCTCTAAATCTTCTGCAAAGGACCTCATATGCTTTGGGGCTACAATATGAGAATTTGACGAATCACGACCATGCTCTTCACTCATATCTATTCTCCATAGTAAAATCTATCTGTTTAAAATTTGCCAACACCAGCAGAATGTAAAATCTGCTCGCAAAGCTCAGGGAAGTCAATCCCTACCGCACGGGCTGCTTTAGGCACAAGCGAGGTAGCCGTCATACCTGGAATCGTATTATATTCCAATACAAATGGCTCACCTTCTGCATTCGTCATTATGTCTACGCGAATCGTACCTGCGCATTGTAGCTCATTATATACTTGCTCCCCAATGGCCTGCATTCTTGCAGTTAAGTCTTCATCAATGGGAGCAGGCACAATATAGTCAGTGGCACCAGTAGTGTATTTAGACTCATAGTCATATTCCCCAGAATGAGGGCGGATTTCAATGACTGGCAAAGCTTTACCATCTAGGACGGACACGGTAAACTCACGACCATCTAGATATTGTTCCACCACTAAAATAGGGTCATATGCCACTGCTTCAGCAACTGCATTAGCCAATACTCTAGCATCGCGCACGATTGTTACACCAATACTGGATCCTTGCGTAGCCGGTTTTAACACTACAGGCAAATCAAAATGCTCTTCAATATGCTCCACAATATCTTCTTTTGGCGTCTTATTCGCATCATAGGAAATAGAGCGCGCCGTCGGAATCTGTGCACCTAAGAATACAGCTTTACTGATTTTTTTATTCATGCCTACAGCTTGCGCCATAATGCCAGAGCCAGTATATGGAATACCAGCAATCTCCAGTAAGCCTTGAACAGCACCATCTTCGCCAAATTTACCATGAATGGCGATAAAAACAACATCGCCCTTAAGGCGTTTAATATCTTCGATTACTGTAGTAGGTTCAAACTCCAAAGCGGTTACTTTATAATCTAAACTCTTCAAAGCCTCGGCAATAGCTTCACCAGTGCGGCGAGACACTTCGGCTTCCTTTGAAGGGCCGCCCATTAATACAATTATATGTTTCTCTTTCATCTTAAGCCTCGTTCTTTAATACATCAAGTATTTTAGGACCATACTGATTAATACTACCAGCACCCATAGTCAATACTAAATCATCAGCTTTTAATACAGCAGCTACCCTAGCTGGCACATCATCGATATTTGGAATATAATGTACCGTTTGCCCTGTAGTAGCTTCCACCATGTTCGGAATGGAATGACCATCAATACCTTCAATAGGTTCTTCACCGGCACTGTAAATATTCGTAATAAATAATACATCAGCTTTTGCAAAGGCAGAGCCAAATTCCTTTAATAATAAATTAGTACGCGTATATCGATGTGGTTGGAATACGCACACTACGCGATGTGACTCCAAGGCTTTAGCAGCACTTAATGTGGCATTGATTTCAGTAGGATGATGAGCGTAGTCATCTACAACCCATACGCCTTTTTCATGCCCCTTGGTTTCAAAGCGACGTTTCGCACCAGTAAACTTGCTCAAGGCTGTTAAAATGTAGTCCATTGGAATTCCACATTGACGAGCTAATACTAAAGCCCCTAAGGAGTTAAGTGCATTATGAGTACCTGGCACACGTAAGCGCACTTCTCCTAGCACCTCGCCGTCCTTAGTAGTGGCTTCATATACAAGGATGCCTTTTTCATAATGTACATTCTTTACTAATACATCATTACCGTCTTCTAAACCATAGGTCACAAATTGACGATCTACTTGACTCATAATATGGCGAATATTCTTATTATCACCGCAGACTACTGCTAAGCCATCTTGTGGCATCTTTTCCACAAATTCAGTGAAAGCTTGTAGTAAATTTTCCATAGTTCCATAGTGGTCCATATGGTCATTTTCAATATTGGTAATCACAATAAACTGTGGATTAAGCTTCAAGAATGAACCATCGCTTTCATCAGCTTCAGCAATGCTATACTCACCTTTTCCCCATGCACTGCTGCCACCTAAATAGTCTACTTCACCACCGATAATAACAGTAGGGTCAAGGCCTGCCTCCACAAAAATTTGTCCTAACATAGAGGTCGTGGTTGTTTTTCCATGAGCCCCTGCTACAGCAATGCCCTTTGTTACATCAAGCACAGCTTTAACAATATCGGAGCGATGCAATACAGGAATCCCCGCTTCCTGTGCTGCCACTAACTCTGGATTATCCTTATGAATCGCTGTTGAACGCACAACGGCGTCAACACCGTTTACATAGTCAGCATTATGACCAATATGGATAGTAGCACCCATTTGGCGAAATTTTTCAGTTGTAGCCGACTCTTGAATGTCTGAACCAGACACATCAAAGCCTTGGCTGATTAAAATATTGGCAATAGCTCGCATACCTGAGCCAGCAATGCCGATGAGATGTATTTTATGTATGCCTTCTAACATGGATAATAACTCCTTACAATATATATTTTAATTATTTAGCAATTCCTAATGCTAAGGCTGCAATATGATGTGCTGCCTGTGGCTTCCCTAAAGATTTCGCCGCTTTTGACATGCGCACTAATTCGCCTGGATTTTGCTTATAGTATTCGATTTCACTGATTAAATCCTTACCACTTAACATTTTGTCTACAATCATACGCGCCGCACCAGCACTAACTAAAGCGCGTGCATTATAAGTCTGATGATCTTCTGCTGCATAAGGATATGGAATTAATAAAGATGGAATACCGCGCACAGTAAGCTCTGCTAAACCTACCGCACCAGCTCTAAACACAGCTAAGTCTGCTGCAGCTAAAGCCTTGGGCATATCGTGTAAATAAGGCATAATCAAGGACGATTCACTATACGAATCACCAGCCGTCGCCCCCAGTGCATTAAGTACAGAATCATATTCATTCGTACCTGTTACATGAATGAGCTTTATGCCCTTTACATCTTTGAAATGCTTATGCACTTCAATCATAGCCGTATTAATACTCCGTGCGCCGCGCGAGCCACCAGCAATTAATACGGTGAACTCACCATCTTTAAGATTGAAGAATTCGCGCCCTTCTTCACGAGAGTCAATTAAAACTTCTGGACGCACTGGATTTCCAGTGTACTCCACTCGCTTAGCTTTTTTAAAGGCTGCTTTTGCTTCTTCAAAGCCAACCGCTACTACATCAACAAAGCGACTTAAAATTTTATTAGTCACCCCTGCAATGGTATTTTGCTCTTGAATCAAAGTCGGCACTTTTCTTAAAGCGGCCGCTAATAAAATAGGACCACATACATAACCGCCAGTGCCAATAACAACATCTGGTTTAAAATCAGAAATAATTTTATTGGCCTTGAACAAGGCCCCCATTGTCTTTCCTAAAGTAACTAGCGCGCGCCATGACAAGTTACGATCCAACCCCTGCACTGGCAAGGTTTTAAAAGGAATTCCTTCCTTTGGCACTAAAGTTGCCTCAAGACCATGCTCCGTGCCAATATATAAAAATTCTGCATCGGTCATAGCTGCTATTTCTTTATAAATAGTGATGGCAGGATATATATGGCCTCCCGTGCCACCACCAGAAATAATGATACGCTTCATTACTGTGCTCCTTTATGTATAGCCTGCTCTTTGCCTCCTGTGCTGTTATAACACTGAGCTAAGGCCTGTACTTCCTGTTTAAAATCATCACCGCGTTCTTCAAAACAATGATACCAATCATAACTAGAACAAGCTGGTGACAATAATACAATATCATCAGTAGTAGCTAATTCAAAACTTTTAGCTACTGCTTCTTTCATGGAATCAACAAAGTAAATTGACTCTACACCGGCCGCTTTTGCCGCTTCACCAAAACGTTGCGCCGCAGCGCCCATTAAAATCAATACTTTAGCATTTACTTTTACTTCTGCCATAAAATCTGTTAAATCAGTCATCTTATCATAGCCTCCAGCTAGCAAGATAACCGGCTTTTTGAAAGCTTCTAAAGCCTTTATAGCAGAATCAGTATTCGTAGCCTTAGAATCATTGTAAAAAGTAACGCCATCAATGGTAAACACGCGCTCTATGCGATGTTCAACGCCTTGGAACTGTTCGATGACTTCACCTAAATCATGGGCACTCACTCCAAAATGATAAGCTAAGGCAATAACTGCTAATATGTTTTCAATATTATGCTGACCTGGGATGTGAATACGATCCGCTGTAATTACTACTTCTGATTCTCCATTTTTTACAGCATAGCAAGTATTATTAGCAAAATACGCTCCATCAGTGACGCGCTGTGTTTGACTGATGCAAAGTACTTTGCTCGGCACATAATCTGCCATACGTGCCACCACTGGGTCATCCATATTTAAAACTATAACATCACTTGGCCCTTGGTGCTTAAATATATTTTCCTTTGCCGCTTGATAAGCTTCCATAGTTTTATGGCGCTGTAAATGATCAGGTGTAATATTGAGCATAATAGCCCCAACAGGTCTAAATTCAATTACACTTTCTAATTGATAACTTGATAGCTCGGCCACCAAATAACCATTTGAATCAATAGTTAAGGCTTCTTCACTTAAAGATTGCCCAATATTACCGCCAACTTTAATAGATTTCCCCGTCTTAGCCATAGCCTTAGCTAATAATGTAGTAGTTGTGGTTTTACCATTTGTTCCTGTAACACCTAATATAGGCGCCTTAGAAAGTTTGAAGGCTACTTCTACTTCCCCCACAATCGGAATTTGACGCTTTTTAGCTTCCTCTAAAATAGGAATCGTAAGGGCAATCCCTGGTGATACTACAACATAGTCTACACTATCAAGCAATTCATTTTCTTGATGCCCTGTAATGACTGTAACGCCACTACGAGTCAGCAATGCTTGCTCTGAAGTAGCAAGCTGTACTTCTTTATAATCATTTAGCACCACCTGTGCTCCCACAGTAGCTAATACATGAGCTACGCCAATGCCACTGCGTCCAGCACCTAAGACGAGAATCTGCTTACCCTTAAATTCCATAATAACGCCTACCTATCGTAAAGCAAATAATAATAAACCTACAACTGCACAAAGGCAACTAGCCAGCCAAAAGCGTGTTACCACCTTTTGCTCGCCCCAACCGGACAACTCAAAATGATGGTGAATTGGACTCATTTTAAACACGCGAACACCACGTGTTTTAAATGATATAACTTGGATAATTACCGATAAGGCTTCCATAACAAAAACGCCGCCAATAAGAATTAACAAAAGCTCTGTTTTAGTCAATATTGCCATGCCTGCAAAGGCTCCACCTAAAGCGAGGGACCCTGTGTCACCCATAAATACTTTAGCCGGATTGGAGTTGTAATATAAAAAGCCTAGTACAGCACCACATAAGGCAATGCTGAAAAATGATACAATAGCACCTGCTACATTATCCTGGAATACGAGCATGCCAATAACTGTGTATGCTATAGCAGCTGCTGCCGATGTGCCAGCGGCTAAACCATCTAAGCCATCAGTTAAATTAACTGCATTAGTAGTACCTACAATAATGATAAATACTAATACATAATAGAATAAACCTAGGTCTACAGATATATTCAAAAGTGGAATCCACAAAGCCGTCGACAAAGTCATTACTTCTGTAGCAATATAGCAAAAAATAGCCGACATAATGATCTGTCCTAATAATTTTTGCTTAGCCGTCAAGCCGAGATTACGTTTTTTTACTGATTTAATAAAATCATCAGAAAATCCCAATAATCCATGGCCAATGGTGAGAAATAACAACACCCATGTAGACATAGTCCAAGGGGCAAAAATAAGTACCGCTAGTACCAATGCAAGCAATATGAAAATACCGCCCATAGTCGGGGTTCCTGCTTTTGCTTGATGCGCCTTTGGTCCTTCTTCACGAATACTTTGCTGCGCATGTAAACTCCGTAACATCGGTATTCCTATTTTTCCTAATAATAGCGTTAATACCAAAGCGGTAATAAACGTATATAACAACTGCATGGTCATTCCAAATTTCGCTCCTTACTTTCTATAGCTAAAGGCCTTATTACTATAGGCCGTTATCTATGGTAGTACATTACAAGAAGTAATGCAAATATATTTCCCCACTTTTTGAAAAATACTCTACGTCCACTCTTAATTAAACTCGATTATAGGCCTGCTTCACGTTCTTTTATTTCAGCTACTACTCGTTCCATGCGAAGGCCACGAGATCCTTTTACTAAAATAACATCACCTTTTTGACGATTGTCAAAGTACATATTTGCCATATCTAAATGACTTGAACATACATAGGAGGCCTTAAGCCCTTTCGCCTTCGCCTCACGAGCAATAAATCGAGCCGCTTCCCCAAAAGTATATACTTCACTATAGCCTTCTGCTACTAGTAAATCACCAATGTCGCGATGGCTGCTTTCAGTGAATTCACCAAGTTCTAACATATCGCCAAGCATGGCAATTTTTCGCTTCCCCTCTAATTGGCCTAAGGCTTTAATTGCCTCTGCCATAGACGCTGGATTGGCATTATAAGAATCATTCAATATCACAATATCAGGGAAGGATATAATCTCTTGACGCATTGGCATACCACTAAAGTTTCCTAAGCCTTTAGCAATTTTCTGTGCGGAAATGCCCAAAGCGCGACCAGCTGAAATAGCCGCCAACGCATCATATACATTATGTTCCCCTATCATAGGTAAGAACACATCAAAGATTTCATCAAAGGCACGGCAAGTAAATTTAATGCCGTCTTTTTTATAGCGAAGATTAAAGCCCGAAATAGTCGCTTGCTCTTTAATACCATAAAAAATTGTTTTACCTTCAGTATATTGACTCATTTCACGAACTATATCATCGTCCTGATTTAAAATAGCTACTCCATCAGCCTTAATGTGATGAATCAATTCTGCTTTAGCTTTACCAATATTTTCGCGCGACCCTAAAAGTTCAATATGGCTGTTACCTACATTTGTAATAATCCCCATAGTAGGCTCTGCAATGCGCGCTAGCTCATCAATTTGCCCTAGCCCACGCATGCCCATTTCTACTACACAAGCCTCATGCTCTGGCGTTAATTGTAATAAAGTTTTAGGCAAGCCAATTTCATTATTGTAATTCTTTTCTGTCTTAAGCACATTATATTTTGTACTCAATACAGCCGCTACCATCTCTTTAGTCGTTGTTTTTCCAGAAGAACCTGTAATAGCCACCACAGGGATTTCAAAACGGCGGCGATGATAATTAGCTAATTGTTGATAGGCTAACAAAGGGGATTCCACTTCAATGCAGATAAGGCCTTCAAAGGTCTTGCCCTTTTTTACGAGGGCCCCTACAGCACCATTCGTTTTTGCTTGACCTAAAAAATCGTGGCCATCAAATGTATCACCAGTGAGCGCTACAAACAAAGAGTCTGCTCCAATGGTGCGCGTATCCGTTGATACAGAAGTAAATTGTGTTGTATCTATTGCTTTGCCCTCATAGGTGCCACCGGTTACTGACAACACCTCCTGAAGCGTAAACTCTGCCATATTATCTCTCCTTTAATGCGTCTCTTGCTACTTCACGATCATCAAAATGAATCGTTTTATCTTTTAAAATCTGGTAATCTTCATGACCTTTACCAGCAATAATCACTACATCGCCTTTTTGAGCATCGCGAATAGCTTCAAAAATAGCTTCGCGACGGTCAGTAATCACCTTATACGAAGAGTTGTCACGTAAATGCTCTTTTACCCCTTCAGCCACTTGTGCCACAATTTGCTCTGGATCTTCCGTACGTGGATTATCAGAAGTGACATAAATTTTATCGCCGTATTTGGCAGCTATACCACCCATAATTGGGCGCTTAGTGGCATCCCGGTCACCACCACAGCCAAAGACAACGAGAATTTGACGGTCTACAATTTTCTTCGCTGTTTCCAAGATGTTCTCTAAACCATCTGGGGTATGTGCATAATCCACAACAACGGCAAAATCTTGCCCTTCTTCCACAAGCTCAAAACGTCCTGGTACAGCCGTAAAGTTTTTCAATGCCTCTACAATGGCTTCCATGGATACACCTTCAAATAGGGCAGCTCCAATGGCAGCTAATGTATTATATACATTGAATAGACCGGTAATTTTCATATGAATAGGATATTCTTTCCCTTCATACACTACATCATAGGAGGATGTTTTAGACGTAATAGTCAACTTCTCCCCTTCTAATGTACCTTGGCCTTTAGTGCTATACGTAATAAGTGGCGCACTATTTTTAGCCATTACTTGCTCACCATAAGGATCATCAATGTTTATAACGGCGCCCTTATTCTTTTTAAATTGATTAGGAGCACTCACTTGTTCAAATAATTTGCATTTAGCTGCTAAATAATTTTCAAATGTCTTATGGAAATCTAAATGATCTTGCGTTAAATTCGTAAACACAGCTGTGTCATATTCTACACCGGCTACACGACCTAAAGCTAAGGCGTGAGACGATACTTCCATAATACAGTGCGTTACCCCTTCTGCTACCATTTGACATAGAATATGTTGTAAATCTACAACATCTGGCGTAGTGTTATGAATCGGATAGGCTGTATCGCCAATTAAGGTGTGAACGGTACCAATGATTCCCACTTTATGACCTTGAGCTCGTAAAATATGTCCAATTATATGAGTCGTTGTAGTCTTACCATTTGTGCCAGTTACACCAATCATGCGCATTTTATTAGCTGGATAATCATAAAAAAATGGCACACATTCTTGCATGGCCACTCTTGTATCAGCCACGGTAATAACAGCCACATGGTCAGGGGCCGATACTGGCTCTGATACTAACAATGCTACTGCTCCAGAGGCTACTGCCTTATCCACAAAAGTATGTCCATTAACATGTGCGCCGCTTAGACAAATAAACAAACTGCCTTCTTTTACTTCACGCGAATCCGCTGTGATTTGTTTGACTTCAATTGTATCTGCACCGCTGGTTAATGTCGCACCATGTATACTCTGTAGCAATTCTCTTACAGTTTTCAAAATTACTTCCTCCACTTCAAACAAGGAAAAGCAGCTCCCTTAGAGCTGCCTCATACCATAGTTAATCAACGATTGGTTTCGTCACTTGTACCTCACGTTCTACAGTAGTACCTTTGCTATTAAACACAAAAGCATCGGGCAAAACCATTCCCAATTTATCTTGCGCTATTTGTTGAATTCTCGTAGGTGAACGAAGCTCAGCCACACTTAAACTCAATTCATCATTATCTCTTGAAAGTTGTACAATTTCATTTTGCATCTTTACTAACTCATAGCCAGAGTCAATTTTTGCATGAGCTAAATATTCATAGCCCAATAAAAAGCCAAATGCTAACGCAATAAGCATAAAAACTGATCTCAACTCACGACTCATAAAGCCTAAGCTTATAGTGCCGGCCCTTTGTTTAGCACCCACTTGAGCTGGAACATACGCTTTTGCTTGTGGCGCTAAGGTCCTCATATCTACCGTCTTTCTCGCCAACATACCATCATCCCCCACAACTTCTATCTACACCGACTTAACTCTGTCGATTAACATCCTATTTAAACTTAAATTATCGTTTTTCTGCTACCCGCAATTTAGCACTTCGTGCCCGTGGATTGACTTCCACTTCTTCTGCACTAGGCTCAATTGCTTTATTTCGAGCTTTTACAACGGCTTCATGGTGACATACACACACCGGAATATTCGGTGGGCAAATACAGCCCTGACTTAATTCCTTAAAGGTTTGTTTTGTTATTCTATCTTCCAGTGAATGGAAGGTTATAACACCGATACGGCCTCCCGGCTTTAACATACTCACCGCATCAACAAAGCTATCATGCAGAATTGTTAACTCCTGATTTACCTCAATGCGAATCGCTTGAAATGTACGCTTTGCTGGATGAGGGCCTTCTCGTCTAGCTCCTGCAGGAATCGCCTTTTTAATGATTGACGTCAATTCCCCAGTTCGCTCTATAGGCTGTTCCGCTCTCGCTTCAACGATAAATTTTGCAATCCGTTTAGCCCATCGCTCTTCCCCATAGTCCCAAATAATGCGAGCTAAATCAGCTTCACTATAAGTATTAACTATTGTAGCTGCACTCAATTGTGACTCTTGATTCATTCTCATGTCTAATGGACCATCATGCATATAGGAGAAGCCTCTATCTGCCGTATCTAGTTGATAGCTAGAAACGCCTAAATCGAAGATAAAGCCATCAACTTCATAAATCCCCTTAGATTCTAACGCTGCTTTTAAATCTCTAAAATTAGTTGGTATAGTCATAACCTGGCAAGCTAAGTCCTTTAATCGTTCACTAGCTACGCCTAAAGCATCACGGTCCTGATCTAAGCCGATGAGTAATCCATCGTCGCTTAATTTTGACCCTAAGGCTAAGGAGTGACCTGCCCCACCTAAGGTACAGTCTACATATGTGCCATGAGGATTTGTCATCACAGCTTCAACAGTTTCTGCTAGTAACACACTAACATGATTAAATTCCACGTTGGCACTCCTTTCTATGTACTGCACCACATAATTTTAATAATTTAAATCTTTATGTTAAAAATCTAAGTATTTATGGCTTTATGCTATCTTTGTGGATTTTATGCTAAAAATCTAAGTCTTCCATATTTTCAGACAGCTCTTCGATGCTACCAGCCGTAGCTTCATTGTAAGCATCCCATTGTGCACGACTCCAGATTTCAATAAACCCACCTTGCCCCACTACAATTGCTTCTTTACCTAAGGAGGCATGTTTACGTAGAGGTGCGGGCACTAAAATTCGCCCTTGTTTATCAAACTCCACTTCTGCTGCATTGCCAAAGAAGTGACGTTGTAAAGCACGAACATTTGCTTTAGTGCTAGGTAAGGCATTTAGTTTATCGGCTTTCTTTTGGAAGGTTTCAAGAGAATACACGGCGAGACAATTATCGAAGCCTTGCGTGATAATACAACGATCACCTAAGTCTTCGCGCATTTTAGCAGGGATAATCATACGTCCCTTTGTATCAATCGTATGTGAATGATTGCCTAAAAACATAATTGTCTCACCTCCTTACACTTCTTCTTTCTAATCCTCCACTATATGCTAAATTCTACCACAATTCCCCACTTATTAACAACAATATATACAAAATTTTCTTAAATTTGTCAAAAAATTTATTTTTACCTTCACTTTATCTCTGTTTTTCTCCTTTTTTTCGATATTTTGTACTTAAATAAAGCCTATATGTTCTACTTTTAAAGCAATAAAAAAAGTGGTCTCCACCACTTCCCACCACTAGCGAAAAATTGAAACCACAAATTACCACTTTATTAAATTTTACTTTAAAATTCTTAGTTATTTTCTACACCTAATTCTTACACTTAATTTCTACACTTAATTTCTCTATTTAATATCTCTTCTTAATGTTTACATATAATTTCTTTAACGTTAACTTTAAATTACTTTAACTTTAACTTGAAATCTCTTTAACTTTATCTTTATTCTAATGTTAATTCTAATTCTATATTTTAGTGTTTTGTTCTCGCTTTTAAGGCTTTGTTCTTTCGTATACTACAAACTCTATAGTTTTGTCCCTTTCTATTTATTCCCACAGTCCTATGTTATACTGATTATAATATCAAATATAGAAAGGATTTATTTTTATGGGTAGAACAACAGAATGTCCTCCATCACAAGTCTTTAATCATCCTTTTACAGAAATTCACCGGAAGATGGACTTGCTGCTTTTTTTAGGCCGCCTATTAATGGAAAATGGGGCCAATACAAACCAAATTGTCCGCGATGTAATGCGTGCCTCCACGTATATGGGAATACCACGCAATTATGTACATATGCATATTACTTACACCACCTTAATGTTAAATATTCACACTGATGAAAGATCCTATACAGCCTTTCACAAAACATTACATCATGGTGTTAATATGACAACGTTGTCATTTTTAAGTAAATTAACTTGGCGTGCACTGGATCAAAATTACACCTTAGATGAATTTGAGTCACAATTAAATGAAATTGCATCAACACCACTTAAATATCCTACGCCACTCCTCGCGGTAGCCGCTGGCACTGCCTGTGGTGCCTTCGCCATTAATTTCGGTGGCGATCTCTTATCAGCCATAGGTACAATCATTAGCGCCTTAGTAGGTTTTTATGCGCGACGCTGGTGCAATCAAATGCAAATCAATTTCTACTTTGGAATTGCTATTGCCTCATTTGTAGCTACTGCTATTTCATTCCTATTACATGCCTTAACAGGGTGGAATACTTTGCTATACGCTATGATTAGTTGTACCCTCTTCATGGTGCCTGGTATACCACTCATTAATGCGGTGGACGACACTATAAATAATCATATTATGTCCGGTATGACCCGCGCTATCAACACCTTACTCATCGTTGGCAGTATGTCTGTGGGCATTGCAACGGCTTTATATTTTGACCACATATCTACCTTTACAGATATAAGCGTAACGCCCGTTCATATTTCGCCACTTCACATGGTAGCTGGTGCCGTAGGCGCCATAGGTTTCTCCTTGATTTTTAATACACCATTTCGTTTGCTTTATATCATCGGCATCGGTGGTGCCATTAGCATTTTTGTGAGAAACTTCCTAATTGTTGAACTTGGTTTTACCACTATTGGCTCTAGCTTTGTAGCGGCTGCTATTATTGGTTTACTAGCTCTGAGCATTTACAAAAAGGTGCGCACCGCTCCATTGATTATAGCTATCCCATCAGTCATACCTATGATTCCTGGGGTCCTCTTATACCGCTTTTTATATGGCGTCCTTACCATTAATACATTAACACCTGATACATTCATGTCTATTTTGCGCAGTGGTATTACCGGTGCCTTAATCATTATTTGTATTGCTATTGGCGTGTCCATTCCTCACATTTTAGCGCGAGGCTATTTGGATCGTAAGAAAGAAAAGAACTTACTCAAGTTCATTCATGCACGCCGTCAACGTGGTTAGCTATCAAAAGTTCTCCCCATTTTATAAAATGCTACAAATATTCAAGCTATCCATGAATCGTTTCATAAACCTACTTTAATAATCGACAAAAAGCCCTCTGTGTAAAGTTATTCCAACTTCAACACAGAGGGCTTATATTATGTTAAACAAAATTTGTTTATGAAGCAAAATTTACAAGTTCAGAAAAACTGAACCTCATATATTCACTTTAAAAGCAATATAGTTTGCTCTTATACATGTGCTTCAATAGCAGCTTTTAATTCTTCTTTTGGTACGAAACCAATTTTGCGATCTACTACTTCACCATTTTTAACAATTGCAAATGTAGGTAATACTTCTACATTGAATTGTTGAGCAAGAGCAGCTACTTCATCAGTGTTAACTTTTGCAAAGTTTACTTTATCGCCAAGTTCACCAGCTAATTCTTCGAAAATTGGCATCATGCGTACGCAATAACCGCACCATGGAGCCCAGAAATCAACGATGGATACACCGTCAAATTCTAATACATCTGCTTTAAAATTTTCTACTGTTAATTCTTTAATGTCTGCCATAATAATGACCTCCTTGTATTTGATATTCTTACGAATATATAACCATATTAACGAATTGATAGATTCAGTGCTACCTAGCACTTTACTTTATCTGAACTAATACACAGTCTTGAATTACATCAAAACCTAATTCCTCTGCTTTCTTTACTACGGATGGCTTATCCGCACCAGGCTGTAACCACACAGTAGAAATACCTAAATCTTTACACTCATCAAGAGCGACAAGACCTACTATTTCTGGCACCACAAAGTCAACAACATCCGGTACTTCTGGTAAGTCACGCAATGAATTGTAACAAGGCTCGCCTTCAATTTCGTCTACATTAGGATTCACTGCATATACAGTGTAGCCATGTTTACGAAGGTGCATTAAAATTTTATAGCCAAATTTTTCTTTGCGACTCGTAGCACCAAGAACAGCCCATACTTTCTTTTGAATTACTTCAGTAAGGTTCATTTTGTCACCTCAATTCCCTTCTCTTATTATATCTCAATATCGAAATTTGTCAATTTGATTTCTTTTTCTTTTAGATATGAATTCTCAAAATAAACATCTTTTAGGGAATCTAATGACAAGCTGTGAAAACGCTCCAATTGACTCTCCTTTACAATCCCTGCTGCTAAGGCCAAATGGCCTAAAATCATACCACTACTATAGCCAGCTTCACGTAATTCTTTAATGGTAATACTCTTTTGACGCTTTGATAAACGATAGCCATCTTCATCTACTACTAAAGGAACATGACCATAAGTCGGCGCGGGCTCATTAAATACTTCATAGAGCCACAATTGAGCTCCCACTGCTGGTAGCAAGTCATAGCCTCTTATGACCTCAGTAATGCCCATATGAATGTCATCATACACTACGGCTAAATTATACGCGTACATCTGGTCCGCCCGCTTAACTACAAAATCATCATATAAAGGTCGAACTACAGCCTGCTGCGTGCCCTGCCATATATCATTAAAGGTGTATTCACGCGCTTTTACTTTTAACCGCCAAGAAGGATCTTTTTTCTCCCTTAACAAATCTTGCTCGCTCTTTGTTAAATCACGACAATGACCATCATAATGAACAATCCCCTCCGCTCCATGAGGGGCAGAACTAATGCTATGAAGACGTGCACGATTACAAAAACAAGGATATATCTGCCCTGCTTCACGCCATTTTGAAAGAACTGATTCATACAAATGGGAGCGTTCACTTTGCCAATAAGGGCCATTAGGACCACCTACACGAGGCCCTTCATCCCATGTAAAGCCAAGCCATTCCAAATCATCCATCTGCTGTTCCCCTAAGTCTCGCTTAGAACGCTGCGTGTCTATATCTTCCATCCTTAGCACATAAGTGCCCTTTTGCTGCTTGCAATGCAACCAAGACAGTAAAGCAACCCAAATATTGCCTAAATGTAAATGTCCCGTAGGACTCGGTGCAAAACGACCTTTCATAGCACACCTCCTTCTGACTGGTCTACTTGCCCCACCAGGTACAAACCATGTTCAGAAGGAACGCCTTAGACGGACGCTAATTCTTCCCAGGCTTCATACAATTTTTCTAAAGAGGCATTAGTCTCTTCCATGGCCTTTGAAGTTTCACTGAGTAAGTCTGGATCATTAATGACTTCAGGATTTTGTAATTGCACTTCATACATTTTAATCGTCGCTTCTAAACGGCTAATCTCCGTCTCCACTTCCGCCAATTTCTTAGCTTGCATAAAAGCATTAATTTTTTTAGTCGGTCCTGATTCATTATTTTGGAGACCTGACGAACTTTGCCCTTCGCTTAATTGACCTTGAGGCCCTGTAGATACGCTACTATCTCCCCCATCATTACTATTGCCTACACCATGATGATTGGTTTCACTAGTATTGTTATTCGATTTCGAACTTCCTAGCAGTCGAGACTCTTCTTCTTTAGCAGCTAGCGCCTTTTGCTCGTTCAACTTTTCCTTGTAGTAAGAATAGTTACCTTCATAAGAATCTACACCCTCCGGCTGTAAAACTAAGGTGCGCTTTGCTACTTTATCTAAAAAATAACGGTCATGTGATACGACTAGTAAAGTGCCAGTAAATTCCATGAGAGCCTCTTCCACCACTTCACGAGTGGGAATATCTAAATGGTTTGTCGGTTCATCAAGAATTAAGAAATTATCGCCTTGCAAAAATAATTTCAACAAACTCAAGCGAGCGCGCTCGCCACCAGATAATTCCTTAACCAGTTTGAATACATCATCCCCTCTAAAAAGGAACATGCCCAATACATTTCGAGCCTTTTCTTCGCTATAATTAAACTCGCTCATAATTTCTTCCGCCACCGACCAATTAGGATGCAATTCCTCATGGTCTTGCGAAAAATAACCGATAGAAACACGACTGCCGATATCAATAAAGCCCGCTTCTGGCACAAGATCGCCAACAATAGACTTTAAAATAGTCGATTTGCCAGCACCATTAGGCCCAATTAAGGCTACTGCTTCTCCGCGACGAACCATAAAGCTCACATCTTCTACAATATCGCGCGCCCCATAGGATAAGAAGAGTTCTTCCACAGTGAGCACTTTGTCAGCACTAATTTGAGCTTTAGGGAATACAAATTTTAAATTTTCAGATGTTTCTGGTGCATCTAACCGCTCCAAGCGATTTAATTGGGACTGACGACCTCGCGCCATTTTACTCTTAATGCCAGCTCTGTATTTATCAATATATTCTTCTGTTTTTCGAATATATTCTTGTTGCTTATCATAGGCTGTTTGCTGAGCTTTACGCTGTGCTTCTCGCTGCTCCACATAACGACTATAATTACCGCGATAACTTTGTGCCACCTCATGGTCAAGCTCAACAATTCGCGTAGTTACACGGTCTAAAAAATATCGGTCATGGCTAATAATTAAAATGCCGCCACCATAAGAAGTTAAATAGTTTTCTAACCACTCCAACATATCCATGTCGAGATGATTGGTAGGCTCATCTAAAAACAAAAAATGTGGGCGACGAACTAAGGCCTTAGCTAGATTGATACGAGTCTTTTGACCACCAGAAAATTCTGAAACTGATTTAGTCAAATCCTCATCACTAAAACCAAGACCATAAGCAATCCGGCGAGTTTGCATTTCATAGTCATAGCCACCTAACCACTCTAAGCGGTCTTGAATTTGCTCCAACCGCTTTAGTAAACTCTCATTTTGAGGATCTGTTTCTAACGCTGCTGTAACAGCCTGTAGCTCTTTTTCCCAATGCTGTACATCGGCAAAAGCTTTCTGAATTTCTACGGCCAAACTTTCATCGCCTAAATTAATATCTTGTTGTAAATAGCCAATCGTAGTTACTGAATCTTTTACAACTTGGCCATCATCTAATTCTTCAATACCTAAAATACATTTCATCAATGTTGATTTCCCAGCCCCATTAGGACCTACGAGACCTACTCGTTCGCCGCGTTTAATCTCAAATGAAACATTGGAGAACACGCTGCGAATCCCAAAGGACTTGGATAAACCAATCATACGGATTCGTTCCATTCCTTAATTCCTCCGTTCTACACTATCACTGCTTATTATATCACAGTCCAGAGGAATTTGATTGGGGCAAGAGCTCCGCTTTTACAAAAATATATAATTCAACCGTGTCCTTAGTTTTTCTAGCATGCTGAAATAATTTCCCCAATAGAGGAATATCTCCTAGTAAAGGGATTTTTGATGATTGTTTACTCCAGCGATTATCCATTAACCCCCCAATTACTAGTACATCACCTTTATTGAGATGCACCCGCGTCTCAGCTTGACGCGTCGTAATGCGATAGGCCTTTAATTCATTAACCATAGTGGGACTACTCACTTCTGCATAGATGTCCGCATCTACCCCTGAGTCAGCACTAATTGTAGGTACACAGGTAAGGCGTATCCCAGCTTCCTCATATTCTACCGTGGTGCGACTGTCTGTGCCCTCCTTAGTCTCTACGAGCACAGGAATACGATCACCGATGAGAATTTTAGCCTTTTCTCCATTTACTGTCGTAATAGAAGGTCTTGCAATAAGAACCGTATTGCCTTTATTTTCTTGAGCCTTAAGCTCCGGCTTTACAAAAAAATTATAGGGCTCACCACTAGGTGCTTTACCAAAGCGAATACCGCCATAGGTCCCCGTCTCATCCTGACCATGACCGGTAAAACTTTGCCACGACCATTGAATACCCGTCTCCTTTAAATAAGAATGTTCCACAGCTACAATGGCAGCTTCAAACCTGACTTGCTGTGGCACGCGGTCAATTTGATTCAAAACAGTTTTTACATGACGTAACTCCGCATCAGTACCATAGACTAAAACCTGATTAGTATCACTTAGCACATGAATATGCTTTTCCTCTACAATTGCCTTAATGGCTTCACCGAGAGAGTTAGCCTTCATATGCTTCGGCTCTATGAGTTCAGCATAGCGTGGCTCTTTATCCTCTAAACCGCTGCCATTAACAATGATGACGCCCTCTTCTTCAACTAAACTAAAATGCTTCAGCCGTGCTAAGCGCTGTAAGGCTTGACGAGCTGTTTCATTCTGTAATTTAATACTCACTTTACCAGCCAATGTTTCGGTGCCAATAATATTCAATCCTTCACTGCGCGCAATAGAAGTAACTAAGGAACTTAAACTGCCCTCATTTACAGTCATACTCAGCGCCTGCACAGACAGTGGCCTACAAAAATTCATGCAGCCCATTGCAATGAGTATATATAAACCTAGGCGCCCTAAACGCCAAAACCAACACATCTGCATTCCCCCTTATTTTATTTAATATTTATGGCAAATATAATCGCTGTGAAGCACCGTCAATCATTATATCCACAAAGGACTCCCCAATATATTGAATTGTCACCCCTGCTGGTCCTTCACCCACTGCATAGACACCCTCGCCTTGCGCACTATGCAATATAGCAACTAACTCTACGCCCTGTATTATGCCTACTAATGAAATAGACCTAGAATTTAAAGTTTGACTAGTCTCACCTCGCAATGCACCTGAACTTAATACATCATGGCGACTAGTTCCATAATTATTCATCAAACTACTTGGCTCTATTGAATCACCATTTAATTCGTCTCCTAAAGCGCCCTTATTATTTCCTGGCATATATGTATTCGACCTACGATTGGGGCGATTATTAGACCGATTATTCAAACTATTTCTATCATAATCAAGTTGGCGTCGCCCCTTTGGTGAACTATGATTCAACTTTGAATAAAGTGAGCCCCTTGATTCATCTACTAAATTCCCCAATCCATCCAAATCCACCACTTTACTTTGTAAGTCTCTATAAAATGGATTTTTAAAAGGTAGTCCACGAAGCGAAGCATATAAACTCATAATCTGCTTCCCCTTCGCGCCTTCTGACTGAGAACTATACTTTGACGCACTAGGCTTCGAATTATGCATTGATGCACTATTATTCGAGTTATCCATTGATGCACTAGGCTGCGCATTATACACCGATGTAGCAGACTTTGAATCGTTACCTACCTGCATCTGTCCTGCTTTTGCCGCTTCATTTGATGGCGACTGCCATTTCATATATAAACCATAAATTAGAACAAGGCAAAATAAAAAGACCGCCCCGTACAAGAGGCGGCCTTTCTTTTTAATTAAAGAACGCATATCTTGAAGGGTCAGTCTTTTCATAGGTATATCCTCAAATTATTAGTTAAATGAATTATTTGCTATAGCCATTAGGATGTTTCTGGTGCCAATTCCACGCATCCCCAATTACTTGTTTAACTTCGCTATGAACTGGCTTCCAGCCCAATACTTGTTGTGCTTTTTGAGATGACGCAATTAATGTGCCTGGATCCCCAGCACGGCGTTCTCCATAGAGCACTTTAAAATCAATGCCCGTAACAGCCTTAGTAGTATCAACGATGGACTGCACGCTAAAACCACTGCCACTGCCCAAGTTAAACACATTGGATTCGCCACCATCTCTTAAATATTCCATGCTTAGAATATGAGCTGATGCTAAATCATTTACGTGAATATAATCGCGCACACAAGTGCCATCTTCCGTATCGTAATCAGTGCCAAAAATAGTAATCGCTTCACGCTTACCTAAAGCAGCTTCTAAAATCAATGGGATTAAATGAGTCTCCGGCGTATGGTCCTCACCAATTTCACCGCTTTCATCAGCACCGGCTGCATTGAAATAGCGAAGTGCTACATAACGAAGGCCATAAATGGAGCTATAATCTTTAAGCATCTGTTCAATCATCAGCTTAGTACGTCCATATACATTAGTAGGATTCAATTCAGAACTCTCTAAAATTGGCACTTCTTTTGGCTCCCCATATACAGCGGCCGTCGAGGAGAAAACGAAATATTTTACATTGGCCTTACGAGCTGATTCAATGAGACGATAGGAGCCAACTACATTATTTTCATAGTAAATAGAGGGATTTACCATGGATTCGCCTACTTGTGAATGCGCAGCAAAATGCATGATTCCTTCCACGCCTTTATCTTGCATCACTTGAGCTAATGAAGGATCCGCAATATCCATTTCAATGAATTCTACACCCGCTGGCAGAGACTCCACATGGGCACGGGATAAATTGTCCACTACAATGGGCGTATGACCTGCCTTGCAAAGTGCACGCACCGTATGACTGCCAATATAGCCCGCCCCACCAGTAACTAAAATCTTCATGGTAAAATCCCCCTTATGGTAAATGATTAATATACATTCCTAGTATCGTCTAGCACTACAGTCTTACTTATTTTTATGTGCCGCTAATTTAGGGCCTAATAATTTCTTATATACTTCTACGCCAGGTTGATTAAAAGCATCTACATTGGCCAATTGACCTTCATAGAAAATAGCCCAACATTGCATAAACATAAATGCACCTAAGAAGAACGCATTTAAAGTTGGCAGTTCAATAGTTAAATTGAAGCGCTTATCCCCTGTTAAAGCCTCACTATTAGCCTCTAAAGCAGTGTTCATAATAGTCGCTAAATCAAGACCACTAAATGCTTCTAAAGTTGGAATATCAGCATATGTATGAGGCACCACTAATTCAGTTTCCCAATCAGCTACTTTCACAAATGTAACTACTTTGTTTAAGCGGCCTTCTTGATGTTCCTGAGTTTGTGCATGCATATCAGTAGTTCCTACAGCAACTACTGGAGTGCGGCCATAGCGACCAGATTTGTCAGCCTTTTCCTTGCCTAAAGATTCAGCTAATAATTGCACATACCATTCAGCCAAGGATTTTAAAGAGTCGCCATAAGGCATCATAACTTCAATGGTACGACCATATTTTTCAGATGCAATATATTTTAGAATGGCACTTAATAATGCTGGATTTTGTAACATATTACCACTCTTACAAGCTTGGTCAATTTCCTTGGCACCATCTAAGAATGAACGAATATCAAAGCCAATTACAGCACCGATGATAAGGCCTACTTCAGTAAATACAGAGAAGCGACCACCTACGCCATCAGGTACAGCAAAAATTGGCCAGTTTTGAGATACGGCAAGCTTATGTAATAAGGTTTCTTTTTCATCATCTCGTGGATCTGTTACAGCAATAACTTCTACGCCAATGCCAGCTTGCAACATAGCCTCTTGAACCACCATAAAATTAGACATTGGTTCAATAGTCGAGCCAGATTTAGAAATGACAATAAGCATTACTTTAAAATCGCTCTCCTTGCGAGCGGCGCTATCTTTTAACGCATCAATTAATTCTTTAGTACGTTTAGAATCAGCATTATTGCCACTAAAATATAATTGTGGATATCCATTGCGTTGCTCTGCTGTTTTTTGATTCCAAAACTCGCCGCAATGCACATCAAATAAAACTTTACCACCTAAATAGGATCCACCAATACCAAAGCTTACTACAGCATCTATAGATTCTTTAGCATGAGCGCCTAAAGCTTCTAAGCGTTTTAAAACGGCTTCAGAATTTAAATGATCATCTTCAACGTAAGGAAGTTCAGGAAACAATACTTTCTCTGGAGTGCCATCCTTTGACAAATGACCATCTACTACACCATTAAAACGCACCTTCGCTGCCGCTTTTACAGCATTAGCAACATTATCAAATTCATTGCGCATATCTTCATCAGTTACAGCCCACTCATTTAATACGTTAGTATAATCAAACGTAAAACCGGAAGGCAATACAATCTTACTCATAAAGAGCCTCCTTATATCCAATAATTCAATAAATAATTATTACCTGCTAGTTGCTTTACAAACCTAACAGTGGTAATACATCATTTTAGTTTTAATAATATATTGATTCATTCAATATGTATTCGTACATACTATTGTACCCTTACAGCATATACCATGCAATAGGTAGTATATGGTTTTCTATGCATTCTACACATTCATCATACATGCATGCCCTGAACAATAGATTAAACTCGAGTTGTGCCGGCTTTAGCTAATTGATCAGCCCGTTCATTATAGGTAACCCCTGTATGAGCAGCTACTTTATGAAAATGAACTGCCATATTCGCCAAATACGCTTTAACAAATTTAGCATAATATTGAGTTAATGGATTATTTGTTTTCCATCGCCCTAAGGCCCACATTTCAATCCCCATGTAATCATAATAGAGATGAACAACCTTAGCACCACAGCGCTTTGCTTCTTTTAGAACATGCATCGAGCCTAGTAATTCACCAGACACATTCCAATAGTTTGTATAAAATGGATCTTTCGTACCGAAAGAGAATTCCCAACTCTCATCATTATAAAAAATGATACCACCAGAGCCTACAGCGCCATTGTGCTTATCAAAGCTTCCATCAATATACGCTACCATAGCTTCAGCACTAGCGTCTTGAGGTGCTATATTCTCTTTTTTAGTAGACCTATTACGTTCTGCCTTATTTACATATGACGAGGTATGACCTGTACTACTCTCCTCCACAGGAAGAACGCCTAATTCAATAGCATCCGCTAAACTATAGGACTTTTCTTGAGGCTGTAAAAACTCTTGTGCCTGCACCATAGTTGGAAATGATTTATATATTGCGCCACTATAGCCTTTTACTTGTGCCTCGCAATCAGCCCAAGTTTCATATATACCAGGCTTACGACCTTGTTGCACTGCATAATATTTTTTTGCCATAAAACACCTTTTACAGATTATTCATATACTAATGTAAATTAGTCATCACTAACAGCTGTTTACCAGTAATGCTACCATTAGATTACTCGCAATACTACCGCTAGATTATTCACAATATTAACACAATAGATTACGTGTATTACCAACAGTCAATTACCTACAGAGCGCTCATAACACTAACAGTAGACTGTATAGAGTACTAATTCATATTTTAAATCATTACATAGTAAGTTCAGCAAATTCAGCCTTAACAACAGCTTGTAAATCCTTAGGATTTAATTTAACCTGCTTCCCTATAAGGCCTGCACTAACATAGACCATATCAAAGGCCTCCATAGTGCTGTCAAAATAAGTGGGAAATAATTTTTTCATGCCTATCGGTGAACAGCCTCCCCGCACATAACCCGTCAAGCCTAATAAATCTTTTACATGAATTAACTCCACTGATTTATTACCACTAACGCGCGCTGCTTGTTTGAGATTTAATTCAGCTGCAACAGGGATGCAGAACACAACTGGGCCGGTTACATTGCCCTTACCTACTAATGTTTTAAATACGCGCTCTTCTGGCAAATGAAGTTCTTCCGCCACATGAACCCCTGCATTACGCCCTACCTGTTGTGGTTTGCCACCGCTTTCCTCTACCTCATATGTGAGGACTTCGTAATCTATTTTATGCGTATCTAACATGCGCATAGCATTTGTTTTTTTATGATCTTTTTTGCTCATATGAACTCTCCTGCTATGTAATTTCTTAACTTTTACTACTTGTTTAAAATTTTACTTATATTTTTTAATTCAATGCGCAATGTGCCATCTGGATTGGTTACAATTTCGATGAATTCGCTATTTTTCATATATTCCACGGGGAAACTAATTTCAATGCCTGTGTCAGTTTTAATTTTATGTTTTTCCCCAACTTTAGCGGCAAATTCGCGATTTACCGGCAAGGGGCGAAGCATATCTTGTTCTGCTAAAGCTTGTTTAGCCGCCTCTTTTTGTACTGGATTCGCAGCAAATACAGTTTCGACAATAATCTCTGGATTAATAGTATCAGATACTTCTGCATTTTTTGAAATCATCGAGCGCACTTCCACTAATTCGGCTACGCCATCCCCTTCGTGCGCTTTGGCCACTTTATCGACAATGCGGCGCACCTTTGCTACCGTATCACGAGAAGATGGATTGGTGCCAATTTGCAGTACTCTATCAGCTAAAATATAAGTTACTTCGCCATCATATTCACCTTTAGGCTCAAAGAGACGAACTGAAAAATCCTCTACATTGATGGCTAAAAAAGAGCGCAATTTTTGGCTTGGCATTGGCAAAACCGCCCGGTTAGCCACTAGCTTAGTAGATAAGGCGCCACTTTCACCACTCATAGTGCCATGGGTATAGCCATCATGAGCCTGACACAAAAGTACGCAAATATAAGTGTGATTCGCCGCTGCTTCACAAATAATAGCATCCATTAAACAAGGCTCAGTCGCTTGTTTCATAAAATTGAAAATCGTTTCGCCTAAGGATTTTCCTAATTCTACTATGGACACTTCACCGTCTCTATATTTACTTATAAGCTGGCCTACAGGGCTAGATGGATTTAGATGCCCTTGTCGTAAGCCTGGGTCCTTAATGGCTTTTTCCACATGTGCACTAATATAATCTTGGATCGTTTCCTCACCTAATTCGAGTTCACCTTCAGAAAAAACCGCCAAGGATGAATGAAAATCAAAAATTTGAAGTACTGCTTTATTTATTTGCATGATTATCCCTTTCTACTTACGCTTGAAAAAAGCCTTGTCCCACCAAAGTGGGAACAAGGCTAATCCTCTATGCTAGTACAATAATAAGCTCTTGCATTTAGCTATTAACTAAGACAGCTAAATGAATCTACACAATCTAAAACAATTTATATTGCTACAGAATCAAGCAAGCTTAACCTTGTACATACGGACCAAATAAACCAGCGAATAAATAAGACCCTTTTTTACCAAGCGTAGCTGCTAAGAACGAAGCGACGGCCCCTAGTGCAGCCATAATAAGGGCATTGCCTGCATCGACTCCATAGGCATAGGCCATATAACACTGGGCTACTGTAACGGCAAAGTAAACAATACTCAAGTATATTTTTAACTTTAATACTGGTGCCGTAACCGTTTTATAACGTAATTTACCACCTACATAACCAGAGATAGCACCTACTAAGCAAAGTAAAGGCATAACAAAGGCTACCATCATAGTGAAGTCAAATAGACGATAAGACAAGTTATAAGGAACAAATAATGCCAATAGAGGTAAACCGAAAGTAAGTGCGGAGCCCACGATTGGGAAGTGCACAGCAATTGGATGTAAGTGTAAATCCAATAATTTTTTACGTGTAGGATTTAAGCGACGAGGTGTGTATTCAGCCCACACTGTCTTAGGAAAGCTGCAAGCTGGGCAAGGTTGATCAGCTTTATCTGCAGTTTCAATATACCCACAAACACGGCAAATAATATACTGAATCGTTTTCTCTTTCTGCTCTTTAGTTTCCACAATAAATCTCCTTTATATTAACAACCTAATTATACAATTATTTTATCATATGTAATAGCCATTAGGCTATAAGAAAAATCAGAATTAAACCATTATAAAATCGAAGTTTACCCTCTTAAATAAATCATAATTAATAAAATTTATAAAATATTTTTTACTTATCATCGAAATATTTAAAAGTTTCTTTTAAGCCTTCTAATAATTCTATACTTGGCTTATACGAAAGGTCTCGCGCTACCTTTTTTATACTGAGCAAAGAATGCTTTATGTCACCTATTCGAGCAGGCTCATGTTGCACAGTAATAGGATGCCCTACAACCTGTTCAAAAGCAACAATTAATTCATTAAGGCTAGTGCTCGTCTCCGTGCTTACATTGTATACACCTGTTATGTCAGGATGTTCCAAGGCTAGCATATTAGCGGCTACTACATCAGCTACATAAACAAAGTCACGAGTTTGATCACCATCGCCAAAAACGACGAGCTCTTGCCCCTGTTGAAGCTGTTCACAGAAAATGCTAATAACGCCACCTTCACCGCCATGGCCTTGACGCGGACCATATACATTAGCATAGCGGAAACAAATGTAAGGAAGACCAAAATTCTCTTCATAGAGACGTAAATAACTTTCTGTAGTTAATTTTGTCAATCCATAAAAAGACGCTGGATGACCTGTCATAGTTTCATCTAAAGGCAGACTTGTTAAATCGCCATATACGGCAGCGGATGAAGGCATAATAATCTTCTCCACCTTAGCCGCAACACAAGCATTTAACACATTGATAAGCCCCATGAGATTCACATCACAGTCCAAAGCTGGGTCAGCCATGGATATAGGTACCATGGTTTGGGCTGCTTCATGAAATACATATTGAGGTTTAAACTCTTTAAATAAAGACTCCAATTCAGCACTGCGAATATCCATCTCTACAAACTGAGCCTTACTATTCACATTATCGCGACTCCCTGTGGAGAGATTATCAATCACTAAGACCTCATGTTGATCCGCTAGTAAGCGGTCTACCAAGTGCGAACCAATGAAGCCAGCTCCGCCAGTTACAATAATATTCATCCAGTCACCTCCTCTACTTGCCCAATTTAGCCAATGAAATAACAAATACATCTGAATTTTAGTTAGCAATACATTTACACTGCCGGTTTATTTGACCCTTTTACAGCTATGTAAATTAATCCTAATACAAAGCCCACAGCAGACGGTACAATCCAGCCCATGCCTAAGTCAAAGAATGGCAATCCATGGTATAGTTGTAACGCTTGCTGCACCACTGCCGTCTTACCTAAAAAGGCCGGTAATGTATTTAAAGCATCACCAATAGCTGCCAGGAAAGCAAATATAGTCGTGCTCAAGTATACCGCTTGACGACCTTTAAAAATCGGTGCCAAGAAGGTCAATAAAATAATCGTAATAGTCAATGGATACAATAGCATCAAAATAGGTATAGCCAAGGCAATAATTTGTGTTAAACCAACATTGCCGATTAAGAATGAAATAAGTCCAAAGAGATATACATATTTTTTGTAGCTAATGGAATTAGGGAATAATTCTACAAAGGTTTCGCTACAAGCACAGAATAAACCAACTGCCGTTTTTAAGCAAGCCAAAGTAACAATAATAGCCAATAATATAGCTCCTACAGAGCCAAAATAATAGCTTGCTGTTTGCGCTAAAGCAATGCCGCCATTAGCAGATAATTCCAATACACCTAAGCTACTAGCCCCTACATAGGCTAAGAACGCATAGATAACAACCATTAAGATAACTACAACAATGCCGGATTTAACCATGCCTACAGCTAAATCTTTTAGCTCACTTACTCCCACGGCCTGCATCGCTTTAACTACTACAATACCAAAGGCAAGAGCTGCCAAGGCATCCATTGTATTATACCCTTCTGTAAAACCTTTAAAGAAGGCCATCGTTTGGTAGTCTCCGCTTACCGGTGCTGTACTAATAGAGCCCATAGGGTGAATTAAAGCAGTCACTAATAAAATAGCCAAGAAAATCAAAAATAAAGGATTTAGAATTTTCCCAATATAGGTCATTAATTTACCTGGATTCATGGCAAAAAATAAAGCCACTGCAAAGAAAACAAAAGTAAATATGGCCAAACTCATAGTCTGCATATCACTACCAATATACGGTGCTAAACCAATTTGATATGATACGGTGGCCGTACGCGGCAAAGCAAATGCTGGGCCAATAGTTAAATACAATAATACGGTAAATAATTTAGCATACGTAGGATGAACTCGCGAAGCCAAGTCAAATAAGCCTGAGCTTCGAGAAATCCCTATAGCCACTACCCCAAGAAAAGGCAAGCCAATAGCTGTGATGAGAAAACCTATAGTAGCTACCCATACCGAAGTCCCTGCTTCTTGCCCCATATGCACTGGGAAGATTAAATTCCCGGCGCCAAAAAACATTCCAAATAACATTGAACCAATAACAATAGCTGAACTCAGCTTCAACTTGCCATTCATTAAGTGTTCCTCCTATCAATTTTTTCTCCATCAATAGTAGCACGCTTTTCTTCTTTCGACAATCGGAAAAAGTCATACACTGCTTCTGCTGATTTTTTATTCATCCCCGGTACAGCACTCAGCTCTTCCACCGAAGCTTCTTTAATTTTTTCTAAGGTCCCCAACGCATCCCATAACGCTTTGCGTCGCTTAGGACCAATCCCCTCAATATGATCTAAAATAGATTCTAAATTTCGCTTACCACGCAATTTGCGATGGTATGTAATGGCAAAGCGATGCGCTTCATCGCGAATTTGTTGAAGCAATTGCAATTCTGGGGAGTGATGAGACAAGATAATGCTCTCTGACTGCCCTTCTACAAAGACTTCTTCAATGCGCTTAGCCAAGGAAATAACAGGCACATCAGTGACCCCTACGGCACGAATTAATGGCAAAGCTGCATTCAATTGTCCTTTACCACCATCGATGATAATCAAATCGGGCATAGGCCAATCTGTTTCATTGCCATAGCGACGAGCCATAATTTCAGCCATCGATTTAAAGTCATCTGGCTTACCTTGCACTGTTTTCAATTTAAAGCGACGATATTCTTTTTTCGCTGGCTTACCATCTTCAAAGACTACCATGGACGCCACTGTCTCACTGCCTTGTGTGTGGGAAATATCAAAACATTCCATGCGCTCTGGCAGGCGAGGTAAATCCAGTACCTCAGCTAACTTCTTCACGGCTCCGCCACTCTTATCTAAATCATACTGCCATTGACGACGTCGTTCTGCCAAGAAGTTCTCTGCATTTTCTGCTGCCATTTTCAACAAATCGCGCTTAAATCCCCGCTGTGGCACAGTGACCTCCACACGCTGTCCCTTCATTTCCGAAAACCAAGACTCAAATAAGGCTCGCTCCTCTGTGTCATAAGGCAAGAGCACTTCTTTCGGCACAAAGCTAGCACCACTATAATATTGTTTAACAAAATCAGTCATAATAGTTTCAGCACTATCACCTTCATTTTTAATGAAGAAATTTTCGCGCCCTAGCATGCGACCTTGGCGAATGAAGAATACTTGCACGCATACCATTAAGCCTTCTAAGGCAAGGCCAATGACATCAATATCACCACGCTGTGTTACCATGCGTTGCTTTTCTCGCAATTTATCTAAAGCCTGCAATTGATCACGATATAGAGCCGCCTTTTCAAAATCTAACTCTTCAGCAGCTTGTTCCATAGATGACTTTAATTCATCTAACAGTGGAATATGTTTCCCCTCTAGTACCTGCACAATCTGGTCAATATACTTCCCATAGGTGTCAGCCGAAACCAGTCCTACACAAGGCGCTTCACAATAGCCCATATGATATTGCAAGCAAGGCCTATCTACTTTCATACTTTGACAAGTGCGCAAAGGGAAATGACGGCGAAATAGCTTTATAGTCTGATGAACTGCCGTCACGTCAGTGAAGGGACCAAAGTATTTAGCCCCATCACGCTCCATGCGGCGCACCATAATAATGCGCGGAAACTCCTCTTGCACAGTAATTTTTAAATACGGATAGGTCTTATCATCGCGCAACATAATATTGTACTTAGGATGATGCTCCTTAATTAAAGTATTCTCTAAAATAAGGGCTTCCATTTCCGTCTTAGTTTGGATAACTTCCACATCTTCAGCACGGCGCATCATGGCCGTCACCTTAGGGGCGCGATTACTATCTTGACGCACATAAGAACGAACGCGATTTCGTAAATTAATCGCCTTCCCCACATAAATAATACGCTTATACTGATCGCGCCACAAATACACACCGGGCGTAGTAGGCAAATGACTTATCTTTTCTAATACGTCTTCACTAACCATATTAATTAGCTCCTACCTTCTTAGTGCGACCACGGCCTTTTTTAGTTTTAGATTCTTTAATAGTATTATTAGTGTTAGAATCTTCAGCACCATTATTTGTCTTAGAACCTTCATCATGGCTATTAATCTTAGAATCTTCAGCCCTATCGGTATCGATTTCTTTGCCATTATTGTCACGTAAGTCTGTACCACTAGTGGCTAAATCCATAAACTTACGAGTTTTAGCAAGTACAGGGGCTAAGAATTTCCCCGTGTAACTTTCTTTAATCTTGCAGATTTCTTCTGGCGTACCAGTACCTACAATTGTACCACCACGATTGCCACCTTCAGGGCCTAAATCGATGATATGGTCAGCCGTCTTAATTACATCTAAATTATGCTCAATAACTACGACTGTATCGCCACCATCGACGAGTTTTTGTAATACATCTAGTAATTTGCGAATATCTTCTGCATGTAGCCCTGTTGTCGGTTCATCCAAGATATATAAAGTTTTGCCTGTACTGCGGCGAGCTAATTCAGTAGCTAATTTAACACGCTGTGCTTCACCACCTGAAAGAGTTGTTGCCGGTTGCCCTAATCGAATATAACCTAAGCCAACCTCTTGTAACGTCACTAATTTGCGGTGAATCTTAGGAATGGCCTTAAAAAATTCTACGGAATCATCTACCGTCATATCTAAGACGTCAGCAATGGATTTACCTTTGTACTTAACTTCCAAAGTTTCTCGATTATAGCGAGCGCCTTTACATACTTCACAAGGCACATATACATCAGGCAAGAAGTGCATTTCAATTTTAATAATGCCATCACCACGGCAGGCTTCACAGCGGCCACCGCGCACATTGAAACTAAAACGCCCTTGTTTGTATCCGCGAATCTTAGCCTCCGGTGTTTGGCTATATAATTCACGGATGGAGTCAAATACGCCTGTATACGTTGCTGGGTTTGAACGTGGTGTACGGCCAATTGGACTTTGATCAATATTAATAATCTTATCGATATATTCCACACCGCGAATTTCTTTATGCGCTCCTACTTTGTGATACGAACGATATAAAGTATTCGACAACCCCTTATACAAAATCTCATTGATAAGCGTTGACTTACCTGATCCACTCACACCGGTCACAACAGTAAATACACCAAGAGGGAATTTAACATTAATATTCTTTAAGTTATTTTCCTTAGCTCCACGAATTTCTAGTGTATGTCCATTAGACTTACGACGTTGTTCTGGCAGTGCAATAAACTTCTGACCACTCAAGTACTGACCTGTAATAGATTTTGGATTAGCCATTACTTCTTTAGCCGTTCCCTGTGCCACGACTTGGCCACCATGCTCACCGGCACCTGGGCCAATATCGACTAAATAATCAGAGGCCAGCATCGTATCTTCATCATGCTCTACAACTAGTAAAGTATTACCTAAATCGCGCAAGCCTTTCAATGTGCCAATAAGGCGATCATTATCTCGTTGATGAAGGCCAATAGATGGCTCATCTAAAATGTAAAGCACGCCTACTAGGCCTGAACCAATCTGTGTAGCTAAGCGAATACGCTGTGCTTCACCACCTGATAAACTACCAGCACTACGGCTCATAGTTAAATAATCTAGGCCTACATTATTTAAAAACATAAGTCGTGCATTAATCTCTTTTAAAATCTGTGCACCAATAAATTTTTCGCGCTCTGTTAGCTCCACTGTATTAAAATAATCTACAGCTTCACTAATAGTAAAATCAGTCACTTCCACAATATTTTTATCGCCAATGCGGATTGCAAGGGTTTCCGGTTTTAAGCGAGCGCCGCCACAGGCCTTACAAGGCTTAATCGCCATAAATGGTTCAAAGCTTTCGCGCATGCTATCGGAGGATGCCTCACTATAACGTCGTTTTACCATTGGCAAAATGCCTTCATAAGGCTGTGTATAGGTTTTAATTTCACCACTCATATTTTCATAAGAAAAACTCACCATATGAGGGCTACCATTCATCACCAATTGCTGTAATTTCTTAGGAAGCTCATTGTAAGTAGCATGCAAGTCGTAGCCCTGCTCCTTCAATAAGCCGTCTAATTGACACATAAACCAAGAGCTCGTGTTAGAGCTCAAGGCGCGAACTGCCCCATCAATAAATGGCACATCTCCATCAGGAATTACTCGGTCCTCATCTACTTCCATAGTGCTGCCAATGCCCAAGCATTCAGGACAGGCACCAAATGGGCTATTAAAGGAGAACATGCGCGGTTCGATTGGCGGCAAGGAAATATGGCAGTCAGGACAAGCAAAATGCTGACTGTACATATGTTGTGGTCCATCTACTTCTTGCACGATGACCATACCTTCGCCCCACTTGGCCGCTGTTTCCATGGAATCTGTCAAGCGGGACACAATGCCGTCTTTTACAACCAAACGGTCTATAACAATATCAATAGTATGTTTTTTATTTTTTTCTAAATCAATATCTTCATCTAAAGTGCGAATATCACCATCTACGCGCACGCGAGCAAACCCTTCTTTGCGAAGTTTTTCCAATACTTGCTTATGTTCGCCCTTTTTACCCACAATATAAGGAGCCAAAACTAAAATCTTAGTTCGCTCTGGCAACGTCATGACTGCATCAGCCATTTGTTCTACTGATTGTTGCGTAATAGGCTTACCACAACTAGGGCAATACGCTCTCCCTACGCGGGCAAATAAAAGTCGCAAATAGTCGTAAATTTCCGTTACAGTCCCCACTGTAGAACGCGGGTTGCGACTGGTTGTTTTCTGGTCAATGGAAATAGCCGGTGATAAGCCTTCAATATAGTCTACATCAGGCTTATCCATTTGTCCTAAAAACTGGCGTGCATAAGCTGACAACGATTCTACATAGCGGCGCTGTCCTTCCGCATATATAGTATCAAACGCCAAGGACGATTTACCGGAACCACTGAGACCAGTGATAACAATAAATTTATCGCGAGGCAAGGCTACATCAATATTTTTTAAATTATGTTGCCTTGCTCCTTTTACAATAATTTCTTCTTTCACCATAACCTCCCGGTTAAAGATTCTCTATAGTTACTTACGGCCTTTTTTATCGCGTACATCTTGTAAGTCTGATAATTGCTGACGCAATAAACCTAATTCATCGCGATATTGTGCGGCCTTTTCAAATTCTAATTGTTTAGCTGCCGCCTTCATTAAGCGAGTCGTTTCTTGAATTTGATTAAATACATCTTCTACAGTTAATTCTGGCACAACCAAAGCACTGTTTTGAATGTCTTTATTCGTATCGGCATCAGGGCCAGCCGCTACGCCTTGAACTGCTTTACCGCGGCCACCAGTAGCTACAGTAGTACCTTTACCACCCTTAGCCGTCGAACTACTCTTCGCACCCTTAGCTTTGCCTTTACCGCGCCCTTTGCCCGTAGAAGATTTACCCTCACTAGCACCATATACTTCCGTCACTTCTGCCACTTCATTAGCGCCTTCTTCTAGCTTAGTGAGCTCAATTAATTCTTTAACTTCCTTCTTAATGGACTTAGGCGTAATATTGTGTTCTTTATTATATGCTTCCTGTACTTCACGGCGGCGCTCCGTCTCACCAATGGCGCGCTCCATAGAGCCAGTAATGCGGTCAGCATACATAATAACACGGCCATTTTCATTACGAGCAGCGCGACCGATTGTTTGAATCAATGATGTATCACTGCGAAGGAAACCTTCCTTATCTGCATCAAGAATAGCCACCAAAGATACTTCTGGCATATCAAGACCTTCACGCAATAGATTAATACCGACGAGCACGTCAAAAACACCAGCCCGCAAATCGCGAATAATATCGGCTCGTTCAATGGTAGCAATATCAGAGTGCAAATAGCGAACGCGAACGCCCACTTCTTTTAAGAATTCGGTCAAATCTTCTGCCATCTTCTTCGTCAGCGTAGTCACTAAGACGCGTTCATTTTTCTTTGCTCGATCTTTAATTTCACCTAGCAAATCATCCATCTGTCCTTTAATCGGACGAATTTCTACAACTGGGTCTAATAAGCCGGTCGGGCGAATAATCTGCTCTGCAATATTCGTCTGCACTTCCATTTCATAGGGCCCAGGCGTAGCCGATACATACACAATCTGGTTAATTCGCTCTTGAAACTCTTCAAACTTCAAAGGGCGATTATCTAATGCAGAAGGCAAGCGGAAGCCATATTCTATGAGATTTTCCTTGCGTGCTCGGTCCCCATTATACATGGCGCGCACCTGAGGAATCGTCACATGAGACTCATCAATTAAAATCAAAAAATCTTCTGGAAAATAATCAATCAAAGTAAACGGCGCCTCACCGGGCTTGCGATTAGATAAGAGGCGGGAATAGTTTTCAATGCCTGAGCAATAGCCCATTTCCTGCATCATTTCAATGTCATAGCGAGTCCGTTGCTCTAAGCGCTGTGCCTCTAGCAAGCGATCACGGCTCTTTAAGTAAGCCAATTGCTCATCTAGCTCCGCCTCAATGCGCTCGATGGCAACGCGCAATTTATCCTGCGTTGTTACATAGTGAGAGGCTGGATAAATAGCCACATGTTTGCGCTCCGCAATAATCTCGCCAGTTAAGACATCGATTTCAGACAAGCGATCAATTTCATCCCCAAATAACTCTATGCGAACCACACGCTCACTATAGGCTGCTGGAAAGACTTCAATTACATCGCCATGAACGCGGAATGTGCCGCGCGTAAAATTAATATCATTGCGTGAGTATTGAATGTCTACTAATTTCTTCAAAATCTCATCGCGACTTTTTTCTTGCCCCAAACGAAGACTTACTACTAAATCACTATAATCTTCTGGATCACCTAAGCCATAGATACAACTTACAGAGGCCACTATAATTACATCGCGGCGCTCAAATAAACTCATCGTAGCACTATGGCGCAATTTATCTATTTCGTCATTAATTGACGCATCTTTTTCAATATAAGTATCAGTCGATGCAATATAAGCCTCTGGCTGATAAAAATCATAATAGGATACAAAATACTCTACTGCATTATTAGGGAAAAAGCTCTTAAACTCGCTACAAAGTTGAGCTGCTAAAGTCTTATTGTGTGCAATTACCAAAGTTGGTTTCTGGACCCCTTCAATAAGCTTCGCCATAGTATAGGTTTTACCTGTACCTGTAGCGCCTAATAATACTTGGGCCCAATCGCCTTGTTCCACCCCTTTTACCAAGGAGTTAATCGCTGCCGGTTGATCCCCCATAGGTTGAAAGGGAGCCTCTACTTTAAACGGTGTACCCGTTCCTTCGTAATTGCGATGTATGGATGGATGTGCCATATATATCCTCTTCTTTTTGTATAACGAATTGTATAACGAAACTAAGGCGCAGCATATAGAAGCTGCGCTTATTCTTATGGATTATTTACTCATTACCAAAATTATAATCTATTTACTTTATTACAAAAATTATAATCTATTTACTTTATTTCCAAAATATCAAACTATTTACGCTATTACCAATCACTAACTCTTATTTGTTAGCCGCCGCAGCTGCAGCCGCGGCTTCTTCAGCGCGCACGCGATCAATATGGTCCTGCAGTTGTTTACGTTCACGCTCATTTAATTCCCGTCGAATCTCATCTCGTTGGGCAGCCGTATCAGGCCCTTCTAATACTTCAATGAGCAATGCCACAGCCTTTTGGTTAATCCCAATCTGCAAGGCAATATCCATAGGCATCTCCCATTGTTCTGGCGTAAAATTCTTAATACGCTCATCTAAATCCTTCCAATTAGCCAATACTAAGCGAACTACAGGGCGATACATTTCGATGCCAATATACTCAGTTAAATCACCCAATAACTCAATGGCTTCAGCTGATGCGCCATAGTCATTGTTTTTATTTTCTAGTCGCGCATAAGCCATGAGAGACTCTCTCGTCAATTTATCTTTCACTCAAATCAGTCCTTTTCAAATAAAGCATTTGCAAAATCAGTCGCGTTAAATGGTTTTAAATCATCCATTTTTTCGCCTATGCCAATCCAGCGAACCGGTACGCCTAGCTCTTCTTTTACAGAAATAACTACGCCACCTTTAGCCGTTCCATCAAGCTTAGTCACTACAATACCAGTAATCGGCACCGCTTGACCGAATAATTTAGCCTGACTCACCGCATTTTGACCGGTGGTGCCATCTAAAATTAGCAAGGTTTGATGAGGTGCTCCTGGCACTTGGCGATCTGCTACACGACCAATTTTCTTTAACTCTTCCATTAAATTTGTCTTTGTATGTAAACGTCCAGCTGTATCTACAATCACGATATCAGCTTGACGCGCTTTAGCTGATGCTAATGCATCAAATACGACTGCTGCTGGGTCAGCACCTTCTTGATGTTTTACAATTGGTACGCCTACGCGCTCAGCCCAAATAGTCAACTGCTCAGATGCAGCGGCTCTAAATGTATCTGCTGCTGCTAAAATTACAGACTTACCTTGTTGTTTATAATGATTTGCTAATTTAGCAATAGTCGTGGTCTTACCTACACCATTGACACCAACTACTAATATAACTTCAGGAGAATGCAATTCTAATTCTTCTTCCTGATCCCCTAGTAATTGTTTGATGCAGGCTTCAATGGTAGGCATTACATCCCCTGTGTTCTTAATTTGACCACTCGTAACCCCACGGCGAATTTCCTTCATCAAGTATTCTGTCGTCTTAACACCTAAGTCACCGGTAATCATAGCTACTTCTAAATCATCTAAAAAATCATCATCGATCTCTGCATAGCCAATAATGACATGCTCAATCGTTTTAGTAAATTTTTGCTTTGTATCCTTTAAAGCATTACTAAATGCATTAAAAAATCCCATTACATATCCTCCTTCACATCTTCAAAGGCCACGGTTAATAATCGTGATACCCCTCGTTCCACCATAGTCACACCTTGTAACACTTGAGCAGCTTCCATAGTTCGCTTGCGATGAGATACAACAATAAATTGCGTATCCGAACCTAAGCGCTGTAAATAGCGGCCAAAGCGCTCTACATTAGCTTCATCTAACGCCGCATCAACTTCATCGAGCACACAGAAAGGTGCTGGTCTAAAATCTAAGAATGAGAAGAGCAAGGCAATAACGGTCAAGGCTCGTTCGCCCCCTGATAATAGACTTAATTGTTGACGCTTCTTTCCAGGCGGTTGAATATAAAAATCAATGCCACTTTGCAAAATATTCTCTTCATCGGTCAAGGCAATCTGCGCCGTACCACCGCCAAATAATTGAGCAAATACGGTTTGGAAACGAACGCCTACCTTAGCCAATACTTCACTTAATTTTTCAGACATAGCCGCATCAATTTCACCAATAACCGTTTGTAATTGAGCTTTTGCTTCTTCTAAATCAGTGCGCTGATGTTCATAGAAGGTATGATTCTCTTGAGCTTTCTCATATTCTTCTACAGCTGCTGGGTTAATCGGCCCTAATGCTTCCATCTGAGTCCGCAATGCTTCCTCTTTAGCACGCCAATCCGACACAGCTCCTTCAGGCTTTAACTCCTGTCCTTCTTCCTTAGTAAAGCCCAATTCCTCAAGACGATCTAAGGCTTGCTGGCTATTAATTTCATATTTTGCCAACTGTCCTTCCATCTGGGCTAATCGTTGCTGAATATGACGCAAACGCCCTTCCATGGTATGACGGCTATGACTCATGCTATCTAAATTAAGTTTTTGCTCTTTAGTCGCTTCTAATAAAGCATCTCGTTTAGTACCTAGCTCTTGAACACGCTTTTGTAAGTCTTGCATAGTTTGCTGTAATTCTTGTAAGCTCGCAGGAATCGTTGACTCCGCTAAGGTCTTAGCATCAGCTAATTCTATTTGTAAAGGCTCCAAGCGCTCCGTAGCCATTGCAATGGCCTGTGTCCATTCTTCAATTTGCTCTTGACGATGCTCTTGTAATTGACGTAGACTTTCACAAGCTAAATGAGCCTTATTATACGCTTCCATCGCATCTTGCTGAGCCTTTTGACACTGCTTTAATTCTTCTAAAATCTGACTTTGACGGCTTGTTCCATCGCTGCTTGTATCAAAATTAGCTAAAGCTAATTCTCTTTGCTCGAGTTGCAATCGCCCTTGCTCAATGCGAGCACCTAAGTCCTGAGCCTTTTGGCGATTCTCTTTTAAAATTCTCTCTTTACGGCTATGGCGTTCTTCACCTAATTTAAGTGCTGATGCTGCATTAACCACAGCTAAATGCCCTGCTTCGTAATCTCGCTCTTGAGACTGTAATTCTGTTTCTACAGCTCCAATTTCACCAGCTAAGCGCTGCAAATCTTCTTCAAGACTGCTTCGCTTAGCTTGATTTGTCTCTTTAGCGGCTTCCAATTGCTGCAACTCATCTTTTCGAGCCATAACAGATGCTTTACGACGCTTAACATGACCACCAGACAAGGATCCACCAGGTTGAAATTGTTCCCCCTCTAAAGTGACAAGACGCAATTGTTGTTTATACTTCTTTTGTAATGCAATAGCCCGTTCCATAGTATCTACCACTAGGATACGACCTAATAAATAATTAAAAATGCCTGTATAAACCGTATCAAACTGGATGCAGTCTACAGCGCGCCCTAATACACCAGATTCATCAAGCGCCGGTGTTTGCACGACTTGGCCTTTCACCGTTTCAATAGGTAAAAATGTAGCGCGCCCACCTTGTATGCGCTTTAAATAATTAACCCCTTCAGACGCAATGCGCGACGTGTTCGTCACTACATGATTAATAGAGCCACCTAAGGCAATATCAAGAGCTACTACATATTTTTTATCAACTGTAAATAAATCCCCAATGGCTCCGGCTACACCTTGACGCCAAGGCTCCTTAGACTTCAAAACATTGCGAGTCCCTTCCGTATAGCCTTCATAATCATCGGCCCACTGGCTTAATATGTCTAAGCGACCATCTAGTTGCTGGGCTTCGCGTTGTAAAGTCTGTAAGTTTTGTTCTGCTTCTTTACGCTGCTTTACTAATGAGTCCAAAGTAGTACGCTGATTGTGACGCCCTGATTGAGCATGTTCTAACTTAACTACTAAAGCCTCATGAGTAGCAGTTAATTCGCTTAGTTCATCACCAGTGCTCTTCGATTCCTCTTCTAATTGGCTAATAATATGTTGAATCTCTTCAATTTGTGAAGTCAAACGAGCTACTTCCTGCTTACTTTGCTCCACTTGAGATACAAGATCAATTTGCTCATTATAACGAGATTGTTCTGCCGCTTGTAAATTAGTAAGCTCTTGTTGCTTATGTTCTACCGCAGCTTGCGCCTGCTCCTGAACAAGCTTCAATTCCTCGGCTTGCTTAGTTTTCTCAGCTAATTCACCTTCGCTGTCAGCCACTAACTTTTCATGCATAAGCTTTTTTTGCTCATCCGTAGTACGTGACAAGGTCAACTCCGTAACACGGCGACTCATATCTTCCACCGTACGCTGTGCTGTGCGCAATCGTTCAGCAGCTAATTTTTCATCCCCTTGCAGGGCCGTCACTTGCTGCTGCGCCTCATTAAACTCTGCATCTAATTGGCGCAAGGTAGTTTCTTCTTTATCAGTGTCTAATTTTAAACGCTGATAATTAGCATCTAGCTTCGACAATTCAGTTTGAAGCTCCACGTCTTCTTGAGTCAAATGTATCTTATCGTTTTCTTGTTTCGTAAATAAGCGATCCGCCACTTTATACTCATGAAAGGCTAAGGCTCCATCATACTGGCGCTTTTCACGCCCCAATTGACTATGTAACTTAGTTTTCTCCGCCTTCTCAGCTAAAGGTTCTAACTGCTCTTCTAAATTGGCCATAAGATCCGCTAAGCGCTCCATATTGCGCTCAGTTTGCCCCATGCGGCGAAGTGCTTCTTCTTTATCCATTTTTGAGCGAGCGATACCTGCCACTTCTTCAAAAATTAAACGGCGCTCTTCAGGCTTACTATTTAAAATGGCATCAACCCGATTTTGCCCAATAATGGCCATAGAGTCGCGCCCCAATCCCGTATCAGCAAACATGGCATGAATATCTTTCAAGCGACAAGCTTTCCGATTAATGAGAAATTCACTGTCCCCATTGCGATAAATACGTCTTGTAATCGCCACTTCTGGAAAATCAGGATGTAAGCCTTTATCGGCATTATCAAATACAAGCGTTACTTCTGCGGAGCTTAAGGGACGACGCTTTTCCGTCCCTGAAAAAATAATATCCTCTGCCTTTTGTCCGCGTAATTGTCGCACATTTGACTCACCCAATACCCAGCGCATAGCATCGGTAATATTACTTTTCCCACTCCCATTAGGACCTACAATAGCAGTCATGCCAGGAGAAAATTTTACAATTGTCTTGTCTGCGAAGGACTTAAACCCCTTCATTTCCAATCTTAAAAGCTGCATGCATACCACCTTTGTAAATCCATTGAATCTATCTATAAAATCATAATATCGAAATTTTGTTTTCCCTTAATTATAAGCTATTTTATCGATATTTGTCTATTTTTTACAATAAATAGTTTACTCCACCATACTCTATAAGAACATGATTCTCTGGCACTGAATTATCTTCTTTCCACTGCCAACTAAGCTGCTCATAGTGTTCCTCAAAGTATTTCATATTACTTCGTTTTAAGCCCCGTACTTTCGAAGTTAAATTTCGCGCATATCGCACAGTAATAAGATGAGAGTCCATATTCCTCACACCATAATGCATCTCCCTTACATTATGATGGCCAACGCTCATTTCATAATGGACGCCTCTCATGTCATGATGCACGCCCCTTATGTCATGTTGCACGCCCTTTAAACTAGACGCCCCATCCTCTACGCTATGACCAAAAGAACCTAAGTCTAAATCGTATAGTAAAGCTTCTATGCGCAAGCGCCACTGGTAATTTACAACTAGCTCTCCCATTGCTGGCTCATAGGGGCCACCAACTAAGCCCACGCCCTCATCTAATTCTTCCGTACTCTGTAACCCCGTACGAATGATGTATATGCCTTTAGACTCTAAATATGTTTTTAAAAAGGCACTATATGCAACTGCCTGGTTCACGCTCAATGGCGTATAAAGGCCTGCTTCCATCTGTTCGGCTAGTTCTGTATCAGCAATGACCAACACAGGATAAATACGGCCAAAATCTGGCGCTAAACGCGCTATACTCACAGCAGTATGCACTAATGTATGCCAAGTCTCTCCCGGCAGGCCCGGCAAGAGCTGAATGCCGACGCGCAAGTTATTTTTTTTGAGTCTCTGTACTGCGCAAACTACATCATGAGCCGTATGGCCTCGCTTAGCTTGTCGTAAAATCTCCTCATCCATCGACTGCACACCAATTTCAACAGTGTTGACACCATAGGATTTAAGGCGATGAATAGCTTCCTCTTCTAATGCATCAGGGCGCGTAGAACAACGAATACCATCGATCTCGCCAACTTGTAAGGCTTCATAAGCGGGCGCTAATAACTGCTCTTGTAGCGCCACTGGCAAAGCTGTAAAGCTACCACCATAAAAAGCCACTTCCCAATATTTTGCGTCACGCTTACTGCCTACATAGTCTGCTATAGTTTTTCGAATATCACTTTGCACAGCCAACACGCCATCACTGGCAATGTGATGCTGATTACAAAATATGCACTGCTGAGGACAGCCAGCATGAGGAATATAAAAAGGGATTAGCCCTAAGGGCTTAGTATAAAATTCTTGATTAGCACTCATAGAGCCTCCTACTAATACATTACGATCTTACTATATCTGCAATTAAAGATTAACTTCATTGTCACTAACAAACTAAACCTTGCCAATTAAACACTAAATTTATTAACCCCTACAAGCTCAATCTATATCTAGTGAAATCATCATATGGAAAAAAGGAGCGGAAAACCGCTCCTCTAAATACCTATATCTAATCTATTAACCTATCATATCTTTGCATAAAGACTTGCTTTCCAAGTACTCTAGAGTGACTTGAGCCGCATGTTGCTCAGCTTCCTTCTTACTCTTCCCTGTACCAGAACCATAGGAAATGCCTTCAATGCGAACTTCCATACAGAAGACTTTATCATGGTCAGGACCTTTTTCACTAACTAGGGTATATACGATTTGTTTTTCCCCTGCTTGTTGCACATACTCCTGCAACATAGTCTTATAATCCTTCCCTAATTTACCTGCTTTAGCCTTTTCTAAATATCCTTGCAAATGACTCAATACAAACTGAGAGGCAATTTCATAGGAAGTGCCCACATATAAAGCGCCAATAACGGCTTCAAAAGTATCAGCTAAAATAGACGCTCTAGCTCGTCCACCAGACGTTGCTTCTCCACGGCCTAGCAATAAATAATTGCCAAAGTTTAGAGATGCACTACAAGCGGCCAACGCCGTTTCACATACAGTAGCTGCTTTTATCTTAGTCAGTTCACCCTCAGTCATTTGAGGATATGTTGTAAACAAATATTCGCCAATAATTAAATCCAATACAGCATCACCTAAGAACTCCAGACGTTCATTATGCTGTACTCGCTTGGCGCGATTTTCATTGGCATAAGACGTATGCGTAAATGCCCTATCAAGTAAGGCCAAATCTGTTAGCGGCACACGCAAATGCGCCACAAGCTCTCGAAGCGAGGCTTCGCGAGCTTGGTGCGTCATTGTCTTATGTGTTCTACGGCCCTTCAATTAGTCCTCATAGCGACGAACTAATAAAGTCGCGTTGTGGCCACCAAAGCCAAAGGAGTTAGAAAGAGCACAGTTAACTTTAAGCTCACGAGCTCCTTCAGGCACATAGTCTAAATCAAGTTCTGGATCTGGATTTGTTAGGTTAATTGTTGGATGAACTTTGCCAGTTTCAATAGCCATTGCCATTACAATAGCTTCAATAGCACCAGCAGCACCTAACAAGTGACCTGTCATAGACTTAGTGGAATTGATAGCGAGTTCTTTTGCATGGTCGCCGAACAATTCTTTAATAGCCATAGTTTCATTTTTATCATTAAGACCAGTGGATGTACCATGAGCATTAATGTAGTTGATTTCAGAAGGATCGATACCTGCATCTTTAATAGCAAGTTCCATACATTTACGAGCTTGTAAGCCACCTGGTGCTGGTGCAGTAATGTGATATGCATCACCATTGCTACCATAACCAATCACTTCAGCGTAAATATGGGCGCCACGTGCTTTAGCATGTTCTAACTCTTCTAATACTACGATGCCTGCCCCTTCACCCATTACGAAACCATCGCGTTCAGAGTCAAATGGACGAGATGCTTTTTCAGGTTCATCATTGCGTGTGGACATAGCTTTCATAGCAGCAAAACCAGCAACAGCTGCTGGAGAAATAGCCGCTTCAGTACCACCAGCGAACATAATATCTGCGTCGCCACGAGCAACAATGCGGAATGCATCACCAATAGAGTTTGTGCCAGATGCACAAGCAGTAATATCAGTAATAGCTGGACCTTGTAAACCTAATTCAATGGATACACGGCCAGACACCATGTTAGCAATCATCATAGGTACTGCGAAAGGACTTACACGATTAGGTCCTTTGTCAAATAGAGTTACATATACATCGTGGATTGAGTTAATCCCGCCGATGCCTGTACCTACTACAGTGCCACAACGATCGCGATCTTCTTTATCTAAATCAAGTTTAGAATCTTGAAGAGCGAGTACAGCAGCAGCGATAGCAAATGCAGAAGAACGGTCCATACGACGCGATTCTTTTTTATCTACCCCATATTTTGTAATATCAAAATCCTTAACTTCACCAGCAATGCGTGTAGCATATTCAGTGGCGTCAAAATGCGTAATTGGGCCGATACCAGATTGACCTTTCAATAACGCTTCATAAAATGCTTCTTTACCAATCCCTACAGGTGTCACTGCACCTAAACCGGTAATTACAACACGTTTTTCCAATTAATTCACCTCACATGTAAACTATGCTTTGAAATACATTAATCAATAGCAGAGACTTCTTTGATTAATTTTGCAAAAATCTCTTTCACTGGCAAAATTTCATCTACTTTTCTCATATTATTGCCGGAGAATACAAGTCCGGTTTCCACATCACCTTGCTGTGCCCGTTCCAAAGCTTTAATTAAGCAGAATTTATGCGAACAATGCTTTAAGCAGCGATCACATACTTTTGGTGGTTCTACCGTACCATCCAAGACGGATAAAGCAAACTTATTGCGAATCGCCTGTCCTGGTAAGCCTACTGGACTCTCGATTAAAACAATATCTTCAGGCTTATCAGCGCGCACGTACATTTTCTTAAGTTCGTCTGAAGCATTGCATTCCACACTGGCTGCAAAGCGACTCCCCATTTGTACGCCATTGGCGCCAAGCTTTAACATTTCAACAATGTCATTCCCATCTAGTACCCCACCGGCACCAATAACAGGAATATTTTTAACTGCTTTCACTACTTCGGGCACAATTTCACGAGATGAACGATTAGTACCTAAATGTCCACCTGCTTCACTGCCTTCAACAATTACTGCAGCGGCTCCTAAGCCTTCAGAAATTCGGGCTAATTTACCACTTGAAACAATCGGTACGATAGGAGTTCCAGACTCTTTACCCATACCAAACATATCGCGGGAAAATCCTGCCCCTGCTACTACGAGGTCAATGCCCTCTTCAATAGCAGTTTTTACTAGGCCAGCAAACCCGGAGGCTGCTACCATCGCATTTATACCAATAATACCCGTAGGTGATAATTTTCGAGCTAATCTTATTTCATAACGTAATTCATCAAATGGCATACCGGAGGCCGCAATAAGACCAATGCCACCTTCATTAGCTACAGCTGCCGCTAGGCGCGCTGTAGATAATCTGATCGCCATGCCACCTTGTATAATAGGCACCTTTGCCACCAGATTTCCGATGCGAAGTTCAGGGAGCTTCACTATTAATTCCTCCTGTTACGTATACCGATTAGGAGGCCGAAGCCTCCTATCGGTGCACAAGTCTTACGCTTCTTTGATAGAATCAATATATTCTACCGTATCTTTAACTGTTTTAATTTTTTCAGCTACATCATCAGGAATTTCTACATTGAATTCTTCTTCGAAAGCCATGATCAATTCAACGATGTCTAAGGAGTCAGCTCCTAAGTCGTCGATGAATGTAGAATCAATTTTAACTTCAGCTTCGTCAACGCCTAACTGTTCCACAACGATCGCTTTTACTTTATCAAACGTGGTCATTGTGATTTCACCTCCTTTCAATGGAATCTAATATATGATACTACATCACCATGCCACCATCAACATTGATTACTTGGCCTGTAATATAGCTTGATAATCCACTAGATAAGAATACAGCCACATTCGCTACTTCGTCTGGCTCAGCCATACGATGCATTGGAATGGTCTCTACCATAGCATCTTTCACTTTATCTGGCAATACATCAGTCATGTCAGTGTGAATGAAGCCTGGTGCAATGGCATTAACAGTAATGCCACGAGAAGCTAATTCTTTAGCACAAGATTTAGTAAAACCAATAACACCTGCTTTAGATGCACTGTAGTTAGCTTGACCAGCATTGCCAGTTACACCGACTACGGATGTCATGTTGACGATCTTACCACTTCTCTGTTTCATCATAATCTTGGATACCGCTTTAGTTACTAGGTATACGCTCTTCAAGTTAATGTTAATTACATCATCCCAATCAGCATCTTTCATACGCATAAGTAAACCATCGCGTGTAATCCCTGCATTATTTACTAAAATATCAATATGACCAAAGGTCTTGTGCGCTTCATCAACCATAGCTGCTACTTCATCAGCATTGGACACATCAGCTTTAATTTTAATCGCTTTGCGACCAAGTGCTAAGATAGCATCTACTGTTTCTTGTGCTGCTGCTTCACTGCCGCTGTAGTTAACTACTACGTCAGCACCAACCTGGGCCATGCGAATCGCAATGGCACGACCGATACCACGAGAAGCACCAGTTACTAAAGCAACTTTATCTCCTAAATGCATTTTATCGAACCCCCTCTAAAAATTCAAGCGTTTTAGCCAAGGACTCTACATCTTCTACATTAGCTAATTGCATTTCTTTATTAATTTTCTTAGTAAATCCTGTTAATACTTTGCCTGGGCCTACTTCTACGAAGTTTTGAACGCCATTTTTAATCATTGTATCAACGCAGTCTTCCCAAAGCACAGGATGAGCTGCTTGGATAACCAAGGATTTTTTAATCGCATCAGCATCAGTTAAGATTTCGCCAGTAATATTTACAACTACTGGAATTTGAGCATCTTTCACTGTTACTTTATCAAGCTCTTCTTTAAGACGAGCTGCTGCTGGTTCCATTAAACGGCTATGGAAAGGAGCACTTACTGGAAGCATAACAGCGCGTTTAGCACCAGCTGCTTTCATTTCTTCAGCTGCCTTTTCTACCGCTTCTTTAGCACCAGCAATTACGATCTGACCTGGACAGTTAAAGTTAACTGCTTGTACAGAACCTACTTCTTTATCAATTTTTTCACAAATGGAAACTACTGTTTCGCGAGGTAATGCTAAGATAGCCGCCATTGCGCCTTCGCCGATTGGCACTGCTTCTTGCATATATTCACCGCGCTTATGCACAATGTACACAGCATCTTTGAAATCTAATACGCCAGCTGCTACTAAAGCACTATATTCGCCTAAGCTATGACCACCTACAATATCAGGGGTAAAGCCTTTTTCTTTTAATACTTCATAACATGCCACACTAGCTGTTAAAATAGCTGGTTGCGTATTAGCTGTTTTTACTAATTCAGTATCAGGACCTTCAAAGCAAAGTTTACTAATTGAATAACCTAATGCTTCATCGGCTTCAGCAAAACGCTGTCTAACAATAGCATACTCATTGTATAAATCTTGAAGCATGCCTACTTTTTGAGAACCTTGTCCTGGAAATACAAATGCTGTTTTCACCTTACTGCCTCCCGTATTATTTAACCATTGTTTGTAAGCCGCCAATAACGGATTCAGCTTCACTCATAATATCTTTAATAATCTCTGCACAAGGTTTAATATCTTGTAACATACCGGAGATTTGGCCAATCATAACAGAACCATGTTTTACATCGCCATCAATTGCTGCTTTGCGAAGTGTACCTGCACCAAGTTCTTCCAATTGTTCCTTAGTTGCGCCACCAAATTCCATTTCTTGGTATTGGTGAGATAAAAGGTTTTCTAAAATACGAACTGGATGGCCTGTAGTTAAGCCCGTCATGATAGTGGAACGGTCCTTAGCTTTAAGCACAGCTTCTTTATAGTTTGGATGAGCAATACATTCGTCAGATAAAACGAAACGGCTCCCCATCTGAACAGCGCTAGCACCAAGAGCGAATGCAGCCGCTGCACCGCGACCATCGCCAATACCGCCTGCTGCAATAACTGGTACATTAACGGCGTCAACGATTTGAGGAATTAAACACATAGTTGCAATTTCCCCTACGTGACCGCCAGACTCAGTCCCTTCAGCAATAACAGCATCAATGCCACCGCGCAATAAACGTTTAGCTAATAATACAGATGCTACTACTGGAATTACTTTAGTACCAATTTCTTTTAATGCTGGCACATATGTACTTGGGTTACCTGCCCCAGTTGTAATTACTGGTACGCGTTCTTCTAGCACAACTTGCATAACTTCTTTAACGAAAGGAGACATCAACATGATGTTACAACCAAATGGTTTATTAGTACGTTCCTTAAGTTTATGAATTTCATTGCGGAATACATCTGGTGGCATATGGCCGGCACCAATGATACCAAGTCCGCCGCCTTCAGAAACAGCGGCTGCTAATTCAGCTGTACCTAACCAAGCCATACCGCCTTGAAATATGGGATACTCAATCCCTAACAAATCACAAATATCAGTCTTTATCATGGTTTCTCCTCCTTAGTACCATTTCATTACCAAGCCAGCCCAAGTCAATCCGGCACCAAAACCTGCAAAGGCTACAATGTCATCTCGTTTTATAAACCCTGAACGCAATGCTTCATCAAGAGCTATGCCTACAGAAGCGGCCGATGTATTACCATACTTTGGTAAATTCACAAATACTTTATCACTAGGCAATTTTAATCGGTGTGCAGCAGAGTCAATAATTCGTGTATTCGCTTGATGTGGAATAAAACAATCTAAGTCAGAGAGTTCTAAGCCCGCATGATCTAAAGCCGTTAATACGGTACGTCCCATAGTCTTTACTGCAAATTTATATACTTCGGCTCCATCCATATGAATATAGGTGAGGCCTTCTTCAACGCGTTTATCATTAGGAACCATAGCAGTACCACTGGATGGAATGCACAAGCTCATTCCCCCGGTACCATCAGCGCCCATGTCCATGCCAAGCATGCCATAACCTTCTGCTACGGTGGACACGATAGCTGCACTAGCTCCATCACCGAAAAGCACACAAGTACTTCGGTCTTGCCAGTTAAGTACGCGAGATAATACCTCTACGCCGATAACTAGCACATTTTTAAAAATATTGGAATTAACATAGCTACCAGCTGTGATAAGTCCATACACAAAACCAGAGCACGCAGCGCCTAAATCATAAGCAGCTGCTCGTTTAGCACCTAAATTAGCTTGTACTAAACAGGCTGTAGAAGGAATGCTCATGTCGCCAGTTAATGTAGCTACAATAATGCAATCAATGTCTTCAGCGGTTAAATTAGCCACTTCTAAAGCACGTTTTGCTGCCTCTGTAGCCATATCAGAAGCATTCATACCTTCTGGGGCAATGCGTCTTTCTTCAATACCAGTACGCTCGCGAATCCATTGATCGCTAGTATCAACGATTTTCTCTAAATCCGCGTTAGTCACAATATTATCTGGTAAAAAGCTACCAGTTCCGACTATTCCGACTGGCTTAGTCCACATCGTCATATTTTATTGCTCCTTCTTCTTCAATACTATGTTGAATGTTTTCAATAATCTTACGATCAACTAATTCTCCGGCAATTTTAATGGCTGTAAAAATTTCTTTTGCTTTAGAACTGCCATGAGAAATTAGGAATACACCATTTACACCAAGCAATGGAGCGCCTCCATTTTCAGTATGGTCTAAGCGATGGCGCACTTTCTTAACAACAGGGTAAATCATCATAGCCCCTAGTTTAGCAAATATGCCACCATTTTTAATGCCGTCTTTTAATAATTGAGTCACAGCACCAACAAGACCTTCAGCAAATTTAAGGACTACATTCCCTACGAAGCCATCGCAAAGCACTACATCAACCGTGCCCTTAGGAATGTCACGCCCTTCTACATTGCCGTAAAAAGGAATTGTTTTTAATTGTTCTAATAAAGGGTATGTAGCCAAACATAGCTCATTGCCCTTAGTATTTTCTTCACCTACATTGAGAAGGCCTATGCTAGGATGTTCTTTACCAAACATCAAGCGAGCATAGTTATAACCCATAATAGCCCCTTGCACCAAATGTTTTGCCTTGCAATTTACATTGGCACCAGAGTCCATCATAACTGTTACGCCAGTTGCTGTTGGTATAGGCGTTGCAATCATAGGTCTATCAATGCCTTTGATTCGTCCAAGTCCAAACAAAGCAGCTGCTACAGCTGCTCCAGTACTACCTGGTGCAATAACTGCATCACACACTTTTTCGCGAACTAGACGAGTAGCAACTAAAATTGACGCATCTTTTTTCTTGCGCACAGCTGTGCCTGGATGCTCACACATGCCAATCACTTCACTGGCATGATGAATTGTCAATTGTGGGTTATTTTCTTGTCCTTGTTCTACTAGTACATCACGAATTTGTTGTTCGTCACCTACTAATACTATTTCCATATGTGGAAATGCTTTTGCAGCGTCAATTGCCCCTAGAACCATTTCTAAAGGAGCAAAATCGCCACCCATAGCATCTATTGCAATTTTCATATACCTACATCCTATCCTCAATGGGCTCCATTATAAATTTAGCCCGAAAGACTTCATTTACTTTATCCTTGATTGTAACCCAGATGAAATGCTTTTCACCTCGTTGGCGCATAACTGATGCTTTGGCCACCAAGTTACAATTTGCTTTTACAGGATTCTTATACTTAATATTACCCACTCCCGCAAGGGCAGCTGGCTCACCAAGTACAGCTTTCGCCAACGAATCTGCTTGAGCATATAAATACTGAGGCTCAACATAACCAGCACAATCAGTCATATCACTTGTTGTACGTAATATGCTAAGACCTTGCTGTCCCACTGTCAAGTCAATTAACTCCCCAACCACTTCAATGTGGTCATGGTCATTTGCCTCATGTGCGTTTCCCTCAGCTCTAGCTTTAATGCGCTCACGTAACTCAGGGATCCCTAGCTCTAACCGATCTAAGCGAATGGTAGGAACGCTGACATTAAAAAAGATGGCCAGCTCCTCATCGGTAAGGAAAGGCGTTGTATTCAGTTTTTCTCGCAATAACTGCTGTCGCTCTTGTTTCTTTATCCGACTCATGGTACCACCTTTTATGACCAAGTAATAATACTTCATTACAATTATATGCTACCAAGTCAATTATTGCAAGTAAATATATTAAAATTTTACTATAAACTACTACATATTGTATTTAATTAATTTTTTACTACTTGTATTATAATTACTTTGACATTATGACCATGTCATTATTACTGCTATCTTATGAAGATTTCAAAGCTTAAAAACCAAACTACACACAATATTTTAAACGAATAAAACTTGTAGCTATAGCTACTGAAAACTATTTTCAACTTAATTATAATAAAAGCATACACATAACACAATACTTAGTGGTCATTTTACAGCACTTGCCTTCACACTAAGGATGCCTACTCAAGCATCACTCTATTATACCACTATTATATGTATATACTAAATCTTTTTTCCTATATATTATAACTATTTAATGCAAAATGGTAATGCAGAAAGGGACATTTACTATGGCTACGATGAAATCAACCTTAGGTTTAGAAAACGATGTACGTTTAGAAACAATGATTGATATTAAGGATAAATACTTAAGTGGCGAACTAACACTAGAAGCGGCACGCCAATTATTAAAAGAACATATTGGCACTTGCACGCCAGATGAATTTGCCTATGGCGAACAGCAGTTAAAAGGTAGCTACACTGATGAGGAAATTACACATCGAATGGATGATCTCTTAGAATTGTTTGATGGCATTTTAGTGCGCTCTGAAAATGACTATCCTATGTATCATCCACTTTGGGTTTATGTAGAGGAAATCAAAGCTGGACTACAACGAATGGAGCAAGCTGATGAATTACTCACTGCGAAACACTTCATCAAAAATCCTTGGTTAGGCCTATACGACGAGCTTACTCAATGGTTCTTACACTTGTCGAGAAAACAAAATCAATTATATCCAGCCTTAGAGAAATATGGCTTTGACCGCCCTACTAAAATCATGTGGACCTTTGATGATAAAGTGCGCGATTTACTCAAGGAAAGTGTGCGACTCTTACAGGCAGATCAAGTGGATGAGTTCTTAGCCTTACAGCCTAAGATGATTGACGCCTTCCGCGACCTTTGTGATAAAGAACAAGAAGTCCTCTTCCCAACAGCTATAAAGCTTTGCTCTGAAGAAGACTTTGTATATATGAGCCGCGGCGACCACGAAATCGGCTTTGCACTCATTACTCCACCACCATTTTATGAAGCGCCTGCGGCGACTCACACCCAAACAACACATGCCTTAGCATCTAATAGGGAGACCACAAACGAGAATGCAGTAAGCGGAGACGAAATTAATAGGAACACAGTAAATGGAGGCACAATTAACACTACAGCTCCTCAAGCATCACAAGAAGCAAACTTTATTTCGGAATTAGCAGCCTTACTCGGCAAATACAATATTAATCCTACTAGCACGAACTTAAGTGACAACCAATCAGGTCTAGCAAATTCGGGCTCAGCTGCACAAGTACACGCCAAAGCAAGTACTGCTAACGGGACCTTACTTATAGACCGCGATGCCGACCTCGATGTGGCTACAGGTAAACTCTCATTAAACCGCATCAATTTACTCTTCCAACACATGCCAGTAGATTTGTCCTATGTAGATGAAAACGAGCTTGTTAAGTTCTACAGCGATACAAAGCATCGCATTTTCCCTCGCAGTGCCAATGTCATTGGCCGTGAAGTGCGCAATTGCCATCCAGCTAAAAGCGTCCATTTAGTAGAGGAAATTATTGAAAAATTCCGCTCCGGCGAGCAAGATAAAGCTGAATTTTGGATTAATAAACCAGAAGCTTTCATTTACATTCTTTACACTGCCGTACGCGATGAACAAGGCACTTTCAAAGGCGTGCTAGAAATGATGCAGGATTGCACGCGCATTCGCAGCCTTGAAGGATCACGCACATTACTCACCTGGGACAATGAAGTACATGGCGACACAAGCAATTCTGTTAGCAGTGATGAAGCCACTGAAACAGAAGCTCTCAACACTACAAAAGATTCTACAACAGAAATGAATAGCAAAGAAAGCAGTACCCAACATAACAACACTGAGCAACAAAGTAACAATATTTCACAAGGAATCAACAACACGAATACGCTCACAGTAAAGGGTATTACCCTCACACCGGATACAAAGCTTTTTGAACTCTTCGACCAAGTAGAGGGGCTTCGTCAACACATGCCTCAAATCAATAGCTCTTTTAGCATGCTAAATACAACCTTTGGGAAAATTATGGCGAAAAAGGCGACTTTACAAAAAGCAGCTGACCGCACCGGTATGAATTTAGAAACCCTTATGCAGGCTGTGGCTAAGTATATTGAGATGCATCACATCAAGTAATATAGTAACAGTTAATCTAAAGTAAGCATGATATAACCAAAGCCAAATAGATATAAACATACTACAGTGAAATAGACTGAGTCACTCTAAAGCAAGCGTGATACAGCTAAAGTCCAATAACTACAAATATACCCTGGTGAAGTTGACTGAGTTAATCTGATATAAAACAAACTTCCCCCAAAGCCATCAGCTTTGACAGTGGCCACGTGGTCCAAGTTAATCTGATGTAAAAGAAACTTACAAAAAGCCCCCTCTAGTACCTACTAGAGGGGGCTTTTTATATATGCAATATACTTTAACTTTAATTAGATTTGTATTCTTCTGTCAGAATAAACGTGAAATGCAAGAGTTTCTTTATGCGTTTTGCCCAATTAAAATTATCCGTTTATAATATACGGTATAAGGTCTGAAATAGATTCTATATAAAAACTTAAGTAAAACCTATATAAAATAAAAGCTTAAATAGATGCTACATAAAATCTTAAACAGATTATCTTATCAATAGATCTATCGTTTCAAGACCTTAATCATAACTATAGTCTCAAGTATATGTAATGCAAGGAGGTTTTTGCATTGAATCGTTTTCAAAAACTAGCTGTTTTATCCTGTCTATGCAGTGCCGTATTTACTAGCGGCGCCTTAGCCAATTCGGTAAGCACAACTACACAACTAAATGATGCCAATTTTAATAGCAGCGTAAACTTTACCACCCCATCCAAATCTAATAACTTAGCCACTATTACAACTACAAAGGCTAATTTTTCATCCCCTTCTAGCACAAAACAGACTATGTCTATTTCACAATCTATTGTATCAACGTCAAATTCAACTATGAAAACAAATACAAATGCAACAACAAAACAACAAGAAGCCATTTTACCAACCTACCAGGATGTAGTCTTTGGCCAAGTCACAACTAAAACTGAGCAAGCCAAAAACTTGCATTTCAATTTATATATGCCAAAAGATACCAAAAGCCCCGTGCCATTGCTTATCTTTGTTCATGGTGGCGCCTGGGCGAAGGGAACCTATGCAGACCCATTAACTGCTAACCAAACTAGCAAGTCTACTAACTCAGCAGTACCAACTCATAATGCGACTAATCACTCAACGCAAAATAACACAACTCAAAATTCCCTTATGGCCGCCGACAATCGCTCGTCTTTAGAAGTATTTAAACAGGTCATACCTCGTGGCATTGCCCTCGCCTCCATTGAATACCGATTAAGTGACGAAGCTGCCTATCCTGCTCAAATTTATGATGTAAAAGGCGCTATTCGCTATTTAAGAGCTCATGCACAAGATTATAATATCAATCCAAACCGCATTGCAATTAGCGGCACCTCTGCTGGCGCCCATTTAGCCGCCCTTGCTGCTACAACAAATAATAATCCTAATTTTGAAGGCACTGTAGGCGGCAATCTAGAGGTCTCTAGCGAAGTTATAGCAGCAGTGGATTATTATGGTCCAACTGACTTGCTCACTATGGGACCAGAAATGTCGCCAACCCTACAAGCGCCTGAAGAAGCCGCACTTACCCATGATTCACCAAGCGCTAAAGAATCTGTTCTACTTGGCTTTGACCAAGAGGGTCAAGGTGTTGGTGTATTACGCCATCTCTACGAAACACAAGATACAAGTTCACCTTATTGGCCCTATGTAGAGCTAGCTCTTGCTGGAAGCCCTATTAACCATGTATCACCAACTACACCACCATTCTTTATTGCCCATGGCGGTAAAGATACATTAGTACCAATCGCCCAAAGCGAGCGATTCCGTCAAGCGTTATTAAGCAACCGTATTAATAATGAATATGTATCAAACTCTGAAGCACCGCATGGCTACCAAGGCGAAGTTGTCAACAACGCCATGATTGACTGGATTGTGAAAGAACTAACAAAACCTAAGGCTTAGTGACTAACTAAACTAATAACACAATTAGTAGCAAAACTTAAATCTCGACTAGTAGAACATTCAAAGCGTATGTACTAACAAAACTAAAACTTTATCTACTAATCAAGCTCCAAACGTAGCTTTAGCAACAGAAAAGCCCCTCTTATATGCTATACTTATAGATGAGTTATTCTTGCCCAAGCAAGATCTCAAAGTATAACAAAGAGGGGTTTTATTATGTCTAAACAAAATCATACTATACAATCTAATACAACTAACAATGACTTAAATACAGAATCTACTTCACGGCCCATTGAATCACTTCCCTTTCCACCATTACTGCCACCAAAGGCAACAGTAATGTGCATGGGAACCTTTCCACCAGCAGCTGATAAGAGAGCCATGCAATTCCATTATCCAAACTTTCAAAATGATATGTGGCGTGTCTATGGCCTAGTGTTCTTTGGCGATAAAGAACATTTTAGAAAAGGCGAAGAAAAAGCCTTTGATGCTGACAAAATCAAAGCGTTTCTCAGTGAACGAGGCATTGCTTCATGCCCTACAGTCTGGAAAGCCATTCGCGAACGGGGCAATGCATCCGATGCCTTCTTAACCGTTGTTGATCCAGTTCACATCGAGGAAGTGTTACATCAAATGCCAAACTGCCAATATATTGGCACCACCGGCGGTAAAGCAACAGAAGTGCTCATCGAATTGTCCAATAATAAACCTAAATTACCTAAAACTGGAGAAACCATCGAGCTCCAATTTGGCGAACGCTATATTCAACTCACAAGATTACCTTCCACATCACGGGCTTATCCTTTAAGCTTAGATAAAAAAGCCGCTGCGTATGAAAAATTTTTCAGAGCAACGGGCGTGTTAAAATAAGCTCTATATGATTATAAAAATAAAAAGGCCGCCTGTAGCAGTATCGCCGACCGCCAACTAGTGATAGGGGTTCAGCACTGGATACTCAGCTCCACCCATCTAGTAATTTAACTATATCAGATGCTATACATTGAGTAAAGAGTTCCATGTATAATAAACTAAAGAAATTTAATTTTAGGCGCTAAAGAAAAAGCATATTGCCTGTTCTTAGCGCCTATTTTTTATACTAAAATACATGAAGTAGTTACGGTGAATGTCTTTTCAATAAGTGCATAGTCAATGAAATACATCGGAATTTGATAAAAACCTAAAAACGACAAAAGCGTGGACATCCCTTGGATATCCACGCTTTTATAGTAGAGCTATCAGCTAGCTCAGCAGGTCTTATTCAGCTACTTTGTTAACTACTTGAGTTCCTTTATAATGACCGCATGTAGGGCAAACCCGATGAGGCATCATAGGTTCGTGGCATTGCGGACAAGATACATAACCTGGAACAGTTAACTTCCAGTTCGCACGACGACGGTCGCGACGACATTTAGACAATCTACGCTTTGGTACTGCCATTATCTGCACCTCCTTAACATAATCACTGGGACAAATTAATCATCATCTTTTTCATCGAGCAGTGTACGAAGCACTGCCAATCGAGGATCCACCACAAAGGATTCACAAGAACAAGGTGAAACATTTTTGTTTGCTCCGCAATGAACGCACAATCCTTTGCAATCTTCCTGACATAACACTTGAGAGGGCTCATTGATGATTAATGTTTCCCGAATGACTTCCGTTAAGTCAATGGTCTCACCATCAAATGGAACTACCTCACTTGCCTCTTCATCTTCCCAGTCCTTCAAGACTCCGAAAGTTTCGCTAAAAGGAATCGTCTCCTCATGTTGCACCAGCGCTAAACAACGCGTACAATCATAATCCCCTTGCGTATGGACCGTGCCATTGACAATGAAATTCTGTCCATCGTAACGAAAATCACCACTAATGGTTATATCATGATGGCTCCAAGGAAAAGCAGTTACCTCACCAAGCACCGTGGCTGGCTCAGTAAATTTAAAAGGAAATAATTTTCCTATGTGTTCTTTTGCTTGCTCTACTTGCAGTTTCATAATTTTACCTCGACTATAATATTATAGCTATCTATATAGGCTTTGTCAAATAAATAAGCCTATAAATTGAAGAAATTCTAATGTTCTTACTAAAAGCAACACAATTCAATAGTCCAACTACTAAAATCTAGTAAGCATACACTAATTATTGTAGTTATTATTAATAGATTATTTCAGTAGTCACTATATCTTGTAGTTACCTACTCTTTGTGAGTATGTATATTATAGCATATTTGTTTGGGGCGTCAATTTAAAAGTTTTAAGAGACCAAAGTTTTCAAAAAGCTTTATCTAAAAAATGATTTGTTCAGTTATTTATTATGCAGCCTTACTATAAATATTCCTATGTAGGCATTGATCAAATTCATAACAAAAATTTCATGTCTGCCCTCCACTATTAATATACCTTTGCAACAGATCCTATACCAACTTTACGACCATCTTGTATCATTGAAAATACCATGCCTTGCTCTAGTGCAATAGGGTATGATAACTCAATGTACAAAGTTACAACATCACCAGGGAAACAAATCTCTACATTATCTGGTAAAGTCACTACACTACTAACTTCTACACCATGGAGAGAAATATTCGGTCTATAATTATCAAAAAAAGGAATCTGACGCCCTCCTTCTTCTGACTTTATTACATACACCTCGGCTTCAAATGAAGTTGCATTAGTAATTGACCCCGGTGCAGCTAATACTTGTCCATAATGAAGATTTGGATGACTATCAATTAATATGCTAATATTACTTCCAACATGAGCTTTATGGCATTCATTACCTCCAGAACTTAGTCCTACAACATCAATTTTTTGTACACTTTTATTTACACCAACTAACTCAAGAGTATCACCATTATATATTTTACCCCTAATAATCTCGCCACTCAATACTACTTTATTATTGTCATCACTCCTTATATCTTCTATTTCCATATAAAATGGCTCCTTATCAAGAGTATGTGGCTTAATGTGCGGAATCATTGTATCCAATAATTCCTGAATTTTTTTAGTGTTAGAAAGATCGCCCTCTAATGCTTTTAGAGCGGAACCTCTTATAATAGGGATTTCATCGCCTGGGAACCCATAAGTACTTAAAAGGTCGCTAATCTCCATTTCTACTAAATCACATAATTCTTCATCATCGACTAAATCAGTTTTACTTAAAAATACTACCAATGAAGAAATCCCAAATTGATGCGCCAACAGGATATGTTCCCTTGTCTGTGCCATTGGACCATCAGCAGCTGATATAACCAAAATAGCACCATCTAACTTAAACTGTGATGAAATTAGGCATCGTACATAATCATCATGAGTGGGACTATCAAAATGTGTATATCGATACGTATCCGTTTCATAAACTACTTGTGAATAATTGACTCCCCCTATATTAGTTTTATATCTTGGCGCATCATTGATTTCCTTAACCCTATAATATTTACTTCTGCCGGTTTTCGATAACAAAGCCGTAATAGCAGATGTCAATGTAGATTTACCATGCCCTTCGTGTCCCAATGTAGCTATATGTACCATAGGCAACACTTCTGTTGAATCAAGGCTTCTTGTTGCACTACTTTCAAACTCAGAGCTTATCTCTTTATTAACAACTTCTACGCCATTGTTCTTACTTGCAGCATGAATATTATGAAGATTAAACAGCAAATCTATAAAAATATTAAAACTTGGAAGCTCTACATTTAAATCTGCCATTGCTACCTTAGCTAGATAGTTTTTAGCCATTTTATTAATAATAGCCTTACGATCAACAGAAAGGTTATTTTCTTCTATCATATCCGTAATAGTATCAACTACATCACTTTCATCTTCTTGTAAAGCAACAGTCTTTTGTAACAATGTAAAGGCTGACAAATAATCTGGCACTTCAATCATATTTAAAGACTTATTGTCAAATAATTTTTGTTGTAATAACGGATCATATGAAACTGCCTCTATGACTTTAGAATAATTGATTGGAGCGTTAGGATTAATTCCTAATGTTTCCATAGTTGACATTAATATTAATAGCTCTGGAGACTTCCAATCCCCTTTTGTTATGTCATAAAAATCACGGACTATACAAACAAGTTTACTAATTTCATCTAATTCATTATATTTTTTTGTTCCTAATTGTAAATATCCTATCGAAGCTTTCCAAGATAAAATATCAGTTCTGCGTTCAATGCGATTCAAGCGCTGCTCTAATTGAACAATTTGACTTTGGTTATAATTTAAATATTCTTTTAACCCTTTATAAATATTCTCAATTTCATTATCTACTTTTAATGTTAATGTATTTAACTTTGTTTTAACCGCTTCAATTAAATCAAAAGATAGCATATTTTGTTCAACCAATGCTTTTAAAGACTGTTTGGCCGCATACTGCACAATAGATCGCTGTTCATTAATAAGATTTTGTGTCTTTTGATTACTTCCTGTAAATTCTCCAATAATACGCTTAAAAAAGCCCTTATTATTTAATTCTGCCGTAGCTTCATCTGCAGTAGTTAACGCTGCAACACTTTCAAATGTGAGTCGATTTAACTCTTGTCTATTATCTTTATGTGCATTAATAATCTCATCAATTTTATGACTAATTTTCCCCTGTACTTCTACTGGAAGTTGGTTTCCAGCTACAAAAGATAATTCGTTACTCATAATCATGTCCTCCGTTTTAACAATAGCATCGCTTCTAATACACTTCTAACTTACTTATCATTTTTTATTACAGGAAAAGGCTTATTATGAAAATGAATAATTCATAATATACCTAGAACGCCTTACACGAAAAGCTCTACTATCATCTGCGTTCTTTATGAATGGCGTTATAATTAGCTACGATGCTTTTACCTTTTATTCGCACACCTCTGTAACAGTTCCTATTCCAACTTTTTTCCCATTTTCTATAATCGAAAAAACCATTCCTGTCTCTAGTGCAACAGGGTACGACAACTCAACATGCAAAGTTACAAAGTCTCCAGATAAACATAGCTCCTCATTATCTTGTAAAGTGACTACACCATTAACTTCAACACCATGAAAAAGAAAATTCGGTCGAGAATTGTTAAAAAGTGCAGTTGTACTCCCCCCATCTTCTACAGATAATACATAAACCTCTGCCCCAAATGATACTGTAGAAGTTATTGATTGCGGCTCAACTAGAACTTGACCATAGTAAAGCTCTGGCATACTTTCTTTATCAATCAATATATTAATATAACTACCTACTGATGCATAATTACAATCCTCATATTTATAAAATTCACCCGCCTGATACTTATAAAGTTTACTAGAAGTTAAATCAGCCCCATTTATCTCTTCTAAAGCTTCATTCCCCAACTTTTTAAGCGAACGCATTCCAATAATATCTACCTCTTTTGAAAAAGGCTCTTCTCCAACTACTTCAATTGTATCTCCTTCATATATTTCACCTCTAATAACTTCACCTCCTAGAACTAATTGCTCATCCTCAATAGAGACATTTTCTATTTCCATATAAAAAGATTCGTTTTCTACCGGTTTTTGTGAAATAGCATAGTCTACACATTCCAATAAATATCTAATTACTTCCTCACTCTCATCGTCTCCTTCTAGCGCCATTAATGCAGACCCACTTATAATAGGAATTTCATCACCTAAAAATCCATAATCATTTAAAAGGTCTCTAATCTCCATTTCTACTAACTCTTTTAATTCTTCAACATCGGTTAATTCAGTTTTACTCAAAAATACTGCCAATATTGGAATCCCCAATTTTTGCGCAAAAGAAATTTGCTCTTTTGTTTGTCTCATAGGACCATCTCCAGTTGAAACAACCAAGATAGCACCATCTAATTTAAATTGCGATGAAATTAAACACTTTAAATAATCATAATGCGTTGGAAAATCAAAATGTGTATAACGATTATCATCTGTTTCATAAACTATTTGTGAATACTTTATCCGCCCTATATCAGATTTATATATTGTTGTATCATTAATTTCCTCAACACTATAGTACTTACATTTTCCATCTCTAGACAATATAGCTGTAATAGCCGCAGCTAATGTAGATTTTCCATGATCTACTGCACCCAATGTCGCTATATGTACGTTAGGCAATATTCCTGGTAAACATCGTTTCTTTTGAATCAAATTTTGTGTCCCATCAGTATTTAATTTAAAGGATTTTATTTTTTTAGATTCCATATTTTTAAAATCAAACTTTTTGGGGCTCATCATTGGTTCATTATAGTTCGCTTTCTCAATCACTTCCACTCTATTGTTGTTACTTGCATCATGAATATTATGAAGATTAAATAGCAAATCTACTAATATCTTAAAACTTGGGAGCTCTACATTTAAATCTGCCATTGCTACCTTAGCTAGATAGTTTTTAGCCATTTTATTAATAATAGCCTTACGATCAACAGAAAGGTTATTTTCTTCTATCATATCCGTAATAGTATCAACTACATCACTTTCATCTTCTTGTAAAGCAACAGTCTTTTGTAACAATGTAAAGGCTGACAAATAATCTGGCACTTCAATCATATTTAAAGACTTATTGTCAAATAATTTTTGTTGTAATAACGGATCATATGAAACTGCCTCTATGACTTTAGAATAATTGATTGGAGCGTTAGGATTAATTCCTAATGTTTCCATAGTTGACATTAATATTAATAGCTCTGGAGACTTCCAATCCCCTTTTGTTATGTCATAAAAATCACGGACTATACAAACAAGTTTACTAATTTCATCTAATTCATTATATTTTTTTGTTCCTAATTGTAAATATCCTATCGAAGCTTTCCAAGATAAAATATCAGTTCTGCGTTCAATGCGATTCAAGCGCTGCTCTAATTGAACAATTTGACTTTGGTTATAATTTAAATATTCTTTTAACCCTTTATAAATATTCTCAATTTCATTATCTACTTTTAATGTTAATGTATTTAACTTTGTTTTAACCGCTTCAATTAAATCAAAAGATAGCATATTTTGTTCAACCAATGCTTTTAAAGACTGTTTGGCCGCATACTGCACAATAGATCGCTGTTCATTAATAAGATTTTGTGTCTTTTGATTACTTCCTGTAAATTCTCCAATAATACGCTTAAAAAAGCCCTTATTATTTAATTCTGCCGTAGCTTCATCTGCAGTAGTTAACGCTGCAACACTTTCAAATGTGAGTCGATTTAACTCTTGTCTATTATCTTTATGTGCATTAATAATCTCATCAATTCTTTGACTAATTTCCCCCTGTACTTCTACTGGAAGTTGATTCCCTACTGCAAAAGATAATTCGTTACTCATAATTAATTCCTCCTCATCAGTTGATTAATTTCTTTTTTATAATCTTCAATTCGTTCTAATGATTTTTGATGTTCTTCTTCGAAAAGTTTTTCATTTTTTAACATCCGCTGTAAAGTTATCTCTCCCTGCATAAGAGTTAAATTCATCTGTTTAGTAACATACCAAGCCTTATTTGCACTATGTTCTGGTAACTCAGTATTTAATAACTGTTTGCCTAGTTCTACTGTATCAATCTTTTCAGGCATTAATAATCGCTCAAGGTCACCTCCATCCAAGGCAGTCCCAAGAACTCTACCAATACTATGTGTAAACGCTTCTTGGCTTGGTACTCTAATCTTTGTACGCCACGATATGGTATGCTCTATTAATTTAATTAACAAGTCATTAGCATACTGTTCCCTATTAGCACTTGCAAACATAGCTAATAACACATTATTGCCCAATACAACTTTTAAGTCATCTACAACAAGTTTCATTTCTTCCTCTGATAATAAATAATCTTGCACTAGAGGAATAAAACATTTATTAATAATTCGAACCATCTCAATAGCATCATCTTCAATAAAAGAGTCTAATATCTTTTTTCCTCCTGCACCACTTACAATCCCTGCGGCACCACCGATTATGGCAGCCAAATAAGGGGCGGCTCCTGCTAAAGCAGGCACGCCAACTACGGCAAGACCAACTGCACCACCTACAGCAACACTAGTTCCTAATACACTTATATTTTTAAACAACTGCTTTCCTGATATTTTTCCATTGAAATACTGATAAATATCACCAGAGGATAAAACAACTACCGTAACAGCACTTGCGATTATATTACCTCTAACTAACTTAGCCAAATTCTTCGTAGCTGCTGAGCCATATATTGGCGCATTAGTTCTCATTGAATTAACAAGATATTGCCTAACATTGCTTGGTAGTAATTTTACAAGAGCTACTGACGGCTGCATTAATGCATTGTTAATTGAAGTTCTAGTCAGCTGAGCCGTTAAAATTGAAGAAGTAAATGCAATCCCGCCAGCCTGTAATCCCGAATATATGGTTAAATCAAGTGCTTTTTCTATGGCTTGCCCATTCCAAAGAGCTCTGGCTAAAGTAATTGAGCCAGCAATCCCGGCTGCACTCAGTCCAATAACGGCCCCACTACTTGCATCAAACATAATAGAATCAATATTCCCCGCTTTAGCTATATTGCGAGCCTGTTGAAGGGTTACATTCCCTTTTCTCACAAGCTTTACCGCATCATCAGGATTTTTAGTTTTAGGAACTTGTCCTTTTCTAATTTTATCAGCCATTAATTTTACAGCTTCATCATACTGATCCAATGGTACTTCTAACTGCATCGGCTTTCCTGATGCATCTAAATATCTGTATACTCCATCACGAAATCCTGCATTAACTGACTCCGCTGCAGTCTGACAATATTTGGTTTGTATTAATTGTCCATCAACCATTCGATCTGCACCATTTTTAGCATTATCATCACCAAGAATAAGGGCCTCTCTCCCTTTTATAATATCAATTTGATGATTAGCTTGCTCTGCTGCAAAACCATGCCCTTGATGTCCATTAAATCGGTTAAGTCTATCATTATGTGCGGCTGATTCAAATATAGCATTATTAGCAGCTACAATATCTTCTACTGTAACATTGATATCTTGGTCAATACTCATGCCGTGTTGCTCGTGACTATGTATACTTTTACTTTGACCTTCAAGTAGATTATTTTTATTATTCTCCATAAAACACCTCAAGCTACGCTCTTACTAAATAGTAATTTTCATCTTATAATTACATATTTAATGTTAGTCTTAAAAATAAAGTGTACGCAATTATCTTATGTCATCATTTCTTTATTATACTTCTATCTAGTTGTCTATTTCTCCTTTTCATCACTCTTATATAATTATATCAATTCCACTATACATTGAAAAACCTCGTCCTTTCTTGCTCCATTTAGACATTGTATTTCTTATACGAATCTATTTTTCCTTATCAAGATAAAGAATACAGACAATTTACTTCAAAAACTATTTTCTATATAACACCACACAGCCCCTTACTATCTAGTGTTTCCCTTGCAAGTTTATTGTACTGTATATAAAAGACAGACCTTTGTCCGATTAAAAATATATGCCCATTTTTTAATTACAATTTTTATTCAAAAAAACAAGACATAAAGACAAAAAAAGAAGGCCTATTATGACTGCAATTAGTCATAATAGGCCTAGCATTAAAGCATAATTTTTTCATTACTTATCAACTACTATATAGTCATTTAATCTACTAGCTGCATTTTTATTTCCATTTTTTGCTGCCATCATAGTCCAGTAAAAAGATTCTTTTACATCTAGACTAGTTCCTTGTCCCTTTAAATACAGAACTGAAACTATTTCCATAGAATCTATATCTCCACATTCAGCAGCTTTCAATAAATTATCAAAAGCATCTTCCAGTTTTTCTAAATTAAAATAACCTATTCCAATATTTTTATATATTTTATCTAAATCAGTGTCTGAAAATTGTAAGAGCTTTTTATAATATTCAATAGCTATAGTATCATTTTCACCTAATAAATATAGCGCATAGTTTCTAATTCCCCAATAATCATCTAAGTCTGCAGCTCTTTTATACCATACTAATTTTTTCTCGACCTTTTCTTCTAGTACCCCTATTTGATTTGCCGCCTGACCTTTGTTAAGCCCGCCTAAATTATAATACTGGGTTAAAGTCTCTATTGCCTTATTCGGTTGTTCTATATCCTTATAAAAATTACCAAGCTCTAATAAAATTTCAACATAGCCACCCTCATAAGCTCTTTTAGCATATTCAATTGCTTTTGCCTTATCAGCAGCAATGCCAAGTTTTGCATTGCCATTTCGATATAATCTAAACAAATACTCATTTGCCCGCCAATATCCTTTTTCAGCTGACTTAAATATAGATTCTAAATAAAACTTATTTAAGCATAATCCCCAAATATATAATTCATTTAAAGCGACAACATTGCCATCCTCAGCTAATTCTAATATTTGAGGATATATCATTTCTATATATTCTACATCTAGCCTTTCGCTTATATAAGTTAAATTTAACATAGCGAATACGTCACCTAAGATTGCGCCCTTTTTTGTCCACGATTCGCCTTCTTCTTTAATAATACCGAAGGCTTCATTTATTTTAGGGTATTCACCTAAATAATACATAGCCCTAGGATTTCCATCTTTTGCTGCCTTTTTTAGAATTGGCAAAGCTTCTACCAATTTTCCTTTTATAAATAAATCTTCCCCTTTTTTAAATTCAAGATCCTCTTGTTCGTCATAAACAGTTCCACCAATTAATGGTATTGCACTATTTTTTGCGACTTTTATATTCTTTAAATTAAACAATAAATCGACTAAAACAGAAAAACTAGAAACCTCTACATTTAAATTGAACAAGGTAGTTTTTCTTAAAAAGTGTTTAGCTAGTTGACTTATGATTGTCTTACGATCAACATCTACATTATTCTCCTGCACAATCTCCGTAATCGCATTTACTACATCACCTTCATTCGCTTGCAATGCATCTATCTCTTGCAATAATGTAAATCCTAATAAATAGTTAGGCACTTCATATTTACTTAAAGCAGTATCTTCAAATAACTTTTCTTGCAATATGGGATTATATGCGACAGCTTCTATAACGTCCGCGTAGTTAATCGGCTGATTAGAGTCAAGCCCCAAATCATCCATAGTTTTCTTTAAAATTAGTAATTCTGGAGATTTCCATTCACCTTTGGTTATTTCAAAAAAGTCATGAGCCATACAAACAAGCTTACTCACTTCATCCAATTCATTATATTGCCGATTCCCTAATTGCAAATATCCAACCGAAGTAGCCCATGTTAAAATATCAGTTCTACACTCCGCACGTTCTAAACGTCTCTCTAGTTGAATAATTTCACTTTGATAATAATTTAAATAATTTATTATTTCTTTATGGAGAGCCTCCATCTGCTCCTCTGAATTTCTTGTTAATGTATGCAATCTCACTTTAACTGCTTCAATTAAGTCAAATGTTAACAAATTCTGTTCAGCTAGTATTTTTAAAATCGTTTTTGCTACAAACTGTGCAATGCTTTTCTCTTCACTACTATAACTCTGCACGCTTGATGGAATTTTTATAAACTCTCCAAGTATACGTTTAAGAATGCCTCTATTATTTAATCCTAAGTCCTCGTTTATAGAAGTTAACAATGTAATACTTTCAAAAGTTAACCTAATTATCACTTGTTCATTATTTTTATATAGCTCAATAATCTCATCTATCCTGTTATTAATGTTATCTTGCAGATTTAATGAAATTTGCTCTCCCTGTGCAAACACTACGCCTTTATTCATAATAACGCCCTCCTTATTAAACACCCATTACTATATTTTCAAATTTATTACCAATAGCCTAAAAATCAAATGTTCCTCACAATTTCACCCACTAAATTACCCTTATCCATAAGAACCCTCCTATAAAAAGTCTATATTGCGAGTATAATAATCTGGTTCATCTATGACTATTTTAGACTACAGCATAGACAAACCTCTGTCTGACTAAAAATCTGTTTGTAATCTTTTACGGTAAAAATTAAAAGAAAAAAGACCGATTATGACATTTTTGTCAAATCGGTCTTTAAACAAAACTTTAATATTTTAAGTTACTATAATATAGTTTTATCCTTTATGATAGTTTTTCATTAATCGCTTCCCCTAATGATCTACATAACATAAAAGTTCCTCTTAAAAATTCCTTCTCCTCATCACTAAATTTTTTATAACTCCGCGGCATATTATTATTCTTTAAATAATTTAAATCATCTAAAATGGTATCCTTCAATTCATATATATTTCCTATACATCCTTCAAGTATGCTTATTTTATCCATTATTTCTACTTTTGCTTGATTAATTTCCTTAACTTGTTGGTTTGCTTTTTCTATTATTTTAGTATTTTTACTTCTAGCAAAAAGTGTTCCCCCTACACCAACAAGCCCTGCTATTCCCCAACCAATTGGTCCAGTCAATGCAAGAAAAGCATTACCTAATGCCATTCCGCCTCCCCCAGCAGCTAGAGTACCTCCACCAAGCCAAGCTAACGCTGCATTAGTCGCTGCTGCACCAGATAAACTCCCTATCGCTGCACCTGTAGAGGCCGTTCCAAATGTTGTTGCAAGTCCCATCAACGCAGTAGGTCCCAAAGTAGCAATTCCTGCTCCAACAGCGACACCTCCTACTGCACTTCCACCTTGCGGTGCTTCTATATTCATACGCTTTATTTCTTCTACCTCTTTATTAAACTGTTCAAAAGATAATTTAATTTCTTCGTTATAAGTTTCTAATTCAACAGGCTTATCACTTATCAAATTAAAAGTTTTATGTGCTAATTCTAAAACCTCTGTAGATGCTACTTTCGCTTCGTGTAAACGTTCTACACCTTTTATGGCATGCTTAACTGACTCTACGTATTGAGCATGAACACTTTCTAATTTTTTAATAGCCGCTTTTCTTTCATCATTTTTAAACATTTTGACCTCCTGAATTTAACCAAAAATCTCATCTAATTCTTCTATTGACTTTACAAGTTTATCCTCTTTAACGCCACAAGCCCTAGCAATTTCTAAAGATACATCCGCCCTTACTTTACCTGTACTAGTTTTATATTTTTGCAAAGCCATTTCGCAAGCCGCCCAATCATAGTGAACCATTCGCTCTACCATATCAGAAATTAACTTCGTAGTTTTTTCTATATTAGCTCCTACTTGCTTTAAATATTCAAAACATGGATCTTCAAAAACTTTATTTAACCAACTCCCTACTTCATATCTATCAATTAAGTAAAAACCTGTTGCCATTGTAATTCCAGATACCAATCCTCCTAAAAAGGTACCGATTAAATCACCAAATGGTACTCCTACTAATTGCGCATCTAATGCAGCCGTAACTACACTGCCTAAAGCTATACTGCCGCCAGTTATAATACATTTAATTAATGCCTCAATCCTATCCTCCCATGAAAGCTTCTCAGGATTAAAAACTAAAATACGAAATGCTTCTACAACTGTTTTTCCTAATTGCATAATTAATCTAGCAACAGATTTTAGAGTACTTGTAAATGTATTAATCAGAGTTGTTACTAAGACCGAAATAATTCCTCCTAAAGCACCATTCTTAATATGATTCCACAACTCTTTTAATTTGGCTTTTGCATTACTAAATCCTAGTTTTATTCCCTCAACTAATTTAATTCTAAAAGCTTTAAGAGAATTAACTTCAGACCAACAATCAACGCACTTCTCTTTAATTCCAAACCAAATTTCAACAAGGAAAAAACCTAATCCTTGACGTATTGCCATTGTACTTCCAGCCTTTAATGCGGCAGTACCTGTATCTTTCCAAAACTTTTGACTTGTATAATATGTGGTATGTATGTCATTATTAATTGCGTTTCTTGCAATTTTATCTTTACGTCGCATATTAGACTTAGTTCGTTTATTTAAGTTTTTACCTCTTCCCTCTACATACTCATCCACAGTTAATGCTTTTTTACTGCGATTTATAGAAGGATCGGTTCCTACTAAATTTTCACTTTTATTTGCTAAACTGGCCCCATCAACTTCTGCTAATACTCTTCCCGGGTCATTATGAATCTCATATGCAGATACTACATGGTCTTGATCGACTTTGCCATTCCTAGCAATTCTTTTTCCTGTATACCCATCAAATAATGTTCCTTCTTTCTTTGAAATACTTATATTTCTATTAGCAGCCCTATAGTCAGCATGAGAGTGATATTCTTTTGAGTCATATATACCTCTATTATTATATGCTTTCTTATTATTCTCATTTTTATAAGTCATTTGACTATCCTTGCCAATTTGTCTAACTGTATGTACAGTATCAACATCTCCTCCATGTTGATATGACGACAAACCATCTAAGCCAAATGTCGATATAGCTGTTTGTAAAATAGTTCTTTCATAACTTTTAAATAAATCTGATACCGTAGGCCTTCTTTTTAAAGCACCTTCCACAAAGCTCACTCCTTTACCAACTATTCCTCTAAATAAATACATAATTAACTCATAATAACGTCCCTAGATATAATCATAGAATAAAATTACAATTCAGGTGTGGATGTATTCATTCCTCTATTAATCATATCTAATTTTAAACTTTCCAAATGGAAAAACACCGTATTTGATAATGCCTTATTTCGTTCATCTTGTATATAATCATATCGGTACGGCTTTAAACCAGGCCCTGTATAATATCTGTGAATCACAAACTCTTTTTTCTCGTTTTGACTATATGTCATATAGATTGGAAGTATTTGAGTTGTACCACGCCATTCACCATATTTTGCATCTGCATTGTTTTTATCTGCATCATTAACTACTAAACCAATTACTACAGAGTGATAGTTATTTTCTTTGTTTGGATATAACTTTCCATAACTAGAGAAAATATTTTCTTCTGTTGTTTTTCTAACATCAACTAAATTAAATACTTTATCGAATTTCTTATTATACCCATAAATGGTCATGCCATCACTTGTATTGGCTAATGCTATAAATCCATCATCATCAATCTTGGATGTTGCTAAAATATTAGCACTTACCCCCTTTACTCTTAAAACTGAAGATGCATCGTCTATGGAATTTAATCCTTGCTTTTTTGCTTTTTCCATAGTTTCAGATAAGGCGTTATCCGATGAATCTTTAGCATTTGCTGCTATGACCCTATCGGCAGGAGTTAATGCTGGTGGATTATCAATTAAATAGCGAGTGTATAGACCTCCTGCTATCCCCCCTATAATCATAAGAGCACCTACTGCAATTCCTATTTTCCATTGATTTACTCGTTCGCGTTTTTTATAAGATAATACAATAATCGTAATACCTACAGCAATCACAACAACTAATCCAGCCACTGCTACAATTATGTTATAAGTATGATAAATTCTAAATTGGGTTTTTATTTCTAAATCTTTTCCATCAACAATGGCTTTTTTCACATCCCAAGTCAATGTCATATCATTATTACTAACTTTGTCTGCATTATTTGAGTCAGCACTATACGGTAAGTTAAGAGTAAATTCCGCCTTCATAGATTCGACTATTACAGCAACAGAGTTATCTACCATGCTATTAAGCTGATTATTAACTTTATTTACCTCTCTAGCTTTTAACCCCCAATAAGGATCTCTTCTATTAAACTCTGGCTCTACAGCAAATTTAATATTTGATTTAGGTGCTTCGTAAGTTTGTCCTTTCATATATAAGTCAAATGAATACGTATCATATAAATAACCACGCTTCACTCTAACTCCACCATGATTTTCATCACCATTTAAAAGGTTAATCCCAGACTTAACTGCATCATTAATAGTTGTAAATCTTTTTTTCTCTGTTAAACCAGTATCAGTTCTATTTACATCATAGCCCAGTTTTCTCCCATTTTCAGCCTCTTCATCCAATGCTTGTTTTACCCCTGGGAACATATTCTTAGCGCTAGATGCTACCCCGACTTCATTAACAATACTGATACTTCCATCTTTGTTAACTGTATAATCTGAGCGTATTTCACCACACCCAGCACTAACTAACATAAATAAAAGCAAACTTCCTACACCCATCAATTTCATTAACCGCATATTAATTTAACCCCTTAAAATTAATATATAAAACAAAAAAGTAATTACATATGTGTTTCTTTCTTGCTTATATTAAAATACAATAAAAACTTAAATAGAGTTAATTGTTCAATAAAATATAATTTTATATCCATTGCCCTAAAGTTCAAATTTAATTGATATTATAGTTTATTGGACTAATATTGAGCCTCCTCCATAAAAATCTGCTTCTCCAAACGCTTTGAATTTATAATGAATCCTATAATAGGTATACCACTTATTAAAAACTCAGCTGCAGTACCAATTTGACTAGATGTAGCAAGTCCAGTTTTACACCATAATGCAAAGTGTTCACAATTGTTCCATAACAAATTGTAATCTGCAGTTCCTAACTTTGACTTAGCTCTTCTTACTGTTTCACTAGGTGAATAAAACTTATAATTCCCCTCATCAAATAATCCATAATCTTGGAAAAACGACAACAAATGCTCAGGGTTAATTGTAAATATAATATCTTCCCCTTTAAACTTTGCTATGGTTGTTTCGGCGACCTTAGGTCGCCCCTCTATTTTATCTTTAATAGAAGATTCGTAATGAATAATTCTATTCCCTCCAACATATATCCCGTAATGTTCATAACCGGTTCTTTTACAAAAAACAATATCGCCAGGTACTATTCTCCTCATACTAAGCTCCTTTAGCTAAAATATTTTAAAACTAAGAGATTACTATGTACATCACCTCATTACTTATTCACAATTATATCAATAACACTTTACATTGAAAAATTTATAGCTTTAAAAATCTTTTACTTGAAAATAAGGCTATAAATCATTTTTCCATATCATATCACTTTCCATATGCTTACTTTTTAATTAAGCTTACTAGTAAGAAAAGCACTTTAAAGCCTTTAGATATGGGCACTTTTATGTAATCATATTTTATCGTAAGAGGTAGACAGAGCTCTGTCTTAGTAAAATATATAAAATATATTTTTTACTCTTAAAGAAATCAAGTAAAAATGCCAAAAAAACAAGGCGTATTATGACTTTAATTAGCCACAATACGCCTAAAGAAAAAAGCCTCCCATTTAGGAGGCTTTTCTTAAACAAGTATTACTTGTTGTTATTACATTTTTTCGAATTGATCTTTGCCTACACCGCAAACTGGGCATAAGTAATCAGCTGGTTGATCTTCGAACTTAACACCTTCAACTGCTTCGTCATAGATCCAACCACATACTACGCATACATATTTATCCATCTTCACTTGCCTCCTTTCACTTTTAATAGACACTCTATCTATGAATTAAGTGTATCACAAACATCGATAATATTCAATATCTTTTTTCTAATTTTACATTTTTTTAAAACCCTTATTTTATCTAGGTTTTTAGCCCTTTTTCAAGTTCTTAAAATAATTTTTTTGCTTAATTAGAAAAACTATACCTCTCACTTTTCAGCCTATATTATTTACTCATTTCCGGCTCATAAGGCACACATGAAAAGAGGCATATTATGCACGCTCCTACAAGATAAAATTAAAATACAAAAATTTAATCTCTCCAACTACTCAATCTACACATTAATTCAATATATCAGTCAAACGTCTCAATCCTGTCCTACTATAACATAAAGGCAACGAATATATAATTTCCTATATCTAGATTTTTCTATATTTTTTCTTAAAAATCTTTTATAATATAAGAGTAGTTAATATTAATTTTCAGTTACTTCATTTTAGTAATGAAAACTCCAACTTACACCATCCTATTTAATAAAAGGAGGCTTTTATGCAAACAAAATTAACCGAATTATTAGGTATTCAATATCCCATCATCCAAGGAGCTATGGCTTGGACATCTGAACATAAATTAGCTGCTGCCGTAGCCAATGCTGGCGCTACTGGCGTTATTGCATCAGGCGGTCGCACTGCCTATTGGGTACGTCAAGAAATCCGCAATACTAAAGCACTTACAGATAAACCATTTGGTATCAATTTAATGCTCATGGCAGATAATGTGCAAGAAATTGTAGATGTAATTTTAGAAGAAAAACCTGCCTTCGTAACTCTTGGCGCAGGCAATCCCGTACCATTTATCGAACCTTTACAATCTGCCGGAATTAAAGTTATTCCTGTAGTTCCTAATGTAAAATTAGCTAAGCGCGTTGCCGCTGCTGGTGCCGATGCTCTCATCGTTGAAGGCCTCGAAGCAGGCGGTCACATTGGTACACAAACAACTATGGCCCTCATGGAAAATGTGTTACCAGAAGTGTCAATTCCTGTCATCATCGCCGGTGGTATTGCGGATGGTCGCGCCTTAGCCGCTGCCCTCTTAATGGGCGCCGAAGGTGTTCAAATGGGTTCTCGTTTTATCCTAGCTGAAGAATGCCAAATGCATGACAATTGTAAAGAAGCCATCATTAATGCTGTCGATACAGACTCTGCCGTTACTGGCCTTATGAGCGGTCATGGTGGTGTGCGTTCCTTAAAAAGCGAATTTACAGCTAAATATTTAGAGCTTGAAAAAAATGGTGCTCCTAAAGACGAACTAACTACGCTAGCTAAAGGCACTAATAAACTAGCTGCTGTTGATGGCGACATTGTGAACGGTGCTGTCCAATGTGGTTTAAGCTTAAATCGCCTTACTAAGGTAGAACCTGCCAAAGTTATTGTAGACACTGTTATTGAAGAAGCTAAAACGGCCATTAAAAGCGCTCAACGTTTTATTTAATATAAAAACTTGATATACTAATATTGATATAAAGCCCATGCTATTTTGCGCACTGCGCACCATTAGTAGGGCCTATTCAAAACTACTATCAAGATACTGTATCAATACGTAGAACGGAGATGTCAATCATGATGCGTTTTAATGGAAAATATCCAAAATTAGATAAAAAAAGCCATGTTATGCCTAGTGCACAGTTAATTGGCGACGTAGAATTAAAAGAATATGCTTCTGTATGGTTTAATGTGACTGTGCGAGGGGATATTAATAAAATCGTTATAGGCCGCTATACTAATGTGCAAGATAATGCAGTGCTCCATGTAGATTCCGATAAAGCTTGCATTCTCGGGGATTTTGTAACTGTTGGCCATACAGCTATCGTACATGCCTCCACTATCGAAGACAATGTTCTTATTGGCATGGGATCCGTTGTTCTCAGCGGTTGCCATATTGGCACAGGCTCTATTATTGCAGCCGGCGCTGTAGTATTAGAAAATACAACGATTCCACCACATTCCTTAGTTGTGGGCTGCCCTGCGAAAGTCATTCGCACAGACGAAACACAGATTAAGCGCATTCACAACCAAGCGTTAAAGTACAAGCAATTGTGGACTGAAAAATATGGCTTCCTTCCTGATGCAGATGGCGAAACTTATGATGGTTCAACTATCGTCTAGAATAAGCGTTAAAATTTAATATATAAATAGGCCACCCTAAGACTTGCTTTATTTCGTAAGTCTTAGAGTGGCCTTATTTTTATTTCTCCTCATCTAACTGTGGAATCCCTAAGGTAAAGTGAACCACAACCTCTGGATACCCTTCTACAGGAATCCATCCTCGCAATTTATCAGCGCTAGGGCGATCAACTTGTGCGGCCTGCTGTTTCAACGCTGCAAACTTCTTACAATTTCGATGAATCTCAGGGCTACCTACACGAGCACAATTCCCTTCAGCTACAAAGCCAAATGCAGCCGCCTTTTCATTAACTGCTAATACTTTATTTTTACTATCGATTAAACGAACCATCCCTGGAAAATTATCCCACATCTGATGAAAATTCTTTATTAATTCTTCGTACATCTCTCTCCTTATAAGTCTCCGTATATGCCTCTGCCCTTATAATTGCCAATGCGACCTAATTCATAGCAATAACGATATCCCCCTGCGCCAAGCTCTTTTTCACGTCAATAATACGTTGATTCTTAGACCCTCTAAAGCGAAGGCTCGGATCTTTTAATTCATCAACAAAACGGCCATCTACTAAGATATCGCATTGTTCAAGTAAGGCCTTCTTGGCTTCACAGGCAATAAGTTGCTCCCAAGTATACCCTGAATAGGCCCAAATGTCTTTTGTAGGGGCCGCTTCTCTCACTTTTTGAACAACTGGTAAAAGTCCATCTACATTTTGAAAGGGCTCTCCACCAAGCAAAGTTAGGCCTGCCACATTAGGATCTGTTACATAAGAAAGAACTTCGGCTGTCTCCTTATCAGTCCATAACTGACCTGCCTCAGGATTTTGATATTCTTCATTGAAACAATTAAAACATTTATGAGTACAACCAGTTACAAAAATGGATGTGCGAATGCCGGAGCCATTAGCAATATCGTATTTTCTAATCTGACCATAATTCATAATTTCGCCTCCAAACTACTAGTTTAACTCCTATTTGAGCACTACTTAATCACGAGTCTATAACTCTATCCCTTTTCCAATCTTTTCTCTATATTTTTCTATGTTTTTTTATGTTTTCTCTATATTTTTCAATATATTGAATCCCTTTATAGATAAAATAACAGGTCATGCTATACATGACCTGTTATTTATTTTTATATGCTAACTGTGTTAAATGTGCATAACACGATCTTTGATTTCCTTAGTTCGACCTTCATTCCAGAAGTTTTCTCCTAAGTAACCACAAGTACGACGGATAACGGTGAGTTTATCACGATCTGCATTATGACAGCGAGGGCATTCCCATTGATTGTCATCATTAACCTTGATTTCACCATCAAAACCACATACATGACAATAATCAGATTTAGTATTAAATTCAGCATAAGAAATATTATCGTAAATATACTGAATCATAGTCAATACAGCCGGAATATTATTGGTCATGTTAGGAATTTCAGCGTAGGAAATGCAGCCACCAGTCGATTTCTTTTGAAATTCTGACTCAAATTTAAATTTATCAAATACATTGATTTCTTCGCGCACATTTACATGATAGCTATTGGTGTAATAGCCTTTATCTGTAATGTCTTCAATTTCACCAAAACGTGCCCGGTCAATCGAGCTAAAGCGATTCGTCAAGCTCTCTGCTGGCGTACCATAAAGAGCAAAGCCCATATTATGACGCTCTTTCCAAGTCTGAATCGCTGCATTTAAGCGCTCCATAACCTTCATAGCAAAAAGGCGGCCCTTTTCTCCAGTATTTGACTCACCGGTGATTAATTTAGTGGCTTCATACATGCCAATATAGCCCATGGAAATAGTCGCATAGCCCCCTTTTAAGAATTTGCCAATAGGCTCACCTTTTTTAAGACGTGCAATAGCCCCATGTTGCCAATGAATTGGCGACACATCACTGGTTACATTTTTCAATAAATCATAACGAAGCAATAAAGCTTTCTCTACTAAGTCTAAACGTTTATCTAAAATTTCAAAGAAACGCTGTTCACTATGACGTGCTAAAATGCCAATTTGAGGTAAATTCAAGCTAACTACGCCCATATTGAAGCGGCCATCAAATACATAGTGGCCTTGCTCATTTTTCCAAGGAGACAAGAAAGCGCGACAGCCCATAGGACTAAATACATTGCCTTCGTAATTTTCCTTCATTTTCTTCGCAGAAATATAGTCTGGATACATGCGTTTAGCCGTGCATTGAGCAGCTAATTCAGTTAAATAATAGTACGGTGCATCTGGATGAATATTGTGTTCATCGAGCACGTAAATTAATTTAGGAAAAGCTGGCGTAATATATACATTGGCTTCATTTTTAACGCCAATAATGCGTTGTTTTAAAATCTCTTCGTCAATGAGTGCCGCTTCCTTAGCGTATTCACTATTAGGGTCAAAATGCATAAACAAAGTAACAAATGGAGCCTGTCCATTAGTTGTCATCAATGTGTTGATTTGATATTGAATCGTTTGAATGCCATCTTTGACTTCCTTGCGCGTACGCTTCCAAGCAATTTCTTTGGCCTTTTCCATATCTGGTTTGATGCCATAGATTTCAACTTGCTCTTCCAGTACATTAGCTAAAATTTTATCGTAAGATTTACGCACAAATGGAGCTAAAATGCGGTCGATGCCATTGATACTTTGCCCACCATATTGCCCTGATGCCACTTGCGCAATAATCTGAGTCGTTACAGTACACGCCACTTGGAAAGATTTAGGCGTATCAATTTTCTTGCCATTAATGACAGTGCCATTCGTAAGCATGTCATTCAAATTAATTAAGCAGCAATTGAACATAGGCTGAATAATATAGTCCATATCATGGAAATGAATAGCACCGCTATCATGAGCCTGCACAATATCAGCAGGAATTAATTTACGACGTGCAATATCCTTGCTCACTTCCCCAGCAATCAAATCGCGTTGCGTTGATACAATAGCTGCATCTTTATTAGAGTTTTCGTCTAAAATTGCCACATTACTGCGGTCTAACAAGCCAAATACATCTTCGTCAGTCGTATTCACTTTGCGCTTAAAACTCTGTACGGCTTTATAATTTTCATAGGCTCGAGCAGTCGCTGGATTATGGTATTCTAACAGTTTGTAGTACACTTGATCTTCAATAGCATAAATAGTTAATGCTTTATCAATCTTATGGGCGTATTCTTCAATTTCATTAGCAATACGATCAGCAAGACCTGCTTCATATAAACCAGTACTGCTATTCATGGCTTTTTCAATTGCTATTGCGATTTTTGTTTTATCAAATGGTACCTTTTGGCCATCCCGTTTAATTACCTCTAACACAGCTATGCCTCCTATAGTTTCTTCATTTTATACAATATATAGTATATAACCAAAGCGTAAATAACTATTCTCCTGAAAAGAACAGAAAAAAATTAAGTGACTACTAAGAGTCACTAGCTCTTATATGCCAGTCCCTACTAGCTCTTTTATTTTTACACTTATAAAAAAGATATTGTATAATTAAGTTCTTGTTAATTATACAATATCTTGTAGCGCATTTCAATATTTTATACTATATATAATAGGCATAAGGAAAAATGAGGTTTGGCACCTCTCCGCGAAAGTCTTCTCGCTCTACTTTATTTTCCCGATTTTCATGCGTCTATTTGCGTTCTAATAAGCGGCTCTACCAATTAATGACTGGTTTGTCATTTTTCTGCGCGTTCCTCATAGAGAGCACGTAAAGCCCCTAAATCAATTTTTGACGCATTCGTCAGTGGTAACTCTTTAAGCCAGAATATATGCTTTGGACATTCCTTTGGTAAGAAACGTTTATGAATGGCTCGACTAATTGTTTCAGCCAAAGCCCCTTCAGTAGGCACTATAAAGGCTACAGGCTGTGCTCCACGCAAGTCATCGTCCACAGCTAGCACTACTACATCATCTATGCCATCAACGCATAATAGTTCTGATTCTAAATAAGGAAGAGATAATTTATAGCCCCCACGATTAATAATCGCATCGGCGCGGCCTTTAAAATATAAACGCCCTGTAGCTGAAAATTCACCCACATCGCCTACAGAGAACGGTCGATCTATACCTTCAATACCATATGGCGTATCTACTTTAATGCAGGACTTTTCATCTAAACTCACCGAGACTCCTTTAAAAGCATATCCTACTGTATTAGGCTCTTCAAGCCACTCATCAAAGGTGCAATACGTAATATAATTTAACTCACTGGCCCCATAATATAAAATACATTCGGTTTGTGGCTGTTTCTTTTTTAAATTTAATACTAGTTTATAATCTAATAATTGTGATCCCGTAAAAATAAGCTGAAGTGTAGATACATTGTCTTTTAAACAAGGTAACAGCATGCGAAGTTTCGTCGGCAACACATACATGTGAGTAACGCCCCATTGCACTAATAATTGGTACCATCGCTTAGGTCGTAACACTCCCGCCACAATCGTGGTGCCACCAGCATAGAGCATGGCTAATAGACTATTCAAATTACCTGTAAAACTCATGCTCCCATGGATAAATAAGATGCTCTCAGTTTGCACTTTAAACACGCGATTTTGCTCGTCAAAAAAATCCACCCAACTCCTTAGACTACGCCAAAGCACCTTAGGCAGACCGGTGGTACCTGATGTAAGCACACCAAAAGAGGCCTGCTCTGGAATGGCTAATTTAGATATATAAAATGAGCTAGTCTCACTAATCAGAGCTTCCTCCTCCGCCATTTCACAGCCCTTATCTACTAGACTATAATCAACTGACTCTAATTTATAACGAGTCAATAGCTCACCACGGCGCTTTTCATTTAAATCAGCATGGCAAATAATTGGTCTACGCCCTTCATAAATAGCCCGTAACCAAGCAACTAATTGTGATTTTATATTATACGTTTGGATGAGTTCTACTACGGAATATCTCACTCCATTTGATATGGTAGTTTCAGAATTAGTGGCAGTTTTAAAATTAGTGTCATTATCAGTCTTAGTAGCTTCATTAGTTTTAATATTATCTTTCACGTCCCAAGCCCTGGTAATTTCATCCCATAAAGCTTTATAGCTTATCACTTCATCTTCAATGACTAGTGCGGCCTTTTGAGGCTGTGTGCGACTATATAATTCCAATCGTTGAAATAATTCATGCTCTGTTCCCAAAAGTACAACCTCCTCTAGTCAAGGAAAACGAAAACAACTACGCCTATACCTGCCGTTCAATTAGCATGGCTACGCCCGTGCCACCAGCACCAGCTATAGCGGTCACACCATAATGGCCATCACAATGCTTCAAAGCAGCCATCAAATGCAATAAATTCACAGCCCCTGAAGCACCATAAGCATGACCATACGCTAAAGCTCCGCCCAATTGATTGTATTTGTGCACATGTTCTTTATATGCTCGTTCGAAAAGTACATCAATGACTGCAAATGCTTCATTCCATTCCACTGCATCCATATCGTCCATGGTCAAGTGATTTCGTTTCAAAATAGCCTCCGTACTCTGCCACGCCCCTTCTGGACTTAATTGTGGTGCTCCCGCCCAAGGTAAAATATCTACAATTTTAAATTCTTGTGGCTCTGTAGTTAAACCTACAAAGGCAGCGCCATCATGAGTGTAACAAGTATTGGCTGCCGTAAGCAAAGAGTCTCTATGTAAAATAGGTGGCATTCGATCTAACAATCGCTGAGACATGCGAGACTTAATACTTTCATCCTTAAAATCAGAGCGACTCAATTCATATCTCATAACATCTTCTAATCCAGCCTTCTCATAGTCCATAGGAGGGACAAATCCAGCTGTCTTATGATCCATGTTCGCGACTAATTTAGCCGTCTTATGCTCCACTAATTGATTCGTCTTATGCTCCACTAATTTAGCCGTCGCCTGTTCCATGATTGAACCTAATTCGACTTTTAAAATAGAGTTAGGCACAATATACTTCTCCAGAAGCTGTTTCTCCTTAGCTTCTACAGCTAGAGAATGACTTCGCAAGGTCCAAAAATCTAATTCCTCTTTAGTCATACTATGTTTACAAGCTGTAGCATGGGCCCCTTCTAACATCGTTGCAGGCGAAAGAGTATGTGGCGAAAATTGTGCCACCATATATTGCCCATTTGCCTTCTCATGGTCTGCATTATACGGCATCTGCTTAAAGCGACTATCCTCAGGACTATATACGCGCATTGGCTGCAAAGAGCAACTCTCCATACCGCCAGCTATAAGATTCTCTACTAGTCCGCTGCGAATAGCGCGAAATCCTTGCCCTATAGCCATGGCTGATGAAGCACATTGCATGTCTACAGTATAACTGGGTACTGCTTCGCCATAAGCGGAGTACAAAGACATAAGCCGCCCTATATTCCCACCCGTGCCGACTGCATTACCACAGATAATTTCCTCTGCCTTATAACCTTGGCGATGCAGTTCATTTAATACGGCAGCACCTAAAAATTCTGGCCGTATCATTTTATATTGTCCCTTATAAACACCAATGGGCGTCCTAAGGCCGCCCATTATATATACATTGGGAAAAGAATTTACTTGTTTTACCATTCCATACCCTCTTATATATGTTATTCTCAAAATATTCTCTAAAATACTCTTTAAGTCAATACTTTCAATATGCCTTAAATCAATACTAATACTTGTAATATACCTTAAACAATATGAATACTCGCAATAATCTTAGACTCAAGGCCAAGATTAACAATACACTTTAAATCATTTCAAATACTAGTAATACGTTGTAAATCAACCTAAATACCAGCCCGTTTCATCGCCACTGCAATCCACGCAGCAATAAAACATTTTACAATGTCTAAAGGAATAAATGGAGCGGAAAAACTCCAAAATGCTTGCATGAAAGATAAATTACTATAAATCATGCCCCCTGCCATGCCCATTAAATGAGTAATTGGAATTGTAATAATAGTAGCGCGAATAAAGTAAGACAATACTTTATTTGGCCCCTTAAAAATACTCAATAATGTATAAGCAATAGGAAAACTCCAAATGAATCCCCCAGTAGGTCCAAACAATTTAGCCATGCCACTAGCACCACCTGTATATACAGGAAGACCAATAGCGCCTAATAATACATATAAGCACAATGTAATAAATGCTTCTTTAGGTGGTAACATCAAACCGATTAAACAAAATACGATCGTCAAGGCCGTTACCATGCCTGGCACTAAAGGCAATGGAAAGGATAAAAATGCTGCAATCCCACAAAGGGCTACTAGCAAGGCCATTTTAGTAATTGTTCGAGTATTCAAAATCTACACTTCCTTTATAATAATAAATGCTAAGATTTCCATGTAAGCTTAGCTGTAAATACTATTTTATTTTCTACTTTAGCTGAAATATTTCGATCTGTTTCGTCCAGTTCAAATACCAGCTCTTCATTGGCATGTACAGGTGCTCTAAATTTCATATCGACTTTCTGTATAGTAGTCTGACTTAAGTCTGTAGTCGCTTGAAACTCTGTAACCTCTTGAAAAACCGTAATTCCTTGAAAATCCCTAATCCCTTGAAAATCTGCTTTTTTACATAAGACTTGCGGTATACACTGCAATAATAACTTCTCCAACAATAAGCAGCCCGGTACTACATAGGGCGCATTACGATGGATAAGATTTTCATCCTCCACAGCAAAAACAAAGTCCAATATCTCTTCTTTTGAAATGACTAGAGGTTTTATTCCTTCACCACTCGCACTAGACATGCTCTTACACTCTACAGACAGTGAAGTTTTATAATCACTTGTATCTCTCTGTATACGTTGTACTAATTCACTTAATTGCATATTACAGGCCTGCATGGTGAGCCAAAATGCCTTCTTATTATAGTCAACTGATTTAGGAATAGACTGTTCGTAAGAAAAAGCAGTAGTATTAGCAATCACAGTATTAGTATTAGTATTTGTATTAGTATTAGTATTAGTCTTAGCAGTAATAGTAGCACTATCATCTAAAGCATACTCTTTACTTAGCCCAACAGCCTCGCTACATTTACCCAGGGATTCACTATTTCGTGCTTCTTCGTCACATCCACAAGAGGGCGCCAGCCATTGCCAAGTTAATTTACCAATGACAACGTCCTTGGGGCAATCCGGATAGGACTTGATGAGCGTTTTAAACAGTGTACGCAAAGTATTTTGCGTGTACTGCATTATTACTGGACCGTCCATCTTAGCCTCCCTACTGGCGCCTACCTATAAAATCCCTTACAATCTGTTTTGATTATATATAAGCTAGGCTCTTTTGTCAACCCAACTAAATTCATTAGTTAACTATATGTTAACCATCCATGCATCAATAGCTAAATGGATTTATAACTTGGGGCACAAGCAGTACTGCAGCTCATCCTGTTTTATCACAATCAAAGCGATACACTATATCCATATAAAAAACTCCCTATGAACTTTTCCTAGCTCATAGGGAGTTTTACACTTTTACACTTTTACACTTTTATTACTTTTACACTTTTATTACTTTTACACTTATATTACTTATATTACTTTAGCTTAATTTTCTTTATCTTGCTCTAAACTATTAGCCAAATTTAGCAAGTACTCTTTAAAATCTTCACCGCATAATGGTGATTGTAAACCATACTCCACAGTCGCTTGTAAATAACCCAAGCGATCGCCAATATCATAACGCTTACCTTCATAGCTTAAAGCATATACTTTGCCAGAAAGTCGTGCTAAGGCATCAGTAAGCTGAATTTCATTGCCAGCTCCCTGTGGCGTATGCTCTAATAATTCAAAAATTTCAGGCTCCAATACATAGCGCCCTAATACCGCCAAATTAGACGGAGCTAAATCGCGACTTGGTTTTTCAACTAAACCTTCCACTTCATATAAATTAGAATTAATAGGCTTGCCCGCTACAATACCATAAGAACTTACCTTATCCTGTGGCACATACTGTGCCCCTAAGATAGTGCCACCACGTTCATTATAACAATCAATCAATTGCTTCAAGCAAGGATATTCAGGATTATATACCACATCATCACCAAGAAGCACGGCAAATGGTTCATTGCCTATAAATGCTTTAGCACAAAGCACTGCATCACCTAAGCCTCTAGGCGCCTTTTGGCGGATAAAATGAACGCGAATATTCGCCAAAGACCGTACCATATTAAGCTGTTGTTGCTTCCCTTGTTGCTGCAATAGTTGTTCTAATTCCACGCTCGTATCAAAATGGTCTTCAATAGCTCGCTTATTGCGCCCTGTAATAATAAGAATTTCTTCAATGCCAGAAGCTAAGGCTTCTTCTACAATGTATTGAATGGCTGGTGTATCAACAATGGGGAGCATTTCCTTTGGTTGTGCCTTAGTGGCTGGCAAAAATCGCGTACCAAAACCGGCCGCCGGAATTACAGCTTTTCTTACAGTTTTCATAATAAGACCTCACTTAACCAAAATAAATCAAAAATCCCCTTGCGATCTCTCACCTAAAGACCATTTCTCATAGCCCATATAAGTCATGACTCATAATTTTACATCTTATATATCACTTATTATTCACAATTTTGACTGAATAAGAGACTCTATATCCATGCAGCAGCACATAAGAGAAACCTGTCATACCTAAATATGACAGGTTATTGCGCTATATTCTAAAATACTCTAAATTCTAAAACACGCTATAAATTAAAAGTCTTTTGCTACAATTGTATAGCTCCATTTCTTCTGTTTCGACTGATATGTCAACCAACCTTCAAAGGAGTGCATATCACGGTACCAAGTATAGTCTACATAACGAAGCTCGCCCGTTTGAACATCGCGTTTTAAAATAACGCTAAGTCTATCTAAGCGACTTACTTGCACAGAGAAACCTGTTGTCCAATTGCGACGAATGTCAATTCGGTCAAATGGATATGGCGAATTAGATTTCGCATCAATATTATGTTGCTTATAACTAGACCATACTCGAATTTTGTCATTAACTTTCCAGTTTGCACTGACACCCCAATAAGGCATGCTACGCGTTAAATCATTATAACCATAATGATCTCGTTGATAACCTAAATGGAAGCGTAAGCTTGTATTCTTAGTTGGGCGAATCGCATCATGGCTTAACTCGCCTTTAAACATATAATGACTGCCCTTAATATAGTCTTCTTTCCAATAGCCTATATTACCTTCACCACGCACAGTAAATGGGGTGCTACCAATATGATATGTATTAGTATAGACGGAGAATTCAGGGCGCTTTTCAACCCATACAGTACGGGCATTAAGAGTCGCTGATTCACGACTTACGCCAAAGCGCATACCGCCCCAAGGGAAGTAATGACGATAACCATAACTTGGCTTAAAGCCTTCCTTAGTCATCCATTGATATTTGAAGAAAAGCTCTCCATGTTCACCTATTGGATATTCAATGCTGCCTTTTAAGCCAAAGCCATCATCACTATTATACGTAGGACGAGGAATAAAGCTAAAAACATTTAGCTTAGACTCATCTTTACGCAAGGATACTACATAGCGTGGCATGCTCATTATCTTACCATTTTTAATGAAGAACCTAGCATCATTAATAATGGCTTTATCACCAGGATATACTTCAATAGTACTACCTTCAATACGATAATCTGGTACACCTTTGTAAGCCATAGCATGTTTAGTTGTAACCCAGCCATCAGTTATAAGCCCTGTATTTCCATCAAATTCGGCTTTTTTAGCCTTTACATAATAAGGCGCTGCAAAGCCTATAACATCAGGTGCTACCATTGCATTAGTGCCGCTATTAAATTGTAAATTAGCCCCTGTAAGATCCTTGGTTTGTCCCTTATCCTCTAAAAAGCGAAATGGACCTTCTGTTGTATAGTCTTGCGTCTTGCTATTGCCTAATAATTTATCAGTATATAGCTCACGATTGCCCTGGCGAGCTTCTACAGTACCTACAGCGACTACATTGCCAGTTAAATCACTATAATACATACTATCTGCATCAACGCGCACCGGCAAAGTCGCTGGATCTTCAGTAGGTTTTGGTGTACCGCGACGAACTACTTTAATAGGAGGGTTTATTAAATCATCCTTTGTATTCATCGTTACAGCCGTATTTTGACTATATTCTACAGCTGCATCCTCTTCTGTATAATCTACGACTCTAACAGTTGTAGGCGTTGTTGTATGTAAAGCTAATGCCGATGCACCAGTAGTATTCTGACTGGCTGCATCAACTGCATCCTCTGTGTTAGTATCGGCTGCATGCACTGCCACCAATGGCATCAAAACTAAGGCCGCACTTAAAGCATATTTCGCTTTCTTCCTTACCATTTACTAATTACCTCATTTATGTAATATTTTTAATTTCGTTTTACCACTACAATTGGTTGAGATGGTGCTGTAGCTACATGAGTAGATTCTTCTGCCTGATCTTCGTCTTCAACAGTGTCCTCTTCTACTTCTTCATGAGTTGTATCTTCTTCTACGGCCTCACTAGAAGTATCGTCTACATGCTCTTCTACTACTTCTTCGTGTTCATCAGTAGCACTAGTGCTTGTCTCATCAGCAGGCACTAATGTAACTGGTTCATCTGGATTTCCTAATTCATACTCATCGTAATTAGACTCCGTAATAGAACCGCTCGTACCATGAGGTAAGCCATCGCCACCAACGACTACGCCTTGTACAGTTACTACTTCTTGCGGCTGTACATAAATAGTAGAACCTGCAGGTAACTCAACATTCTTACCTTTTATAAAGAAGCCCCCCACAAGACCTACTGGCCCAAGCAATACAGCACCTGCCACAGATGCACCAGCAGCTTTTAATTCTTGTTTAGTCTTTTCCTTGGCTTCTTCACCTTGTATTGCTACAAAGGATTCACCATTAATAGTTGGCACTGTGTCAAATACAAAGTCCAATTTACCATTGCGGCCAAAGGAAGAGGCTGATTTAATCTCAGACACATGACCTTTGCCAGTCGTTCCAGCAGGAACTAAGAGGACATTGCCATCCATAATGTCTTCAGCAACAGTGAATTCAAAGGTATCACCTACTTTATTAGTTTTTGTAGAAATAGGTGTATCTAAAGTCACTGCAAACACTTCAGAGCTATTAATAGTCCCTACTTGTGAAGTCAGCTTTAAAGGCTTGCCATTAATCGTTTTGCTTAGATTTTGAATGCGCGCTTCTAATGAGCCAGTTTCGATGCGCCCATTAACACTGCGCTCTAATTGTTCCACACGGGATACTAGCGAACCAGCGCCCACCTTATTTTGATAAGACCATTCCTGCATAGCTAGTTTTTGCTCAACTGATATTTTGCCTTGACCATCGCCAGCAATAGAACTATATAAGGACTCTACGCGGGAGGTAATAGTGCCTTCAGTTTGTTTACCATATACAGTTTGGCTAATCTGATTTACTCGATCTACTAAAGCTCCTACTTGAGCAGAACCATAAATAGAAGTTTCCAAAGCATCTGTTTTTTCTAATACAGTCTCTGGTGCAGCCCAAACTTGTCCTGAAAACAATGCTGCCACAGCTAACAGTACGACTTGTTTTTTCATATTTCCTCCACGGCTATTAGAATCACAAGCCTAAAGCTAACTATATACTAAGTTAGCTTCAGGCTATAACGAGCTCTCTATGTAAAACTTACTTGATTTCTATATCTAGTCAGATTTCTTAACTACATATCTTAACTATACATTAGATTTTAATATCAATAATAGCAGATACGCCTACACCTTGAATACGAGTAGCGGATGTAGGATTTTTGCTATCAATTGGCACTAAACCTTTAATACGCGCTACATTGTTAAAGCTAGCTTCTAATTGTGCTACTGCTTCTACGCGTTCTACTTCAGATGCTGGGCCAGTTACTTGAGCTGCCCCGATATAACCGCTAGTACCTACACTCACGATAGGAACTACTTTAGTTGTATAGGTTGTACTTAAATTGTTTTGACTTAAAATTTTATTTAAGAAGTCATTGATTTGACCACCAAATTTATCCACCACAATACCAACGCCACCAACTTTTAACGCACCACCTAAAAAGCTACCTAAATTGAAAGCTTGTGTAGTGGCTACCATGCCGCTGGAAAATGTAAGAGACGCTACAAGAGCTGTTGCTAATAATTTCTTTTTCATATGTATTTCCTCCTTTTAATAGGCTCCTTGGACTTTACTTCTCAATTCACTTCATAGTAATTGTAATACTAAAGTTCAATGCCAAGAGCAATTCAACACATAGAATAAGCAAGCCCTAAGCTCACGCCTAGGGCCTTTGCTCATTCATTAAATTATACCATAAATCGACAATTTTGTCCTTTATTGTGGCAAGGTATTCACTTGACCAAGAACAGAACTTGCATTTTTAATTTTTTGCTCATTCCCCATAACACTAATATGCGCATCGCCCATAACAGCTTCTACTACATCAGCTAAAGCGCGAATATCTTCTGGGCGTGTTACAATCACGGCTTCTCTAAATTTCTCAGCAGCCCCTTCATTATTTTCGCCAAAGTACAAGCCCATAGCTCGTGGACCACGAAGCGCTGGTGTCATCGGAATATCTAAATTACTCATGGTACCAATAATGTATTTTCTCATTTCACGATCTGAAATTTCAAACTTACGAAGGAAGTCAGCCAATTCTTTATACACATTGAGTGTTTCTGTCAAATTAGGATCGCGATAAGAGCAAAGTACCATGTTGCCATTGTTGTAGAAATTAGCAAAAGCACCATAGGCACCACCTTGTACACGGATGCGTGTCCACAAGTATTCATAGCGCAGAATCGTTTCCAATACGCCCATTGCCCCTACATATTTAAAGCCATGGTCTTTAAAGTTACCACCCTGAGCAACATATTGAACTTTACCAGCTGTAACAATGCCTTCATTTTCATACGTTTGAGTTAATTGTAGCTGATTTTCAGCATAGGTTTCATGAGGCCATGCTGGCAAAGCTTCTGCCATTTGTGCTTTGAACACTTCATATTCATGGGCTTCCCCCACAAACATGATGTCCACATTATTAGCGCGGAAAATTTTCTTTGCTACAGCAGTTAATTTATCTCCCATTTCAGCTAAAGCCGCTTTATCTTTTAGGGTATCCGCTAATTGTTTAAAATAGGAAAGACCGGTTAAATCGCGGAACTTACCAATATCAGACACCTGTGCCATAACGCGATTAGAAACAATTGTATGACCGCGGCGGAACGCTTCTGTTTCCCAAACCGTCTTAAGCTCACTTAAGAGCTCTACTAAACGACTTTGATCCTTATAAGAAGTAGCCGTTAACAGCTCAGAAATAATACGTGTTACATCAAAGAGTTTGCTATGTAAAGCTTTAGCTCTTACTACAAGCATAGGTACAAAGGCTTGACGTTCATTATACTTAGGAAGTCCCACTACATCAGTACTAAAACCGCCTAGATTTAAGTTAATATCTTTAGCTACCTCTTCATAAGAGCGCGTTTCTGTATTAACGCGAGCTAAAATATCACTGATTACATTGGCATAAAATAACTCATCTTCAGTTAAACTATTGAGCTTGAAGTAAAATGCTGTATAGTTAATGCCCTTCGCATTAGTTGGCACAAAATGTAAACGCGCTGCGTCTACCTCTTCATCGTGTCGCTCAATATGCTCTACTTTAGGCGATAAATCAGATAATTCTAAAAGCGGAATTGTCGCTAATGCTTCTTCTGTATCCGCTGTCGCTTGACGCTCTTTAAGCTTCTTAGTTTCCTCCACAATTGTTTCAATTTCAGCAGCACTCATACTAGCTTTTACAGCGGCTAACTTTTCACGCTCAGCTGCTTCTTTAGCTTCTTGCAAGCCTTTTTCTGGATAAATGGACACTAAGGCTTTATGATTATTTTCTAAAATGCACTGACGAATTAACTCTTCAAAATAGTTTGTCTTAAGACCTTCGCGAATCGCTGCTAATGCCGCATCATAACGAAGTACCGCTACTGGATCTTTGTCATAAATCCATTGATCCATAACGCGAATACTATAAGCAAGACCAATTGGACGACCACCAAAATCAGCTTCACGAAGAGCAAATTCAGTAATATTTAAAGATGCTTCTAATAAAGTTTTATCAAGCCCTGTATCGACCATGCGAGACAATTCAGCCTCTACTAGCTCTTGTAGGCGCTTTTGTTCCTTCATTTCAGAACCACTTACAGTAATATTCCAAATTGGCTGACGCAAGCTGTCTAAGAAGTAGCCACTGATGTCGCTACCAATGCCTGCTTTTACCAATACTTCTTTTAATGGCGCGGCCGGTGAAGTCAATAAAGCATGAGTTAAAATATCAAAGGCTAAGCTCTTCTCCACGTCCATGTCTGGCATTACATAAGTAAGGGCATGCATAGTCTTGCCTGCAGGATCATCTTCTGAGCCAATACCGTAGGCATAGGAAGCCACTTTGCCTTCTTCAAATGGAGCTTGAACTGCAATTTCAGAATCTACTGTAATAGCATCAAAATTAGCTAAATACTCTTCATCAATAAATTTCAGTTGCTCTTCAATATTCATCGTGCCATATAAGAACATATAACTATTAGATGGATGATAATATTGTTGATAGAACTGTTGGAAGCCTTCATAAGTCAAATCAGTAATATGGTCTGGATTGCCGCCAGAGTCAACGCCATAAGTTGTATCTGGGAACAGTTCAGCCATCATATGAGTGTCTAAAATGGAATCGGCTGAAGAATATACACCCTTCATTTCATTATAAACAACACCTTTATAAGTCAATTCATCATCAGCAGAGTCTAGCTCATAATGCCAGCCTTCTTGCATAACAATTTCTTTATCCGTAGCTACGCGTGGATAAAATACAGCATCTAAATATACATCCATTAAATTATGGAAATCTTTATCATTTTTAGAAGCCACAGGGTACATGGTTTTGTCTGGATAGGTCATGGCATTTAAAAATGTATTAAGAGACCCTTTAACAAGTTCCACAAAAGGCTCTTTTAAAGGGAACTTACGCGAACCACACAATACGGAATGCTCTAAAATATGAGCAACCCCGGTGCTATCCTTTGGTGGCGTGCGAAATGATACGGAAAATACTTTATTTTGATCCTCCGCATCAATATATAAGAGGCGAGCTCCTGATTTTTCATGCTTTAGTAAATAGGCATTACTATTAAGTTCTTGAACTGGCTCGATTCGTTCCACACGAAAGCCAGAATATATTTCATTTTGTTTCATATATAACGCTCCTTTTAACATATATACTCAAATGTAATTCATTTTATAATAATTCTTTTTACAGTCTTTTATATACCTTTTATTAGTGTAGAAATACCTACCCAATAAATAGGTTACTCTTTAATAGTATCACAAGTGATAGATTTTTTCATTATGAAAACACAAAAAACTCACTTTATCCAACTGCTTTAACACATTAAGAATAAAGTGAGTTTTATATATTTTAAATAATTTACAATGCCTTACTAAGCCTATTCTTAGCCGCGATTATTCACCACTAAATTGTCATGAATAGCACGGATAGCATCTTTAACACGCGCTTCATCGATTAGACAAGCTACACTAATTTCAGAAGTAGAAATAATTTCAATGTTAATATCTTCTTCGCTGAAAATGCCAAACATTTGCGCCGCAATCCCTGGTTGACCTAGCATGCCAGCCACTACGATAGATACTTTAGCCATGCTTTCATTGATACTGTAGTCTTCCATTTGAAGATTTTTCTTTAATTCTTCAATAACATCGCGCGCTAATACTACATCGTCACGCGTAATAGTGAATACAATATCAGTCACTTGATCTTCAACAGTGCGAATGCTCTGTACAATCATATCTACATCCACATTCTTATCCGCAAGGCTTTGGAAAATAGTATGTGCCACGCCTGGTTTATTTTCAACGCCAATTAAAGACACTTTAGCTACATTTGTATCATCTGCTACACCAATTACAGTGCGTTTATTCTCTTCCATAGTATAATCCTCCCGAATAATTGTCCCTTCATTATCACTAAATGTAGAACGTACATGAATAGGCACGCCATAACGTACGCCCATTTCAACTGCTCGAGGTTGCATAACACCAGCGCCTAAGCGAGCCATTTCTAACATTTCACCATATGTAATCTCTGGTAATTTAAGTGCATTCGGTGCAATTCGTGGATCTGTAGAATATACGCCTTCCACGTCGGTAAAGATTTCACACACATCAGCCTTCATTGCCCCCGCTAAAGCTACTGCAGTTGTATCAGAACCACCACGACCTAATGTCGTAATATCGCCAAAATCAGTAATCCCTTGGAAACCAGCCACGACTACAATATTGCCTTCATCTAAGGCAGCAAAAACACGGCTAGGGTCAATATCTAAAATGCGCCCTTTACCATAATTGTCACTGCTCACAATACCAGCTTGTGCGCCAGTCATAGATACAGCCGGCTGTCCTTTTTCCATAAATGCCATAGACATTAAAGAAATAGTAATCTGTTCGCCTGTAGACAACAAACGATCCATTTCACGCCCATAAGGACGAGAGGTAATTTGTTTAGCTAAACATACTAAATCATCGGTAGTGTCACCCATGGCCGAAACAACCACTACTATGCGGTCGTCTTCTTTTTTATCGCGCAACACGCGATTGACTATGTTGTAGATTTTTTCTGGCGTAGCTACTGAACTACCGCCAAATTTTTTAACAATTAAGGCCACAGCAATCCCTCTTTACTTCTCAAAATAACTAAATAACTATACATACAATTCAAAGCGTATAAAAATATATAAAAGTACTTTACCATATATTGGACTCATCTGTAAAGCAAAAAGCAAAGAAAAAGCCGAGCTTGCGCTCGGCTTTAGTTCGTATTAATTATTTTACTACGATATCTTTTTCAGATTCCCATAAACCATGGATATTGCAGTAAGAAGTAGCAATTAATTTACCAGATTTTTTGAAGCTTGCTACAACAACGCCTTCTGCTTCAGCAAATACAGGGCCTTCGTTAGCGCCTGCACCAGCTTCGCCATGTACATTGAACTCTAAGCGAGCTACTTCGTAAGGAAGAGTTGTGCCTTCTTCTACATAGTATAATTTAATCCATGCAATGTGATGTTCAGTAGTATTAGGATGTGCAATATCTTTGCCCACTGCTAATTCGATGCGAACTTTTTCACCTACTGCTGCTGTATCAGGTGCAGTAATTACAGGAACGTGTTTCTCATTTTTGAAGTCTGCAGTTTTTACATAGTTACTTAATGCCATGATTATAACCCCCTTGGAGATACAAACAATCTATAAGAACTCTCTTATAGTCTTAATACATAATGATTACCTATAACCCATTAATACTATTGGTCACTAATGATAATCATTTATCTACAATTCAATTATACGCATGTATACATATTTTTTCAAGCATCAATTCTATAATATTCGATATAATTCATAAAATGCAAACAGTCTGAATTAACACTTAAAACTCAATGCCTTTTACTGCTTTAATGCCTTGCTCATAGGCATGCTTAATAGGTTCCATTTCTGTCACTGTATGGGCTAATTCAATAATTTCAGGTTTTGCATTACGGCCTGTCAAAATTAGATGTAGCCCTTCAGGTTTTGATTTTAACAGATCCACTACTTTAGCTAAGTCTACAAGCCCAAAATCGATGGCATAGTTAATCTCATCTAAGACAATTAAATCCCATTGGCCAGAGCGAACTTCTTCTTCCACTTGCGTCCATCCAGCTGCGGCCGCCTCTTCATGGGCTTTTATTTCCTCAGGACTTCCCTTTTGTTTATGGTATACAAAGCCCTTGCCCATTTGGCGCAACTCAATGGCAAGCCCTGCTTTCTGAAGCGCTTCAATGCTGTTGAGTTCACCATATCTCATGGAGCCTTTTATAAATTGTAAAATCAACACCCGTAGCCCCTGCCCAGCTGCTCGAATAGCAGTACCTAGAGCTGCCGTAGTCTTACCCTTACCTGGCCCTGTGTTGACTAAAATTAATCCGTCCATACTCTACCTCATACAATCTAACATCTATCTATAGTATTCTATTTATAATTTATAGCATTCTATTTTTAATAGTTTAATTTATAACCTACTTCTAAAGCATGTTTCTATAGCATACTCATCTACACCATGCTTTCTCTTTAACTTGCTTCATCTATAGCTTGTTTCATATATGTATCTATTTAGTCTATATCATTTAATTTTAACTTTTGCATACACTTACTTGCCTACATACTGTCTTGCAGCACTTAAAAAGCTCTCCACCGCCTCATCATTGCCGGCAAAATTAATATGCAAATAAGAAGCTAATAAAGAGCCCTTGCTATAACCACCTGTATAGATTTGACGTTGCCGTCCTCCTTCAAATTGAAAGGCCCAAGGAAACTCTAATTCGTTTATGCTTAATTCCATAGTGGAGAAATGAAATTCATGGCCTCGCAAAGTCATGCCCTTAGGACCTAATATAGTATCTTGCAAAGCTGTAGCTTCTACATAGCCCACTCGTTGCAAAGTATCTTGCATAGCGCAAATAGCTGGCACAAGCCCTACCATAGGGAGCTCCTGTTTTTCAAAATCTACTACAGCTTCTGTTAAGTACATGAGTCCACCACATTCAGCATAAATAGGCATTTGATTGGCGGAAGCCTCGCAAATCGCCTGCTTCATAGCTTCATTTTGGCTCAACTGGGATAAGAACATTTCAGGAAAACCACCGCCAAAAACTAAGGCTTGCACATTAGGCAAGGTCTTATCCCGCAAGGGACTAAAATAAACGAGCTCCGCACCTCGTGCTTCCAATGCCTCTAAGCTGGCAGGATAGTAAAAAGAAAAAGCTTCATCATGAGCAATACCAATTCGAACAGACGCTATCAAATTAGGCGCGACTTTGTCCACAGCTAACTCATGTGGAGCTACTGTTGCTGATATGTCCGCCTCACTTTCAATAGCAAGGTCTTTAACTAAGGGCTTTGCCGATTGTGCGACGTCTAGCAAAGCTGGAAAGTCTATACTCTCTGCCATGCATTCACTGATGACCTCTAAAGTAGTGCTCACATCTAGCTCCGTAACAGGCGTTAGACCTAAATGACGTTCAGGCGATTTCATGCGCTCATCACGGCGAATAACACCTAGCACAGGAATATCTAATCGCTCTAAAGCCTGACGTATCATAGCTTCATGATTAGCACTACCAATGCGATTTAATATGACGCCACTAAACAATAGGTCTTTATCATAATCACGAAAGCCTTTAGCAATAGCAGCCGCGCTTTCACCCATAGCTTTACAATCAATGACGAGTACCACTGGTGCGTGTAAGCGCTTAGCAATATCTGCCGTAGAGCTTACACCATCTCGTCCCCCATCATAGAGGCCCATAACACCTTCAATGATAGCAATGTGAGCGGACTCACTCGTCTTTGCAAAGAAACCACTTAATTTATGAGCCGGTACCAGCCAGGTATCCAAATTGTAGCAATCGCGACCACTGGCTTCCTTATGAAAGCCTGGATCAATATAATCCGGCCCCACTTTAAAGGCCTGCACTTGTAGCCCTTCATTAGCTAAGCATCGCAATATACCTGCCACAATCGTAGTCTTGCCAACACCTGAATTAGTGCCAGCTATAACAACACGAGGACAAGAGATTTGACCTACATTATCTTCATCAGCCATTGTAGCTTTTCGAATCAATGCATCTGGTGCTGCTTTTAATATTTTTTTAGCGTCTAATGAATCCAATCACATCACTCCTTAGACTACAAAATACAGAGCCTAAAAATAAACAATAATAAAATGGTAAGTAATGCTTTTAAACTAAACACTTACTTAATAAGATGCACACTTAACTCTTAATTAATGGTCTGCGTACTCAAACTAAATTAAATACTTTTACCTTAATCTATATAATTAACGATTTTTGCGCTTAGTTAAAATAGTAGATAAATAGTTTAATTTTAAATCTCGTGGCAAGGACGCAACATTTTCATAAATCTCTTCTCCATCGAGGCCACAGCGGCTAATCATAACTGCATTATCAGCCATATCATATTTCTTTAACGTATCCTGTACTTCACCAAAATTACGATATACTTTCATAATTACCGTATCATCTGCCACTGAAAGAACTTTGTCAATTTTATCCTTTGGCGCTGTAGCTGGCACAATAGCCAATACTTCTTCTTTTTCTACAATAGGATACCCTAAGCGAGCACCAATCGCACAATACGCCGTTACACCAGGCACTGTTTCAATTTCGTACCCCGCTTGCTCTACCAAACGATATACATACATATAGGTGCTATAAAACATAGGATCACCTAAAGTTAAAAATACAACTTGTTTGCCTTCATCGAGAAGCCCACCAATAATGCGGCGCGCCTCTTCCCATCCTTCTTGTTGCTCTGAATCATTCAAAACCATAGGGAATACTACTGGTACAATTTCAGTATGGTCCTGAATATAAGGCTTCGCTATATTAAGTGCCACCGACCCATCTTTCTTTTCTGTTTTAGGGGTAATAATCACATCCGCTTCACCAATAAGACGCGCGCCCTTTACAGTTAATAATTCTGAATCACCTGGACCAACACCAATTCCGTACAATTTACCCTTCATTATATACTCCTTTACATATAAGCCTTATGTTATTAAGTCTAAACTATATTATCTTCCATCACTTTACAATTAATATTTCTTACTTTATGTTTCGTATCACTTACTTTATATTTGGTATCGCTGGACGATGTTTTGAGCGCCCTTCATAGCGTTTTTCGATGGCATCAGCCAAATGAGCCGCATATATTTTCTGTATCCATTCATATTCGCCTAAACCCTTTTCATGGCGCACCACTTCATATCCATAAGCTTTCAATTGCTGTTCTACACTATCTTCATCATCGCCAAAAATATCATTCAATGCATGATCTCCAGCAACTAATAGTAAGGGATGTAGATGAATCCGCTTAGGCACCTGCTCATTAGGCCACGCCCAAGGTATAACAACATCATCTAACATAGGATAATTTTCTAAAGCCGCAATACGCACATGACGTAACTCTTGCTGCCATAGTTTTAATTGCAATACACCATAGCAGGCATTACCCACATTAAGACCACCATGGCCGATAAACACAAGGCCTTCATCATCCTTAAGATTTTGCTCAGCCAGCCACGGACGAATAAATTCATCTATGAGTATATCATAATCATCTGGCCGTTCTTCTTGCCCCATAAAATATAATAAAGGGCGACCTACACGAAGACTTTTAAGACTGCCCTGACCTTCATAGGCCAATATATTTTGCTTTAATTTATCAAACTCTTCTCCACCAGTAAAATGCAAAGGCTGTACAATAATCTCCTCAAAGCCATCTGCAATGAGTGCCTCCAAAGCACTGATTTCAGTGTTGATTACCTCGCCACGGTCACGCAATCGCTTTACAATAATACGGGACGTAAAAGCTAATCTCACTTCGTACGCCTGATACTGATTGCGTATATATTCTACAACCGCATCAATTTGACGCTTTCTAGCATGCTCTACAGTAGTGCCAAATGCAACGAGTAAAATGGCCTGCTTCATAAAAGTCTCCTTCATATCTATTAACTAATATATAATTTTACTACACTTTAATATCTAGTATAACTTATAACCTTATGACAGTATTATTAATACAATTTATTATCTGCGTAAAGGACGCCACTCAGCGTATTTTATGTCTAATTACAGTAGTATTTAATACAATGTATATCCTATAAACTATACAATTCATTCTCTATGAACTATACAATGTATTATCTGTATACTTCACAACTTGCTACATACGTACAATACAAATTATTAAGCGTTACTACTTATTATACTTTACATTTCAATATAACTGCAAAGAACATATCTCATAGTAACTAAAAAACACATCATAGTAGAACTGGCAATCCACATCCCATTACAACTAACAAAACTCATCTCATTATAACTACAAAAAACGGTCCTCAAAAAGGACCGCTTTTATTTATATATTACTACTGTATATCAAATCTACACTACAATGACAAAATTATTATACTGCTAAATGATTAGCTTTAGCTGCACTACGCTCTTGATTCACTGCCTGTTGTTTGCGCTCAATCATACGCACTGACTGTGCCAAATGTTTGAGGAACAATTCTTGAATAAATGGATTTTCTCCAAGGCCTTCATTCCAAATGGCTACCCCATAACCTTCTTCAGTTAGTAATGTAGCTACTGAATCAGAACGATCACCACCTAAGAAGTCCATCAAATGCTCCGACCCAATTAAAGCGAGAGGCACCACAAGAACTTCTTTATGGTCAAGACGCTCTAACAAAGTCAACGCTTGTTTAAAATTAGGGAATCCATTAGAGGTGAATACAGCCACATTTTGACCATTGCCATATAAACATTTTAACTGCAACGCACTAAATTCTAATTGATTTTGACCATTAGCCATAAGCAATACAGATTTATTTAAAGCACGAATATTAACATGCTTCATAATGGCATCAATGGTTGCTACATAATCGTCAGCATAGTTTTTAACACCTAAAGAGCTCAATAAAGGTTTGCCTACGTGAATGCGCATTGCATTGCGATCACTGCCATAGTTAAACGCTGCAATGGCCTTGCGCATCTTCTGATAGCATTGATCAGCCACTAAAGCAAATGGCAATACAAACACATCGTTTACACCTTTATCTTTTAAATCATTCAGTGCTGCATTAAGTGATTGCACTGGTACTTCATATTTATCATTCCATTTTTCAATCAATGCATCAGCTAAAAATACACGGCGCACGATTGCATCTGGATAGGCTTTTTTAATTTTTGCTTCCATGGAGCCTACAGACTTTTCTACGGCTTCTCCATAAATTGAACCAAATGTTGCTAAAATGATACCCTTCGTACTCATTGAATAATCCTCCGATACTAATATACCTATATTAACCATCGCTCTCGATGGGAATACCTTAAAGTTATAGAAAATGGTCATAATTCTCTTTATTAATTAGAACTCTTATATATGCTCCATCTTCTTTCGTTGGTATAATAATACGTTAATTTTCAATTAAAGTCAATGAGAACTTTTCTCATTTTGTATTTTATCGTTGATTATCATTGATAATTTTAAAATTTCATCATCTCTTAAGAAAGTAAATCTAAGTTTGACGATTCAGTTCGATTAAAATCGATACAAATACTTCACAAGGGTATTCTACAGTCCAAAAGGCTCAGTTAAGACAAAGTATATTAAATTAGAAACAGACTTATATTTTTCTTCTTCACTTCGGTCCTAGTGAGAAAAAAGCTCCAATCAGTTCTTATTATTACTTAAGAATACAAATGTATTTCTATTCAAACATTTGAATATTTATTCTTGTTTACAAAAAATTTATGCATCTATTTCTTTAAATAAACACTAAATCTTAGCCTATTTTATGAAATTATACCCTGTATTTTCTATTTTTACTAACAATTATTTTCAATAATTATTCTAGCAGTAGTAATCCTTTTCTAATTCATCCCCCACTAGTATACGCTAAACAGCATCTAATTCATCACCAACAAGAATGCATCGCTTTATTCTCCAATAGGGATATTAAGTAAGCCTATAATCTATTCATTACCAATTAAAATATACAGCTTCATATACTCTATGACCTTTATTTATACTATGCTTTCATTTGACATATAGTTTAGCCTTTTGCTATGATGAATTTAACTTAATATGACCATTTTAGGTGTAGTAATACTTAATAGAGAAGTTCAGTAAACGCTGACGCGGTCCCGCCGCTGTATGAGGGAGTGCCATCAAATGCCACTGGAATCATGACTACTAACCACAGCTAACCAATTGCTAGGTTCCAAGTCTCTGGGAAGGTGATGATCACGACGAACTCGAGCCAGAAGAACTGCCTAAAATGGATTACCGTAAACCCACGAGCGATGGCGAGGTAGATCAATGTCGATGTATAGTTCTTTTAGTTGGTTCATAGACTGTGCCAATAAAGGACTTATTTTGCTTGCCTTCACCTCCACCGTCCTTGGGTGAAGGTTCTTTTTATATAGGGAGGACATAATTATGAAAACACAGGTATGGAAAAAAACATTAGCTACTACACTAGCCGTAGCCGCTTTAACTGGCATGAGCCTCGTAGGTAACGAGGTTAGCGCCGCGTACACCTTAAGCTCTGAAGTAAAAACAGCAACACCGGCTCTTCTAGAAGCGACTCAACTAGGAGTAAAAACATATCATACCACTGACCCAACACTAGCAGCGCAGCCAAATAAGGATGCCATTGTGGTTATGAGCTTTGGCACAACCTTCAAGGATACACGCGATAAAACAATTAGCGCTACAGTAAAAGAAATCCAGGACCAACATCCTAATGTAAAAGTTGTCACCGCCTTTACCTCACATATTATTATTGACCGCATCAAAGCTAATGAAGGCCTTACCTTCCCTACCCCAGAAGAAGCGCTTGACCAATTAAAAGCAGAAGGCTATAACCGCGTAGCACTTGCTACATTAGATGTAATCCCTGGCATTGAATATAATTACAAAGCAGCTGTATTCAATGGGTATAAACATAATTTCAAAACTATGACCATGGGTACTCCACTTATGTATTGGATGGGGCAAGAAGACCAAGACGATGATGTAGCCGAAGTAGTTCAAGCCGTAGCATCGCAATTCCCTAAACAAGGCCCTAGTGATGCAGTTCTCATCATGGCACATGGCACACCAGATCCTTCTAACGCCTATTATTCAGTGATTCAAGACCGTATAGAGTCTGCAGGTCTAAAAAATACCTATATTTACACAGTAGAAGGGACACCTCGTTTAGAAAATATCATCCCTATCCTCAAAGCAAAGGGAATCAACCATGTAACACTTATGCCATTCATGATGGTAGCTGGTGACCATGCCACAAATGACATGGCCGGTGATGAGCCAGATTCCCATAAATCACAATTACTTGATGCGGGCTTTACCGTTGATACGTATTTACATGGCCTAGGTGAAAATCAAAACATTCGCCACATTTATACAGAGCGCGCTGATGAAGCTTGGCAAGCCCTAGAAGAAACTGCTGAGGATTAATAATGAAACAATTAACTCGCATTTTCCTCGCCACTTGCTTAACTCTGCTAGCAATCATCGCCTTAGTGGGCTGTAGCAAAACTAGCTCCACTACAGATAATGCAACGCGCACTATTACATATAAAGACCAACAATACACGGTGCCAACTAATCCGCAACGAATTGCCACACTTAGTAATTCCGTACTCTATCTATTAGATGCGGTAGGTGGTCAATCCATCGATCGAGTAGATAGCACAGAGCCAGTGCCAGATACATTTAAAGACTTACCATCGATTGGCACTACAGCCAATATTAACATGGAAACCTTGTTAGGTTTAAAACCTGATTTAGTCTTAGGCCTAGGCAATCAGCATGGCAAATACGAAGGCCAACTAAAGAGCAATGGGCTCCCTTATATCCTCATTAACTATGATGGTATTAAGGATAATGCGCCGCTCCTACTCTTCTTAGGCGAACTAACCCATAATGAAGCAAAAGCACAAGCCGTTGTAGCTGATTACAATAAAAAAATCGACACGGTTAAATCTGTGGCACAACAGCAGGAACCTGCTAAAGTGGCAGTTCTCCGCGCTACAGCAAAAGCTGTTACAGCGGAGACAGACTTAGCCATTACGGCCTCTATGGTCAAAGAATTAGGCATGAATAATATAGTCCTTCAAGGTGATTATGATAAAACCGCTAAGACCATTCCCTACTCTCTAGAAAAATTGGCCGTAGATGACCCAGATATTATTTTCATTTCTACTATGGGCAAAAAAGAAGATATTACTAAAACCATGGAAAAAGAAATGACTAATAATCCTGCTTGGCAAAACTTAAAAGCAGTGCGCAATCACAAAGTCTTCTACTTGCCATCGAATCGCTTCTTGCTCAATCCTGGTCTCCATACACCAGAAGCCATGGCGGAGCTCGTTAAATTAGCGTACGATAAAGAAGTTACATTTTAAAAGAAGTATGGCACATACACAAAAGGAGTTCTCCGCAGAGGGAGAACTCCTTTTTATTTAGTATTAACGCCGATATTTCATAATCTTTCAAAGCTAGCCGACTTTAGGTTAGTCTCAGTAGATCCCTAGAAAGCTAATCTTATTAGAGCCTTTAAAATCTAATCTTATTAGAGAAATAAAATTTTAATCCTTTAATAATCCTTCAAACTTTATATATGGTGCCTTATCATTAGTTTCAATGGACGCTTTAACAGAAAATACAGTTTCTAATAGCTCTGTAGTAAATACCTGCTGCGGCGCACCTACTGATACGAGGCTTCCATCATATAGTACCCCCACCTCATGAGAGTAAGCTGCAGCTTGATTTAATTCGTGAAGTACCATGACCACGGTCAAATCTTGTTCCTCATTCAAGCGCTTTAGTAATTCTAAAATCTCTAATTGGTGATTAATATCTAAATAGGTCGTTGGCTCATCTAACAATAAAATATCACTTTGTTGCGCTAAGGCCATGGCAATCCATACGCGTTGCCGTTCACCTCCGGAGAGAGAGCTAATCAACTGATCTTTTAGATGTAAAGTTTTCGTAGCTTCTAAGGCAGCTTCCACTGCTTCACGGTCTTCCTTAGCTGTACTGCGCCACCAATTTTGATGAGGAAAGCGTCCACAATGGACTAATTCCTCAACCACCATATCTTGTGGAACTTCTGGAGACTGTGGCAAAAATGCCACCACCTTAGCTAAACTCTTCGCCGTATACGCTTCTAAAGACTGCCCATCTATACTGATTTGCCCTTTAAGGGGTTTAATACTGCCCATAATGCATTTTAGAAGAGTGCTTTTCCCGCATCCATTAGGCCCTACTAAAGTAGTAATACGCCCTTTAGGAATGGTCCAGGAAATGGAATTTAATACTTGCTTTTCACCAAAATTTATAGTCACATCTTGCACTGTAATAGCACCAGGAATATCGGTTTTAGCCACATCAAAGCTCTCTACAGTGGACTCAAAACTAGATTTCATTACGCATCCCTCCTCAATAAATACAAGAAGAAAGGCGCACCTAAAAAGGCCATAATAATACCTACAGGCACTTCAATAGGAGTAAAGGCAACCCGTCCTAAAGTATCACAGGCCACTAGCACTGTAGCGCCTAAAAAAGCTGAGCCAGGCAACAAATACGCGTAATCATTGCCAATAATCATTCGTGCCACATGAGGAATGACTAACCCTACAAAGCCCACTAAACCTGCCACACTGACTGCACTAGCAGCCAGTAAAGCCGCTACAGCAGTCATAAGAAAGCGTGTTTGCTCTACAGGAAGACCTAAGCCCTTGGCCGTTTCATCGCCTAAACTTAAAATGGTCAATCGCTTCGCCCCTAAAAAAGCTAAGAGAAGTCCACCTATCGTATAAGGGACCAGCATGTATACATGGGGCCAGCTTCGAGCTGAAAAGCCCCCTACCATCCACAAGAGTGCCCCTTGTACGCGATCACCATAAAATACCAGTAAAGCAGAAATGCCCGAACCTAAAAAGGCCGCCACTGCTACGCCAGCTAAAATAATACGGGTAGGACGAATTCCATTCTTCCATGCCAATGCATAGACCATCAAAGCGGCTCCTAGAGCACCTACAAAGGCAACTAAAGGGACCAAATACTCCCAACTAGGAAATAATATGAACACTATGACGCCAGCTAAACCAGCCCCTGAAGAGACCCCTACAATCTGCGGATCTGCCAGGGGATTTTTCATAACTGCTTGCAGAATAGCCCCAGCCACAGCTAAGTTAGCACCCACTAAAGCAGCCACAATATTGCGAGGAAAGCGAATGTTCCAAATCACCATATCCTCTGTATCCACTAATTGTGAGCTCCATAGGGTGTGCCAAATTTTATGCAAAGGAATATCAGCAGCACCATACATAAGCGATAAAATGGAACAAATAATGGCCAGCGATAAAAATACAATAACCCAAGCTAAGCGCTTAACCTTACGGCCTTTTGCCGTAAGCAATTCAGATTGGCCGGTCCCAACTGAGTCCTTTTTTGATGATGAAGTCATTACTTCTCATCCTTCCCCTTTACAAATAGCATACCATCTCGCTTTACACCAGTATAAAGTAAGGCATTGACTACGGAGGCAGCAATCGAGCTGCCCCCTTTATTGCCCTTAACTGTAATATAAGGTACTGGGGACACTTCAATTAAATAGTCCTTAGATTCTGCGGCCCCTACAAAGCCTACGGGAATACCGATAATAAGCGCTGGCTTAACCCCTTCTTCTAGGGCAAGGCGCAATACTTCATACAGTGCTGTTGGCGCATTGCCGATAGCCACAATTTGCCCTTCTAAGGATTTGCCAAAGGTTCTCATCGCTGCAATAGACCGTGTTACGCCTAATTCTTTAGCCATTTCAGCGACCTTTTCATCCTTAATTAAGCAATGTGCTTCACTGCCGCGCAAGGCCAACGCAGCTTTATTGATGCCCGTGCGCACCATCTCTACATCGCAATATATATGCGCACCGCGCTCAATAGCTTCAATGCCCTTGGCTACAGCATCTGGGCTCGTGCGAACAAGCTGCGCATATTCCACATCCCCTGATGCATGAATGGTACGAGAATATACGCGAATTTCATCATCCGTTAAATTTAAATCCTTTACATACGGATAAATTAGCTCCATACTTTTATCTTCAATTGCCTTGGGATTTTTAATGTAATCCATTCTTTAGTTCCTCCCATAGTGTATAAAATTCATTAATTTCAGTTATAGTTCGAGCGCCTTCTGCTGGCTTAGGGCGATCAATTACTACCACGGCCAAACCTAAATCCATAGCCGCTTGTAGCTTTGTATCTGAACCACCTACAAGGCCTGAATTCTTCATCACCACTACATCAGCCTTTGTATCGGCAAACATAATGCGATTCATGTCATAACTAAAAGGCCCTTGCATGCCAATAATACGCTTTGGTGAAATGCCTAAGTCTTCCATCATTTGCAATACTTCCACCGTAGGTAGAACGCGAGTCCATACCTCTTTATCCTGCAGTGCCGGAGCCGATGCAAATACATGCATCGTTTTACTCCCTGTAGTTAAGTAAATGCGCTCTCCTAAAGTGCCTGCTAATTGTGCCGCTTCTGCTTCATTAGGTACGTGATATAACTTATCATACGTCGGTAAGGGAATCTCTTGGCGCTCAAAACGAACAAAAGGTATTTTCATCTCATCTGCGGCCTCTCGTGCCGTCGCCGTTACAATAGCTGCATACGGATGACTCGCATCGATGAGTAATCGAATATCTTTCTCTTCAATGAGCTCTTTCATAGCCTCCTTATCAAGCCGTCCTGTATGAACTTCAATGCCCTCATGAGCGGCTAATTGCGCCCCATATTGGCTGACTACAGATACTAACACAGGTTCTTTCGTGTATGTTTGTACATCAACTGCTAAGGTACGACCATCTAATGTACCTGCAATGACCCAAATCATAATTTATAGCCTCGTGGCGTAATCATACGGCCATTCTCCACATAGGTTTGACTATTGCCAATAATTACCAAGGTCTGCATGTCCACTTCTTCTTTAGTAAAATTCTCCAAATCTGAAATAACCATATGCTGCCCTGCACGACCTGCCTTTTGCACAATGCCTACAGGCGTTTTAGGATCTCTAAAGCGAAGTACTATGTCGCGCACTTCATCTAAATGAGTAATGCGCTTCTTGCTCCGTGGATTGTATAAAGCGATAACCATATCCCCTTCAGCACTCAAAGCTGCGCGCTTTTTAATAAGGTCCCAAGGAGTCATTAAATCGCTAAGGGAAATAACTGCAAAATCATGCATCAACGGTGCTCCTAATACAGCTGCCGCCACATTAACAGCACTTAAGCCTGGAATAATCTCCACTGCAGGCCGCTCCGCTGCAGGCACTTTATTAGCAAGCTCCATCACTAGACCGGCCATACCATAAATGCCAGAATCACCACTAGACACAACGACTACGCGATGCCCCTCTTTAGCTAAATCAACAGCTTGTTGACAGCGGTCCACTTCCTGCATCATAGCTGTACCAACGGTCTCTTTATCTTTAATCAAATCTTTGATTAAATCCAAATAGGTTAAGTACCCTACTACGCGATCAGCTGCTAAAATAGCCTCCTTCGCTTGAGGTGTCATAAACTCTTCATTGCCTGGGCCAATGCCAATTACTTGGATTGAACCTGTGCAATGGCTATGGTTATGCCCTGATACTTGGTTTTCTTTAGTAATAATGTTTGACTCTTCGCTTCTAATAGTGCTGTTGTCTCGCATACGTTGCCTACTCCTATCGTTTCTTTTACAAATTTGGACTCTTCCAGTCCTTGGGACTCAATAATGTATTCTATCGCTTCTGGGGTGTGAAAATGAATCGGTATATTCAATTCCCTAGCTGCTTGTAATAATCCAATTTCATCAGATTTGACCGTAACGGAGCCTATACTTTGAACACTGTAAAGACTCCGTCCAATGCTCTCCAATGCATCTAATATAGCTGCTTTAATATAGTCAGCCGAAGTGCCTCGGCGACAGCCAATGCCTAAAGTTATTGATTTAGGGCGCAATACTAAAGTGCGCGGTCCCCTAGGGATAACTAAATCAGTAATAACAACCTGTGCCGCATCAAGATTGCCGCAAGCAGCCCGACCAGTAACGGTCAATGGGTTAAAACACTGTACCGCAATCCCCATTTCTTTTGCCAGCTTTTTATAATAACTAGAGAAATATAAAGTATCATCTAAATAGTATGGCACTATTTCTTTTGCTACAATGGCCGCATTTACTTCTTTTAATACAGAAAAATCCTCTACAGCAGCTGACAGTTTTCTAGCCAATACATCGGGAGCCGGTAAACCATTGACGTCAGTCGCTGTAGTGATGACTGGTGTGGCACTAACTAATTGAGCTAGCTCAGCAGTCCACTCATTGGCGCCTCCTAGATGACCGGACAGTAGGCTAATAGCAAACTGACCTTGCTCATCCATTACAACTACAGCAGGGTCTACTGATTTATGTTTAATATAAGGGGCTATCATGCGCACCACAATGCCCGTCGCCATAATAAACAACAAACGATCATATTGCCCCATCAAGTCTTTCATTAATGAGGATAAACTGCTAAATGTTGTCACGCCATTTTTATCACTAATATTATCACTAATGTTAGCCCTTGTTTGACTGATATAGTCTTCATTCATATATGCCTTGACTGCATTATCTTTACCAATAGGGCCATTACTTATATGTGCCTTAAGTGAATTGTCTTGATCCATACAATCTTGGCTTAAATCTGCCCTACTTGTATGGTCTTTGCTTGTACCAACTTGGCATATTTTTCCATGGCTCTCACGGCCTTCTTTTTCATAACTGTGAATATAATCCTCCGCTGAGGCCAATCGCAGTAATTGTTGCTTCACTTTTTGCCCTAATTCAGCACCACTACGAGTAACTGAAATGATGGCTGTCTTCACCTAGCTCACCTCCCATACTTTACAATATATACTTTACACTTTATACTTTCACGCCTGAAAGCTTTCACATAATTATATCTTCCTAGCTTATTTACGTATTTATATTTTCATAACTTATTTTCATAACTTATTTTCGTAGCGTATTCTCGTATTTATATCTTCGCAGCTTATTCTTTGGAGCTCCGGTACATGTGACTAAAACCTTTATCATATAGTTTAGACAATTCATAATCACTATCTAACACTTTGCTCACTACGATCATAGCTTGACGCAATACACCTTCCTTGGCTACTATTTGAGCAATATTCTCCAATGTACCACGAATAATGCGCTGGTCAGGCCAAGACGCCTTCACCACAATGGCCACTGGTGTAGATGGCGCATAGCCACCACTAATTAATTCAGCTACCACTTTATCCATCATCTGCACACTGAGGAAAATACACATAGTCGCTTCATGAGTTGCTAACAGAGCTAATTTCTCCTTTGGTGGCATCGGAGTACGCCCTTCCATACGTGTAATAATAACCGTTTGTGACACATTAGGAAGTGTATACTCTTGTTTCAATGCAGCTGCCGTAGCTAAAAAAGAGCTCACGCCTGGCACAACTTCATAGGAGATACCTGCCTCTTCTAAAGCATCCATTTGCTCTTGAATAGCCCCATAAATGGCAGGATCACCAGTATGTAAACGAACTATCATTTTACCTTCTGCTGCGCCTGCTTTCATAACAGCTAATACTTCATCTAAATTCATAGTGGCACTATTGTATATATGACAGCTCTCTTTACATGCATCTAAAATCTCCGGATTTACTAAAGATCCTGCATAAATCACAATATCTGCCGTACTTACTAGGCGAAAGCCCTTTCTCGTAATGAGCTCTGGGTCCCCAGGACCTGCGCCTACAAAATACACACTACTCATAGACATTTCAGTTAGGTCCTCAGCCTTTTCTGTGTCTTGCTTGGCAGAAGTCAACTGCGTACTATTAATTGCATCTTGCAATAAATTTTCCATCTCTGACCTCCTTATTGTTTCTCGGCCACTACAATAAAAATAGGACTCAAAGGATCCATCATATGATATGGGCCAGCTTTTTTAAATCGGCTTACACTCATTTGATACCCTTCATATGTATAAGGGCGATTTTTTAAGGCTTTTAATATAGTGTAACCAGTCTCCATTGTTACAGCTGTAACAACTAAACGCCCACCAGGCTTTAATAGCCCTTCTACGGCATCTAAAATAGCCTCCATGCCACCAGCACTACCACCAATAATTACAGCATCTAATGGTGGTAAGGAATCCATTCCCTCCGGCGCTTTAGCCTCAATCACAGTTAAATTCTTCACATTAAATTTTTCTTTATTTTGCTCAATTAAGGCTACGCCTTTCGCAAAGCGTTCAATAGCATATACATGCCCTTGTGGTGCCCCTAAGGCGGCTTCAATGGAAATAGATCCAGTACCAGCCCCTACATCGAGAACTACACTATCTTCCTTTATATGTGCCTCACTCAGCACGGCCATGCGAATCTCACGCTTCGTCATGGGCACATCGCCGCGAATAAACTCTTCATCTTTAATTCCAAAAAACATACAATTCTCTGCCTCTATCTAGTAAACTATATTGCCATATATTGTTAATTGCCATGTATTTTGCCATGTTCTCTTGATTTCCATTTGTCATCAATTACCACTGGTGCTTAATTTTTATGAGCGAAGGCAATAATTACAGCATGTTCAAATCCCGTTGTTTGACTCATACTTTGAATCGTCAATTCCTCAATATGTTCATCTTCATAACTCAGCCGTTCACAACCAACTATGCGGCAATCACTAGGCCAACCATGGTCATGCAAAATTTGAGCAATAGCCGCTCCATTGTGAACTTTATCAGTTAAAAAGCCTAATTTGCGATGGGGCTCATAACGAAGTGCCTCTTCTGGTGGCACACGGCCATGAAAACTCAATAAATCGGCATCTTGCCAAACTTCTTGAATCCTTGCAAAAGCAAATATCATCGCACTAATACCAGGAATAACTTCCATGGGCTGATCTGGCAAGGTCTTCTTCAAGTAAGGCAATAAGCTATAATAACCTGTATCACCACTAACTAAGACCACCACATCGTGTTCGCCTAATTGTTCTTTAATCCAATGTACTAAATCAGACAAAGAGCCCTTTATGGCATATGTAATTTGATGAGGCTGAGCAAAATCAGCTAAGGCCCGTTCACTGCCCACTAAAACGGGGGCTTCTTTAATTAATTGTAGCCCCCTAGGCACTACATAATCAGGATTACCTGGCCCAATTCCTACTACATAGAGCAATGCCAGCCCTCCTCTCGTAAAAACTGCGTAGCCTGTGCATCACAAGCTAAGATAGTGCCGTCTAAATTGGCAATAATAACGCCCACGTCTGCATCACCACTAATATAGCGAGCGCTGCGCAAAGCGGCTCGATCCGCTACACGCTGATACACCGCTGTCAAACCTTCTCGCTCTAAAATAGTATGTACTGCTTCTGTAGTCTGGCAATCCATTATCTCCTGCGCCACAGCTTGTGAAGCGCCTTCTAACGCTGCATAAGCCACTAAGGTTTCAATGCGCCCATCGCTCATGCGATTGTGCGTATGAAAACTGCCAGAAGCTAATTTTACAATTTTACCAATGTGGCCAATCAACAAAATACGCTTAAAGCCTATTTGTACTGCTTGTTCTAACATAAAGCCAATAAAATTGCTCGTCTCAGCCATCTGCTCCGCAGGAATACCCAATTGCTTCTCCCCTAGGTCACGACCAATGCGCCCTGGCACGAGCACAGCTGTTTTATAACCACTGGCCTTCATCACCTGTAAATGAGGGATTAAAGAATTTTTAAACCCTTCTTCGCTCATGGGCTTTACAATTCCAGTGGTACCAATGATGGAAATACCACCTTCTATGCCCAATGTACCATTTAATGTTTTTTTAGCTAATTCTAGCCCTGTTGGCACCGATACAGTAACAAGTAAACCTTTATAGCCTCCTTCAACCATATCTACGCCTTTACTCGCTTTAATGCCTTCAGCTGTCTCTCTGCCCTTAATACGCTTAATCTCATTAATACTTTTAATAGTCTCTCGAAATTCTTCATACACCTGTGCCATCATGGTCCGTGGCCCTGGGTTAATAGCCGGCTCGCCAGGCTCCAAAGCAAGACCCGATTTAGTCACTGTGCCCACACCATGACCAGCTCTAAACTGAAGTCCATCATCTGTGGTGAGCTCAATCGTGGTAATAATCTGTGCACCATGAGTCACATCAGGGTCATCGCCACCATCCTTAATGACAATGGCCTGCGCACTATGAGGTGACAGCACGCGCACATCATTAATGGGCAATTCTAACGCTACGCCTTGAGGATTTAACACTGACACAGTGCTTACATATTCATCCTGTAATAAGGCCAGTAAGGCCGCCTTCATGCCCGCCGCTGCACTGGCTCCTGTGGTATAGCCACCACGCAATTCCTTTTGTGCCATTGACTCGTCCTTTCACACATGTATCCTACTTGCGCTCATTGTATTGACTCATTCCATAAGTCACTTTATAGTCCCCACTTTAAGCTCACTTCATGACTCTCATTTCTATCTCATTCCATAAGCTCATTTCATGACCCTCAGCGACATCTCAATCCAGGCCCTAAAGTAAGCAAAGAGCAGCGATATACGCTGCTCTTCTAGCCTCATGAAAATACAATTTGTCTTGACAATCCCACACAATTAAGAGCGGAAGTTTACAAATTGTAGCTCCACTGGTAAATCCTGTTGCTTAAGCATTTGAATTACTTCTTGCAAAGAATCTTTATCCTTACCAGTTACGCGCACTTGATCTTCCATAATTTGCGCTTGCACTTTTAACTTCATATTTTTAATCATTTTAACTACATTCTTAGCCGTTTCTTTATCAATACCTTTTTTAATGGTAATGATTTGACGCACTGTAGCACCAGAAGCTGGTTCTACTTTACCATAATCTAAATTTTTAAGCGCCACATTACGCTTTACCATTTTGCCTTTAATTACATCCACAACGGCATTGAGTTTATATTCATCATCAGAGATAACTTTAATCGTTTCTCCTTCAAGAGTAATTTCAGATTTACTACCGCGGAAATCATAGCGTGTGCCAATTTCCTTTTTTGCTTGATTTACTGCATTATCCACTTCTTGCATATTTACTTCTGATACAACGTCAAATGAACAATCTTTAGCCATGTATGACTCCTCCTAGTATACTAATAAAAACTATAGGTATATTATACCATTTTTATCTCCATTTTGAATATTGTTAAAATAGCAATTCACTATAATTTGGTAATCCTTGTGCATTTCATCACTCTTCGATACAATGAGATGATACTAAAAAAATGAGGTATACTATGAACTCGTATTCTACAGAAAAAAATATATTTTTAGATGATAAATCAATAATAGAAAAACCATTGCTCCAATTGACAATCGATCCTGAAGTGATTCGCACGTCCGTCAATCACGCGGTGCGCCGTGAAGGCGTTTCACAAGCCTTGCGTCGCCGCCTTCGCACTGACGGCATCATTTTTATCAATCAAGAGCGAGCCCATTGGGACAGCTTGCTAAAAGGCGGCGATGAGTTAGCCATTTATTGGCAAGCTGAACCACAGTTTGAACCTTGGCCTATGGAGCCACCCATTGTTTTTGAAGATGACCATCTCTTAGTCATCAATAAACCCACTGGTTGGCTCATGCACCCCACTTCGACGGAGCGCCATCATACCTTAGCGAATAGCGTCATCTATTACTATCAGCGTACAGGTCAAACAACGGCTGCCTTTCACCCCGTCCATCGTCTCGACAAAGATACTTCTGGCCTCGTTATCTTAGCCAAAAATGCCTTAGTGCAACACGCCTTTACTAAACAGCGGATTTATATTCAAAAAACCTATGAAGGACTTTGTGAAGGCCCCTTCCCTTGCGAAAAATTAAGCGTCCATTGGCCTATTAGTCGCAAGCCTGGCAGCATTATCGAGCGGCAGTGTTCCATCTATGGCAAACCGGCTCGCACCGATATAACGCGACTAGCTGTTAGCAAGCGATTATCTCATATAAAATTCATACTTCACACAGGGCGAACGCACCAAATCCGTGTGCACATGAGCTATTTAGGCTATCCTTTACTAGGCGATGATCTATACGGTGGTTCTTTAGATTTACTTACTACACAAGCACTACACGCCAGTGGGCTTCAATTTGTCCACCCTATGACAAATCAGATTTTGCAACTTCAAGCAGAGCTTCCTGAGAATTGGAAACCCTTACTAACTATGTATTTTTAAACAATTCTAAGCAAATTATAGAGTCAAAATTTTCAAAGATTATACTCCGTCCACAGCTTGCTATGCATAAATTGTAGTAGCCCTTTACGGCGCTTCTTGCTATACTGAAATTGATGTAAACTTTCAACTAAAATATGACAGATATACCTAAAGTAATCTGCCAACTATTTTATGTATGGACTGATGTCCAAGGAGGAAAATTATGCCATTAGTATCAACTACTGAAATGTTCCAAAAAGCCTATGAAGGTGGGTATGCCATCGGTGCCTTCAATGTTAACAATATGGAAATTGTACAAGGTATCGTTGACGCAGCGAAAGAAGAGCAATCCCCTTTAATCTTGCAAGTATCTGCTGGTGCTCGTAAATATGCTAAACATATTTACTTAGTAAAACTTGTTGAAGCAGCTCTTGAAGACAGCGGTCTTCCTATCGCCCTTCATTTAGACCACGGCGACGATTTTGAAATCTGTAAAGCTTGTATTGACGGCGGCTTCACTTCCGTTATGATCGACGGCTCCAAACATGATTTTGAAACTAATGTAAAATTAACAAAACAAGTTGTAGAGTATGCACACGCTCATAATGTAGTAGTAGAAGGCGAACTTGGTCGTCTTGCTGGCGTTGAAGATGATGTAAACGTAAGCGACAAAGACGCTATTTTCACTGACCCAGATCAAGCAGCTGAATTCGTAGAGCGCACCGGCGTTGACTCCTTAGCTATCGCCATTGGTACTAGCCATGGTGCTTACAAATTCAAAGGCACTCCTTACCTTGATTTTGAACGCTTAGAAAAAGTAGGTAAATTATTACCTAACTTCCCTATCGTTCTTCATGGTGCTTCTACTGTGCTACCTGAATTCGTAGACAAATGTAATCAATTCGGCGGCAATATTCCTGGCGCTAAAGGCGTGCCGGAAGATATGCTTCGCAAAGCAGCTAGCATGTCTGTATGTAAAATCAACATCGACACAGACCTTCGCCTTGCTATGACAGCATCCATTCGCGAATGCTTCGTAGAAGCTCCTTCTGAGTTTGACCCTCGTAAATATTTAGGACCAGCTCGTGCTGCTATTAAATCCATGGTACAGCACAAAATTAAAAATGTACTTGGTTCTTCTGGAAAATTATAATTTAAAAGCTGTACATTCCGTCTATTAATTAAAGTAATGCTTAAATTGATTATGAGTAAATTGACTCTCTTCGATGTAATTGATATAATGAGCTCACAATTTAAACAGATGTATAATGCTGACGGATTAGTGGAATGAACCACATGTATTGTACATTGCGAATAAGCCGACCGTCTGGGCAGGAGATTGCTCAGGCGGTCTCTTTTTATAGGTACTATTTTAAAATTGTAATGGACATACAGACCTAGCTTTTAGTCAAATTCACTACCAAGCTAAGCCAAGCTACCTATATAAGAGGCGCTGAGTATCTCCCTTTCCTTAGAAAGGATGATAAATATGCGTAATCGTTGGCTTATTGCTTTAGCCGCCATTGGTATTCACATTTGTATCGGCAGTGTATATGCTTGGAGTGTACTGACTCGCCCTATTATGGCCACAATGGGTTGGACCTTAAAAGAAACTACTTGGACCTTCTCTTTAGCCATTTTATTCCTCGGCTTATCAGCTGGTTTATTAGGAAGTTTTGTAGAAAAAATGGGGCCTAAAAAAAGTGGTCTACTCAGCACCATATTCTTTGGTATCGGCATGATTGGTACATCCTTCGCCTTAGAAGCTCATAATTTAATGCTCTTATATATTTTCTATGGCGTCATTGGCGGTGTGGGCCTTGGCGTAGGTTATATTACACCTGTATCGACTCTAGTTAAATACTTCCCTCGCAATCGCGGCTTTGCCACTGGCCTGGCTATTATGGGATTCGGCTTTGCCGCTCTTATTGCAGGTCCTTTAATGCAATATTTAACAAGCCAATATGACCTTGTAAGTACCTTCCGCATTTTAGGCGCTGCTTACATTATTATCATGGCCTTATCTGCCCTATACTTAAAACCGCCGACTACTACAGAAACAACTAAAACCTCGGCGCTTTTAAATCGCGGGATGACAACCCATGAAGCAGTACGCACTTGGCAATTTCCAGCTTTATGGTGGATTTTCTTCATCAACATTACTTGCGGCATTGGCTTACTTGCTGTAGCCTCCCCTATGGCCCAAGAAGTCGTTGGCATGAGTGCCACCGAAGCAGCATCTATGGTAGGTATTATTGGTTTATTAAATGGACTAGGACGTATTGTATGGTCTACAATTTCTGACTACTTAGGTCGCCCAGCCACGTATATTCTATTCTTCGTCATTGAAATTGCAGCCTTTGCCTTCTTAGGCTTTACATCAACAGCCTATATTTTCCAAATCTTAGTGTTCATTATTATTACTTGCTATGGTGGTGGCTTCTCTTGTATGCCAGCGTACTTAAGCGATTTATTCGGCACTAAACAACTCAGTGCCATTCATGGCCGCATCCTCACCGCTTGGGGCATGGCCGGCATCGCTGGTCCTATGCTAGTATCCTTCCTTCGCGAAAGCACGGCTAGCTATAGTGGCCCACTCTATGTATTCAGTGGCTTATTCGTATTAAACTTCATTATTGCAGTGGCCTTAAAAATCTACAGCAAAGATCGTCACTTCGATGCCTCTACAGCACATAACGATACTGAAATGGTAACGGCTGAAAATACTGTAGAAACAGTAGATGGCTTAGAACCACAAGCATAAATATAAATAAAAAAGCAGGCTACACACAGAGTTCATCAAGTGTGTTAGCCTGTTTTTTATTTTGTTTTATTCTTTTATTCTATTTTTTATTTCATTTTCTTAAAATTTATAGCAAACTCATTTTAACTATTAGTCAACTATTAGCCAACCATTGGTCAACTATTGGTCAAATCTTATTCAAATCGCCAAGTCATGCCGCCATTAATCTCCCATGCTTTGGAGTAAGAGCCTCCAAATTTGCGCTCTACTTCTAACCAAATGCTGCGGTTATGGCTCATTTCAGAGTTGATGCCTAAGCCAATATCATACCAAGTATCATGGTTTGTCACATCATAATGAATGCGCTCTAAGCCATTAATAGATGTTAAGTAGAAGGAACGGTTACCAGCAAATTCATGAAGGATATCAGCCTTGAAGTACCAGGATGTATCTTCATCAATATGGTGGCCTAAACGGAAACCTAAACGACCAATCAAGCTATTGGTATGGTCTAAATGGTTCGTAATGCCATCATTGGTTGTATAGGTTTTGCTATTAATGTGCGTGTATTGTAACTGCACTTGAGGTTCAAAATACCAATCTTCATTTAAGGCTTTGCGACGGCCCCATTCAGCACTGAGCTGTTGATACCAAGTACCAAAAGATGCCTTAGATTGTTCACCATCAACTAAGTAAGCCTTTGTTTTCGCATGAATTTTACCTACACGGCCTACTAAGTCTAAATAATGATCCTTATTGCCTAACCAAGTGTGATACAAAGTCCCTGTATAACGTTTGAACTTCGTGCTGCCACCATCATAAGAAGTAGTGGCTCTCAAATAGTTAAAGCTACCACCGCGATGAACGAAGGCACCATCTTCACATTCCATTAAATAATCTCGGCCAATTTCATAGCGATTAGCATGTCCATTGTAAGTATCATGGCCTAAGTTCATATGAGTGGCGCGAGCCCAAATACCATGTGGGTCTTTTCGAGGCTCCTCTTCATAGCGCACATAACGAGCTTCACCAAAGCGTTTGTTCAATGTATCAATGTCTAAAGCTAAATCATATAAGCCATCATGTGCTTTTGCTGTAGCGCCAACTAAAGGACTTTCTACAGAAGCTACACTACCAAAGTACCAATCTGTTGTGTCACCAATCGTTTCACTATTGATGCCAATAATATAATCATATAAATGACCTTTATCTACATTTCGTTGTGTAATAGGACTGGTGAACGTAGCCTCACTGTTTTTCAAGGTAGCAAAGTATAAGCGATCAGTCACAGCCATATCTTCTAAGTGCATAAGAGCTTTATCGGTCACAATAGCTTGTGTACCACTCGCCTTTTCTGTAGCTGTAATGTAATCGCTATGAGCAGATACAGCTTTAGCGCCCTGGTTAGTATGCCAATCTAAATTCATGGACATCGTACCAGTGCCACTCAATTCTTTAGTTGTAATGCTCTTGCCATTATGATTCGCATCCACTAAATTCACTAACGAATGATTCGTCAACTTCGTCAACGAACTATGGTCAGTGACATTCCAAATGGCCCCATTAGATAAACTTACATCTAGCTGCGCCAATGACCCTTCAGTAGTTTCAGTCGCCCCTATATCTGATGCTCTAGTATAGCCGGTTAAGTAGGAGTCAGCTGTATCTAAATTAAGTAGTACAGTCCCGCCGTGAGCTAAAATATTACCTGATAATTGTTTAACTTTCTGCTTGGAGCTCGCATCGATTACACCATTAGACTCGGCGCGCATAACTGTTTCAGAGTTTGGAAGATATAAAGCATCTTTTACATTGACGCGCCCTAAATTAATAGCCACTAAGCCTTCATCACTGGCGTTAATTATCGCTTGCTTATTGAAATTGACAACACCTTCATCACTAGCTGTAGCACCTGTAGCAGCTCCGTCTATGAGTACATGGTCATTAAAGTTAACTACACCTTTAGTATTGGCCACAGCACCGGTACCTGTGGTGTAAATATTAGCTTGCTTGTTGAAGTTGACAACCCCTTCATCACCAGCTGTAGCACCTGTTCTAGTCGTAGTAAAATCTACGTCCTCCTGGAAATTAACTGTACCTTTATTAATGGCTACCACACCTTCGCCAGTCTGAGCTATAGTTGGGCTATAGAAATTAATAAGCCCTTCATTAGTCGCATAGGCACCAATAGAGCCTTGGTTCGTCAGTGTAGTTGGTTTATCACCACTTGTTAAATTAATAAAGCCATTGTCTGTATATATAGTTGCTTCCCGAGGATTATCTGTAGTGCCACCTGTAACTAAGTTAATCCCGTGAGCGGCCTCCAAGGTAGATGTACCACTATTTTTAGAGCTTACAGCTGTATCCCCACGATCTATAGAAAAATTAATCTCATTATCTGCGCTTAATATAATCGTACCATTGGTATTAGCTATTATCATGCTGCGATTAGCATTAGGATACATACTGGCTACATCAAAGCCTTCTGTATGAAGCTCAATATTATGAGTTGTATGTACTAATATATTAGAATTAGTACGTGAGGAAAGCACTTGATGTGAATTACTAAAGAAATCTTCACTATCAAAAGAAAGAGAACTATTATCTCTAGAAACTATCAATGGATAAGGACCTAAACTTAATTCATTAAAACGAATTTCTTTATCAGCAATAAAGTAGCCTTTACTTGCGTCTCTAGCAATAATCATATTTATTGACTCATTTTTATCTAGATTAGTGAATGTCAAATTTCGTCCTGCTTGCGAAGTAATCTGACTTCCCCCACTTAGCAAAATATGATTAGACCCCATATTATTGTAGTCAATATCTCGCCCTGCCTGTAATGCTACTTTCGAATTGCTATCCAATATAAACAAAGGGCCGGCATTAATATTCTGCTCATTTAAACTTATATCATTCCCTGCCGTTATGTTCACAGCCCCCATACTTTTAACATTAATCAAATTACTAAAATATTTTCCCTCTGTGCTCATAACTACACTATCACGAGCCTGTAAATCTATATTATTATTGCCATTTACCGTTAATATTGGATACGTACTATTAGAATCTGATTTATTAAATATAATATTATTGGCATCAATGGCTACAGAACTGTTAGTTGCCCCCTTATCTATAAAAATTAAATTACCTCGACCAATTGTAACATCTACATTATCAGCATTAGTAATAGCTAGATGCTTATTATTTCTATTATTATATATTTGCACTAATGAGCCATAAGGACCTGTTTTTAAATTATGCCCCTGCATATCTAATTCTAAAGTGCCTTCGGTAGACGTACTATATCCTTCAATAATACCTATCGAAGTATCATTTTCTCCAGTATTGTCAAGTTTAGTAGAAGATAAAAAATTAATATCCTCTGTCGCTTTTATTACTCGATCTCCATCAACTCGTAGAAAATGCTGTTGTGTAAGATTCTCATAAGTACCGCCTAACGTATTCTCTGACAATGGATATGTGGCTGCATTCGCACCCCCTACAACAGTACAAGTTAACATACTTAAAATACACACCCTGAGCCACTTGGACTTCTTGCTACTCATTTAAAACTCCTCCTAGAATAGTTGCTCACAAAGTCTTTTACATAGCTTTTTTATATTGCTAGAAACAATGCCTAACACTTTTTATTATTATCGACTTTGTGTCAAACTAAACTCGCACACTCACTAACACCTAATTGAGTTATCATTTTTGTAACAAAAATTTACTCAATTATAACTTATTTTATCCCTTTTGATTATTATACAACGTGCCGTTTTAAATTTCGATAGATTTTTTAAAAACAACATGAAATATTTCACTTTTATTTCATATTTTTATAACATATAATAAATAATCAAAAGCCTGAGCCTTTCTCAAAATCTTAATGCATAGACTGTAAAACTATGTTAAAATTTAATATTGAGATAGTTATTTCTAAACAGGAATAACTTTATTGCAACAAAGCAAATTAATCACACAGATTAGGAGCAAATTTAACATGGTTAACCGTTTTTTACAAGGCACGCTGATTTTAACAATCGCTGGCTTTGTAGTAAAAGCAATTGGCAGTATAAACTGGATTTTACTCTCCCGCGTCCTCGGTGGTGAAGGTATTGGGATTTATCAAATGGCGTTCCCGATTTACCTACTCGCCTTACAACTTTCGAGCGCTGGTATTCCTATAGCCATTTCAATTGTAACAGCTGAAAAACTAGCCCGCTACGATTACAAAGGAGCTCACAAAGTATTTAAACTTTCCTTTAATCTTCTCTTTGGCACAGGCTTATTTTTCAGTATTCTCATGTACTTTGGTGCGGATTGGCTTATTAGTTCTGGCATTATCGTCGACAGTCGAGCCTACCTAGCACTTATCGCCTTAGCACCGGCCATTTTCTTTGTAACACTTATTTCCTGTTACCGTGGCTATTTACAAGGTTGGCAACTGATGACACCTACTGCGGTGAGCCAAATTATTGAACAGCTCTTGCGCGTTATCGTCATGCTTGGTGCTGGCTACTTGCTTCTACCTTATGGCTTAGAAGCTGCTGCAGGAGGCGCTAGTATGGGGGCCGGCATTGGTGCCTTTGGAGCCTTGCTAGTCCTACTCTACTACTATTACAAATTACCTACAGCGCCAGAAGATGGGCATAAACAACCAGATGGCCCTGTGGAATCAGCCAAGTCCATTATCAAACGTCTCATTAAACTGGCTTTACCAATTTCATTGGCTAGCTTAATGTTACCGATCGTATCGAATCTTGACTTAATTATCGTGCCACGCCGTTTAGCTGCTGCCGGCTTTAGCATGAACGAGGCAACTGAGCTCTTCGGTTATCTTACAGGTATGGCTGTGCCACTCATCAACTTAGCTACCATCATTACGGCAGCCTTGGCAACTAGCATTGTACCAGCTATTTCTAATGCGAATGCTATGGGCGATAAGCAAAATGTATACTACCGCACAGCCGGTGCTATGCGCATTAGCTTTATGTCTACCGTACCGTTCACATTGATGCTCTATGTATTAGCTGAACCAGTTGTGAGTGTTATTTACAATGCACCACGTGCAGCAGGGGCCACACAAATTACAGCCATCGCTATTTTCTTCTTAGGCTTACACCAAGTTACTACCGGTATTTTACAAGGCCTAGGTAAACCAACCTTACCTGTTATCAACATGGGGATTGCAGCGATTTGTAAGGTCATTTTAAACTGGAATTTAACGGCCCTTCCTTGGATGGGTATTACGGGGGCCGCTTGGGCCACTGTGGCTGACATTGGCGTCGCCGCCTTACTTAACTTAATTTGGATCAAAAAATATACAGGCTATTTCCTAGACTTCTCACTACTCTGGAAGAATATTGTAAGCGCCATTATCATGGGCGTGGCCATGTATTTCATGTATCCACCACTGGAAAGTATTATGTATAAATTCTTCGCTATGGCTATTACAGCCTTCATCGGTGGCATCATTTATGTCATTATTATGTTCCTCTTAAAAGGGCTTAATAAACATGATGCAGAGCGTATGCCATTGATTGGGAAGTTTTTTAGAGATAAATAAGCTCTACATGCCATTTTCTGACTACTATTTTCCAAATACTTATTCTCTACATAGTATTCTCTAACTTATTATTTATTTCTATTAACAACAAAAACACCACCATAACGCACTAGATAGTTATGGTGGTGTTTTTTATTTTATCCCTAAAATTCTATTTAGGTCTAAATGGTCGATATATTTCTTTTGAAATCTTACGTCCCCAAAATAACATTTTTTCTTTTAAGGACAAGGATTTATAGAGCGCAAAAAACACTCCTTTTTTATGTTTTTTAAACTCTCTATTACGCCGAGCGCGCTCTTCACCAATCGTGGACTGAATACAGTTTTTCTGCACTACTAAATCTTTGTCTAAGGAATACAACTGACAGCCCTTCAGTAAATAGTAATTCTGGAATACATCAATTTCAAAATTAATTGGCGTCTGCAATTCCACAATAATTTCAGCAGCCGCACGATTTATTACATATGCATGAGCCAAAGTAAAACTAAAAGCGGAATATATGCGACAATTACTTAATGACTTCACTTGTTTAAACTGATAGGAGCTCTTATATAAACAAAGCGCCGCTGGCTTTTCTTGATGGCGAACAAAGTCTTCTATTTCTTGAAAGTCTTTATATGCAATATCATTACAAAAGCCTATATCATCTTCAAAAACAAACAATACCTCTTCTTGGCTAGCTAAAAATCGCTTGATTATCTCAAGATGACTCAAAGCACAGCCTATTTCAGGTTTCCCTAAAATAATATCCTTATTTATATTCTGCCCTATTTCATCAGCAGATAAGTCATCCCCCATAATGGCATCAAAAAAGATTGGTTCTACACCGATTTTCTTACACTCATAGGCCACATTTTCTCTACGCTCTATATTATTTTTATTAGATATAAAGTAATAGTACATGACATTTCCTATTTTAAAATTAATTCACTATGACACTTCGCCTTATCTCATCACCTATTGTATAACGATTTGTCATTATTTACTACCCCTATTGTTCTATCTAAGGGTTCTTTTCACGAAGAGGTAAACTCCCTAAGGTTATGCCTAACAAAAGGAAAAATAAGCGACTTACAGGCTTTAAGATCAAACCAGCATCAACTATGCCTTGACCATATAAAACGAAGAAAGACGCTAGCATAGCTACAAATAGAAAATTACCTGGCTTTTGCCATACGATTTTACATAGAAGGCTCAATATGCCTAAGGTCATGGCTACAAAACCGATAGTCCCAACAGTGCCAGTAGTAGCTAAAAACCACATAAACATACTATGTGCATGAGGTACATTTTGCTCATGTGCTACAGGCAAAATATAATGGCCATAATACTGGGTAACCCAGTTTTTTAAACCAATACCAAACCAAGGTGAATCCTGCCACATATGATAGCTTGAAATCCAAAAATACACGCGTTCCATATCATAATTACGAGATAAATCATCATGATATTGAGGGCCAAAATAAACTATTGCAGCCATTACTACCAATGAAAGTACAAATGGTACAAAGCGCCGTTGTTTCACGGCCGCACGTAAAGATAGAAGAAGGATTGTAATCATACAGCCTAGGCTTAGACCTAGCATAGCACCGCGCGAAGCTGTTAAAAATAAGGACACGCCTCCTAAACCAATAGTAAGTAAAGTAATAACACTATATAGATAGTGCCTTTGCTTTATATATTTTATAAAAAACGCCACTAAAAATGGCAAAACTAAAGCAAACATGGTCCCCAAAGTATTAGGCGATCCATAAAATCCATCAATGCGTCCCACTTCCCCCATTTCATAATATTCAAAGAGGGAATGCGCTCCTAGAAAAATAGTGGACGTAATTAAGCCAAACTCTACAGATCGTTCCTTCGTAAGCTTACGCACCATGTATAGAACTACTACACCAGGTAACGCCCAGGACAGGTAATTTAGGGCAATGTTGAGACTAGGATAATCCTTCAAAGCTAACGAAGCAATAATAATTAAACCATAAAATAAGCCCATCCCTATATAAATCAGAGGGGACACTTTAAATAATTTAAAATCCTTGGCTTTTATTAAACCATATATAGTAAATAGAATCCCCAAAGCAAAGGTATTACTAATCAGCGCGTTAGACGCGGAATTGCCTAGGGCTACTACCATTAAATATAAAATTATACTACCAATAGTATATGTGTTAATCATTTTTAACTCCAATGCATAAATGCATGTAGAACCATTGCATGTGCACATTTCACTTGAAATCAATAAAACAGCGACATTATTCTTGCCAATCTTAGCGTGCTATCTGACCAATAATATGACGAATTAACTCTGCCTGACTATAAGCAGCATTCGCTGCTTGGAGGCCCTGCTCATATAGGGGTAGGCGATCTTTAAACCCATTTACAAAGAGCTCTAATTGTTTCGCAAAAATATCTTCACTCGTAAGGTCCACTACTTCGCCAATATCATAGGTAGACACTACTTCTGGATTAATTTCTGGGGACTGTAAAATCGGCTTATAATACCCAATGGCATTAAAGAGCATAGCACTCCAGTGATAGCGATACCGCTCCGCTCCATAAGGCGCTAAAATAGCATCCACACTGAGTAATGCATCCTCCCACTCGGGCCCGATTAAGTTCTTGTGCCAAAATTCCAAATTAGGCGTATTCTTATATTCTTCTATAATAGCCTCAAACTCGCGCGCATCCTC
>NZ_URAR01000004.1 GCF_900545795.1 uncultured Veillonella sp.
CTGCCAGCCCCTTCAATAACGATGCGTTCAAAATTTTCATCTAAATATAAGAGGCTTTCTTTTACTTTATCAAGGGCTGTAAGGGAGTACTTTGTATGATACTCTTTAGCGCTATATACGCCTACAGGCTTACCCATTAACACCACTTGCGATGATTGATTGCCGGTAGGCTTAAGCAATACAGGATTCATCTGCACTATAGGAGCCATGCCAGCTGCTTCAGCCTGCGCTACCTGAGCGCGACCAATTTCATGCCCATCTAAGGTAACATAGGAATTGAGTGCCATATTTTGAGCTTTAAATGGACTTGTCTTATAGCCTTGTTTATAAAATATGCGACACAGAGCCGTTGCCAATACACTCTTCCCCACATTGGAGCTAGTGCCTTGGAGCATAATTTTCTTTGCCATTATATACGTACCTCCTGTGATTTTATTTCTATAGTAATGCCACTAGTTGTTAAATACACTTCGTCAGCTAAATGCGCCACCTGCTGATTTACGAGCCCTGCTATATCTCTAAAATGGCGGCTCAAAGCATTATCTGGTACAATGCCTTGTCCCACTTCATTGGTAACGAAGATTAACACTTTACCAGCCTTCTTGGTTCTTTCAACAACACTTTCTATATCTATCAATAAGGACTTAGTTAATTCATCAAGCCCTTTATTATAATTAATTTCACTCTCCTTAAGCAAAGCATTGGTTACATACATAGTTAGGCAGTCGAGCAAAATAATTTGAGCTGAACTTTCCAAGATTTCATCCCAACACTCACTTAATCTAGCATGCCGTTCAAAGGTAATCCAGCCATCTCCGCGACGCATTTGATGCTTTTTAATTCGTCCCTTCATTTCCTCATCAAAGGCCTGTCCCGTAGCCACATAGGCTTTGACAACAGCTTCTGTAGTATTGATATCTTTTTCTAAATGGTTGGCTAGTCTTTCGGCAAATTCACTTTTACCACTTCGTGCACCACCAGTGCAAAGAATTATTTTTGAATTCATATAAACCTGACTTTTCTTAATCATATAGTATATTATAAAATAAAGAAGTAAAATATGTATTACTTTTACCTCTTCTTTTTTATTTATGAGGATCTATTTATGTTAAACTTAAACCTACAAATTATGGCTACCTTATGGGAAAATACATATCGCGTAGCCGTCTATAATGAAGAACAAAACTATGTAGCTACGGCTCGTGTCATCGTATCCATCCCGTTAAGTCCAGAAGAACTACCGCCTGACGCGCCCCATGTAGAGCCGCAACTACAAGTACTTATGGAAGATTGTCTCATCCATAGCGATGAATTAATAGAATTTGAAACTATTATGGCCGCCAAACTTCGCGAGAAGTTCCAATACCATATTAACACGATGTATTTCTTTTATCCTAGTCCTGAAGATACATTAAATAAATCAAATTAAATAATAAAAGCTATGTTACTGCTTATAATAGTAGTAACATAGCTTTTTACTTATAGCTCTTCTTCTACTCGAGCTAATATATAACAGCAATCAGATAGGCGATTTAAATATTTCACATTCACATCATGCACGGCCACACCACTCTCTTTAAGACGCCAAAGAGCTCGTTCGGCACGGCGCACCAAGGTTCGAGCTTGATGTAAAAACGCTGAGCTTTTATTACCACCTGGCACAATAAACTTATTTAAAGGCTCTAGTTTTAATGCATAGTGATCCACAATATCTTCTAATTGTGAAATATAGTCTTCCGTAATCATAGGCTCCTTACCAAGGCTTGACACATCTGCCATGAGTAGCCATAAATCTTTTTCAATTTTATATATATATTCTTTGCAGTCTTCATGCTTAGCAAAGGCTCTACAAGCACCTAGCAAAGCTTGTAACTCATCAATAGTGCCATACGCTTCTACATGTAAAGACGCTTTAGAAATACGTTCGCCTGTACCTAATGAAGTTAGGCCAGTATCACCAGTTTTTGTGTAAATTTTAGTCATAAAAGCACCTCGCTTATCCATACTTACACGTAATAGTAAAATATTCAAAAAATGCAGAAAGAATATAAAAACTAAGCCCAAGTCTAGCTTGGGCTTATACTTATTAAGAACGAACTGGCATGCGTGACGCAATTTGCTTTAATTGCTCAATACGAGATTCCGTGCTCGGGTGAGTACTAAATAAATTACTCATGCCACCTTTTAAATGACTTAAAGGATTAATTATAAACATATGAGATGTTGTTTCCATTTGACTATTGCCAGCAGGTAAAGCACCATATTTTGAGTAATAATCAATCTTTGCCAAAGCCGATGCCAAGGATAAAGGTTTACCACTCATCATAGCGCCACCTTCATCAGCTAAATACTCGCGAGAACGAGAAATAGCCATCTGAATTAAGGCCGCAGCAATAGGTGCCAAAATGATAGTAGCTAACATAACGATAGGATTATTGCCACCATCGCGATCATCACTGCGTCCGAAAATGGCAAACATTTGCATCATATTGGCGATCATCGTAATAACACCGGCTAAAGTAGCTGCAATGGTGCTGATTAATGTATCGCGATGCTTAATATGTGTCAACTCATGAGCGAGTACACCTTCAATTTCATCATCTGTAAGTAAATCCATAATGCCTGTAGTTACGGCTACGGCACCATGCTCAGGATTGCGCCCCGTTGCAAATGCATTTGGCACATTGGAATCAATTACATATACTTTTGGCATTGGAAGACCACCATTTTGTGCCAATCTTGCTACCATATTGTATAAGGTAGGATTATTAGACGGGTCAACAGGTTGCGCTTTATACATGCTTAAAACTATTTTATCACTGTTCCAATAACTAATTATATTCATAGCCATGGAAATAACAAACATTGTAAGCAGCCCTGTACGGCCAGCTACAAGCTGACCAATGACCATTAACAAACCTGTCATCAAAGCCAATAAAACAGCTGTTTTTACATTATTCATTTCAGTTCTTTCCTCTTTCTTAAGAAACGACTCTATCAATAAACCATGAAATTTTTGGGCCTATCATGGTCGGAACGACAAGATTTGAACTTGCGACCTCTACCACCCCAAGGTAGCGCTCTACCAAGCTGAGCTACGCCCCGTTGTACACAAGTCACTAAATAAAGATAAATGATTTCGAGATGCTATACCCCGAAATCATTTTATATATCTATATATTTAATTATATCGTAATTAAGAAAGTTTTGCAATTTATATATACTTTGCACCTTCTGTATCAGCTTTAAGTACATAGGATTTACATCCAATTTGAGCCTCTTCAAAAACGGCCTTCATAGCCTCCGCTACTTCGTGAGCTACAGATTTTGGTGCATACGCAATTAATGTAGATCCAGAACCGCTAATCGTTGCCCCATACGCGCCTTTTTCTAATGCTGCAGCAAATACATCATCACAATGAGGAATTAAAGTCTTGCGATATGGCACATGCAAGTAATCTTCTAGGGCCACTTTTAAATACTCCAACTTATGCTGTAACAAAGCGGTGACAAATAAAGTGGCATGACTTACATTAATCGTTGCCTCATGATGATCTATTATTTTTGGCAGTACGCTACGCGCATATTCCGTCGCTACCGTCACATCAGGTACAACTACAGCAAATACTAATTCTTCCGGCAAAGGTATAGTCGTATGCAATAAGCCTGTATCATGATTTACAGCACATACTAAATTGCCTAAAATAGCAGGTGCCACATTATCAGGATGGCCTTCAATTTCATTAGCTAATACGAGCAAAGCTTCAGCCTTTAAAGGCTCTTGTAACATCCTATTAGCTAATAATAGACCAGCTACAATAGCTGTTGAACTACTACCCAGACCACGAGAGGGCGGTATATCTGAATGACTCTCTACATGACCATATTTAGGCACTACCTTAGCAGCCTTAAAAACATAGTCCATGGCTTTTCCCACCAAATTTTGACTCTGATCTTCTTTTTCTAGTAAATCAGCATCAAAACCTGAGAAGGAATACGTATTTTCCTTAGCCTCTTCATCATAAGTAAAAGTAAATGTATTATATAATTCTAATGCTAGGCCCAAAGAGTCAAAACCAGGACCACAATTAGCACTAGTGGCAGGGACTTGAACTACTATTTTCTCCATTGTCCCTCCTATTCCGCCATGATGCGGATAACACTACCAATCTCACGAACAACGCGTAAATTTTTAAACGCATTAATAACATTCATAATATAAGCCTGTGGGCACACTGATGTAACAATCGCTAAAGTAGCCGCTTTTTCACTTTCATTACGCTGGATAACCGATTGTACAGAAATACGTTGCTCCGCTAATTTAGACGCAACTTTAGCTAATACACCTGTGTTATTAGCTACTAATAGACGAATATAATAGGATGATTCTATTTTGCCTGGTGCATATAAATTCTTGTCCGCATAGTAATACGAAATTAATTGCCCGGTTTGGTTTGTCACCACATTTTTAGCAATTTCCATAATATCGCTAACTACTGAGCTACCAGTAGGTAAACTACCTGCCCCACGACCATAGAACATAGCATCATCAATGCCATTACCTTTGACATAGAGCGCATTATAAGAACCGCGCACGGAAGCGAGCGGATGATGGCTATCAATAAAGGCAGGATGAACATTTAAGGATATGCCCTTCTTAGTTTCTTTCGCAATACCTAAAAGTTTAATAGTATAGCCAAATTCCTTACCAAAGGCAATGTCAGTAGCATCAATGCTGGTAATCCCTTCGCAATTTACATCGTCAAAAAATAATTTACGATTAAAGGCGATAGAGGATAAAATAGCAAGCTTACGCGCTGCATCATAACCTTCCACATCGGAAGTAGGATCGGCCTCCGCAAACCCCAACGCTTGTGCTTCCTTTAATACTTCCTCATAGCCGGCGCCTTTTTCTGTCATATTAGAGAGAATAAAATTCGTCGTCCCATTTAAAATACCAATGAGCTCGGTAATTTTATTGCCCCCTAATGATTCATACAAAGTACGAATAATAGGAATGCCCCCTAGAACACTAGCCTCATAGCGCAAATCTACATTGTTTTTACTAGCTAAATCGAGCAAATATGGCCCTTGATCAGCTAATAAATCCTTATTGGCTGTGGCTACATTCTTACCTGCTGCAAGGCATTGCTCCACACATTGAGCCGCAAAATCAGTGCCCCCCATGACTTCCACTACAATTTGAATCGACTCATCGTTAAGAATCTCCTGAAAGTCTGTAGTAAAACTAGTCTCATTGGCTAATTCATACTCTTTATATTTATCTACATTGCGCACAAAAATGCGCTTCACCTTTATAGCGACTCCCGAACGATTGGCAATGAGCTCTTGGTTCTTCGTCAAAAGCTCATATGTGCCTTGCCCTACTGTTCCGAAGCCCAATAAAGCTACATTAACTTGATCCATCATGTTCCCCCGTTTTTGAAAATCTCTCTTCATGCTCTACTGCATATGGTCATTATAAATAATTATGCTTGACCTAAAATCTCAACTTTTAAAATACCGCGAATAGAGCGAATACTATCTAATACATCTTCTAAAGAGCAAGATAGGTCCTTTGTTTCAAAAGCAATGGTTACATTGGCAATACCTTGAAGAGGAATATCTTGATTAATAGTTAAGATACTGCCATTGCTTTCTGCAATAGCTTTTAAAATATTGGATAGCATACCAGACTCATTTGACATAGAGATAGTAATAGATACAATCTTGCCTTGAGCAATTTCATAGAACGGGAATACATAATCTTTGTATTTATAATATGCAGAACGACTTAAATCCATGCGCTCAACAGCTTCATTAATAGTTTTTGCTTCCCCTAATTTTAAAATCTCTTTTACTTTAATTGTCTTTTTAATCGCTTCAGGAAGAATATCTTCTTGTACCAAATAAAATTTGTCTTTCTTTAGTTTAGCCAATTTGTTTGCCTCCTTAATCTTCTTTATGTTCGTCAATTTCGCCAGCTAAAAAGCGATGACCATAAAGGGTAAATACAGAATACATGCCAATAAAAAATGGCACATACTCTGCCACGATTCGCCAGCCCACTGCAACAAGGCCTACTGTGCCAGCAGGTAAGAAATCTGTGAATAGATAAATAAATAAACCTTCGGCAACACCTGTGCCACCTGGTGTAGGCGCAAAATACAAAATTAAATTTAATAAAATCATGCGATTGAGGATATCCACAATCGGTATATTAATAGTAAAGGCCCACATAAGTGCAGGCGCAATACCATATAAAAACAATAAACTTAAACCAGATTCAATAAATACAATGAGTGATTGAAATGGTTTCGCATATAATAAGCCCAATCCTTCATTTAATTCTGTAAGCTTAGATAACCAAGCCTTAGGATCGCCTTTCTTTAACCGCGTTGCGCCTAATAAAACAAGGCGCTTCATATAACGCGTACGCAGTACATACAGCCCTATAATGGTACAAAGAACCATCAGTAAGGACAATTGAAGCAAAGTTTCATTTGAAATATATGGAATTGTTATGGAACCATGTAAGAAAATAATAGGCAACATAACAATTAAAAAGAAAATGGAAAACACAGTGCGCACTAATACGATGGGCGCCCCCTTAATAATGGGAACACCATAACTTTTCAAAATAAGCATTTGCGCTATAGCTCCACCGCTAGCACCAGGGGTTAACATGGCCATAAAATAATTGCCAAAAATAACCCTCAAAATAGCTTTTATAGATAAACTATAGCCCCCCATTTTGACTAAACGCTGTAAACGCTTCCCATCAAAATACATTCCTAGTGACAAAGCCAACGCAGCCAATAATAGAGATGATGCATTAAATGTATTAAGCGTCCGCAAGGATTCCATATCTATAGTGAAATAAATTGTTAGCCCAGAAATAAGCAATAACAAAGTGGCTAGTAAAAGCCCACGTTTTATTAGCTTACTCATTCACACTCTCCATAATTGAGGAGTCGAATTTCATGAGCTCTTATAAACTCTTTTACAACTGGCGAACACATGGAATACAATTCACTTTCCCAATGATAGCCCCAATTAAACTCTTTTTCTAGAACCGAGTCCTTGGCACCTGGATGGGTCATAATCTCATGGCTCCCACGCGTTTTTGCCACACGCCCTAATATTTCTAGAAGGCGTTCTTCATTTAAGTGACCACCACTCATCATGCCCCAGAAATAACGAGGTGACCAAATGCCATGACGACTTGTGAAGGTGTACGCATGATCTGCCACTTCAGCAAGCCCTACTTTACCAGCAAAACGCCCCCATTGGGTAATACCATTGCGGAAAAATTTATCTTCTGCGGGAATGCGCATTTTTTTAATGCCGTATTTTTTTAATAAAGTCACCATAATCGGCGTGATTTGTGGCAATACATGAAGATGTTGATGACCATCTACATGGGTAATGTTCAAACCACTGGACATGATTTTTTCAAATTGTAAATTTAATTCATGATATACTTCTTGGAAATTAATTTGCCCTGTAGCTGCCTTTTTCAAAAAAGCTGGATAGGACTCTACAAACTTGCCATTTTCCAATAAAGAAGGTACCTTATGAGGTTCACTAAGTGGCGGTAATCCCCCTACTAGGGCCGTGTGAATACCTATTCCTAGTTCAGGCAAATTCTTGGCAGCTGCTACAGCGCCATCAAAATCATAGCCATTGGCAAGCAAAGAAGTGCTAGTAATAATCCCTTCCTTATGACCATGAACAATGCCTTTATTTACTTCTTCATGGAGACCAAAGTCATCTGCATTAACTATTAATCGAATCATAATTTTTCTCTTTTCTGTTTACGCTCACACTTTGAAGTTATATTTAATTGTAACATATGTCTACTCACAGTGTATAGGCTTTTTTATCTATTTTTATTGATTTGAGCCCATACTTCTTTTTCTATCCGTTTAACCGGTTTTTCTAATACTTTACCAGCTTGTACAAGATCTTCATACTCTAAGGTGCTATTCACACATTCACCACCATAATAAGCTGATTTAATGTGAATTACATGACCTTGGTAGTTTACTTCTTCAAACTTGCGCTCTAACACAGAACGCTGTACTGGAAAATAACGAAAACCGATGGTAGTTGTGTTTTTAAAAATATAGGCCTCTACGCGTTCAAAAGCCGCCCCACTGCAAAGCACTGAAAGCTTTATAGCAGGACGCCCTTTTTTCATAATAATTGGCGTAAGCCATGCATCGAGAGCACCACATTCTAAAATAGCTTCTAAAATGTAAGAATAATGCTCAGGATTCATATTATCAATATTAGCTTCAATTTGAACTATTGTATCTTTAGACACTGTTTGAAAGTCTAAACTATGTGAAAATAATTTGTCTCTTCCCTCTTGTTTTACAGTTTTGTCCTGTATATCCAAACGTTTCACCCCTATCGCTGACTATTAATCATATGAGCCAAACGACCAGCACCAAAACCATTGTCAATATTCACTACACCGACGCCGGCGGCACAGGAATTTAACATACTTAATAATGCTGCTAACCCTTGAAAGCTTGCACCATAGCCTACGGACGTCGGTACTGCCACCACTGGTTTATTTACTAAACCACCAACTACACTAGCTAAGGCTCCTTCCATACCAGCAATTACAATAACTACATTAGCTGATTGAATCTCTTCTAAACGATCAAATAAACGGTGAATCCCCGCCACACCTACATCATAGATGCGACTTACTGTATTGCCCATCAACTCTGCTGTTAAGGCTGCTTCTTCAGCTACTGGCACATCACTAGTACCAGCTGTTATAACGGCTATAGTACGATCTCCATTTTTTAAAGACCACTCTTCTTTAGAATAAATAATGCGACTGACTTCATCGTATTCTAAGCTAGGTATAGAAGATTTCAACGCATCATAAATACTTTTGCGCGCTCTTGTGCCCATAAAAAGGCTATAATGAGCCGCTAATTCTTTAAAAATAGCAATGCATTGCTCATCAGTTTTGCCTTCACAGTAGACTACTTCTGGAAAGCCTTGCCGTTTAGCTCGATCTAAATCAAGAACCGCCTCATTATACTTCATTTTTGTCACACTCTCTTATTGCATAGAAACACAAAGCAGCTGCTACGCTTAAATTCAAAGATTCAATGGGACCATACATGGGAATGGTAATTTTTTTGTCTGCTAAAGCCATCCATTGGGGGCTAATACCGCGCCCCTCATTGCCTAACATAAGAACTGCCGGCATTGCATAGGACGTATTATAAATAGAGCTAGCCTCTTCTAAGGCTGTTCCGTAAATAGTCACACCTAGACTAGCTTTCAACTCCTCTACTTGGTCAATTGCAATCGATTCAAAGATAGGAATCTTAGTAATGGCGCTCATAGTGCTGCGAACTGTTTTCTCATTATAAGGATCTACACTGCCTTTTGTCAAAAAGATAGCCTTAACACCAGCAGCCACTGCCGTTCGGATGATTGTGCCCAAGTTGCCCGGGTCTTGCACTTCATCAAGCACTACATATATGGGAGCTAAAGAGACTCCCTTATGTAGTGCTTCTCTTTCGGAAGCTAAAAATGCATTAAAATCTAGGGGTGATTTTTTAACTATAGCAATAATCCCCTGCCCGTGAACTGTATTTTCAACGAGATGAAATAAATCCGACTTCACTTCATACACGGCAATGCCTAATGTAGCAGCTGTTTCAGCCACTGCTTGCACCTCTGGAGAAGCAATTTCATTGATAAAAATCTGACTCACTAGCCCCGTTGATATCATATCATTCACCGCGCGAAGGCCTTCAGCCAAGTAAGAGGCGTGAATTGTGCGATATTTCTTCTTTTGTAATGATTGCGCTAGTTTAAGCATGCGACTCTCTTTTGAAGTAATTCGTTCCATCTTGTCACCTCCTTGACTGACACACACCTGAGCAATAAAGATAAAGCTTATTATATCATAAGCAAAGTTTTATTGTTGGACTAAAATCTAATTAAATTATAAACGCTCCCAATTATTCCGTACAGATGTAAATAAAGCGCTTTTTACAAAATAAACCACCTATATAGTCTTGGCTGACCAAAGCTTATGGAATTCGCCATTTTGATGGATTAACTCATTATAATTGCCACGCTCTACAATGCGACCTTTTTGTATTAAATAAATCATATTAGCTGAGCGAATAGTAGATAATCTATGGGCAATACTAATAATAGTCTTTTCACCGCGAATAGATTCGATGGACTCTTGAATTAACCCTTCCGTATGACTATCTATATGCGCTGTCGCTTCATCAAAAATCAATACCTGTCTATCCCTTACTAATACACGAGCCATAGCTAACAATTGCTTTTGACCTGTAGAAAGCAAGGAGCCTAAATAGCCTACTGGCGTATCATAACCTTGAGGCAATCGCTCTATCATGGCGTGAAGATGAGCCTTTTGGGCCGCTTCTATTAATGCCTGTTCACTTACCTCGTCATCGTAGAGAGATAAGTTCTCCCGAATAGTCCCTTTAAATAAATGGCTGTCTTGGAACACATAACCCATCACTTCTCGCAAAACAGCAGGTGCATATTGTGTAGTATCATATCCATTGATTCGGATAGTCCCCTTAGTTGGCGTGTAAAATCCCATGAGTAAAGACATGAGCGTCGATTTACCGCCCCCTGAAGGCCCTACAATACCAACAAATTGTCCCCCTTCAATAGTTAAATTAATATCTTCTAATGCATAAGACTCTGAATTATCATAGGAAAACCACACCTGGTCAAATTCAATCGTCTTAATGACTTTTAGCTCTTCTGGTATTACAACAGCCTCAATATCTGTATCAGCCACTTCATTAATAATAGGAACTAGTCGTTCAGCGCCTGCTAACGCACTTTGCAAATTGCTATATTTTTCTGAAATCTCTTTTATAGGAGTGAATAATTTATTCATATATTGCAAGAAGGCAAACACAGTCCCTGCTTCTATGACAGTATCAAACCAATTAGTGAAACTAAAAATAGCAATCATAATTACAAATACTAAAGCATCCACAATCGGTCTAAAAATAGCAAAGGTTTTCACTTCAAATAAACCAGCCTCTAAAAACTCCTTGCTAATCTTATCATATTGTTTAGCCATAATGCGCTCGCCTACATAAGCTTTTATAATGACTATAAAATTGAGCATCTCTTGCACCGATGTATTGGAAGCAGCTAATTTAGTGCGAACACCGCGAAAGGCTTGACGTGCATAGATTTGGTACACATAAATAAGCACGCCCATAAGAGGAATTAAAAAGGTCACCATAATAGCCAATTTTACATTCAGCATATACATAGATATTAAAATACCTATAATCATAAGCACACTGCTACCTAATTTTAACACTACATCAGTATATAAGGTGCGCAATGATTCCGTGTCATTCGTTACGCGAGTCACTAAATTGCCAATGGGAAGTTCACTAAAATGAGCTGGTGTACGAGCAATAATCTTGGCAAATACAGTATTTCGTATTTCAAAAATAATGTTCTGACCAAATTTCTGCAACATAAAACTGTGGATGAACATGGCAAATATGCTAATCAATATGGTGCCAAAGTAAAGACCTGCATATTGAATAATAAGACCTAAGCTCTTAGCCGAAAAAGCTGTATCAATAACAGTTTTAATAATCCAAGGACGAAGTAAATCAAGGCCTAAGGCTAATAGTAAAAAGCTAGCTGCCACCAGTAATAAGACTAAGTGTGGCTTTATATATTCACCTAAACGTTGCAACATTAAAATGTCCTTACTCTGTGTTAAGGCTACTTCTTCTTGCACTTTATATGTACTACTATGCTGCTTACTCAAGACCTTCACCTCCTTCGATTTGCTTAGCATATAATCTGTAATATTCGCCCTTATTAGCCAATAAAGCTTCATGAGTTCCCGACTCTACAATGGAGCCCTCTTTAAACACAATGATGCGATCAGCATCGCGCAAAGCTTCTAAGCGTTGCGATATGAAGAGCAAGGTCTGTTTGCGCCCTGACCTTAGGGTACTAATGATAGTGGAGGCGCTAAACGCATCTAAAGCTGAAAAACTATCGTCTAATAATAAATACGGCGCATTTTTATAGAGTCCACGAGCAATGTTAACACGTTGCTTTTGACCACCAGATAAATCAGTGCCCCCTTCTTTAAGGCGCTTGCTGGCCGGTTGAAGACGCTCATTTAAATCTCGTGTCAAAGCAGCGCGCTCAGCTGCTGCTTGAAGTGTTAGATTATGCTCTGAAGCCTCACCAAAGGCAATATTCTCCCCTATAGTGGTCCCCAGCAGATAACTTTCTGGTGGCACATAGGCAATGGAGCGACGCACCACTTCTAAAGGAAGGTGGGATATATCCTCATCATTAATGTAAATGGATTGACTGGGAATTTCCTCTAAGCGTAATAACAATTTAAATAAAGTAGATTTCCCAGAGCCTGGTCCGCCAACGATACCAATAAATTCGCCGGGTTTTACAGTCAAATTTACATCCTTTAAAATTGGTTCCTTCGTATCTTCATAAGTAAAATGTAAACCTTCAATGCGAATATCACTTAAAGGTAACATGCGATTATCCTCCCCTACAGCTTCTTCGGGAAGCATGAGGAAGTCATAGATTCTATCTAAAGAAGCCAAACCTTTTTGTAAAACAGAAGCCAACGAACCTATGCCCATAATTGGCCCAATAATGAGCAATAAATAGCCATTAATAGCTACAAAATCCCCCACTGTAAGTTCATTTCGCAAAATCAAAGTGCCACATACATAGATGGCGATGGCATAACAAAAAAATGGTGCAATATAAGTTAGAGGCGCTAGTATAGAGTCCAATAGAGCCACTTTCATATTTTTGGAGTAATTGGTTTTATTAATTTCCATAAAGCGATGTAAGCTTCGCACTTCACGGTTAAAAGCTCTAATAATAGGCATACCTAAAAAAAGCTCTTGCGCAAATTCAGTTAAATCACTATATGTATTTTGCGCTTCTCGCTGTTTAGCGCGCATGCGACGACTAACAAATAACATGGCCACCATAACAAAAGGCATAGGAGATAAAATAGTAGCCGCCAATGATAAACTAATAGAATTAGATACTAAAATAAAGGCACAGATGCCAAAGAAAATGGCATCCACTAAGATCATCACACCTAACCCTAACGAAACGCGCAAAGATGTAACATCATTGGTCATTAAGGCCATAACCTTACCTGGACCATTCTTTTCATAATACCCCGTCTTTATGTATAGGGCATGGTCAAATAATCTCCGGCGCAATAAGAATTCAAAACGCCGTATAGACCCTAATAGTAAATGGCGCGAAGCAAATTTTAAAATGGTCACCACTATGCCCAACACAAAAAAGTACCCTATATAGGTAGTTAGTCCTTCTCTACCATAATATAAGGTGCTAATTGCTTCACCAGTTAATTTTGGTACATATAAAAATAAAATATCGATGATAATCATCAATAAAACCCCCAGTAAATACACAGGCCCATAGCCTCTGAAAAACTGGGAGAAAATACGCAACTTTTTCATAGTTACTCCTAATATAAAAGATACCCATAAATTAAATAGGCATATACTTATATGCAATGGTATACATCGTCTTAAACTATAAATTATATGAGAAAATCAGTACAATCTGTATTAATCGAAAATTGACGATTTATTATACTATTTTATCATAAAGCCCTTAAAAGTAAAAATTAGTAAATATCGAATTTTTTTAATTTACTGTTTTACTATTATCCTTCAACATGCTATACTTGTTTATGTAAGAGAGAAATCTCATCCAATCTTTTTGTATTCAATCAATCATTCATTAGGAGGTTAATGAAATGGAAAAACGTACTGGTGTGATTACATTTTTAAATAATCCAATGACTCTTGTTGGTAAAGAAGTTAAAGTTGGCGAACAAGCTCCTGACTTTACTCTATTAGATAATGATTTACAAGCAAAAACTTTAAAAGATTACGAAGGTAAAGTAAAAATTATTTCCGTAGTACCTTCCCTTGATACTGGCGTTTGTGATGCACAAACTCGTCGTTTCAATGTAGAAGCAGCTAAACTTTCTGACGATGTAGTGATTTTAACTGTGTCCATGGACCTTCCATTCGCGCAAAAACGTTGGTGCGGTGCAGCTGGCATTGACAAAGTGGTTACACTTTCCGACCACAAAGAAGCAAGCTTCGGTACTAACTATGGTTTCTTAATCGAAGAACTTCGCCTTTTAACTCGCGGTATCGTAGTTATCGGCAAAGACAATAAAGTAGCTCATGTAGAATATGTTCCTGAAGTAACTCATGAAGTTAACTTCGACGCTGCTTTAGAAGCTGCTAAAAAATTAGCATAAGCTAATACATAATAATAGTTACACTAAACTGAATAATCACAGTTAAAGAAAGGCTGTAACGTCTAGGACTCATCCTATGGCGTTACAGCCTTTTTGCATTACTTATTCACACAATTTATTTCATAAAAATTTGACTATGTTTCATCACTTCATGACGTAAATGCTCTTCATCAATAGTCAATAGCTCGCGATCTTTCATAAGCACTTTGCCAGCTACGATAGTTGTTACAGCATCAGAGGAATTCGCTGCATATACTAGAGAAGCTACATCATTATAGCGCGGTAGCCAATGCATGCCAGTTACATCATATAGAACGATATCTGCCCGATAGCCTTCTTTAATTAAACCTAAATCATTATAATCTAATACCTTAGCACCTTCCACAGTACCTAAAGCTAAAGCTGTATGAGCAGGAATTACCTTAGGATCATAATGAGTAGCCTTGTGAAGCATAGCAGCTAAACGCACCTCTTCTAACATATCAGCATTATTATTGCTAGCTGAGCCATCAGTGCCAAGGCCTACTGTAATTCCATGTTCTAATAAAGCTGGTAAATTAGCAATCCCGCTGGCTAATTTTAAATTAGACTGCGGATTATGAGCTACTCGTACATCTTTTTCTTTCATGATAATCATGTCATTATCAGTCAAATGCACACCATGGGCCGCTACACAACCTGTATCAAATACACCTAAATCATTGAAGTGAGCAATTGGTGTTTTACCTGTATTCTTAATCACTTCATCGACTTCAGTTTTAGTTTCGCATAAATGCACATGAATCTGCGCGCCGAGCTCATGAGCTAAATTCATTACCTTTTTCATGTACTCATCTGGGCAAGTATATGGCGCATGAGGTCCTAACATAACTTTAATGCGATGATCTTCAAAACCATGCCAAGTATTATACAAATGACGACTCTCATCTAAAGCCGCAGCAGCTGTTGGGGCTACCCCTGCCATGCCACGAGATAATACAGCGCGAATCCCCGTTTCTTTTACAACATTAGCAGTATCATCCATGAAAAAGTACATATCATTAAAACATGTCGTACCAGAACGCAACATTTCGGCAATCCCTAATTGAGTGCCAATTGTTACGAGTTCATCGGTTAATTTAGCTTCTGCCGGCCAAATCGCATTGGATAACCAATCCATAAGCTCCAAATCATCAGCATAATTTCTAAATAAACCCATGGCAATATGAGTATGCGTATTTACAAAGCCTGGTGCAGCAATTTTGCCAGTACCATCTAAAACATACTCCGCCTCTTTTACGGCTTCATCAATTAGCTTTTTCCCCGCTTCTGTACTTGCCTCTTCAGTGCTAATAATGCGCTTAATATATCCATTATCTAATAATAAAGTGGCATCTTTAATCATAACACTATCAGCGCCTAGATACTCACCTGTAATACAATCAATGTGGCGAATGACAACTTGATCCATTGGCCAGCTCCCTTCTATATAAATGAAAATTTAAACTTTAGTTAACTGTATGCAAATAATCATATTGTTCCTGAGTTAATGTGTCTAAATCATAGCCCATGGAGTTCAATTTTACTTTGGCTATGCGTTCATCTAATTCATGTGGCAAAACGTGAACCGCAGGCTCCATAGTGGTGCCGTGGTCTAGTAAATATTCTGCAGCCAAAGCCTGCATAGCAAAAGAAAGATCCATAATTTCTGCAGGATGTCCATCACCAGCCGCTAAATTCACTAAACGACCACCAGCCAATAAATAAAGCGTACGGCCATCAGCTAACGTATAGCCTTCAATATTTTTGCGGACATTACTATGAGATACAGCTACTTCCGCTAATTCTACACCATTTACTTCGCAATCAAAATGACCTGCATTACACATAATAGCTTGATCCTTCATTACTTCGTAATGCTCTTTGCGAATTACATCTTTACAGCCTGTAACAGTAATAAATATGTCGCCAATAGGAGCCGCTTCAATCATTGGCATCACTTTAAAGCCATCAAATACAGCTTCAATCGCTTTAATTGGATCTACTTCTGTAACAATAACATGTGCGCCTAAACCTTTAGCGCGCATAGCTACACCTTTACCGCACCAGCCATAACCTGCCACCACTACATTTTTACCAGTTACTGTTAAATTGGTAGTACGCATGATGCCATCCCAAACAGACTGGCCTGTGCCATAGCGATTGTCAAATAAATATTTACAGTACGAGTCATTTACTGCAATCATAGGGAAAGAAAGTTGCTTAGCATTAGCTAATGCATGAAGGCGATGAACGCCAGTTGTAGTCTCTTCAGAGCCACCGATGAGGCGTTCTTTAGCATCCTTTCGCGTAGTATGCAATAAATTAACTAAGTCACCACCATCATCAATAATAATATGTGGTTTATGGTCTAAGGCTTTATTTAGAAACATAAAGTATTCTTCTTCGCTGCAATCATGCCAAGCGTATACAGTAATGCCCATATCCACTAACGCAGCGGCTACATCATCTTGTGTTGAAAGAGGATTAGAACCTGTCACAATTACATCGGCGCCAGCTTCTTTTAAAACAGTAGATAAGTACGCTGTCTTTGCTTCTAAATGAACACTGACTACTACAGTTTTTCCTTCAAATTTGTGACTTCCTTTAAACTCTTCTCGCAAGCTATTTAAGGCTGGCATAAAATTAGCTACCCATTCAATCTTTTTACGACCTTCAGGCGCTAAATTAATGTCTCTAATTAATGATTCCATGTATATCCTCTTCTTTCTATTTTTATATAAAGCATTCATTTTATATAAAACAATAATTTTATATAAATCACTCATTTTATATAAATCACTTAGACTATGTGATGAATGTTAGTTACTGTACATTCATCATAAAGCCTATAAACGCTCTACTAGTCAGTAATCAGCTTTTTCAATTTCCCAATGGATTCCGTAAATGGCGGCTTTAGTACACCTTCTTCAGTAATAATAGCTGTAACTAACTCATGAGGTGTAACATCAAAAGCAGGATTTAGCACCTCAATGCCCTTTGGTGCAGTTTGAGTGCCACCAAAATTCATCACTTCTTCTGGCGCTCGCATTTCAATAGGAATCTGACTGCCCTCTTCTAAGCTAAAGTCAAAAGTACTATATGGTGCTGCCACATAAAATGGTATATTGTGCGCCTTAGCCAATAAAGCCACCCCATAGGTACCAATTTTATTTGCCACATCCCCCTTAGTTGTGATGCGGTCAGCACCGACAATAACAGCGTCAATAAGACCTTGCCCCATAGCATAGGCCGCCATATTATCGGTCAGCAAAGTAACAGGGATGCCATCTTCGTGTAATTCAAAAGCTGTTAAGCGCGCCCCTTGAAGTAGCGGTCTCGTCTCATCAGCATAGACACGCTCTAATTGTCCTTCCTTGTGAAGCTCCCGTACAACACCTAAAGCTGTACCAATACCGGCTGTAGCTAAAGCACCAGCATTGCAATGCGTCAAAATGCGCACATGTTGCTGACCTTCAAATAGTTCTGCCCCTGCTTTAGCCATGCGAATATTGAGCTGTAAGTCTTCATGTTCAATTGCTTGCGCCTCTGCTTCAATCATAGAAAGCGCCGCTGTAATAGACTCAGCAGGTACTACCACATTAGTCACTACGCGGTCTATAGCCCAGGCTAAATTAATAGCTGTTGGCCGGGTGGCACGCAATTCATTTGCGAATTCTAAAAATAGAGATTTTTCCGTAATAGCGCGGTCTTCTAAAGGACATGCCTGCTTAATCACTGTAGCTTGCACTTCCTTAGCAGCTAAAATAAGTCCATACGCAGCTGCCACGCCAATAGCTGGAGCTCCTCTTACGCGGAGCATCTTAATGGCCTCAGCCACTTCTCGCCAATCAGTACAGTAAATATATACTTCCTCCGTAGGAAGTTTTGTTTGATCCAATAAAATTAATTCTTTGCCAGTCCACTCTATGCTTCTCATAACAAATCACCGTCGGCCCCTAAAGCAGCTTTAAAACCACCGTATTCAGCTAAGCGATGATGAGCTGGTAAATCTTCATTCGGATCTATTTTCTCTATCGTGCGAAGAATGAGCGCTTTAAATTTGTCACTTAATTCTTGCATAATATCTAACACTTCTTGATGAGTTAATTCTGTAGGTGAAATACCTGCTGCAAAATTGGTAACCATGGAAATAGTGGCATAAGCAATTTCTGCTTCACCAGCTAACACGACTTCTGGCACATTGGTCATGCCCACTGTATCAGCGCCAAATTGGCGATACATTTTTATCTCTGCTGGTGTTTCAAAGCGCGGCCCTTCAGTGCACACATAAGTGCCACCATTGTGAATATCAATGTTTAGTTCATTCGCTGCGTCCTCAATAGCCTGACGTACTTCTGGAGAATATGGGTTCCCTACGCCTAAATGAACTACTTTTTTGCCATTTCCATCAAAGAAAGTACCTTCACGGGCTTTTGTAAAATCTAAAAATTGGTCAATTAATACAAAATGACCTGGTTTATAATCAGGATTTAATGAACCTACAGCAGTAGTCGATACAATAACTGTAACGCCTAATTTCTTCAAGCCCCAAATATTGGCACGATAATTAATTAAATGTGGCGGAATCGAATGACCGGCCCCATGACGAGCTAAAAATATAACTTTTTTGCCCTTATAGGACCCTTCAGTATACGCAATATCTCCATAAGGAGTAGTCATTGTTTTTGCTTCAATATTTTCAAACATAGACGGATCATACACGCCAGTACCACCTATAACTGCTATTACACCCATTATGTCACCTCTTTATATATAAAAAGAAAAAAATTCTCCAGGGCAAGCCTGGAGAATAAATACCTTATGTTATAAACAATATATTGTTACTAAAAATAACTAGCAATTTTGTAAATGCTACAAATCATAAGTCATATCCATAACTATATATGTGCTATAAGGCTTGTCTATTATATTGTACCATATTCTTAATGAAAGCGTTACTCATTACTTTATATGAATCGACTAGAATTTATAAAGAAATAAGATAAAAGTTTAATCGTTTAAATTAACTTTTTAACCCTTTTGCTTCTTCAAAAATAGCCTTTAATTCATCTTGACTGAAATGATACTTTTCATTGCAATAATGACAGACTAATTCAGTTTGTTCATCTTGAAGCAAATCTTTTTTATCTTCATCACGTAAAGTCATAAGAATACTTTCAAAGCGTTCACGACTGCAAGTGCACTGAAAATGTACATCGCCTTCATACACCTTCTCAATAGTAAAACCACAAAGAACGCGCTCTACCAAGCCTTCACCATCTGGATGAGCTTCTAAATACTTAGAAATAGGGCCTAATTCATTAATATTAGCTTCCACCTGTGCTAAGGCTTCATCTGTAGCATCAGGTAAAGCTTGTACTAAAAATCCGCCAGCAGCTTTAGTCGTGTGATCTGTATCTACTAAAACACCAAGGCTAATAGTTGCTGGGATTTGCTCTGATGTATATAAATAATAAGCTAAGTCTTCTGCAATTTCACCACTTTGAATAAGGCTTTGAGATGTATAGTCTTGGCGCAATTTAGTGAAACGCGTCACCTTTACATCTCCATGATGACCTACAGCGGCGCCTACATCTAATTTACCAGCATACTTAAGAGGTACCTCTACATGAGGATTATCTACATAACCACGGACTGTATTATTGCTAAACGCATCCACATGAATCACCCCTAAAGGGCCATCCCCTTGAATCCGTAAACTTACATTTTCATCATTTTTAAAATCTCCATCCATTAATAGGGCCCCTGTCATAGAGCGACCTAAAGCAGCTGTAGCAACAGAACTCAACTCATGACGAACTCTTGCTTCTTCCACTGTATCTCTTGTTACAGCTACAGCCATACGCACACCTTCTTTGGTGGTATAGCGACAAATTGTATCCATAAAAACTCCTTACCACTGTATTAATAGATTACTTAAATCTGTTCAATTAAATTTACCATTTCAATAGCGCCCATAGCACAATCGAAACCTTTATTGCCCGCTTTAGTGCCAGCTCGCTCAATAGCTTGTTCAATATTTTCTGTAGTCAATACGCCAAACATTACTGGCACGCCAGTTTCTAAGCTAATATGAGCAATACCTTTAGACACTTCACTACATACATAATCATAATGAGTTGTAGATCCACGGATAACTGCACCTACACAAATAACGGCATCATATTTACCACTAAGAGCTGCTTTTTTTGCAATTAAAGGAATTTCGAATGCACCTGGCACCCAAATCGTCGTAATATCTTCTTCTTTTACATCATGACGAAGCAACGCATCCATAGCGCCACCAATTAATTTAGATGTAATGAACTCATTGAAGCGTGAACCAATAATTGCAAAACGCTTACCTGTGCCTAATAATTTACCTTCTCTAATCATTATATGCCTCCAATTTTAATTTCTGATCTTTTAATTTCTAATCTTATAATTTTTAAGATTGTAATTTTCTAATCGTCTAATTTAAAAATACTATTCATATGTTCAAATTATTCGTGCTTTATTCGCCCTTAGTATAAATGCCCCATTTTTTCTTTCTTAGTCTGTAAATACGATGCATTAATACTATTGGCCTTAATAATAACAGGGACCCGTTTATTCACTTCAATGCCCCAATGTTCTAAACTTGTTTTCTTTAAAGGATTATTGGTCAATAATTCCACACTCTTAATGCCTAAGAAACGAATAATTTGCGCTGCTAAAGAATATTCACGCATATCTGGTGGGAATCCTAATTTTACATTTGCCTCTACTGTATCTAAGCCCTGCTCTTGTAGTGCATAGGCTTTAATTTTATTAGTAAGACCAATGCCACGCCCTTCTTGGCGCATATACACTACAACACCGCGTCCTTCTTTTTCAATCGTTTCAAGCGCTTTGTGAAGCTGTGGACCACAGTCGCAGCGTTTAGAACCAAATACATCACCAGTTAAGCATTCAGAGTGAACGCGTACGAGTACATCTTCGCCATCTTTTACATCGCCCTTAACAATGGCTAAATGCTCCTTATGATCTAAATAGTTTTTGAAAACTAAGATTTTGAAATCACCAAATTCTGTTGGCAAATTAGATTCTGCTGCCAAAGTAATGATTGGCTCATGCAATTTACGATATTCTACGAGCTCCGCTACAGAGGCAATTTTTAAATCATAGGTTTCAGCAAATTCAAATAAATCATCAAGACGCGCCATGTTGCCATCATCTTTAGTAATTTCACAAATAACAGAGGCCTCTTTAAGTCCAGCCAAACGGCAAAAATCCACAGATGCTTCTGTATGCCCTTGACGTACTAAAACGCCACCTTCTTTGTATTGAAGTGGAAATACATGGCCAGGGCGGCGAAAATCTTCTGGCTTAGCATTGTCATCTAATAAATGGCGAATTGTTAACGCTCGCTCATATGGTGATACACCAGTCGTCGTATCTACATGGTCCACTGTAACTGTAAACGCTGTTTCGTGATTATCAGTATTTTTTTCTACCATTTGTGTAATCCCGAGGCGATCTAAATCAGCCTTTTTCATCGGTGTACACACAATACCACGAGCTTCTTTTACCATGAAATTAATATTTTCCATAGTGGCAAATTCCGCAGCAATCACTAAATCGCCTTCGTTTTCACGGCTTTCATCATCCACGATAATAACGGGCTTACCGATTTTAATATCTTCTAATACTTCTTCAATTGTATTTAATGTGCGTCCCATAATGTAACTCCTTTTCTTTAAGCTAAGGCTAGCTTCCCAATGGCTAGTACCTCTATGCTCTACAATGCGCAATTTACTTTACAGCATTGTTATAACCTCTATTACATAAAACCTTTTGATGAAAGCCAATCCATGGTCATCTTCGACTTTTTATTAGAAGGTTCACCCTCAACTGGTGCCTTAGTATCTGCACCAATAGGTACTCCTTGATTATGTATTAAAAAATGCTGGATATAGCGGCCTGCAATGTCAGTCTCTAAATTAACCACTGTGCCCACTTTAGCACTAGCTAGTATAGTGTTTTCGATAGTGTGAGGAATGATTGAAATTTCAAAATAATCAGCTTCACGCTTAGATACAGTCAAACTAGCTCCATCTACAGCAATAGATCCTTTATAGATTATATAGTCCATAACAGCTGGTGAAGTAGCTATGGAAAACACAACTGAATTCCCCACTCTTTGAATGCGTCTAATTACACCCGTGCCATCTACATGACCGGCCACCATATGACCACCAAAACGACCATTCGCAGCCATTGCGCGCTCCAGATTAACAGCAGTGCCTGTTTTCAAATGATATAAGGTTGTCATTTTTACTGACTCCGGCATAACATCGGCAGTAAATTGTGTGCCTGTAAACTCGGTTACAGTTAAGCACACTCCATTCACCGCTATGGAGCAGCCAATTTCCATATCTTCAAATATCTTCTTTCCTTCAATAGTCAAACGCAATGAAGGTCCAGCGTGGCGAATACTTACCACATGACCGACTTCTTCGATAATGCCAGTAAACATTAGCGTCCACTCCCTTCTTTAAGATAGGCTTCAATTCGTAAATTATTATCTAATACTTTTACATCAGTAAACTGCAACTGCGGTGCCTCTTTTAAATAGGAAATACCTTCACCAGCCATAGCACTTAAGGCCTCTTGACCACCAATGAGGATGTTGCCCACATAGGTTACTAACTTATTAAAGCTCTTGTGAGTCATGAAGTTAGCAATAATATGACTGCCGCCTTCAACCAATACAGAGGTATAGCCTAATTCACCTAATTTTGTTAATACTGCCTCAATAGAAAGTCCTTCTGCATCCTCCGGCACCATATGTACTATGCCGCCAGCATCAGTTAAACGTTGACAATCTTTGTCTTCACAGCGAGGCCCTACAAAAATATGTACCTGGCGATTTATTTTAGAAAAAATCTGTCCATCACTTGGTGTTCGGCCTACACTATCTAATACAATTACATCGGGCTGATGGACTGGCATAGATTCTACGATATTAGCATCTGCAGCTTCTATCCAAGGGCTAGAAACTGCCTGACACAATTCCTCCGCCGTAAGCCTCGTATTTAAAGTAGGGTTATCTGCTAGTACTGTGCCAATTCCCACTAAAATAGCATCATGGGATGCGCGAAGAACATGCCCATCTTTGCGAGCGCACTCATTAGTAATCCACTGTGACTCACCTTGCTTAGTAGCAATTTTACCATCTAAAGACATGGCTGATTTCAAGGTAATAAAAGGCTTTTTAGTCTTTATATAGGTTAAAAATCCTTCAATCAATTTAGCACAAGTATCTGCTAATATACCAACTGTAACCTCAATACCAGCCGCCTCTAGCATGGCAATGCCCTTGCCACCTACTAAAGGATTAGGATCTACCACACTAATAACCACGCGACTCACGCCAGCTTCAATGACCCTCTTAGCACAAGGCGGTGTTTTACCATAGTGGGCGCAGGGCTCTAGTGTAACATATAAAGTAGCGCCCTCAGCTAATGCACCAGCTTCATTCAAAGCATTCACCTCTGCATGCGCTTGACCGGCCTTATGATGATAGCCTTCACCCACAATTTGGCCGTCTTTTACGACCACAGCACCGACCATTGGATTTGGATGCGTATGCCCTATTGCTCTAGCAGCTAAGGACAACGCCCTAGCCATATACTGCTCATCTGTCATACTATTACCTCAATTACTTTCAAAATTACGATGCCTGTCTACTAGACTTGATTCATCTGTGAGGTACAAAATAAAAAGGACTATATTGCTATAGTCCTTGAAATATTTTACGGCTACACAAATCTACCTAATCCTAGTATAAAATTACTAGTCTATAAAATCTGTGTATCTGTCTTTTCCTATCCAGACTATACTGTCGGTCTCGGAATCGCACCGAGTCAACCCATTTCAGAGCTTGCGGACTATGACCGCCGGTCAGGAATTGAAATGTGGACTCCAAAGAGTCCAGTCTATTTCGCACCTTGCCTCAAAGACTACTCTATATACAATTGTAACACTGTATGTATTATAGATTCATTTTGTGAATAATTATCACCGAATCTATATAATTGATTATACGCCCAAATAGTAAAATGTGCAACTATGGAGTTTTATTTATAGTCTTTAACTTATTTTGATGTATAATCTATCTCCAGCACCTATCTATTATTTATAAGTTCCCTCATAATTATATTTTATTATGTTCACATTTTAATATTTCTCATAAGTGCTTAAACGTTCTTTGTAGGCTGCTACGCCCATTCCAAACCAAGTTCTAAAGCTACTTAGGAACTCGCGTAAGGAGGCAAAACCAGTCAGAAAAGCGATCTCTTCTGAAGTGACATTTAAATCTAAATATACTTTAATCATCATTTGCTGCACTTCTCTAAGGAGGCGTTTAAACTGTACGCCCTCATCTTGTAAATGACGCTGCAAACTGCGCTCACTCAAATCTAAGCGCTTAGCCAATTGGACTACATGATATTCCCCACTTGGCAAGCCTTCGATTAGCTCATTAATAACGACTTTTGTAAAGCTTTGGCTATTGTTCATTAAATTTGCATAATACGGTGCCATTGCCTTTTCTAAATAGCGAGCCATATAATTATTCTCTTTTAACAAAGGGAACTGTAAATTACTAATAGGAAAAGTATATTCATTTATATTCTCTCCATAAGTGTCCGGCATTTTACAAGAGCTTAAAGGGCATAAGCGCCCGCCTCCTTGGCAGAGAATATTAATTAACAAGGTCTTCACCAATAACAATAAAGGGCCATCTAATACCATACGTGAATGTTTATTCACAAAACGTAAGGTCATCTGCCCCTTTTCTTCTTTTGCTTCAATTTCAATAGGCCCAATGCGATGTCTAAACTCAATATAACGCTTTAAGCCTTCTAATGCATTACTGGCCGTTAAAGGATAATATTGCATAGAGCAAAAAAAGCGGGATACTTCTAAATTGCACAAATTAGCAATCATACTAGGCTTTAAAGATGATTTATATTCCAATAAAAATTCTTGAAACTCCTCATCATTAACAAACAACACAGACTCTGCCTCTTCTACATAAATGCTTCGCGCTTCACACCAGGCCTTAATATCTAGGCCACCTGCTTTTAGCATCTTTTGAGTGGACAGGTGAACAGGGTACTTCATACTTCAAACCGACTCCTCCAATAAATTTCCTGCCTAGTATATCATACATTTATGAATAATAAATAAAGATTTTTTAGAAATGTAATTAAATAAATTAATATTATTAATATAAGTTTTTCTAATCGATTCAACCTAAAAAAGCAAAGGCCACAGCCATTTTTAGACTGTGACCTTCGCATTGGTAAATTTTAATTTATAAGCGCTAATACGACTTAATTAAAAGTATAAAAAAGACTTACTATAATCAAATTGTATGGCCTAGACCATTATTAATTTTGATTGAGACAGAGCCGAGCAATTAGTTTTCTTTATGCTCACAGCCACAAGAACCTTCATCAGCATGAGAATCATGTTTGTGATGATGTTCATGGCCTACACCCCCATGACAGCCACAACCTTTATGACCGTGATGGTGTCCATGGTGATGAGCTGTATCGCCCTTGCCATGGTGATGTCCATGATGATGACCTACATAATCAGCACCGCCCTTGCCATGATCCTTATGCTCCTCACCACGTGGGCAGGAAGTAACTTCACCATGCATAATCTTGCGGAATAAATCATGTGCCACATCTACCGATTGGCCTGCTGCAATAGCTCCATTTGCATGCTCTAAAGCAATGCGTAAAGTCTTATGCGCTTCATCACGAGGCACTGCCTCAACATCCTTAAAGTCAAAAGCTAAAATTTGCTCAAATAAGGCTTCAATTTCATCATCGGTTAAACCCTGTTTTTGTGCAATTTCAACGTGTTTTAATGCCCATTCATAACGTGCCTTATCATGTGGATCCGTAGGCGCTTGCATAGTTTTAAATTTGTAGTCTGCCATAGTAATACTCCTTTTATATAATAAATAAAATTGAAATCAAATCTCATTTACAGTATATGAAAAAGTCACTTACTTGACAATATGCAACTTGGCTCCAATGAGGCGTTTACGCTCCATTTTGTCAACAAATTCAAATTATTCGATGTGCCACTACTCAATATATTAAATAGCAATACATAGACTATCAATAACGCCCATCTCATTGTTTTAACTAGTGTAAAATATAGCTTTCCAAAGGATTATGAATCGGTATACCTCGCAAATAAGTCAAACTTCCTTTAAGCAAAGTGCCACCACATAATCTAAAGCTACAAAGATGGATGCCACTGCCCAACTCAGCGAGCAAGGCCTCACCCTCATCTATGTGAGAAACAATAAGTTCTAAAGTGCCCTCATCAAGCGGTGATATGCACATCAGCTTCGTTTTCACAAACTGGACAACCTTCCTCCAAAGAAGGATTAGATGCTCATAATAATCAAAGAGTGAACTAGTGGTACTAAAAATATCTTCATATGAAATAGAACCATAACAACTTATTTTTTGCACTAAATTCTGCAAATTAGTAATTTTAAAGTTATATTGATCTAGTTCATTTACCAGCTCATAAAAATAAGAAGGCGTCTTCATTTGGTAATTATGCATGATACGCAGTATACCCTTAATACATAAAGCCCAATGCCTAGTCAACCTTCGTATACCAGCTTCATAAATATAGGTATATCTGAATGTTTTAGGTTCATATGTCTTAGATGTATATCCAGTAATAACCTTTGCATCGCGCTCAATACAATACTTTACATCTAGAGATTGGAAATAAGAGCCAAAGAAATTAACGCCTTGCGCTCCCTTCTTCTTATAATAATTCCACTCATTGCTAATAAAGTGAGTGCAGGTACCAAGGGCTAATTCTAAATACTCAAGCCTACTGTGACCATATACATGCCCAGATAATTTAGAGCTATGAGTATAGAGCTGCGATTTGCCATGAGTAAAACATTTACAAATAGCATCTTTAACACGCTTCGACGGCTTTGCTTTCCTACTGAGTTGTTCCATTTTATCAATGGCTTCTTTGCAGGGACTTACAAGCTTTTGAACTGAAAACTCATCTAATAAGGCTTCTAGCAAAATCTCTTCAATCGCTAATAAATAAAAGCGATTGTATTTTATAAAAGTCCTATCACCGCCTTTCTCAAATTGTGATATATGAATTCGCTTATCAAAATCATCTTTTTTTCTCATAGTTTTACTTTTTTTATAAAAAGTTGATTTATGAGCTATAGAACTTTTTTGTACACAGTTAACCTATACGCTCTCTATATTTTTTTGCTTTTTAAATCCGTTTTGTTTCTAGTTTTTATATGGTAAAATGACCAAATTTTCTCCACGTTCTTTTATTGCCCTTCTACTTGGATTTTTGCGCTTACTCAATCAAATCTGTAGCCATATTCTACTCGCCTTTGTATGATACTTTACCTCCCTTATGATTTATATTTAACTACATCTTCGATTAATAATAAGCTTTTTCCTTACACTACTCTCAAATTTCTGAAATGCAACAAAAGAATGTTTTATTATTTTTTATTCTTAAGTACCAAGAATAATTCACTCCTATAAATAGAAATAGAACTAGTATGTTTTTCTTGATTTCTCTCTATTTATAAAACTGAATCTAGTACCTAATTAGAGCTAGCACCTCATTTCTTAATATAAAAGTATAAAATATTTAAAATACACTTTATTTTGTAAATTATCACCACCTTTCACTCTATATGTATATATAAATTTTCTATTTGGTAAAATTTCAAGATAATCCAAGTCTATTGTGCAGTACCATAAGACAATCTAAAATATATCTTAGATTACGTAATCAAAGCTTAGTAATAGACACATAATATACTCAGGTAGCAACCAAAACTTAAAAGAAAGGAGACTATATGATCCAATCCACATCAAATATTACAAACCTTAATCAACAACATGTCTCTAAAGATCAACAAGGCCTAGTCAGTGCCGCCCAAGCAGGCAATACCAAAGCCCTAGCCAGTCTATGCGAACGGTATGAGCCACTTATTCACAAATATGCTTCAGCTACACCGGTAAAAATAGTGCAAAAGGATATGGAAAATGAACTTTGGTGTCATTTCTTAAAAGCAGTAAAAGAATATAAGAGAGAAACCAAAGTCCCCTTCCCAGGCTTTGTGCAATCTCGTATAAAATATGGACAATATAATGCCTTCAAAAAATTACGCAATCAATGGCAACGCGAAAGCTGCATCCTTATCAAAAATGTGGCTAGCGACCGAAAGCTAGAAACTAATAGCCTTTCCTTAGAAGATATTCTGGAGCCAGTACCTAGCGCTGAATCAGATTATTTGAACCTTCACACTAAGCGTGCTATACGATTAGCCCTGCAACGCTTAGAACCTAAGCAACACGAACTATTAAAAGATATATATGTAAAACAGCACAGCTTGACCTATTTAGGGAAGAAATATAATATTTCACGACAAGCCGTGTTCAAACATAAACAACGAGCCGTAGAGGCTTTAAAAGTATATTACAATACGATTGATACTAGTGGTCTCCCCCTTGAAAAGTGCACTAAAGCACCTCAAAACTAAAGTATCACAAAGGAGGTTTATACAATGATTCATGGCATTGATGTAAGTGAACATAATGGATATATCCCTTGGAACACTTTGCAAGCTAAAGGTGTTCAATTTGCCATTATTAGATTAGGTTACGGCCAGGGTCGGCTCGATAAAAATTTCTATGCTAATGTAAATGGTGCTCTTACAGCAGGTATTCCTATTGGCATTTACTATTATTCTTATGCCTTGCATGAAATAGATGCGAAACAAGAAGCACATTATGTAATCCACACGTTACAAGACTGTGGTCTTACACCTAATCGCATTCCCTATGGTATTTGGTTCGATATGGAAGATGCAGACGATTATAAGGCGACCTATTGCTTGCCACCACTGACTAAACAAGAAATAACCAATATATGTAGCGTCTTTGTTAATACCTTATGGAAAGCTGGCTATTATCACTGTGGTGTGTATGCCAATTTAGATTGGTGGACCCATCATATTGATGGAACGCAACTATCTTGCCCCAAATGGTGTGCCCAATATAATACACAATGCGATTTGCCTGATGCATATATGTGGCAGTACACTAATCTTCTAGAACTAAATGGCCAATACTTTGATGGCAATCGTATCCTGCCATAACCAAAATTAGTATAACACAATTGATAAAAAGCAGTTTATATCAAGATGGTATAAACTGCTTTTATTTTATAAAAAATGAAGTTAAATAGATGTGCACTTTTTTAGAAAACCTTGTATACGCTTAATTCATAGAATGAATTTACAGTATGATTTTAACGAATAATTAATCAAATAAAAATTGCCTATATAAAATACTAATGTAAAAAAAATCCCTATGACTACTTTTTGAAAGCAAAGTTTATCATAGGGATTTTAATTTATATTAACTTTTACGCTATTCTACTTATTGTTTAAGCGCTGCTACGGCCTGACTCACATCACTGGCTTTAGTAATAGCAGATATAACACTAACACCATCAGCACCAGCTGTTTTTAAAGGCTTTACATCAGCAGCTACGATACCACCAATTGCAACAATGGGGACTTGAGGATCAAAGTGACGTACCGCTTGTATCCCCTCATAACCTATAGCTGACTTCGCATCTGCTTTTGACTGCGTCCCATGAATAGGCCCTACGCCAATATAATCAGCTAATGCTACATTGGATAGTTTATACTCACTTACATCGTGAATCGAAAGGCCAATTATTTTATGACCAAAGCGCACTCTTACTTCTTCAATGGGAGCATCATCTTGGCCAATATGAACACCATCGGCATCTAATTCTTCCGCTAAATCCATATCATCATTTACGATAAAAGGTACTTTATATTGTTTGCAAAGTGCTTGCACTTTTAAGGCAAAATCTTTTTTACGGGCCCCTTCTAATGAGCCTTTACCTTTTTCGCGCAATTGGAACATCGTAATACCAGCTTGAAGAGCTTCTTCAATGGTCTTAAGGGCTTGGTCTTCATGGCCTTCAAAATCTTGTGTACCACAGATGAAGTATATATCCATAGCCTTACAAATCCGCTCTCTATCATTATACAGTCTATTAAAGGACGTCCGTACACATTGAGTCTGTTTTATAACCATATCATCTGTTACAGCTTCTAAAGCATTAATAAACTCCACTGCATACGTACCAGGGCCTTTGCCAAAAATCTTTAATTCGGCTAATTCACCACTCACATTGTAGGTAGAAATGGCCGCTCGAGCTAAATCAAAATACACAGCATCACTGGCATCATGACAAGGAATAGATAAATTGGACTGATGCCCACCCTTATCAATGACAACATCTGCTTGATTGCTACCACTGCCTACAAAAGCTGCCACTACAGCACCTAACAGGCATCCAGTACCTACTACCTTTGGCATTAAAGAAGAACCATTAGCTAGTTCTACATAGCCCGACTCCGTCGCTACACCATCAACAGCCCCTGTGGCAATAACTACTGTCTTATATTGCTTAGCCGCTCTCTGGGCTAATGGGCCTGGTTCATTGGCTCCACTACTGTCTACACCTTTCGTAGCAATGGACTCATTCACTAAGGCTGCAATTTCACCAGCATTACCACGAATTACCGCAATTTTATAATCCGTCAACAAATCAAGAGCTACAGACTTGCGAAAAGCACCTGCACCCGCTGCTACAGGATCTAAAATGATGGGTACATTATGAGCATTAGCTAATTTAGCTGCCGCTTTATATAAAGTAGCTAATTCAGGCGTAATTGTACCAATATTAATTAATACAGCATTAGCCAAGGGCATTAAGTCTTGTAAATCTTCTTTACACCCACTCATAACTGGCGACGCACCAAGTGCTAACAGGCCATTAGCAGTAAAATTTTTCACTACATCATTGGTCAAGCAAATTACGAGAGGATTTTTTTGCCGCAGCTTCTCTACATAATGAGACATATCTTTGACTCTCATAATTCTACCTCGCCTTGAAATACCATGTGATTCACTGGTCCATGGCCATGACCTAAACCTGGATTAGTAGCAATGGCATGAGCTATAAATTGCTTGCCAATCCATACAGCCTCTTCTAATGATTTCCCCTTAGCTAATTCTGCTGTAATAACGGCAGAAAAGGTACAACCTGTGCCATGCGTGTGCACCGTGTCCAATTTAGGGCTTTCATAGGTCTTAACTTGTTCGCCACGAATATATAAATAGTCTTTAGCCATAATACCAAAATGACCGCCTTTAATGACCACAGCTTGTGGTCCCATTTCATTTAAAATGACCTGAGCCGCCTTTTCAATATCGCTTTCTGTTTCAATAGAAAAGCCTACTAAAAATTCAGCCTCCGATAAATTTGGGGTCACCAAAGTAGCCACAGGCATCAATTCAGCTTTAAATTGATCCCTTGCGGCTTTGTCGATTAAATGATCACCACTTGTAGCTACCATAACAGGATCCATAACATAAGGGATAGAGCCATCCACATATTTGCGAATGATACGCATCATCTCTACATTAGGAATCATGCCCGTCTTTACAGCCTTTGGTGTAATATCTTCATATACACAGTGAAGTTGAGCCTCTAACATAGGAAGGTCTACATTTTGAATTAGCTGTACACCATTCGTATTTTGCGCCACTACACTTGTGATGGCCGCCATACCATAGACTTGGCGAGACTGGAATGACTTTAAATCAGCCATAACACCAGCACCACCAGATGGGTCAGTGCCAGCAATAGTCAAGGCAATTCCCAATGGTCTTTGTGGCAATAGGGCTAATGTATCAATTGATTTATTATTTTCTGGGGAAACATAACGTTCCATAATAGTCCTCCTCTTACTACAGTACAGGAAAGCAAGTCTCCTTTTCTTACTTTCCCATGTAATAAAATGACGAACCCAATACTAAATATTATTGTACGACATTCACACTATATGCGCCACTATTTTCTAAAAAAACTCTCTCACAAACTTAAAGTTTGCAAGAGAGTTTTATTTAAGTCAATTTAAATTAATCTCAATCGATCGATTAAATTATGTTGCGGCTATATTCGAAGTATTTAGCTTCTAGTTCAGCCATTTTTTCGCTCATTTCAACTTGTAATTTAGAAGCTTCGTCAAAGTCTTTTTCCGCTACAGCTTCAATAATACGAGTAAACAAGGATTTTTCTGTTACACTGTCTTTAGCCAAGAATAAACGAATGCGATTTACTTCTTCCCAACGCGCATCATCGAAAGAATTTGTTTCATGAGCAGGTTTCATAGAGCGTACGATAGCCAAGTTAGATGGAACAATACGATTAGTCAATTCCAAAGTCCAACGATTAATCACGCCTGCAATGAAAGAATCCATTAAATCTTTTGCAAATGCACCAGATTTAGCCAACGCATTAACTTTTGCTTCATTGTTCCGATATCCTAAAATATTTTCCCATACAGTAGCTGGTGGCTCACTAAACATAGCATTGCGCTCTTCCGCAGTGTAATCATCAAATACATTGCGTTCTGAACGATATGCACGGCCTTTTTCTAAATAATCTGCATCTGCTTCTGGAGCTTTAGAAATTTCAGCTAATAACTCATCATAGGATTTACCAGAAGTAAGTACATAGCGTAGGCCATCGAGTACAGCAGAGTAAATAAGTGCAATCGCTGTATACGTATTAGTATATGGATTTGGTGAACGAAGTTCAAAGCGAGTTGCCATAGGATTGTCAATATCGCGAATTAAACCACAAAGTATAGTACGGTTACGACTTGGCACACTTGGGTTTTCACCAAAGGACGTTACAATACAAACTGGTGCTTCAAAGCCAGGTTTTAAACGATTTAAAGAGTCAGTTGTAGAGGAAATGAATGGATTAATAGCTTCATAGTTTTTAAGTAAGCCCATGATAGCCCCAATACCTAAAGAGCTAAGCGCTGCTTTACGCATATCGCTTGGGGAGAATAGATTTACCATTTTACCATTTTTCATTTTAGCCATTAAACCAAAATGAGTATGTTCCCCAGATCCGGCTACACCAATAATTGGTTTCGCTTGGAATGTTACATCGAGGCCATGTTTGCGGAATACTTCACGAACGATGATACGAGCTTGCAATTCATTGTCTGCTGTTTGTAATGGATTGCTCGTATATTTCCAGTCCACTTCTAATTGCTCTAGTACATGATCTACATGACCTTCATCGTCAATTTTGCCTTTAACACCGCCCACTTCTTTATGGCCCATTTCAGCGTGAAGGCCATAAGCATTGAGTACTAATACAGATTCCTCTAAGGCAGTACGAACGGCACCATGAGTACGTTGCCAATATTGTTCTTGTAGCTTTTGAGAGGTAGATAATTCTTTCGTGCTAACTACTTGAGATGGTGTTTTTACCCAGAATTCAAGCTCTGTAGCTGTAGTAAATACAAGATCCGCTACTTCATCAAAATTCACATGATCCATATCTTGTACTTTATGCTCTTTAAATAAAGCTAGCAATTCTTTTTTAACAAAATCTAATGTGTCATTTAAAATAGAGCGAGAGTCTACATAGCGATCACAGTGATTTAAGAATGCTGGAATGCGCAAAGTACCAGTTGGTAAACCTGTGGCTGGGTCAATGTTTTCCTCATTGTAATCGATGAACCAATTTACATTTGGGTCCGCCCAGAAGTCAACACGGGCATTATTTAATGTAGCAATATTAGTCAATACTACAGAAGATCCATCAGTTTGCACAGCACGACCTTCAAAGAAAGACTCATAATCATCAAAGAACATCTCAATAGGAATCTTTTCATCTGTATCATTCCCTGCAAGGTCAATGCCTACTAAGGATACAAATTTGATTTCTGGATGTTGCTCTAAAAGGGCTAATACCCCTTCTTTACCATATTGACCGGCCGGAATGTAATATAATAATTCACTATTCATACTGATACCTCCTGTAATAAAATAAAAAGACCTACACCTTGCTAATAAACAAAGTGTAGGTCTTCATTGACCGATTATTATCTTAGGTGTATGTTACCATACATGCTAGCTTATGTCAACAGATTAACCATTAACTTTTGCTATTTCTTCACGGACAATTGTATTAACTAATTTGCCGTCAGCTCTACCTCTTGTTTCAGGCATAACCTTACTCATTACATCACCCATTTTCACAGGTGCTGTAAGAGAGCTAATAGCATTGACTACAATAGTACGAATTTCATCTTCCTTAAGTTGAGCTGGCATATACTTTTCTAGCACTGCCATTTCAGCCTTAGTTTGTTCAACGAGATCATCACGTTGACCTTTAACAAATTCAGCTAATGAATCTTGGCGCATCTTCATTTCTTTGGCCAAAATTCCTAATATATCTGCATCGTTAAGCTCACGCTTTTCGTCAATTTCCGTATTTTTTATAGCACTGTTAACCATTCGGATAACCGATAAAGCAACTTTACCCGCTTCGCGAGCTTTCATCGCTTCCTTCATATCCGCTTTAAGCTGTTCTTTTAAGGACATAATTTCCTCCAAGATAAATCTTAAGCTCTGAACTTGCGCTTACGTGCTGCTTCAGACTTTTTCTTTCTTTTAACGCTTGGCTTTTCGTAATGTTCGCGTTTTCTTACTTCAGATAAAACACCCGCTTTTTGGCAGGAGCGTTTAAAGCGACGAAGAGCGCTTTCAAGCGTTTCATTTTTACCGACTTTAATTTCAGACATCTATATCCCTCCCTCCAAAATATACTATGGAAGTGCAGGTATTTACTATACGCACATAAAGATATTATAATATTTGACTTATTCTTTGTCAATATTTCCAATTGAGTTTATATGACTTTACTTATGCTTCTGGCCAGCCTAGTTCTTGACCACCAAGTAAATGAGCGTGTAAATGGAATACAGTTTGCCCTGCTTTAGCTCCCGTATTAAGTACTAAGCGGTATCCATCAGCAGAAATGCCCAATTCTTTGGCTACATCGCGCACAAATGGCAATAAACCATCTACATAAGAAGCATTGTCCTCTGTTAAGTGAGCAATATTAGCTACGTGATTTTTAGGGATAATCAAAGCATGTACCTTAGTTACAGGATTGATATCATGAAATGCTAAGAATTGATCATTTTCTAAAATTTTCTTGCTTGGAATTTCACCATTAATAATTTTACAAAAAATGCAGTCACTCATATTTTTACCTTCTCTCTTTACAACAGGCCTAATTTTTGAATGAACTTACCATAGAAAGCTATGATACTAGCGCTATAAATCTATCATAAATAATACTACTGAGCCATCATAGCCATCATAGCCATCATAGCCATCATGATAATATCACTACTAAGCCATCATAATAGCGCTCTATAGCCTCTATTCAATGATTAGGCTTTCACCATCAAATGCTGTAACGATACCTCCAATGATGCTTCCCACTGGATACTCCGTTGCTTCTTTTTTTATTTTACCGTGAATGTATTCATTCGTAAAGCCAAGATAATACCCATCTACTTCCCGTTCAACTAAGATATGAGCTTCTTTGCCAATCAAGGATTGGGCAAATTTTGTTAAGCCTTCTTGTCCTAAGCTATTTAAAAGAGCTACACGAGTCTTTTTAACAGCCTCTGGTACTTGGTTCTCCATGGTTGCTGCTGGTGTGCCTTCACGAATTGAATATGGGAATGCATGAATGTGAGTAAAGCCTAATTCACGCACTGTATTCATAGTATCTTCAAAGTCCTCATCTGTTTCACCTGGGAATCCAGCAATAATATCGGTGGTAATGGCGAGCCCTTCAATACGACTGCGCAACATATGAATCAAATCTTTAAACTCTTGTAGATTATAATGGCGATTCATAAGTTTTAAGATATGATCGGAGCCTGCTTGTAAAGGTAAATGCAGATGACTGCAAAAGCGCGGTTCTGTAGCCATTAAATTAACTAATTCATCAGATACTTCAACCGATTCAATCGAACCCAAGCGAATGCGCTCTAAGCCATCAATCTCCAGCAATGCTTTCACCACTTTAGCTAAATTAGGCTTTTCAGGTAATTCAATGCCATAATTGCCTAAGTGAATGCCTGTAAGAACAATTTCTTTATACCCATGCTCTACTAGGCGCTTAGCTTCATGTACAATATCGTCAATTTTACGAGATTTTAGTTTGCCTCTAGTATAAGGAATGATGCAGAAGGTGCAATAATTATTGCAACCTTCTTGAATTTTCATAAATGCCCGTGCCTTATCGATTTCATCGCCATATAGAGGCATTTCTTCAAAGGTAGATTGCTCCATAATATTGCGTACTGCATTGATTTGCTTCTCTGTTGACTCGATTTGCTCAACCAATTCCACAACTTTATTGCGATTATTAGTACCGATCACAAGATTAACACCTTCAATAGCAGCAATTGCATCAGGTGCTAATTGTGCGTAGCAACCGGTAACTACAATGTACGCCTCTTCATTAGTTCGCTTTGCCTTGCGAATTAATTGGCGTGATTTACGCTCCCCCATATTAGTAACGGAGCAGGTATTAATAACATAAATATCTGCTTTCTCATCAAATTCCACTGGCGTATAGCCACTTTTTATAAATAAACCTCGCATAGCATCCGTATCATATTGATTTACACGGCAGCCTAAGGTTGTAAATGCTACAGTTTTCATTTATTCTCCTACCTAGTAGTATATACTCAATTTCTTTATGATTTGCACTAAATAAAAATCCCTAGCTCTTATACCTATTTCATTATTATCTTAAATTACGCTGAATCAACTACAAATTTAGAGCGTATTGGAGCATACTAATAGCACTAATAGCAGCTGTCTCAGCGCGCAAAATGGTCCCTCCTAAGGACACTGGTTGCACACCTTTACTTAATAATTGCTCCACTTCTTTAGCACTAATTCCGCCTTCTGGCCCAATAATAATGGCAACCCGTTTAGGCTTTTCAGTGAGTCCCTCTAATACGTGACGAAGATTATCCTTCTCTTCATTTTCATAAGCCACAAGAAGTAAAGTCCCCTTAGCCTCCTCTGCAGCGAGCACCGCGTCTAAAGATAAAGACACGTCTAATAAAGGCAACTGATTCCGCCCACACTGTTGCGCCGCTTCAAGCACAATCTTCTGCCAACGATCCGCCTTTTGTTGCAGCTTTTTGTCATTATAATTAGCTACACAATGGGCTAGAGGCACTGCATAGATGGCTGCAGCATCAAGTTCAGTGGCTTTTTGTAAAACCCATTCAAATTTATCGCCCTTTAAGAAAGCTTGAATCAGTACAATAGACACCATATCTGAAGATTCCCCTACTTCATTATCGCTTTCGTTATTTTGTAAGACTTCACTATTCACGCAAGTAGCATGAGCCTCTCCATCAACAACATCTTTAATTATATAATCGGCTGTACGGCCATCACTACCACTTACCGTAATTGGTTGCGCAAAATTATGGCGAAACACATTCACAATATGATGTGTCGTATCTTTCGGTATGCGAATCTCATTGTCTAAAGGGGTAGGTATAAATATCTTCTTCATACATAAGCCTTTCTAAATATATTAGGGCGTAGTTATAGGCTCTAAGGCAAAGGTATGCCAGGAACCATTTACTAACTCTTCTTTTATGTGCCAATCCTTAGTGATATAGGGCATAATTTCATCATAACGATCATCAATAATGCCACTAATAATTAGTATACCATGTTTCGATAGTTTCAAACCAATCGTAGGAAGTAAGATTTTTAATGGGTCCACTGTTAAATTAGCAACAATCAAATCAGCTGCCCCCTTGTAATCTTCATCTAAATTGCCACAAATTAGCTCCGCCCTTACTTGATTGGCTTCACAATTAGCCTTACTTTGTTCAATCGCTGAAGCTTCAATATCAATGCCGACTAATTGTTGAATGCCCAATTCATGGGCCACTAAAAGTAAAATAGCAGTCCCTGTGCCAATGTCTAAACAAATCTCTTTATCCTTGCCATACTTCGCCATTAAAGCCGCACAAGAGCGCGTAGTTTCGTGAGCACCTGTGCCAAAGGATAAGTCCGAATCAATTTCAATAATTCGGTCTCCTGCTTTTGCTTCATAGTCTTTCCAGGCAGGCTTAATAATAATATGAGGTAAAATTTCAGTAGGCTCAATATATTGCTGCCAACTATTGTACCAATCGGCATCAGTCACTATGCTAGCATGTAAGTCTTTATATGCAATATGAGCGCCATCTAGGAGCGATTTCACTTGCTGCTCCCACCAACTCAACTCCTGACTCATGTCACCATAAATAGTTAACTTGGTCCATTCGGGCTCATGCTCTATATCTTCTTCTATAAATCCATTGCTACTAAATGTATCAAAAAGAGTAGTCACCTCATCGATGACTACTCTTTGAATAGCAATGGATATTTCTATCCATTCCATATGAGTTCCTCACTTAACCAATGTATGAAATCTAAATTAAGTACTCTTTGAGAGTCATAGGCAAAAGCCCTCTAGTAGTTCAACACTTTAAGGCTTTTGTTACACATTCATACTACAGTGTATTAAGAACTTTATTTTACGAATTTAGAGATAATTTGTCAAACACTTTAAATTGCAAAGCTTCTTTCACTTTATCGCCTAAATCTTTTAAGAACCCTTTTTTCTCGTCAAATTTACTCGTATCTTCTTTACCTTCTTTAGCAAATTCAATGAGAAGTTCCCGTTGTTTATCAGTTAACTTCTTAGGTGTAACTACATTGATGCGCACATGTTGATCCCCTCTTTGCTTAGGATTGCGAAGATATGGAATCCCTTTGCCCTTGATCCGCAAAATAGTGCCACTTTGAATACCTGCTGGAATTTTTAAGTCCACCTTTCCATCAATTGTATTCACCATAATGGTAGTGCCTAAGGCAGCTTGTGCAAAGCTAATATCTACCTTGCTGATAACTTCATTGCCTTGGCGCTCAAATTCATTGCTTGGGCGAACGTAAATATATACATATAAATCTCCCTTAGGACCACCATTAACACCTGGTTCCCCTTCATTGGATACGCGTAAACGGGAGCCATTGTCTACGCCAGCTGGAATTTTAACTTCCAATTCGCGATTGACAATAGTTTGCCCACTGCCATGACATTTTTTACATGGCTTTTCAATCTTTTTACCAGATCCATGACATACAGAGCATGTACGAGCGGAACGCATCTGACCAAATGGTGTGTTCTGAACAACCGTTTCTTGACCAGACCCATGACAGCGAGGACAAGACTCTACCTTGCTACCAGGTTCACCGCCAGTACCATGGCAATGGTCGCACTCATCATGGCGATTAATAGTGACCTTAATGCTTTTACCAAAGGCTGCATCTTTAAAGCTAATTTCTACATCTTTGCGTAAATCATCACCCTTTTGTGGTCCTCGCGGATTGCCACCGCCACCACCAAAGAACATATCAAAGATATCGCCAAAGCCACCGCCTTGACCACCGAAACCGCTAAAGTCAAAGCCACCTTGACCGCCATAGCCACCGAAACCACCGGCTCCGGCGCCTCCACCTTGGGTGAAGGCGTCATGACCATATTGGTCATATTGAGCACGTTTAGTTTCATTGGATAGGACTTCATAGGCTTCATTAGCCTCTTTAAATTTAGCTTCTGCTTCCTTCGGATTATCTCTATTTACGTCAGGATGGTATTGTCGTGCCTTCTTACGGAAGGCCTTTTTTATCTCGTCTTGGGAGGCATTTTTATTGACCCCAAGGACGTCATAATAATCCTTTGCCATTATCTATCCTAACCTCTTATTTATTTTGATCGTCTTTAACTTCAGTGTATTCAGCATCTACTACATCGTCTTTTTGTTGTGCCCCTTGAGCAGCCCCTTCTGGACCTGCTTGGCCAGCTTCTTGACTAGCAGCTTGTGCTTGTTCATACATCTTAGTGGACAATTCATATAAAGGTTTAGTTAATTCTTCACTCTTAGCTTTAATGTCTTCTACATTGCCAGCTTCAATTGCAGATTTTAATGCATCTTTTGCTGTTTTAACTTGTTCTAATGTAGCTGCATCTGCTTTACCTTCGAAGTCTTTGATTGCTTTCTCAGCTTGGTATACTAAGGAGTCTGCATTGTTTTTAACTTCGATTTCTTCTTTTTTAGCTTTATCTTCAGCTGCATGAGCTTCTGCTTCTTTTACCATGCGGTCGATTTCATCTTGTTGTAAACCGCCGGAAGAAGTAATTGTAATAGCTTGTTCTTTGCCAGTGCCAAGATCTTTAGCTTTTACATTTACGATACCATTAGCATCGATATTGAAAGTAACTTCAATTTTAGGTACTCCACGTGGAGCTGCAGGGATACCAGTTAATTCGAAGCGGCCCAATGTTTTATTGTCTGCTGCAAAATCACGTTCACCTTGTAATACATGGATGTCTACAGAAGGTTGGTTATCTGCTGCTGTGGAGAATACTTGGCTCTTAGAAGTAGGAATAGTTGTATTGCGGTCGATAATGCGAGTGAATACACCGCCAAGAGTTTCAATACCTAAGGACAATGGAGTTACGTCAAGAAGTAATACGTCTTTAACTTCACCAACAAGTACACCACCTTGAATAGCTGCACCTACAGCAACACATTCATCAGGGTTTACATTCTTAGTAGGTTCTTTGCCAAGTACGCGTTTAATTGCTTCTTGAACAGCTGGGATACGAGAAGAACCACCAACTAATAAGATTTTATCGATTTCACCAACGCTAAGGCCAGAGTCAGCTAAGGCTTTACGAGTTGGTTCAATAGTAGCTTCTACTAAATCATGAGTTAATTCTTCAAATTTTGCACGAGTTAATGTTAGGTCTAAGTGTTTTGGACCAGTTGCATCAGCTGTAATGAATGGCAAGTTAATGCTTGTGCTCATTACACCGGATAATTCGATTTTAGCTTTTTCAGCAGCTTCTTTTAAACGTTGATCGGCCATTTTATCTTGAGATAAATCAATGCCTGTATCTTTTTTGAACTCATCGATCATCCACTTCATTACGCGTTCGTCAAAGTCATCGCCACCTAAATGGTTGTTACCGCTAGTCGCTTTAACTTCAAATACGCCATCGCCTAATTCAAGGATGGATACGTCGAATGTACCACCACCAAGGTCAAATACAAGTACTTTGCCTTCTTCATCTTTATCTACACCATAAGCAAGTGCAGCTGCTGTTGGTTCGTTGATAATACGAAGTACATCAAGGCCTGCAATCGCACCAGCATCTTTAGTTGCTTGACGTTGACTATCAGTGAAGTACGCAGGTACAGTAATAACTGCTTGAGTTACTGTTTCGCCTAAGTATGCTTCTGCGTCAGCTTTCAATTTTTGAAGCACCATAGCAGAAATTTCTTGTGGTGTATATTGTTTGTCATCAATTGCTACTTTGTAATCGCTACCCATGTGACGTTTAATAGAGGAAATTGTGCGATCAGGATTAGAAACAGCCTGACGTTTTGCCAATTGACCAACTAAGCGTTCACCATTTTTTGCGAAACCAACTACGGAAGGAGTCAAGCGAGAACCTTCCTGATTTGTAATAACGACTGGTTCGCCGCCTTCCATAACAGCGACTACAGAGTTTGTTGTACCTAAGTCAATACCAATTACTTTTGCCATCTTAAATGACCTCCTAAAATTAAATCTCTTTCTACTGTTGAATGTACAATTTGTAAATTATACATCCACTTGAAAATACAATCTATTGTCACAGTTCTATGGGGAACTGCATTTATTAAATAAAATGCTAAAACATTATTTACCCATTATGCACTACTTTTACCATCGCTGGGCGCACAGTACGACCATCTACGGTATAGCCAGTTTGTAGCACTTCACATACTGTATCATCATCATACTCATCTGATGGTACACGCATAACAGCTTGGTGGTAATTAGGGTCAAATGGTTTACCCACTGCCTCAATCACTGCTAAGCCATGTTTTTGCAAGCTAGCCATTAAATTCTGTTGAATCATAGCAAAGCCTTCTAAAAACGCCTTAGTTTCATCTGTAGCAGGTACCTGTAAAGCGCGCTCAAAATTGTCAAGCACTGGGAATAAATCTTCCATTACATCACCTTTTACAAAACCAGCGAGCTGTTCTTTTTCTTGTAAAGTGCGGCGTTTATAATTATCAAAGTCAGCCTGTAAGCGAAGATAGCGATTTTCCATCTCAGCTACAGCTGCTTTAATATCAGCTTCCACGGCTGCACCAGATTCTTCTGCTACGTCTTCAGCTAAATCAACTTGATCAGCTTCTGTCGCCTTTGCATCTGTTACATCAGCTTCCGTCTTTGTGCTTTCCAGATTCTCTTCAGTGGTTCCCATATCTTCGTGTTGTTTAGTTTCTTCTGTACCCATTGTGCGAATCACCTCATTTGTTTTCTTTGTCTTTTAATAGTTTTATAAAGTCTTGCATATACGATAAAATCCCAATAATTCGGCTGTACTCCATACGTGTTGGCCCTAAAATAGCCAAAGTGCCAATCCGTTCATCATCTGCCCCAAAGTTAGCCTGAATAAGGCTCAAATCTTTTAAGGTTTCTGATTTATTTTCATCGCCGATTTTAATATCAATGCCATCTGTGGCGGCAGGACCAATAAGTTGATTCAACTGATCTTGCTGCTCTAGCAAAGATAATATGGGCTGTACCTTTTTAATATCTTTAAATTCTGGCTGCTCTAATAACTCAGTAGTGCCAATGGAGTAAAATAGTTTTCGTTTAGCAATGGCTCGATATAAAGTATTGGCCATAACTGCCAAAAGCTCTCGCGGTCCTTCTACAATTTGCACAATCGCCTGTAAAGAACCCAGTGAAATATCACAAATTCTCACATCTTTTAAGGCATTGCTAAATCGCATAGACAAACTAACTAACTCGTCATCACTAACGGCCTCATTGAAATACATAGGCTCATTATCTAAAGCCCCCATATTCGTCACTACAACCATAACGGCTCGATTTTGCCCTATAGGAAGCACATGGATAAATTTCAAAATAGAAGAATCATGTGCAGGAGCTAAAAACAAGCTCATATTATGGCTTATTTGTGAAATGAGTTTAGCCACATTTAAAAAGAAATCTTCAAAGTTACTTGGCTTTTCTTTCCATATTTGATTGATTCGTTCTGCATCTTCGCGCTGTGTGCCGTTCAAATGCATCATGTCATCTACATAATATCGATATCCTTTAGCTGAAGGTATGCGCCCTGCTGAGGTATGAGGCTGCTCTAAAAATCCAAGCTCCTCTAAATCAGCCATTTCATTGCGCACCGTGGCAGGACTGACGCCTAATTTATAATTCTTGGCCAAAGTCCTAGACCCCACTGGTTCAGCTGACTTTATGTAGTCTTGTATGATAGCGTGTAAGATGCGTTGTTTTCTTTCATCCATAATCGCACCTCGTTTGTTAGCACTCATTAAAGACGAGTGCTAATCACAGCTATAATGTTACCATATTACATCAAAATGTCAAGTGATTATTTATCTTAAAATATAGATAATTCCGCATTAGTCAAAAAATCAAACCACAAAAAGTCAAAAGAGCTATATACTAGCCATTACTTGCACCTACAAAAATATAAGTGAATGTACAACTAGTATATAGCTCTTATAATTATCTTTTATTAAAGATTATTGTTCAGCACTTTTCTTTTTGCTGAAATGGTTAACTGCAATTTTGTACATGGCAATAACAAAACAGAAGTAAATTACCATGCCAAGGAATGTTGCACCTGGTGTTTTTTCCCACTCAGTTAAGAATACGTCAACACCGGCAATATGAAGAATGGCACTAATTAAGGCACCAATTGCACCACCTGCTACGAAGCCAGATGCTACAATACCACCTTTGCTAACGCGTTCTTCTTGCTCTTCTTCATCATCACTGGATTTTTTAACCAAGTAAGACACTAAACCACCTACAAGTAAAGGTGTGTTAATTTCCATTGGTAAGTACGCGCCAAGGGCAAATGCCAATGGTGGCACGCCACACATCCAAAGGATAACGGCGAAGAAAGCACCCATAATGTATAGAGGCCATTGTGCACTACCGCCAGTCATAAGTGGTTCAACAATAGCTGCCATAGCATTAGCTTGAGGCGCATTTAATGCATTTTCGCCTACGAAACCATATGCATTATTTAAGAGAATCAATACGCCTACAGCTACGATACCAGCGATGGCTACACCTACTAATTGCCATTGTTGCATTTTGCGAGGTGTGGCCCCTAGTAAATGAGCTACTTTCAATTCTGACATGAAGTTACCAGCTACACCAATTGTAGTCGCTAAGAAAGCGGCCATCATAAGAATAGCAATAATACCTATTTTGCCAGTTAAGCCCACGCTTGTAAGGGCAACGGCACCGATTAAAATCATGAAAATCGTCATACCAGATACTGGCTCACTACCAGTAAAGGCGATGGAACTAATACCTACTACAGAAAGTAAGAACGCCAAGATTAACACGATAACAAACGCTACTAATGTCTGAAGAATAGATTCAGCATAGCAAATGTGGAAGAAAATTGCGAATAACACAGTTGTTAAAATAATACCAAAACCTAAGAAGGACATTGGTAAGTCCATTTGTGTACGAAGTAAATTAACAGTGGCTGTTTTATCGCGGTTGAACATGTCTTTTAAAGCTTGGCTCATAATGCGAGTAACTACTTTTGACATGGAAAGCAAGCCAATAACCCCTGCCATAGCTAACATGCCAATACCAATATGACGCACATATTGAGAGAATACTTGACGCACTGGCGCATCAGCTAATAGGATTTCCTTGCCACCGACGATCATCACATGGTCGCCACCTAAATAATACACTAATGGAATACATACATACCAAGCAAAGAAGGAGCCTGATACGATAATAGCTGCATAACGCAAGCCTGTAAAATAACCAATACCAAGTAAGGCAATGTCACTATCCAAGGAGAAATGTAATTTCATCTTAACTTGGAAAGCCTGCCCCCATTGGAAGGTAGTAGTTGAAAATACTTCGCGCCACCAACCTAAAGAGTTGAGTACAAAGTCATAGGCCATACCAAAGAGACCACTAAAGATCATCAATTTTGCACGGCTACCTTCATTACTACTTAATACTTCAGCGGCTGCACGACCACCAGGGAATGGATAGGCATGATGCATCTCTTCACAGAAATAAGACCGGAAAATAGTACAAAGCTGTACACCTAATAAGCCCCCAAGCACAACTGGTATAATCATTTCAATAAAAGATACATCTTGAATATTTAAGATGTAAAGCGCTGGTAAGATAAACATAACCCCAGCTAATACGTTCGTACCAGCACTACCAATAGCCTGGATATGAACAGTTTCTGGGAATGCATTTTTCCGTTTAAAAACGGCTGCCATCCCCATTGCAAGAACAGATACTGGCGCAAAAGCGTCAACTGTTTGACCAATTTTTAGGCACAGATAGCCAACAGCTAAAGAGAATAAGGCTGCGTAAAATAGGCCCCAGAAAATTACATAGGAGTTAATCTCCACATACTCTTTCTTCGGATCCATTATAGGATGAATGTCATTGGAATGTTCCTGTTCTTTCACGATATCCTCCTCGTTTACTCAGAACCATGCAATGTGCCGTAACACATCACTACACACATCCCCCAAATCCTCTCATCAACTCTTCTCATTTTAATCTTTTGCTGCCCTCTCACCACCTATGCTTGCATTATTGCCTACGCTGCATATTGCGCTCATGAGTTTGACCTACGTCACCGCCTACATAAAACGCATTTTATACTTATATTATAAATGATTGATTCATTTCGGTAAACAAAAATGTTCACTTCTAGTATACAAAACTGAAAAATTTTGAAAACTAGATGATTTTTTCATGGTTTTGTATTACTGTTAATGAATTTTTGTCCTTTTCGAATAGACTCGTTTTTGAAAGTTGTTTTTATTAACCCTCCTAATTAACAATACAGCTATAAAACTAAATGTTTAATACTATCAATCTTACATAAGTTGCAGTGTAATAAGTCACGCACAGCAACTTATAAATAGTATGAATTATACACTAAGGCTAATAACAAAGATAAAATTATTAGCAAAGACCTAATATAATAAATAGAGCCATACTGATATTGAACTCGTCTCGAATAGCTAATCCTATATTAATAAACAAGGAAGGGAAAAATGCTCTCCATCAAAGAGAAAAACACCCTCATTGAAGGGAAAAACACGCCCCATTCACCACGAGATACCCAATTATTTCTTTGACGCCTCTACAAAGGCCTTAAATAGATTATGAGCTTCTTCACAGTGCATCATTTCTGGGTGGAACTGACAAGTTACAAGCCATGGATAATCAGTCGCTTCTAATGCTTCAATGGTACCATCTTTAGCCCATCCAACAGCTTTTAAGCCTCTACCCACGTCTTTAACGGTTTGGTGATGATGTGAATTCGTCACCCAAGAAGTCTTGCCAATGCTTTCAGCAATCTTAGAATCAACTGTAAAATCTACTGTATGAAATGGTAGTCCTGGTGTTTGATCTTGCCAATGCTTGATTTTGCAATTTTCATCGTATTTTAGATCTTGATACAAAGTGCCACCGCGGAATACATTGACTACTTGATGGCCTCGACAAATCGCTAATACAGGAATCCCCTTTTCAATGGCTGCCTCAAGTAAGGCAAAGTCAAACTCATCTCTTTCTGGCCAAACATGACTAAGCGCTTGTAGTGGCTCTTCCCCATAATTTAATGGATACACATCATGACCACCAGATAAAATAAGTCCATCTAAACGACTTACTAATTCTCTAATATGTTCTTTATTTTCAGTGAAAGGAACAATAATAGGTAACGCCCCTTCATCACGAACTGAACGCAAATAATCTTCATTTACATAAGAGCGCGGCACACGAGCAAAATCATCATGCCCCACATACATATGACTGCCTGACACTCCAATAAATGGTATTGACATAGTATCACCCTCCTTAAAAAAAGGGCCTCCACCTCCATTGATGAAAGCCTAAATTTTTAATTTTCGTAATCTACTATCTTACTTCCGATTATAGGTACTACCTATACCTTTGTCAATGATAATAGACACGTAAAACACTTGATAAATTCGCATAACACAGCGTTTTTGTCTACTAGAGATGAACTTTTACAGTGTATAACAAGGTCTCTTTCAGCTAGACATCTAATGTAGCGAAAATACTCATACTAGCTACCCAATTTTGTAATTTCATCATTTTGACCAATTAAAATCAACATGTCCGTAGCTCGTAACTTATCATTTGGATCCGGTGGCGCCATCACTTCATTATTGCGTTTTATTGCCACCACATTTACATTATAAGATTTTCTAAGTTCCAGCTCTTTTAAGCTTTTATCCACCATAAAATTTGGCGTTTTAATTTCCACAATCCCAATGTCCTTAGACAATTGGAAGTAATCTACAATATGATCTCCTGATAACATCTGCGCTACACGTTCAGCCATATCGATTTCAGGATAGACAATAAAGTCTACACCTACTTTTTTCAGCAATTTACTTTCCATTAGGCTTGATGCTTTAGCAACAATATACGGCGATTTTAAATCTTTTAATACCATCGCCGTCAACAGCTTCGCATTCATCTCTTCACCAATAGCAATCACTACCATGTCCAAAGTTTCTAGGTGAAGCTCTGCAATCGTATCTTCATCAGTAAAATCTGCTACCACTGACTGTGCAATATAAGGCGCTAGCTTTTGCACGACTTTTTCATCTCTATCTACGCCATAGACTTCATGTCCTAAGGCAGTTACTTTTTTGGCCAAAGTACTGCCAAAACGACCTAGTCCAATAATGCCTATCGATTTTCGTTTCATTCTATCCTCCTAATTACATTCCATTTGACCTATCTGTGAGCCTTACAATAAAACATTATCTTCAGGATAATACACGCTGCTCGGTTTCTTTTGTGGAATAAAAAATGCACCAATTAATGTAAGTACACCAATACGACCCGTGTACATCACAATCATGAGCACTATTTTGCTTAAATCCGTTAACTCACCTGTTATGCCACGAGTTAAACCGACTGTAGCAAAAGCAGATGTCACCTCAAAGACTAAATCTAAAAAGTCAAATGGCTCCACCCAAGATAAAATAAATGTGGCAATGAGTACCAGCCAGGTGGAAAAAAAAATAATACTACAGGATTTTATAATCAAAGATTGGCTAAGGCTTCGATTAAATAACTGAACCCTTACTTTGTTCGTAAAAACAGAATAAGCTGTGGCCCATAAAACAGCTACTGTACTAATTTTTACACCACCGCCAGTAGAGTTAGGACCAGCACCAATAAACATGAGAATAATCGTAATAAACGTAGTCACTGGATGAAATTGACTATAATCTAATGTAGGTAAGCCTGCAGTACGAGGTGTAACAGCTTGCATAAGAGCGGCCTGCCATTTATTTATAAAGGAAAAACCATCTAATACGCCATTCCACTCCAATAAACAAATTAGAGCAGTGCCACCAAAGACTAAAATAGCTTCCCCTATAAGCATTACTTTAGTATGCAAGGCAAAAAACTTGAATCCTCGTTTGTAATTACGCAAAATATCAAAGGACGCCATATAGCCAAAGCCGCCCAATAATATTAAGCCACTCGTATTTAAAGTGAAGCCCCAATTATGTACTAACTCATAAGGTAGATTATTGTCAAAAAAGACAAAGCCTGCATTACAAAAAGAAGATATGGATTGGTAGAAGCCATAGTAAATGGAGTCAATGCCTAAATAAGGATATAACCCCAAAGTATAAATCACGCCACCAATAGCCTCAACTACAAAGGTAAGACCTACCACTTGTTTAAGCACTGTCTTAAAATCAATATTTTCAAGGCCTACATCTTCTTGGAGCAGCAACCGATTTTCAAGGCCCACACGCCGTCTTAATATTAAGAAGATCAGCGTAGTAAAGGTCATAGTTCCTAGGCCACCTATTTGTATGAGAATAATCATAATAGTCTGGCCAAATACACTCCAATGGTGAAATGTATCCACCGGTGTAAGCCCTGTGACCGAAGCACAAGATACGGCTACAAAAAATGCATCTACCCAATGGGTCGAACTACCATCAACAGTGGCCATTGGCAAAGTCAATAAAGCACCACCAAGGATCATAAGGAAAGCAAAACTAATAGCTAACATCCGCTGTGGATTACGGACCAGGAAATTTCGGTACCATTCTGCGAAGGTATTCGTCCCCTGTTTACGTTTAAATGAAACTGACATATGGACCTCTCATAAATCTTAATTAAAATTACTGACCTAGTGTACGCCTATTTTAACTAAAATTCAATAGAATATTTTATTGATTTATTACTTTTTGATAAAATCGTTAATGATTAATTTTTTGCTGATATTCGTTATTTAATATTTTTGCTATACACCAAGGACATAACTTAGTTAAACGCTAAGCGTATTAAGTTTTATCCTTAAATACATCAGATTTATCTTTAGAGCTATCAACTTTACCTTTATGTACATCAGCTTTATCTCCAAATGCATCAACTTTATCTTTTAATACATCATCTTTTGACGCCTTCACAGCTTCTCGAATAGCCTTATACTGGGCGCGGCTTTCTTTTATAGTAATGGCAAACCACTCAGAAAAGGCTGCACATAAAAAGGCTACAAAAAAATAAGCGCTTATGATGCATAATAAAATGGCCACTATTATGTAATAAACCACAGGGCTCAAGCCAAAGTAATTAGTTTCAGACAATACTATGTTCATAAAACTAGTAAATGATAAAGAATGATAGGCTAACATGCCTTCTGCTAAGCCCCAAAAAATCAATAAAACAAGCATAAAAAAGTATAATGTATATTTGTGGAACTCCATATGTTGGCTTAATTCTTTCACATATACTTTTCGAGCTAAGTAACCGCCAAATATAAGACATAACGCGATGGCTGCATGTTGTGTTATCTCATGACTAGCTTCTTCTGCCACATAAATCCCCAACACCATAGAAAACAAACCATATAAAGCATATATCATGCCCCCTAAAGTAATTCGAAGAGCTAATTTACCATACCGATTCATACTCTCACCATTTCTCTATATATCCCTATCACTAATCCCTGTTCTATCCTTTGCGCTTTACTTCATACATAAGAAGCTCAATTTGCCAAGTCTTCTCTTATAAAGTATTTTCTTACAAAGTATTCTCTTGCAAATTCTTTTCAGCAAAAGGATTACCCAAACGCTCTAAAAGATGTTCAAATTTTTCTTTAGGCTGCGCCTGTTCCTTGTACCATTGCAATAAAAACTCCATTTTTTCTTGTGCTTCTTCTGGTGATAGTCCTTTTAGCAAAATTTCAGCACTTTGAGGCTTACCACCACTCTTGCCACCAGCTACGAGCACATAACCATCAGGCATGCCGTATACACCAATATCCTTGATCATTGTCTCCGCACAACAACGTGGACAGCCACTAATACCAATGCGAATTTTATTGGGCATTGCCTCGCCAAAATACTCACTGTCCATATGCTTAGCTAAGAGAATTGTCTCCATAAAAGCATGACTACAGCCATCCGTGCCACGGCAAGATACTACTGAATTAACCGCTTTATGCTTAACTGCGGCGACACCCTCTGGCAATTGTGCTAGGATTTTCTCCTTGGCCTCTTTAGTAATATCGTAAAGTTGAATGCCCGTAGCAACAACTCTAAAATTAGCTTCATATGTATCGGCTAAGTCCATAATGGCCTGCAACTGACTACGCGAAAATTCACTAAATAAAGCATGTAATATAATTGAAGTCTTCATAGACGATTAAACTCCTTATGAAAAATCTATTGATAAAAATGCTATTCACTATTCATTCTGTAAAAAATATGATTGTATATTGTGCTCTTTAATAGGCAAGTTATATTTTACTAATGCCTATATAGCAAAATTAAATTTAATTGGTGAAATTTAATTATATCATACATTAGCCATAGTATATATTAGACATAGTGTATCTTAGTCATAACAGCTGTTATCTACGTATTATGTTATCTACATATTATGTTCTCTCTATTACATTCTATCTATGTCATATATTAGCTACATCTTATATTTCCCCTATCGTATGTTTACCATATCTTATATTAACCATATCGTATACTAACAATTGCTCATATTTCTCAACTAAATAAGAAAATAAAAAGACCTATCAAACTTACTCCCCCCAGTGTTCTCCTTTAGGTAAGTAATAAGTTATAATAGGTCTTCTTATGTGAAAAAATTATATCATGCTACGAATTAAATTTAATATCAAGTTTTAGAATTTAGTTTCTCTGATCAAATTTCCTTGCGCATCAAATACTAAATTATATTTTTCACGTGCTCCGTCTACAGTAATGGACGCTGTGAATACGCTGTTCTCAACAGAGAAAAGGTAAGTGATGCCATATTTTACTTCGCCACCTTCTATGCTTTTAGCCTTCTCTTGAGCTACTTTGTACATATCTGGTATTTTATTAAAATCAATGGCACTAATAGGGCCTACATTGTCAGCTAACACACCATCACCTGTTAATTGAACTGGCTCTGGACCACTCCATTTACCGTTTTGGTAACGATAGCCATCAGCCTTATCAGTAGTTCCTGGTTTTTGAATGGTAATCATTATAATATTGCCTAATTCTTTGCGGTTATCAACGGTAATACCATCCATAGCTTTTAAATCATGACCTTTTAATTCGTCTCTGTTCTTAAGTTCATCAAAAAGCTTATTTGCGTAACCTGGTTCTGTTAGTACGTTTTTGCTACCGCCCCCTGTTAAACTACTTACAGCATCGCCGCAGCCTGCTATAAAAAACACTGAAAACACTACTAATAACATTACCCAAAGTTTTCTCATTGTCATGCCTCCCCGATTTAATATACTGCAAAACAAAAAACCTCATCTATATCTCATATTATAAGCCATGAATAATGATTTTCAAAATATCAAACTTGAAACGTAACTACAATAAATACAAGTTCTTCATTTAATATAACTTAATATGATATCCCCCTATTCACATGCATCATAGCTTTATAAAATGAATTCGCCGCTTATAATCATGCCCTATCTAAATCAATCTTTCATAACGCTCAATTTACCCTCAATTTGATTTTATTATGTATCCTTCAACTTATTTGTATCTCCATATAAACAAATGGCTTCAGAGGCTACTTTTCTATAAAAAATACCCCCTAGAATTCTAGGGGGTCTGTTGAGCCTTCGTTTTTTTAACATGGCGCGCTCTACGTCCATATACGCTATTGAGCTTTTATTTTTTTACATGGCGCGCTCTACGTCCATATATTGTTAACTTAATATATCACAACTAGCTTTTAATGTCAATTTTACACTCCAATTAAAGTATGGAAGCTATAAAGTATTATCTAAACTATAAAGAATTAAGCATAAGATTAAAAGTCACCAAACCAATAATAAAAGTGCACATTCTAAATTAATGACAAATTACTAGCAAAAGAGTCATCGTCAATTTAATCTAATTCTGAATCTACCATTTAAGTAATAAGAGGAGTAATAATCTGCTAATAAATAATTGACAATTCCCAATACTATCTAGTATCATAATACCTGTAATACTTGGGGGTATAGCTCAGCTGGGAGAGCGCTTGAATGGCATTCAAGAGGTCAGCGGTTCGATCCCGCTTATCTCCACCACGTAAACCGCACAATTGTGCGGTTTTTTATTATATATGACAAAAGAATATAAATATTGACAAATTATTCAGTAAATAAAATCCTAGAATAATTACTAGGCAAATTTATAGTATAAATAACTAAAAGAGCCAGCAAATTAGCTAGCTCTTTTTTCATATTCATATACTTTTTTACGCAACACATATTCAACTGTAGCAGTCATGTAAAACAAAAGATAAAAATAGGTAATACTCACCAAGCCCATATATAAAGTAGGTAGCAATGTATTTAATCGACTCATGGCCCCTAATGAATTAATAGCATCGCCTATTATGCTTGCCACTATGAGAAAACACATAAAGTAAACAATGGTTAATATTAGCGCAACCATATAGAATATGACAAGGAAAAACTTCTTACCTAGCTTAGTATTAGGAAATCGTTGCTCTAAACCCCGTTCATATAAAGGGCGACAAGCTAAAGCATAAAAGGTAATAACCAAACAAATCAATATTAATATAGCACTATAAATCCAGAGTGTATTGAGATTAAATAGTAAAAAGTAATCTCCAAGACCAATAGTTATAATGCACAATATTTGAAATAAAATGCTCGCTGCACAAGCACGCCATCCAAACAAAATATAATCTTTCACACAATTCCACCTCTAAGTAAATTTTTAATGTTCAACCCCCAATAATCGCTCTCTATATTTCACCATTTTGCGACGCCAAATGTACTCCACAGTGGCCGTGCAATACAATAAAAAATAAAAGAAGGTAAAGCCAAATACACCGACCATGACAAAGGGCAAAAGTGCTGCTGAATAATATTGTCCCTCAATATCTGATACTGAGTTAACTAACTCCCATGTTACAAAGGTAAAGAATAAGGCATATATAATTAAAAGTAACAGCCCTACCATTATAAGAGCGAAGAAAAATACCTTTTTAGATAAATTAGTGCCCGGAAATCTTGTATCTAAGCCCTTTTCATAAATAGGGCGACAGCCAAACGCCAGTAAAGTAATGACAACGAAAATAACCGTTCCGATTAATAAATTGTAGCCCACTCCATCTGGACTGGCTGCTATGCCAATATTAATCGTATATAGACAAATTAACGCTAAAAACTGAAATACTAGACTCGCTCCACAAGCACGAAGCCCAAATTTTAAATAATCCTTCACTATATCGCCACCTTAGAAACCTAATGCATATACTACGCGTTACTACTTTCAAATCCATTCTATCACACTTTGAAAAGATGTTTAAACTTTTCATGGATTACTTCTAAAGACACGGGCATATAGTCATGGGCTTCAACACCTACATCATATCTAAGGATACCATTTGCAATATTCTCTTCATTATATCGTCCATCGGAATGAATGTGACCATGCAAATTAATCCCTCGATTATGCCGTGAATGCTTCCACTCTAGCATAGGATAATGGATGAGTGAATATGTAACATGTTCATATTTAAACATTTTAAAATCTGTTATTTCTTCAAATAAACTAACATCATAATCATCACGATCATGATTGCCTCGCACTAAAATCTTCTTTCCCTTTAAACGAGCAATTAATTCATTCGCTTCATTAGTTCCTAGGCGAAAAGTTAAGTCGCCTAAAATATATACTATATCATTCTTATGCACTACAGAATTATATTTCTTGATTAATGTTTCGTTCATCTCCTCTAAGGATGCAAAGGGGCGATTTTGTAGTCTAATCACCTTTCTATGGCCTAAATGTAAGTCACTAGTAAAATATACCACTATAACACTCCCAATCTACATAATATCCCCATGATTAATTAAACTCTTATATTTAAACCTATATAATCTCTTATGCTTCGACTATTTAATCTCTTAAAAATTTGCTAAACACATAGTTTCCATGTTTAGCACCATCTCTTGTGAGTCGCCACCCAAAGCTCATCTGCCCTACAGGCATACCAGCGGGCGTACTCAAATACGGATTTTTCTCTACATCAGGTCTAAATGCAGAAAGATCAGAGCCTAAACCGGGCAATTTAGAGACCATTGTTTCATCATATAATTCCACTAGCCCCTGCACAGTTAAGATGTGTAGAACATCACCAAAAATTTCATGTACATTACTATTAAATCGCTGTTTAAACCTATCAGCACGCAATCCCCACTTAGTGCGCAAGGCTAAGAAGCAATAATCTTCTACTGCCCGTTCATTACTGATTGATTCTTCAAAAACTATAGGCAACAATCCTTGTCGAATGCGATTTATATAAGGCACTACATAAGGCTCATTATTGCGGCGCACATCATTATAAAAAGAATATGCCCCTGCACCAAAAGCTAAATAATCGCCATACTGCCAGTAGCGCAAATTATGATGGCTATAAGCTTTATTATTGGTGAAATTAGAAATTTCATATCGCTCAAAGCCATGTGCCTCTAAAGTATCTAACATGCAATCATACATAGTTTCATTTTCATCATCACTGGGCAATTGAATATGACCTAATTCCACTTCCTTATGGAGATTAGTCCCCTCCTCTAATTGGAGTCCATAAATCGAAATATGATTGACTCCTAAATCGAGTAAAGTCTCCACATTAGTCTTAATATCTTGCAAACTTTGACCAGGTAAAGCATAAATTAAGTCCCCACTTACAGTGGGAAAACCTACATCAATGGCATCGCGAATAGCTTGTTTTGCCATGGACGCCGTATGACCGCGACGCAGTAAAGTCAATAATTCATCATCAAAAGTCTGCACGCCATAACTCAATCGTGTCACACCGAGCTCTTTTAATCCCTGTAAGTAAGCTTTATCTATTTCACCAGGATTCGCTTCCATAGATACTTCCATTACAGACAGGCAATTATAATGCGCCTTTAAGGTATGTAAGATTCGCTCTATTTGCTGCAAACTTAATTGTGTGGGTGTACCTCCACCAAAATAGATTGTCTTCACTGGTATTTTAGTGGATTCTGGATACTGATTGGCCCACAGCTCCATTTCTTGGCACATTGATTCTACATATTCTTCGTAATATGCTTCCAGGCCCTCATAGGAAGCAAAATCACAATAGGAACACTTTTTACGACAAAACGGGATATGGAGGTACACCCCCATATCCCGCTGTGTATTTAAAGAGGGCGTATTTAGATTAGAATATTCTGTATTCATACACACTCCCATATTTGGCTTATCACATATTTAGCTTATCACATGATGTTTAATTCTTATAAATCATTATTAAACAGCTATAAGTACTACGCTTATTTGTCATCTACCTTCAAGATAGCCATAAATGCTTCTTGAGGAATCTCAACGCTACCTACAGCCTTCATGCGCTTTTTACCTTCTTTTTGTTTTTCTAGAAGTTTACGCTTACGGCTAATATCACCGCCATAACATTTTGCCAATACGTCTTTACGCCAAGCTTTTACGGTTTCGCGAGCCACAATTTTATTGCCCACCGCAGCTTGAATTGGAATCTCAAACATTTGACGTGGAATTAATTCCTTAAGCTTTTCAGCTAATGCACGACCACGAATAGCAGCCCGATCTTTATGAACGATGATGCTAAGAGCATCCACTGGCTCTCCATTGAGGAGAATATCCATCTTCACCATTGGCGATGCTTGATAGCCAATGAGTTCATAGTCAAGTGATGCATAGCCTTTAGTAGCGGATTTTAACTTGTCAAAGTAATCGTAAATAATTTCCCCTAATGGCAAATGATATACGATGGAAACGCGCGTTTCATCTAAGTATTCCATACTTTGATACTCACCGCGTTTATCTTGAGATAATTCCATAATGGCGCCTACAAAGTCTTTTGGCACAATAGTTGTGGCTTTAACATATGGCTCTTCAATAAAGTCGATTTCTGTAGGTGGTGGCAATTTAGATGGATTGTCGATTTCAAGCACTTCACCATTTGTTTTATGAACTTTATAGTTTACACTTGGTGCGGTTGTAATAAGAGTTAAATTATACTCTCGTTCCAAACGTTCTTGAATTACATCCATATGCAATAAACCTAAGAAACCGCAGCGGAAGCCAAAGCCTAAAGCAATAGATGTTTCTGGCTCATATTCTAAGGCAGCATCATTAAGGTTTAACTTTTCTAATGCGTCACGTAAATTGTCATAATCTTTACTATCTGTTGGGTATAAACCACAGTACACCATGGATACGGCTTTACGATACCCTGGCAATGGCTCAGCAGCAGGATTCTCAGCCATTGTTATAGTATCGCCTACATGGCAGTCGCGCACATTTTTAATACTCGCTGCTACGCAACCTACAGAGCCACAAGTAAGTTCATCTACAGGAATTAAGCCTGGTGTAAATACACCGAGCTCTGTAACTTCAAAATCTTTACTATCATGCATCATGCGAATGATATCGCGCTTTTTAATACTACCTTCTTTAACTCGCACATAGGCAATAGCGCCTTTATACGCATCAAAACGAGAGTCAAAAATCAAAGCGCGCGTAGGTTCCTCAGATTTATCTGGCGGAGCTGGAATACGCTCAACAATAGCTTCTAAAATATCCTGAATCCCTATGCCGGACTTCGCACTCGCCAAGATTGCATTTGACGCATCAAGGCCAATAATATCTTCTATTTCCTTTTTTACTCGCTCTGTGTCTGCACTTGGCAAATCAATCTTGTTAATAACAGGAATAATTTCCAAATCGTGCTCTAAAGCTAAGTACACATTGGCCAAAGTCTGTGCTTCCACGCCCTGTGCTGCGTCAACTACGAGTAAAGCCCCTTCACAAGCGGCGAGGGAACGCGATACTTCATAGCTAAAGTCCACATGACCTGGTGTGTCAATTAAATTCAATGTATATTGTTTTCCATCTTTAGCTGTATGCAAAAGACGTACGGACTGCGCTTTAATAGTGATGCCGCGCTCCCGTTCCAAATCCATGGAGTCAAGCACTTGTGCTTCCATCTCACGTTTAGTTAATGTGCCCGTCTCTTCAATTAGACGGTCTGCTAGGGTGGATTTCCCATGGTCAATATGGGCTATAATACAGAAATTACGAATGTGCTCAGTCGTCGACATAGTATACCTCATACCTCTCTAACAAACAGTTTCAATAACGCCCCCTCCAAGGACCTGCGTACCTTCATAGAATACGACGGACTGACCTGGCGTGATAGCACGCTGTGGCGTTTCAAAAATTACTTCCATTGTTTCATCGTCTAAAATACGCGCTACACAAGGTGATGGGTTAGCTGCATAGCGGATTTTACCAGATGCATGTAATTCCTTAGGAATTGTACCAGATAAGAAATTATAATGCTTACAAATCATTCGATTAGTGAACAGACTTTCGTCTGGACCTACAATAACTTCGTTCTTTTCACCATCAAGGCGAATTACATATAATGGATATTCATAGGCAATACCAAGGCCTTTGCGTTGACCAATAGTATAATTATATAAACCATTATGAGTGCCTAATACTTCTCCATTCTCATGAACAATTTTACCAGATGCTGGCTTTTCAGTTAATTGTTTTTGAATGAATCCTTGATAATTATGATTTGGCAAGAAGCAAATATCTTCACTATCAGGTTTATTTGCTACTGGCAAGTCTCGATCGCTAGCCATGGAGCGTGTCAAAGTCTTCTTTTGTGCTCCTAGTGGGAACATGAGATGACTTAAAATCTTTTGATTTAATGTGTAAAGTACATAGCTTTGATCCTTACTTGGGTCAGCTCCTTTATGGAGTTCATAAAGCTTTGTATCTTCATTATACTTTACCTGTGCATAGTGTCCAGTTACCATATGAGTGGCACCAAGCTCTAAGGCACGATTTAGTAAGAGATCAAATTTTATATTTTTATTGCAGAATACACAAGGATTCGGAGTACGGCCGGCAGCATATTCCTGTACAAAATAATTGACAACATTATCATAAAATACATCGCGCGCATTTACTACGTGATGTTCAATGCCAAGAAAATCACACATTTTCTTAGCATCCGTTACGGCTAACGGAATATCATCTGCGTCGGTATCATCTACCCATAAACGCAAGGTAATACCAAATACCTTATACCCTTGTTCTAACAGCATCGAAGCTGTTAAGGAGCTGTCTACGCCCCCACTCATTGCAACTGCAACTGTTCCTTTTTCCATGCTTTCTCCTTCTGTGGACCGCTTGGTCCGTACAGTAACATCCATATACATGATACAGAGTGAAAGTCCGAATATGTATACTAAAATAAAAATAAAAACTTACGTAAGTATATCACAAAAAATCGATTTTATATAGATTTAGCTTATCTTGCTAGGCCTTAACAAATATGTATAAAATTAGGCCTGTTCGGTGCGGCATTTTAAAATCTCTTCCGCAGCCCCTAAAATTCCCAGCATTGAATGTTCAAATACGAGGCCTCCTTGCATAAAAATCGTATATGGAGGACGCACTGGACCATCAGCGCTTAGCTCGATAGATGAGCCTTGTACAAAGGTACCACCAGCCATAATGATTTGGTCAGTATAGCCTGGCATATCACCCGGTACAGGTCTCACATGAGCATCTACAGGTGAATAGGCCTGCATACCACGACAAAATTGTTCCATCTCGTCAGCATTATTAAGATTGACAGCTTGAATTAAGTCAAACCGATTAGAATCAACTTTAGGAAATACTTCGTAACCTAGCAATGTACCTACCGATGCTGTATATACTGCCCCTTTTAAGGCTTGCAATACAACATGAGGAGCTAAAAATAAACCTTGGAAGAATAAGCGATACCCTGGTGTATACGAACCCATATGGTCTCCTAAACCAGGAGCGGTCAATTCATAGGCTACAGCTTCAACTAAATCTTCACGGCCTGCCACATAACCACCAGTAGGAGCAATGCCACCACCGCTATTTTTAATCAAAGAACCCGCCATAATATCAGCACCATGTTCAAGGGGTTCTGTCATTTCTGTGAATTCACCATAGCAATTATCAACAAAGCAAATTGTCTTAGGATTTGCTTTCTTCACGACTGCACAGATTTTTTCAATATCCATAACAGATAAAGGTTCTCTTGTGCTATAGCCACGAGAGCGCTGAATTACAACAACGCGTGTATTTTCATTTACAGCCTTTTCAATGGCCTCTAAATCATAAGAGCCTTCCTTAAGCGGTACTTCTTTGTAGATAAAACCGCGTTCCACTAATGAGCGCTTCATAGGATGCGGTACGCCAATTACGGATTGCATTGTATCATAGGGAGCTCCTACAGCGTAAACAAACTCTTTACCTTGGTCTCCACTGCCGAGCAAGGCGATTAAAGTCGTTGCTAATGCATGAGTACCTGATACAAAATGAGCACGCACCAAGGCTTTTTCCGCTTTAAATACATGGGCAAAAACCTCATCAAGTTTTTCACGGCCACTGTCATTATAGCCATAGCCAGTTGTTCCATTAAAGTGATAATCACTTAACTGGCAAGCTTTAAATGCTTCTAATACTTTCTTTGTATTATGTAATGCAATGGGCTCAAATTTCTTAAAATGTGGTTCTGCTATTTTCATAGCTTCATCGCGTAATTGATTTAAATTCATTAGTTTATTCTTCCTTTTCTGCTCTACTAAAGGCGTACTATATACGCTCTATTAAAATGTGGAGCGCACTATTTTTAACGCTTCTTCGTAGATATATTGCGAATTTTTCTTGGTACAATCGATCCATTGAATATAAGGCATCCGCTTGTACCAAGTAATTTGACGCTTAGCAAAGCGTCTTGTATTTTGCTGAATAGCCGCAATAGCTTCAGCTTTACTCAAGCGGCCTTCATAAAAATCGACCACTTCTTTATAGCCAATGCCCTTAAAGGCTTGGCATTGAGGATCAATGCCCTTATTTAATAAAGCTTCAACTTCTTCAAAAAGACCTTGCTCTACCATAATATTTACACGCAAATTAATGCGTTCATATAATTCAGCGCGGTCTCGACTTAGACCAATGACTGGTCCTTGAAAGCGTAATCCTTCCTTAGTCTGATTAGTCAAAGCCTCATAATCACCAGCTGCCATGAGTTCTATGGCGCGATATAGACGATGCTTATCAGTAAACTGTAGCAAAACCTCACCCTTAGTAGCCAATTCACGGGCATAATTCTGTAATCCTTCAATCCCTTCAGATTCATATAAAGCATCTAACTCAGCTCTTAGATTAAGATTTGGCCCTTCTGCGGAGAAATTAAAGCCCTCCAACAAAGACTGCACATAAAAGCCCGTGCCACCAGATAAAATAGGAATACGTCCCTTGCCATTTTCCAGACCAATAATTCGCTCCGCTTCAGATTGAAATAATGCCACGCTAAACTCCTCATCTGGCTCATAACAATCAATTAGAAAATGGGGTGCCCTTTGAAGCTCTATAGCATCAGGCTTGGCCGTGCCTATATCAAAGCCCTTATAAACTTGGTATGCATCACCAGAAATTACACTGCTGTTTAGGGTCTCTGCTAATTGTAGCGTTAATTCTGTTTTCCCCACCGCAGTAGGGCCTAAAATAGTAATTAACTGATTCATACTTCATACACTCCATAGGCTACTTTACTATATTGACCACCCTGTAAATAGGATGGGGGCCACATTTTAAAAATTGTGGCAAACGGTCGCTCTTTAATAATGACTTTACGTCGTGCTACACGCTTTGCTTCCTCTAGCATCTCCTGAGTCAAACCAGACTCTACAATATGACCGCGTAGAGCTAAAAATTGAGGGCTTTCCTTAACAGGCACTTCAAACATAGGGTCAAAATAAACTATGTCAAAGCTCTTGCTTTTAGCCTGCTTTAAAAAGATTTCATACCGCATAGCGCACAGCTGAATACGGCGCAATGCATTTGTCACTGCCTGTGATTCATGAACAAAGTGACGACAGCCATAATTGCTAATATAGGCCAATAAAGGATTGCCCTCAAGCCCTATAAACCGATGAATTTCAGGATGTCCATAAGATACCATAAGGCTATCGCTACATAAGCCTACAGTGCAATCGAGAAAAGATTCAACCGGCTCTTCACCAACAGCGGCTAGTAAATGCTCCACATCACCACGATCATAAGCTATGATGCGAAGCTGAGCCATAGAGAGGTGAAATTTATGACTCACCTTTTCACCGGTGTATAGAATGGGCCCATCTTGACTCATAATCAGTATATCAGCATTGTTATGAGCTTCTTTTATCTTGCGTAAGGAATCTCGCCGTCTTACAACATAAGGTATGCCTAATAACAAGCTAGCTAAATAGGCCTTCTCTTGCTCTTCTTGACTAGCCTTTTGTGCTGTAGTGACCACGGCTGTAGCACTAGCATTAGACTGCTCTTCCAGCTCTACTCGTTGCATACTTCACTCCTTACACTATTAAAATTCTTAGCTTCTACACTCAAAAAATATCAAACTCTGCAAGAGTCATTAACTGCGCAAGAATAATTTACCCATTTCTTCTGGTGTAAATTTCACAATCGTCGGGCGTCCATGAGGACATACATATGGCTTGTCTGTTTTGAACAATTCTTCAATTAAAACGGCCATTTGATACGTATTCAAAGTATGCCCCGCCTTAATAGCACCTCGACAGGATGCATAAGCTAACATTTCATGGCGCAATTGCGCCTTAGTAGGCTCTTGTTCTTCTTTCAATAAGGAAAATACATAGCGTAAAATTTCTACGCCCTTACTTTCTACTAAGTCTACTGGCAATCCTTCAACTTTAAATTGTGTAGGCCCTCCTTGCACTACCTGGAACCCTAAATTAAGCAAGGACTCCGCTTGTTCTTCAATAATGATGAGCTCATCTTCACTGGCCTCTTCATATTGCGGAATCAACAATTCTTGCATAGGGATAGCTTCTGCAGACTTACATAGTTTATCATAGCGAATCCGCTCATGAGCGGCGTGTTGATCAATTATATATAAATTATCGCCCTTTTTCGCCAATATATAACAAGCTGCCACTTGCCCCAAAGGCAATAGGCCTGTAGTATTCACTGTTTGGCTTTGATAAGCAATTTGACTATCAGAACTTGTTCCATATGTAGCTTGGCTCGAACTATTGCTTTCAGCTGAGCCTTCACTATTCGAAGAGCTGTCAATATGACTAGTCCCATAGGCATTCGTTATATCATTAAAGGCTTGTTGACGATGAGTTTCTACAATCTCATGAAAACGCGCTTTATCTTCTTCCGTATAGGACTTAGCTTGTGGACCAATTTCAAAATCGCCACTGTCTACCCAGGACTCTTCACGATAGTTAACGCGCTCTGGCGGCGTATATCCGTCCTGACGCAATCGGCGCACAAAATCTTCTGTATGGGTCCGATTAGGCAAGTCTGATCGAACTGGCTCAATATCTATTTGATGTAATTTCTCTCGTCCTATAGAAGTAAACGAGTTTTCATACGATACAGCAGTGGTAATGGCCTCTTCAATAGCATTAGGATTCGAAGAATCGGCTGGCGATCTACTTTCCCCTGTTTTCACTTCATCTGTTTGCCCCTCAAACTGTAAGTCCTGACCGAGCGGTTTTGAGTTATAAAACGGTACTGTTAAGCCATCTCCGCCCACTGAACTTTGATTAGTTCCGCTTAAAGGGTTTTGCAAAGCTTGTAAAATAGCGTGATATACAGCCTTAAAAATCGGCTTGTCATCGCTAAACTTCACCTCGCTCTTACGAGGATGAACATTAATATCCACCGTTTCTGGAGGCACCGTAATATTTAGCAAGACTAATGGATAGCCACCTTTAGGTAAAAGCGCATGATAGGCATTGTCAATGGCCTTAGTAATCGCTTTATCACTAATGACACGATTATTAACCACTATAGTTTGCCAAATGCGACTGCTCTTTAACAATGTTGGCTTACTCACTACGCCAGTTACAACAATTCCTTCAGCTTCATAAGCAATAGGGAAAATATCATTGCTTACTTTATAACCATATAAGGCTGATACGGTGTCAACTAAATCTCCATTCCCCGGTACTACAATACTAACGGAGTCATTGTTGATAAGCTTAAAGGCCACTTGAGGATTGCTTAGTGCCAGCTTACCTACAATGTCTTGTATTTTTGCAGTTTCTGTGCGCTCAGTTTTTAAGAACTTACGCCGTGCCGGTGTATTGAAAAACAAATCTCTTACTTCAATACTCGTCCCTGGTTGAGCACCAAAGGGCATGCAATCATTTACATGGCCACCATCAATAGTAATGCGTGTACCCAATTCTTGATCAATCGTCCTTGTAGTAAGGGAGAAATGAGACACTGACGCAATACTAGCCAGGGCCTCGCCGCGGAAGCCGAGCGAAGCTATATCAAACAAATCATCTACAGAGCGAATTTTACTGGTAGCATGACGAAGTACAGCTAACCTTGCGTCCTCTTCTGTCATGCCAGCTCCATTATCGGTGACGCGCATATAAGTTATGCCACCATCAGCTATTTCTATTTCAATGCTAGTGGCGCCAGCATCTAAGGAATTTTCCAGGAGCTCCTTGATGACTGATGCAGGCCGTTCAACCACTTCACCAGCGGCTATTTTGTTAATAGTTACTTCATCTAATACATGAATTTGTGCCACAATTAAGCACCTCCTTTACGAGCCTCCTCTTGCAATTTAAAGAGAACATTTAATGCTTCAATAGGAGTCAAACTCATAATATCTACAGCTAAGAGATCTTCTAATACGGAATTAGTAAATAAATTGCCGCCAGAGTAGTTATTAGCACCCATGCTGCCTCGCTGTAATCCAGCTGTAGCTTTACTATTTTCACCAACAGCAGATGAATGAGTAGCGCCATCAATAGTAGCCACCTCACCATCAGCAAGTAAATTGCCCTTAGAAGGAACACCTGTTAGAGCCTCTAAGGCAGCCGCTTCATCAAGCGCTGTAGACTCTAAACTCTCTAAAATTACCTCTGCACGCTTTAATACAGAGCTTGGTAAGCCTGCCAATTTAGCTACATGAATACCATAGCTACGATCTGCACCACCGCGCACAATGCGACGTAAGAAGACTACATCTTTGCCTTTTTCTTTTACAGCTACTGTATAATTTTTTAATTTTTCATACGTATCTTCTAGTGGAATCAACTCATGATAATGAGTAGCAAAGAGCGTTTTTCCATGAATGTGCTTACAAATATACTCCACTACAGCTTGCGCAATACTTAAGCCATCAAAAGTACTCGTGCCACGGCCAATTTCATCTAAAATTAGCAAACTATTAGATGTTGCATTATTTAAAATATAGGCTACTTCCTTCATTTCCACCATAAAGGTACTTTGGCCTGTAGAGATATCATCGCTAGCCCCGACACGCGTAAAAATGCGATCTACCGGCGAAATAATCGCCTCTCTAGCAGGGATAAAGGAGCCAACTTGAGCCATAATCATGAGCAACGCAACTTGACGCATATATGTTGATTTACCAGCCATATTAGGGCCTGTAATTAAAATGAACTCTTCGCCTTGATGATTTAAAGTCACATCATTAGGGACGAACACTTCCCGTTTTAATAGCTTCTCAATAACCGGATGGCGACCATCCCTGATGGTAATTTGTCCGTTCATGGTCATGGACGGGCAAATATAGTTTTCCTCATATGCCACTTGTGCCAAACTGGCTAACACATCAAGCTTTGCAATGGCGCGCGCTGTATTTTGAATCTCTTTAACCGCCCCTTTAATCATGGTGCGCAGTTCTTGATAGAGACTTTGCTCTAAGGCAACAATTTTCTCTTTAGCGCTGAGAATTTTTACTTCAAATTCTTTGAGTTCTGGCGTAATATAACGCTCCGCATTGGCCAAGGTTTGTTTGCGAATAAAATAATCCGGCACAGCTGCTGCATTGGCATGAGAAACTTCAAAATAATAGCCAAATACTTTATTGTAGCCTGTTTTTAATCGAATGCCCGTCTTTTCCTTGACCTCTTCTTCCAGACGTTGCAACCACTCTTGGCTATTAGTCGCCAAAGATCGAAGCTCATCGAGCTCCGTATTATAGCCATCGCGAATTACGCGTCCATCTTTTAAAGTCAAAGCTGGCTGTTCTGCTATAGCGCGATAGAGCAAGTCGTAAATATCTTCATGTAAGTCAATTTGACTGACAATCTCACTGAGCAAATTGCTCTCATAAGTCTGACCTATAGCCACTAAGTCAGGTAAAATACGCAAGGATTCACGTAAAGAAGTAAAGTCGCGCGGCGATACAGAGCCTGTTTCTACGCGCGCTAAAATGCGCTCAAAGTCAAAGATTACATCTAAGAGCTCGCGCAAACGCCCTTGCTCCGTCGGCTTAGCCACCATTTCAGCAATACTGCGCTGACGGCGTTCAATATGATGTACATCCATAAGCGGACTTTCTATCCATTGCTTTAATAAGCGCGCTCCCATAGGTGTCAATGTTTTATCTAAAATGGATAACAAGGTACCCTTCGTGCCACCATCGCGCAAGTTATGAGTAATCTCTAAATGGCGTAGGCTCGATGTATCAAGAACCATGCGGTCCCCAATTTGTAAGGGATGAATATAGTTAATATGAGAAATATCAGTTTTAATGACAGTGCTTAAATAGGTAAGTAAATAACCTAAGCCTTCTAGAACATCTTCTTCTAATAGGCCTGCATCACTAAAATGGACCATACTTTCATTGCGAATAGCACTTAACTCTTCTACAGGAGAAAATGGCGACAAGGCCACATTATTGAGCTGAATCGAAATAAAATCTTCTAGCTCTTTCCCCAAAGGAATATCCCCTACGGTTACAATTTCAGAAGGACGATACATAGCTAATGCATCATAAATAGAAGATTGACGCTCACCATGGCGTATTCTATCCCAAATGACTTCACCAGTGGACACATCACAGAAGATAAGAATCAAAGTCTCTGTGGTTCGATAAAATAGGCCTAAGAAGTTGTTCTCTCGCGCTTCTGTGCCATTTTCTGTGAGCACCGTACCTGGTGTTATAACACGGATTACATCGCGTTTTACAATGCCTTTGGCTGTCTTTGGGTCTTCCACTTGCTCACAAATAGCAACTTTATAGCCCTTTTTCACCAATTTATCTATATAGCTTTCAGCTGCATGGTAAGGAACACCGCACATAGGGGCTTTTTCTTCTTCACCAGAATTGCGGCCTGTAAGCGTAATATTCAATTCGCGCGATGCAGTCAATGCATCATCATAAAATAATTCGTAAAAATCACCAAGACGAAAGAACAAGAGTTCCTCTTTATATCGATCTTTTATAGAGAAATATTGATCCATCATAGGCGTTTGCTTTTTACTCATGTACGCCTCCATCCACTAGCAAAATCGAGCCTATACTCTGCAGTATAGGCGCGAATATCTACTAAATCTTATATATACTAAAATCTACTCATCCTTATATATTAAAATCTACTGACCCTTATATATTAAGATGTACTAATGCTTATACGATAGTGCCGTATAAAATCCAAGTTTGTGCTTTATCCACTCGCGCATTCACGGTGTCGCCAATCTTAAGACTTTCATCTTTAGGGAATAAAATCATCTTATTCCCAGATGTACGACCAAACCATACATTTTCATCATTGCGACTTGGGCCTTCAACGATAATTGGATATACTTGGCCTTCCATCACTTTATTGTGCTCTAAGGAAATCTCATTTTGCACATCCATTAAAGCTTGCAAACGAACTCGCTTCACTTCTTCTGGCACTTGATCTTCCATAGTAGCTGCTGGCGTACCAGAGCGTTTAGAGAAAATGAAAGTATAGGCCATATCATAGCGAATATCCTTGAGCAATTGTAAAGTAGCCTCAAAGTCCTCTTCAGTTTCTCCTGGGAAGCCTACAATTAAATCAGTAGTCAATGTAAGGCCTTTAATTTTTTCTCGGCAATATTCGATAAGTTCCTTATAATGCTCTACAGTATAACGGCGGTTCATTTTTTGTAAAATGCGATTGGAACCTGACTGAATTGGCAAATGTAATTGAGTCACTACATTAGAGGAGCGCCCTAAGGCATCGATCATCTCTTTATTCATATCCTGTGGATGACTCGTCATATAGCGAATGCGTTCAATTCCTGGAATATGATCTAAAGCATCAATTAAATGACCAAAATGTGTGCCATCTTTAAAATCTAAGCCATAGGAGTTTACATTTTGACCAAGCAAAGTAATTTCTTTATAGCCTGATGCACCTAATTTCTTAACATCATCTACGATATTTTCAATAGGACGGCTGATTTCACGGCCTCGCACATGAGGTACAATACAATAGGTACAGAATTTATTACAACCATTCATAATTGGCACCCACGCAGAGAATGTGCCACTTGGCTTTGCTTCTAATTCATAGAGTACGGAGTTATCCATCTCTACATTGAGCTGATGCTTATGAGTACGTTGTACTTCTTCTACCATTTCATTAATATGGCGCAAATTGTGCGTGCCTAACACAATATCAATATGAGGCGCACGCTTAAACATATCAGCTTGATTCTTTTGAGCCATACAGCCTGTAATAGCAATGATTAAATTTTTATTTTTTTCTTTTAAATGCTTTAATTCACCGATACGGCCATAAATCTTATGTTCTGCTGTTTCACGAACACAGCAAGTATTTAAAATAATCAAATCAGCTTCTTCAAACTGTTCGGTGCTCTCATAGCCAGCCTGTTCTAACTGATGGGCTAAACGTTCAGAGTCACTTTCATTCATCTGACAGCCATAGGTAAATATATAATATTTTTTCATCATCTTCTCCAACTCATTGCTAACCTAAGCAATACTAGCAAATTTACTACTATAATTCTTTATATTATCATATTTTTATAAGGCAAAGCTCATTACTTAGCTTAAAAATGCATTTATAAAGCTAAGTCAAACTTCATTATTGGCACTAAGTAAAACTCTCATTAATGGCGCTAAACCAAACTTCAATAATTGCGCTAAGTAAGACACTTATTAATCCCCTAGGCCAAACCACATTAATGACGGCTAGGGCTTACTAATTTATCGACTACAATAGCCAGCCGCTCTACTGACATGCCCGTAATATACTCTATATCATTGCATATGTATTTATGCATTTGATTCATTATTTCTTTAACCGGACGCCCCTTATATAACACAACGCCCATATTTAAAGTTAAGGCATTATTACCCTTTTGAGATTTCTTTATACTAATATCATCACAAGCAGAAATGTCCTTAATTTTCTTCAAGCTATTTTTTATAATTTCTTCAATCACCTGATCGGAGAAAGTCAAACTACCATAATAGCTAAATACGGGGCGCACCACTGATTTTTCAAATTCTGCGGCGCCACTCTTAGAAAAGCGCGTCCGTCGCCAAATAGATTTAATGGGGTCAATTAAATAGCCCTGAAAATGAGGCTTTAACTCCATGGTTGGAACTGGAATAATATGCTTACCTTCTTTTAAGCGTGACACTTGTGCCTTTTCAATTTCCTTAGGAGACGCTATATCTTCAATGTGAATATACCGACTAGGAGCACCTATGCCAAGAGCCTTTGAAATTTTTCCTACCATATTTTCCGAAGTTCCTAATATTAAAATTCGCTCGGGTTTGATTAAGTCCAGCTGCTCCCGCACAGACTGCACTTGCTTAGGGTCTTGAAATATAGCGCGACGAACTGCCTTAAGACGGCTTTCTTCTTTTTTAGCTGAAAAACCTGCTACAATCCGATTATTGTGAATTAAAATACCATCATCTATGATGCACTCAGCGTGATTCTCATGGGCCACAACTAACGCGCGATGACTTTTCCCTGTCCCACTAGGTCCTACGAAAGCTATAACTTCCATATATATCTCTCCTATTATTTTATGAACCAAAGATTGCTTAGTTCATAGCTACTACCCAAAATTCCTAATCATTTGACCATGTCTAGATATATCACCGTCTATACATTAGCCACTAATTTTATAAACTCTGCTACATCTTCACTTTGTATTAAATAATCACCAATATTATACGGAATTTTATTAGGAATGCCATGATAATCAGAGCCGCCTGTAATTAATTTATTATGGTCAAGAGCAATTTGACGATATCGCTTTGAATCCTCTTCGCTATGAAGAGGATGGTATACCTCAATGCCATCAAAAGGCAAAGCTAACAAATCTACTACATCTTCGTCTGAATTCAATAAAATAGGATGAGCCATAACAGCCACGCCACCAGCGCGGTGAATTAAATCAATTACATCTTCAGGCTCAGCCTTAAACTTAGGCACATAACAAGGACTCTTACGACTTAATATAGTATTAAACGCTTCGCTTACAGTACTTACATAACCTTTTTTAATCAATAATTGCGATAAATGAGGACGCCCCAGTGAGTTAGCATGAGGGAATAAATCCTCTAACTCTTCGCGCGATACATCGTAGCCATTTTCCTTGCAGCGATCAATCATGCGAAAAATACGGGACTCTCGAGATTCTTTAAAGAAGTCTACATACTCCTTAATCTCTTTATTGGCATAATCAAAATCATAGCTTAATATATGCACATCTTTATTGTTATATGTGGAACTAAACTCACAGCCCCTAATAACTTGTATATCTGAAATCGGATCTTGTATTAAGTCAAACGAGCCATCTATTGTATCATGATCAGTAAGGGCCATTATTTTAATACCAGCGGCCGCATTGGCTGCTCGTAAATCTTTTGGTAACATAACGCCATCGGATGAGGTGCTATGCATATGAAAATCTACTAACATATTTCGCCTCCTACAATCTACATTACTCGATAATACTCCATCTTTTATTATGACTTAAATTCTCATTTTATACAAGCATTTCACTTAAATTAATACATAAAAACAGTCGATAGGTAAATCCCTATCGACTGTAATCTACTAGCCTAATTTCTCTAAAATAGACTTCACTGTACTTGCTACATCAGTCATGGCTACTTCAAGGACTTCACCAGTCTTGCGCACTTTAAGCTCTACTGCATTGCTTTCAAGTGTATTTTTACTTACTGTAATGCGCACTGGATAGCCAATTAAATCAGCATCCTTAAATTTAACCCCTGCACGATCTTTACGATCGTCTAATAATACATCTACACCTGCTTGTTGTAATTCAGCATAAATTTCCTGACTTACATTCATAAGTGCTTCGTCTTTTGCATTGATTGGCACAATGTCAACTTCAAATGGCGCAATGGCTACTGGCCAAATAATGCCATCTTCATCATGGCTTTGTTCAATAGCTGCCGCTAATGTACGAGATACACCGATACCATAGCAACCCATTACATATGGATTAGGACGGCCATCCTGATTGAGGAAGGTGCCATTCATAGATTCACTGTATTTAGTCCCTAATTTAAATACTTGACCTACTTCAATCCCTTTTGCCAAATTAAGCTTGCCGCCACAATTTGGACATGGGTCTTCCGGTGTGATTAAACGAATTGGTGCCACAATAATATCATCTACATTAAAATCGCGTGTTGGATTGATGTTGATATAATGCGCATCTACTTTATTAGCCCCACCACAAGCATTTTGCATAGTCATAACAGATTCATCAACTACAATTTTAAATTCCTCTGTCTGTGCTAATCCCACAGGGCTAATGAAACCACCTACAAGACCAACTTGTTTTAATTGTTCTTCTGTAGCCATTTCAGGTTCAATATTAGAATCTACTGCATGCTGCACAGCAATTTCGTTCACTTCATGGTCACCGCGTACAATAGCTAGTACGACTACACCATCTACAGAGAGAACTACTGCTTTAATTGTTTTCTCTAAAGGTAAGGATAACATATTAGCTACAGCTTCAATTGTTTTTGCCTCTGGCGTATTAACAATTTCTAGCTCTTTAGGCGCTTCACCATCCCCTGGCAAGGCTGCAGGCTTACCAATTTCAATATTGGCTGCATAATCACAACTGTCACAGTAAATAACATCGGCTTCACCAGATTCAGCAAGGGCCATAAATTCGTGACTATTACTACCACCAATAGCACCAGAGTCAGCTTCTACAGGTTTAAAATATAAACCGCAACGGCTAAATACTTGCTCATAAGCCTTATACATATCCCAATAGGATTTATCTAAACCAGCTTCATCCACATCAAAGGAATAAGCATCTTTCATGATGAATTCGCGGCTGCGCATTAAGCCATAGCGAGGACGGCGTTCATCGCGATATTTATTTTGAATTTGATATAAAGTTAATGGCAATTGGCGATAAGATTTTACTTCGTCTTTTACCAAAGTCGTAATCATCTCTTCATGGGTTGGTCCCAAGCAGTAATCGCGATTATGACGATCTTTTAAACGCATCATTTCTGCGCCATATACTTTCCAGCGGCCAGATTCTTCCCAAATCTCAGCTGGTTGAATAATTGGCATCATAATTTCTTGCGCGCTAATTCGCGTCATTTCTTCATGCACGATTTGCTCGATTTTGCGAATACTTTTCCAAGCAAGAGGAAGATAGCTATAAAGGCCACTAGACATTTTGCGAATTAAACCAGCCCGAAGCATTAACTTTTGGCTAATAACATCAGCATCAGCTGGTACCTCACGTAAAGTAGGGGCATATAATTTACTTGCTAACATATACTTACGACTCCTTTGACTCTAAATATGTTTCTATTTCGTGGAATAAAGCATCTACTAATTCGCTTTCATCCACGGTTTTAATCGTCTCACCTTTTCTAAATACAATGCCACGACCATCGCCACCAGCAATGCCAAAATCAGCCTCACGGGCTTCCCCTGGCCCATTTACTACACAGCCCATAACCGCTACACGGATTGGCTCTTTAATGCTCTTCAAGCGCTCTTCTACAATTTCAGCCATCTTGAAGAGGTTCACGCGGCAACGACCACATGTAGGACATGAAATCATTGTAGCACCATAAGTTCGTAAACCTAAGGAGCTTAAAATTGTTTTGCCCACTTCCACTTCGTGAATTGGATCGCCTGTTAAAGATACCCGCAAAGTATCGCCAATGCCCTGTGCTAATAGGGCCCCAATACCGATAGAAGACTTCACTGTACCTTGACGAATCGTACCAGCTTCAGTAACGCCTAGATGTAAAGGATAATTCACTTTGGCAGATAATTTTTGATATGCTTCAATCATTAAAGGCACATCGGTAGCCTTGATGGAAATCTTCATATCATAATAGTCCATAGCTTCTAAAATGCGCACATGCTCTAAGGCAGCTTCTACCATGCCATCAGCACAAGGATGACCGCCATAAGCCTCTAATATATGAGCTGGTAAGGAGCCTGCATTAACGCCAATGCGAATTGGAATTTGCTTTGGCTTAGCTTTTTGTATAACAGCCTGCACATTTTCAGTGCCACCAATATTTCCTGGATTAATGCGAAGACCATCTATACCACTATCAATAGCTTCTAAAGCTAAACGATAGTCAAAATGAATGTCTGCAATCAAAGGAATCTTACTGCCTTCTCGAACTGTTTTAATCGCCTTGGCAGCAGCCATATCAGGAACTGCTAAGCGGACTAAATCACAACCAGCATCGGCTAAGCGATTAATTTCAGCAATAGCCTTCTCAGTTTCAACTGGATTTGTAGTAATCATGGACTGTACGCTAATAGGCGCAAAATGACCAATTGGCACAGAACCGACTTTAATTCTTCTAGTTTCTTTTCTGTTAATCATAGGTAACTCCTATATTACAGACGGCTTATATCATGTGTAGTCGCATAAATAAATAAAGCGATTAGTAAAATGACCCCTGTCATTTGAATGTATTGCAATGCCTTAGGCGGCATACGTCGTCTCGTAATTCCTTCAATAATTAATAAAATTAAATGGCCCCCATCTAAAGCTGGTACTGGTAGTAAGTTAATTACCCCTAAATTCAAGCTCAAGATAGCTGTAAAATTAAGTAAATACACAAAGCCAAATTGCGCCATTTCACCGGCTGCTTGAGCTACCCCAATAGGGCCTGAAACTTGCGCTGCCATTTGACCGGTAATCATGAGCCATAAGGTGCGTACCATCTCTTGTAAAATAGCTATAGTAGCTGTTACAGAGCGCTCCGCCGCTTCTCCTATGGAATAAGGCGTAGAGTTAATTTGAGGATTAATCCCTATAATGGCACGGCCACTGGACTCGGTAGGAATTACTGATACTTCTTTAGTTTCTCCACCGCGATCAATCATCATGGTAACTACAGTATTTTCAGTGCCCTTTAAATGAGTCGTAATATCTGACCACTGCGTAATGGCTTTGCCATTAATGCTCGTAATGCGGTCATTGACTTCTAAATGGGCTGCTATAGCCGGTGAGTCATTAACAATTCGACCAATAACGGGCTCATTAGATGGTGTTTGTTGTCCATAAGTAACAAATACACCAAAGAAAATGACGATGGCCAGTAAAAAGTTAAAGAATGCGCCGGCAAAAATTACAATAAAACGCTTCCATACCGGCTTATTTAAAAAGGAGCGGTCATCAAGTTCCTCATCTGGCATCATACCAGCAATTTTATTATAACCGCCTAAAGGAATGGCGCGAATTGAATACAGCGTCTCACCTTTTTGCTTTTTTACAAGCGCTGGACCAAAACCAATGGCAAATTCATCGACTCTCATACCACTCGCTTTGGCTGTAATAAAATGGCCAAACTCATGGATGAAAACAATGACGCCAAACACAAAAATTGTGGCAAGTATAGTTAACACCGTTTTTCTCCTATTTAGTTAATACATATCTATTGATTGACTATGTGTATTGCGGAAAATATCTAAAATATTCCACTTTATTTGCATAGTATTTATTTTTTAGCTAAATTAGCTCAACACATTACTTTGTTTAGTACTAAATCTGCTGAGCAGTAAATTTTCACAAGCTAGACAATTACACAGCCAAGCTATTTAATTAGACTGCGAGCTGTTTCTCGCGCCCATAAGTCAATTTGTCGCAAATTCGGCAATGTAAATTCTGGCTCAGTTTCCATCCGTTCTAATACAGACACAACTGTTTTATAAATATCGCCAAATTGTAATTTGCCGTCTAAGAAAGCATAAACTGCTTCTTCATTAGCTGCATTGAATACAGCCGGCTTAAAGCCTCCAGCGCGGCCCACGTCAAAGGCTAATTGCAAAGCAGGGAAATCTTCATACCGCGGCGGGAAAAATTCTAATTGCAAGGCTTTATCAAAAGTTAATACATCCATGTGAAGCGGTTCACGACTCGGATAGGTTAAAGCGTATTGAATAGGCTCACGCATATCAGGATTTCCCAACTGCGCTAAAATGGCTCCGTCCTTCATCATAATCATGGAGTGTACAATGCTCTGTGGATGAACTGTAACTTTTATATGATCAAAGTCAAAACCAAAGAGCCAATGCGCTTCAATCACTTCTAAGCCTTTATTAAATAAGGAGGCAGAGTCAATTGTAATCTTATTGCCCATATTCCACGTAGGATGACGCAAACAATCAGCTGCTGTGGCCGTAGGAATTTTTTCACTTGGCCAAGTCCGAAGCGGACCACCAGAAGCAGTTATTAATAGAGAGTCTACATTCTCTCTATTTTGTCCTTCCAAACATTGGAAAATAGCACTATGCTCGCTATCAATTGGCAACAACTGAACACCATACTCCTCACACAAGGAGGTAATTAATGGGCCTCCAGCCACTAAGGTCTCCTTATTGGCTAAACCTATAGTTTTCTTCGCCTTAATAGCTTCTACGGTAGGTTCAATGCCAGCAGCACCAACTACAGCAGTAACAACTAATTCTGTGGAAGGCCAGGTAGCACCAGCTAATAATGCCTCTGTACCGCCCACCAACTTAGTGTGTCCAGTATAGCGTGATTTTAACTTTTTATATGCCGCTTCATCAACTAAACCGGCCATTTCAGGCTGGAATTCTTTTATTTGAGCTTCTAATACATCCACATTTTTATACGCTACAATAGCTTTTACAGAAAATAAATCGGGATGTTGTCTCACTACATCTAATGTTTGAGTACCAATTGAACCAGTACTGCCTAAGATGCTAATAGTTTTCATAGAAACTCCTCACTTTTCATGATTTACAGAAGAACAGTATGCCTTAAACTGCTCTAAATCTTCTCATAAAATATGTAATAGTATATTCACACTGTCATACCAATTACATGTATCTAAACTACTTCTACAGTATATCTTTATATGTAAGCCTTAATTCTACATTAAGTAGGCCAATATCATAGGCGCTGCAAATAATAAGCTATCAAAACGATCTAATACACCACCATGTCCTGGGAGTAAAACGCCAGAATCTTTAATGGAGCAATGACGCTTCAATTTAGACTCAAATAAGTCCCCTAATGGCGCTACAATGCCTGTTAAAAAGCCTACTACACCGCCAAGTCCAACGGGAATACCTGTTAACCACGCATAAACTACACCAGTCAAAATACAGCCAATAAAGCCTCCAATAAAACCTTCTAATGTTTTATTCGGACTAATTTTGGGCACGATGCGGTGCTGTCCCCACTTACGGCCAGCAAAATAAGCAAAGGTATCGCTCGCCCAAGTACAGAATAACAAGAGCCAAAGCATGAGTTCACCCATATGAGCGGCTGTAAAAGGAACTGAGAAAAAGTCATACGCTGTATTTTCGCGTAGAATCAAAATAGAGGCAAAACCACCATTGATGTAGAAAAAACCAAATACTGCATAAGTTAATACATCAAGGGTAATTCGCTTTTGACTAAAAATATAAATAATGCTAAGTAGCATAACCGACCCTACAGCACTAATTAATGCCCATTTATATTGATGGAACATTAAGGTGAGCATAATAATGGCAGTAAACACGTAACCCCATGTGGCAGGTAAAGTAATATTGAGCTTTTTTATCATACTGACAAATTCACGCCAACCTAACAAAGTTAGGAGCAAAATAAGCCCACTAAAAAAATAGCCTCCCACAGTGATGGCAATTATGGCTATAATAAAGCCAATAAGCGCCGTAATAACGCGTGTTTTTAACATGCTACTCCTCCGTTTTTAAACCTCCAAAACGCCGTTCTCTTTGCTGGAATGCACGAACCGCATCTTCTAAAATTTGAGGTGTAAAATCTGGCCAATTCGCATCAGTGAACCAAAATTCAGCATACGCTAATTGCCATAATAAAAAATTACTAATTCGATAATCTCCGCTAGGACGAATTAATAAATCTACATTAGAAAACTCTTTAGTAAATAAATAATTACTAATTGCATCTTCTGTAATTGCGCCTGGCTCTATTGTGCCAGTTTGTACATCAGCTACAATATCTTTTATAGCCCGTACTATTTCATCGCGTCCACCATAGTTAATTGCTAACTGCAAGGTAAGACCCGTATTATTCATAGTTAAGTCTTCCGCATCTTTAATAATGCGCTGTAATTCATCAGATAAACCGCCAATAAAGCCAATAAAACGAATCCTTACATTATGTTCATGCATATCGCGTACATTACCTAGTAAGTATTCGCGAATTAAGCTCATAAGCAAGGATACTTCTTGTTCTGGCCGCTTCCAATTCTCTGTGGAAAAACCATATACAGTTAAGGCTTTAATGCCCATATCATTAGCTGCTATAACGATTTTCTTTAATACATCGGCACCAGCTCTGTGCCCCATAGTACGCGGCAAACCGCGACGCTTAGCCCATCGACCATTGCCATCCATAATAATTGCTACATGAGCAGGCATATTATTAGGGTCAATCGGCACTATACCATCATTATTTTGCTTACTCTGTTTTTGAAATAAACTCTTTAGCATATTGTACCTCATTGCAGTTTTCGAATTCACTGGCTATCATGGGACGAAATAGCAAAATCTGCCAAGTCCCTGTTTCTCTTGGGTCAATCTTTACTCGACTGACATAATAATTGGAGTCTGCCACCGAGAAAAATCGATTGTAATTATCTCCAATAGTCACTGCAAAAGGGATATTGGCAGCCCGCAATAAGCCCTCTGCGAGCTGCCAAGGTAATCCTATAATAGAAGTAGGTTGCATTATACTTCTAATACGTCCTTTTCTTTTTTATCTCTTAAATCATCGATAGCCTTGATTTTTTTGTCAGTCAATTTTTGAATTTGATCTTGACCGTCTTTTACAGTATCTTCTGTAATTGTCTTAGCTTTTTCTTCTTTTTTCAAAGCATCATTAGCATCACGACGAATATTGCGGATAGCAACTTTTGCTTCTTCAGCGCGTTTGCTTACTACTTTTACCAATTCCTTACGGCGTTCTTCCGTTAATTGAGGAATAGCAAGGCGAATTGTTTCACCATCATTACTTGGGTTTAAACCAAGATCAGATTGTAGTACAGCCTTTTCAATAGGACCAATCATAGAACGGTCCCAAGGTTTTACTAAAATCAAGCGAGGTTCTGGTGCTGTTACATTAGCTACCTGATTCACTGGGGATTGAGAGCCATAATAGTCAACCATTACTTTGTCTAGTAAGGAAGTACTTGCACGGCCCGTACGAATGGATGCAAACTCTTGTTTTAATGATTCAATAGTTTTATCCATGCGAGCTTCTTCTTGTTTTAATAACTCTTGAATGTCCATTAATTTTCACCTCTTACAATAGTACCAACAACTTCACCTTTAGCAGCACGAGTAATGTTACCAGGAATATCCATGCTAAATACTACAATTGGGATATTATTGTCTTTACATAAAGTAGTAGATGTAGCATCCATTACTTTAAGCTCACGACTAATAACTTCCATATAGGTTAATTCATCATATTTCTTCGCATCAGCGTTTGTGCGAGGATCGCAATCATATACGCCATCAGCAAATTTCTTAGCCATTAAAATAGCGTCTGCTTCAATTTCTGCAGCGCGAAGAGCAGCTGTTGTATCTGTGGAGAAGTACGGATTACCAGTACCTGCTGCAAAGATTACAATACGGCCTTTTTCCAAATGGCGAATAGCACGACGACGAATATATGGTTCAGCTACTTCTTGCATAGCAATCGCTGTTTGTACGCGTGTAGCAGCTCCTTCATTTTCAAGGGCATCTTGAAGAGCTAAGGAGTTCATAACTGTGGCAATCATGCCCATGTAGTCAGCCGATGCACGATCCATGCCCTTAGCGCTACCAGCTAATCCGCGCCAAATATTGCCGCCACCAACTACGATGGCAATTTGTAAATCAGTCGATCTTGCTAATTCAGCAATCTCTTTAGCAATGCCTTCTACAACGATTGGATCAATACCATATCCTTGTTCACCAGCTAGTGCTTCACCACTTAATTTTAATACAATACGTTTAAACTTTCTATCACTCATCGCTATACTCCTCTGCTTATTGCAAAATAAGAGAACACTGGACGGTGTTCTCTTATCTGTTAAATCTTATTGACCAGCGGCTGCACGAACTTCAGCTTCGAAGTCGTCTTGGCGCTTTTCAATTCCTTCGCCTAAAGCGTAGCGAACGAAACGACGTACGTTGATATTTTCACCGATTTTAGCAATTTTTTCAGTAATAACATCAGTAATAGTTTTGTCACCATCTTTAATGAAAATTTGTTCCATTAGGCAGTTTTCTTTATAGAATTTTTCTACACGGCCCACAACCATTTTTTCAAGTACTGCTTCTGGTTTTGGTTTTCTGCCATTTTTAACATCTTCAGCCGCTTCTGCTTTAGCTTGTTCTAAAAGAACTGCTTTTTCGTGTTCAATAACGTCAGCAGGAACTTCTTCACGGTTTAAGTAAAGAGGATTTGCAGCTGCGATTTGCATTGCAATGTCTTTTACCAATTCTTGGAAGTCATCAGTTTTAGCAACGAAGTCAGTTTCGCAGTTAACTTCTACTAAAACGCCGATGCGGCCGCCACCATGGATGTAAGAAGCAACAACACCTTCAGCAGCAATACGACCAGCTTTTTTAGCAGCCGCTGCTAAACCTTTTTCACGAAGAAGGTCAACTGCCTTCTCGATGTCACCGTTAGCTTCGGTTAATACTTTTTTGCAATCCATCATGCCTGCGCCTGTAAGTTCACGCAATTCTTTTACTAATGCAGCAGTAATAGCCATGTTTAAATCTTCCTCCTATACATTAATTAAGGTAAGGTCACAATGCCTTACCTTAATTTTATATTGTTTTACAATTTTTATCAATTAGTAAGTCATGCAATTGTATGTTATATATGCAACTAAGTTTTAGTATATGCAGTTCGCTACTATATAGCGCTTATCATAGCTAGCAACTCGTCACTTCCAAACAATGAGGACTTACTTGTCAGTCTTAGTTATTAGCCTTGACCGTCTTGTACCATTTCGCGGGAATCAGATACCATTTGATTTAAAGCTTGATCAGCCGCGTCTTGGTGCTCGCCTTGGTCATCTAAAGATTCGCCTTGGCGACCTTCTAAGATAGCATCAGCCATTTTGCCAGTTAATAATTTAACGGCACGAATAGCGTCATCGTTAGCAGGGATTGGGAAATCGATTTCATCTGGGTCACAGTTAGTGTCAACAGTTGCTACTACTGGGATACCTAATTTCTTAGCTTCTGCGATAGCGATGCGTTCTTTTTTAGGGTCAACTACGAATAAAGCACCTGGCATTTTAGGCATATCTTTAATACCGCCAAGGTATTTTTCTAGTTTTTCCATTTCATGACGAAGACCGATTACTTCTTTTTTAGGAAGAAGTTCGAATGTACCATCTTCAGCCATTTTTTCTAATTCTTTTAAACGTTTAACGCGAAGTTCGATAGTTTTGTAGTTAGTTAACATACCACCTAACCAACGTTCGTTAACGAAGTACATACCGGAACGTTCTGCTTCTTCTTTAACGGATTCTTGAGCTTGTTTTTTAGTACCTACGAAAAGTACTACTTCGCCGTTTTGAGCTACTTCACGTAAGAAGTCATAAGCTTCTTCTACTTTTTTAACTGTTTTTTGAAGGTCAATGATATAAATACCATTGCGTTCAGTGAAGATGTACTTAGCCATCTTAGGGTTCCATCTTCTAGTTTGGTGACCGAAATGTACACCGGCCTCCAATAATTGTTTCATTGATACTACTGCCATGTTGGCACCTCCTGTTAATAAACCTCCGCAGCTTCATATCCAATAGAAAATCAGGAAAAGCCCTGACACAGATGTTGGATCAGTCTGCGTGCGTAATTTCATACTTTAAGAGTATAGCACAAGCCCCCTTGCCATGGCAAGGGGGAAAAGCATTAAATTATAATCCTACTTTTGTCATAAGAAGTTCAAGTTTAGCTTTTAATTCTTGATTTTCTTGTTCTAATTTACTGATGCGTGTATCAGCAGTTTGTTTTTCTTTTTCTAAACTTGTAATCTGATCTTGCATTACATACACCGTACTAATAGGCGCCATGCGTTCGTCATTGAGTAAAACGCGACGTTTTTGATTAGGGCCTACTTTAAAAGTAGCTGACACATTGTACATATTATCATTATTACCAACGCTTGTGCCAAAGGCGAAAAGCACATCTTCATTTGGCTGATAGGAAGCACCTAACGCTAAGGCAGAGGCATCGCGATAGAAACCACCGGCTACAGAGAAGTTCAATTTGCTACTTGGATCAAACGCCAAATTGCGAAGACCCGCTAAAGCAGCAGACATAGCGCCTACATCACGCACTTCTCCACGCACTTCCTGGTAATTTCGCTCCATGCCATTGACACGGCCATCTATATCATCTACGCGATTATTTAAATCATCAATTTGCTCTGTATGTGTATTAATAGTATTAGTATTAGAATTTACCTGATTTTTTAAATTGCTAATATCACCTGTATTCACCGTAACTTGATTGCCAATTTGACTAATGTTAGCATCATTTTGATCGATATACTCCCGTACAGAGGACGCTACAGATTTTAATTGCGCCACATTAACAGCATCACTATCTTCTGAACCGGCTGCTACATGTGTAATTTGACGAGTTGCATCATCACTGCCTACTGACACAGCACCTAGACTGCCTTTTACAGTAGCCTTAATAGCCTCTTTATCAGCATCAGTAGCGGTAGCTGAACCATATACTTCATTACTAGCAGCGCTAGCAGTATCAGATACCTTGACATCACTTAGAGCCTCTCTAGTAGCTGTAGCAGCGCTACCTAAAGCTACGCCACCGGTTGCTGTGACGGAAGCATTGCTACCAAGAGCCGTGCCATTTTCAGCAGATACTACTGCTTTATAACCTAAACCAGCGCCATTTGCAGCTGTAGTACTAGCTTCTTTGCCAATAGCAATACCATTTGTAGCGGATTCACTAACTACAGTGGAACGCCCCATAGAAATAGAATCTGATGAAGCCGCTTTATTGTTTGTACCAATGGAAATAGCAGAATAGCCTGTGGCACTTGGTGATGTTTTATTTGCCCCAATCATAGCGCCGATGGAAACTGCATAAGTACCAGTTGTTTGTACATTATATCCTAATGCGGTGGAATACTTTCCATCAGCAGTAGTAAGTGGGCCCACTGCTAAGGAGCCAACTCCATTAGCAATAGCAAGAGTACCAAGACTGGTAGCATATGTATTTAAAGCACGCGCATCATTACCTACGGCCGTTGAATTAAGGCCAGTAGATTGTGAAATCGTCCCTAAAGCAGAAGAGCCCCAATTCGTAGCCACCGCCCCATTACCAAGAGCTACGCTAGATTCACCAGATGCGGTAGAATTACGGCCTACAGCAGTAGATGCTAAACCATCCCCCTTTGCATTAGCCCCCACTGCCGTACCAAAACCACTGCCTACATGAGCACCATTACCAATTGCTACAGCATTATTCATATTGTATTTTACATCATAATATGTATACGAATCAGCCATAGTGGCGTTATTACCAATGGCGATACTGCCATCGCCGATAGCACTAGCACCGTTGCCATATGCAGTAGCATAAGAACCATTAGCACTAGCACCGGCACCTACAGCAGTTGTTCCCGTCCAAGCGGCCTTAGCTTCATTGCCAATAGCAATGCCATTAGTGCCACTCAACAAGACCTTATTATTAGCATTCGCTTCAATATCATAGCGTTCATTATTGGCTACTGTAGCCCCCTTACCAATAGCAATACCATTATCAGAAGGTGTTGCTACTGAGGAATTGGGCCCCATGGCAATCCCATTATTAGCTTCTACAACAGGATCTTTACTATCTGTTAGACTATCCTTAATTACAATATCAGTAGATGCTGCGCCTACACTGGCTAAGCTACCTACTGCATAAAATGTACCTAACACCAAGGCAGACATAATTCTTTTACTTTTGTTACTACTCATTTTCTTGCAATACTCCATTTATCAACATTCACAACAACACAATGCAATACATAACTCATTATGTTATATTCACTAGGTATTCATTATAGAACATTTTTGATTATTTTTTCAAGTTATTATCTAAATTTAAGATAATAATTTTTATTAAACAAAAATCATGATTCATGTAACCGCTTTAAAATACGTCATAGTAATTAATTTTAAATCTATATTTTTTCGTTTTTTAAACTTCATATTAACCAAAATATTTTTTATATAATGCCACTTTTGAAGAATTATTCTCTATAAGTTTTCTGTTTTTTTATCTTTCTTCATATATCTCTACTTTATATCTCCCTTTGATAAAAATTTTTCATTTTTACCTGCCGCCCCACCAGACTTATCAAAATGACCCAACGAGCATCATTGAGTGGTTTCCTATAACATTATCGACAATAGTCAACTAGCTCATCGACAGTGCATATTGTGTTTTATAGAGAGTGCATATTGAGTTTTAACAAGAGTGCCCAGCTAGCAATATGAAGACAAAATAAAAGACTGGAATGACAAGTAATCAATGGTTTACCGCCTTTAGATACGTCATCTTAAGGAGTAAAACTTTTGACTACCTCATCATTCCAGTCTATTTTCATTTTCTATACTAGTACAGCTCTACATATCAATATAGATTTACATACCAAACTATATTATATGCCCATATATGGATTCTTTATTATGTAGTACTACATTTTTGTATAGCCACCATATACGTCGCGACTTTCTTTATCTTCACTATTTACGCGAATACGCTCTACTTTATAGCGATCGCTTGGTTTGCCATGTACAAGATCTACACGGAAACGATCTGCTTTTTCTACAGCAATCATTTCATTGCTAAACTCTTCTGTAGCACGAGCCATATTGCCATCAATAATAGCACCATTTTGTAAGGCACGGTAAATAACTGCGGCAAATTCATAACGAGTCATAGACTGATTGCCCTTAAACTCGCCATCAGGATAACCTACTAACAAGCCTCTTTGAGCTAAAGAATTTACAAATTCATAAGCCCAATGGTTTTCTGGCACATCTGGGAAGTTCACATTAGCTGCCAAGTTTGTGCTTTGTACACCATTCCCTTTAGCCTGATTACGCTGCTGTGCTTCTAATTGGTCAATGCGTGCTTTTAGTAATTCAATTTCCTTAGCCATCGCTACACGTGAACGAGATACGCCACTGCTTTGACCGATGTTAAAGTTTAAGCCAGCAGATACCATATTCTCACCATTTCCCATGGAAGACGCTACATTTACCATTACATCTTCATTAGGTCGATAGAACGCACCAACAGCCATAGCATTAGCATTGCCATAGTTACCGTAACCTACGGAGAAACTCCATTTATCATCTGGATTAAAGTCAAGTGGATGTAAGCCTGCTAAGGCAGCTGCACCAGCGCCCACTTTATCCATACGATTATCTAAGCTATTAATACGACCATTTACACCATTTACACGATTATTTAAATCGCTAATTTGCTCTGTATGAGTATTAATTGTTTGCGTATTATTCGCAACCTGTGATTTTAAGTTGGAAATATCGCCTGTATTAATTTGTACTTGACCATTTAGATTTGTAACAGTGTCGCCAAGTTTACTAATATTATTCGTATTATTTGTAATGGAGTTTTTAACATCCTCAGCTAATGCAACAGTAAAAGTATGTTTAGTTTCATTGCCTTCTGCATCTGTACCAGCTGGTGTTTCTGTTACAGTAATACCATTGCCTTGTTTTACATCCACTGCATTAGCATTTACATATTCTCTAACAGAAGTCTCTACAGACTTTAATTGCGCTACATTCACTGCATCGCTATTATCAGAGCCAGCTGCTACATTCGTAATTTGACGAGTAGCTCCGTCATTACCTACCGATACTGCACCTAGCGCCCCTTTTACTGTAGCTGCAATAGCTGCTTTAGCGGTGTCAGTACTATTCGCTGCCCCATAAACTTGATTATTAGAAGAGCTTGATGTGTTCGTCACCATTACATCGCTCAAAGCCCCACGAGTCGCTACGGACTCACTACCTAGCGCCACTCCACCAGCTACAGAGCTCTTAGCATTATGACCTACAGCTACGCTATCAGCTTCTGTACTTGCAGCATTACGACCTACTGCAATAGTATCCGTATTATTTGCTAGCGCGTCAGTGCCCACAGCTACAGAATAATCACCTGATGCGTTCCATTGTGCCAATTCAGTAGCATATGTACTGGTTTCACCGCCTTTAGTATACCAGGATTTTACACTTTTAGTGGAAGATCCAAGAGCAATAGCATTTTTACCACTCGCACCAGCTCCCCAGCCAGCTGCTAAGGATTGTGCACCAGTAGCAGCTGACCCAGAACCTAAGGCAGCAGATTGTGCACCTAACGCTTCAGCACCATTCCCTAAGGCAGTAGCCTGTATACCAGAGGCATAACTATGAGTCCCCACAGCACTGGCTGCATAATTCATTGATTTCGCATCATCACCTAAAGCTGTTGCTTGACTATGTAAAGCATAAGCTTTATAGCCTAATGCCGAAGCACCCCAACCAGATGCTTTTGTATCACCCCCAATGGCGACTGCATTATTACCTTGGTTTTCTAATTCGCCTAGATCAGCCTTATACTGCTGATTGTCAATTCGCAAATTATCAATTTTAGCTTTTAACTCATTGGCATCTTTCTCAATGCTCGCATTGTACACCTTAGCATTTTGCCCATATACAGTACTTTTTACGCCATGGCCCCAAGCGCCATCGCCAATAACAGTAGAACTGTCTCCAGTAGCACTTACTCCATTACCAATAGCCACTGAATTATAGCCCTCTGCCTTAGCCGTAGTCCCTACAGCAATCGCTTGGCTTCCTGATGTATAGGAATTAGTCCCAATAGCAATGGCATTTTGACCACTAGTCTTAGCTTTACCACCATTTGAAAGGTTATCTTTGTAATCTGAATCTCTAACTACGTTAGCATTATAGCCAATAGCAATAGCATTAGCTGCAACTTCATCAATTTGTGCCGATGTGCCGGTGGCAATACTACGAACTGCTTGCGCTTTGGCCTCCAAACCTGTGGCAATACTACTAGCACCTTTAGCTATAGCCTTATTGCCAGCAGCCAATGAGTTTTCACCAGCAGATTCTGAATTAGGACCTATAGCTATACTATTATAGCCTGTATCTTTTGGAAGTGCTTGCGTAGAATAAACACTAATATAATCTGTCGCTGCACTTACTGTTACAACAGATCCTAAGGCATACATGGTGCCTAAGACTAACGCCGTAAGTTTCTTCCTATTATTTTTTTCATATACTTTTATTTTCATACTTTATACTCTTTTACTCCATTCACACAACACAGAATATATAACCATTCATATATTCCTTTTCTAGAAAATAATTATAGTATATTCAATTATAACTAATCAAGTATTTATTCAAGAAAGTGATTATAAAATTTAATCTATTAATTAAACTAATGCTCTGCACAATACAAAAGATAGGAATAAATAAATTTAAACAACAAAAAACCTTATGTATTAAGCAGTTTCTTAATACATAAGGTTTTAGTTTTACATCAGAGAGAAAGCATTAATTACATTAAACAGAAAGAAGTTTAACCCCTCATCAACCATTAATGATACAATGCCTTTCTCTTTATTTAAATTTCATATGGAATTAAATAAATAAGTTCAATAGCTCAACGCCAATCAGACCACACACAGCGATGGATGTTTCTACAGCACACCAAGTGCGTACTGTTTGTTTAACCGATAAGCCAAAGAATTCTTTGAAGAGCCAGAAACCTGGGTCATTTGGAGGACTGAAGATAACACTACCAGCACCTACAGCTAATACCATCAATTCTGGACTTACACCAGTAGTCGCAATCAATGGTGCCACAATGCCACCAGCTGTCATAGCCGCTACCGTAGCAGAACCAACGGACACGCGAATAACAGCAGCGATTAACCAAGCTAAGAACAATGGAGATAAGTTAGCATCTTTTACTAAAGAGCCAATGTATGTACCTACACCGCTATCAATGAGTACTTGTTTCAAAGCACCACCAGCACCTACGATGAAAAGAATCATAGCAACAGTTAAAATAGCTTTTTCTGATGTTTCCATAATATCCTTCATAGTTTTACCGCGAGCAAAACCAAAAGTATAGAAAGCTACGATAATGGAAATGGACAAGGCCACACTTGGATCACCAATGAATTTAAGAATATGGTAAACCGCTGTCCCCTTAGGCACGCCCACCATTTGGCCTACTGTATTAATCGCCATTAAAATAACTGGTGTCAACGCAGTTAAAATACTGCTCCAGAATGAAGGCATTTCTTCTTCTGTAAATACTTTGTCATTATGAAGACCTTCTGGAATAGAAGTTTTAATACTTTTAGCTGTATTGTAAAGCAGTGGACCAGAAATAATTACAGTAGGAATACCAATAATTAAACCATAAATTAAAGTTTTACCAATATCAGCATTAAATAATACAGAAATGGCTGTTGGGCCTGGATGCGGTGGCAAGAAACCATGTGTAACAGATAAGGCCGCTACCATAGGCATCCCCACTTCAAGAAGTGGAATATCAGCAGATACTGCAATAGTAAACACAAGTGGAATTAAAAGTACGAAACCGATTTCGTAGAATAGGGCAATACCAACAATAAAACCAGTTAAACAAACAGCCCATCTAACATTTTGACGACCAAAAATATTAATCAAAGTAGTAGCAATGCGCTGTGCACCACCACTGTCAGCCATCAATTTACCGAGAATCGCACCGAAGCCTACTACAATAGTCAAACCGCCTAATGTAGAGCCAAGGCCCTTTTGAATGGTTGGGAAAATTTGATCAATCGGCAAGCCTTCCGCATAACCTACAATCACACATACCAACAGCAAGGATAAAAAGCTGTTCAATTTTAGTTTTACAATCAAGAAGAATAGTAAAACAATACCTAATGCCAAAATAATGAGTGGCATTTTGACGCCTCCTTTCACAAAGGCAACACACTAATAAAAAATGAGTTCATATTAAAACTTAGCTAGTCCAGCAAAGTCAGGCTAGCTAAGTAATAACCATAAAATAAAGTTACAAAAATACAAACTGATGATGCAATGTTCACTGCAACATTCGATGTAACCCTAAATTAGACCTTAAATATAACACTATTAGCCTAAAACATAACACTATTAGCCCTTAAACATAACACTATAAGCGCTTAAATGTAACGCTAAAATAGACTTTAAGATAGCTTCACTAGAATGTACAGCTTAGTAATCAATACAGTATAGATATAAGTTCTAAAGGCTCAGATATTATAAACGACTAAATGGGTGATCCTGTTGGAAGGTCACCAAGCGCGCTAAATCATCCTTCATATTTTTATATAGGGACTCGTAAATACTGAACAATTCATCATATACTTCGCGATGATTTTCCTTCGGTTTATATACTTCCTGTGCTTGTACTAGCTCAGCCGTATCAGTAATATCCTTTAATGTACCATCAGAAATAAAACCAAGCACAGCAGCGCCAAAGGACGCTCCTTCACTATTTGTTGGCAAAGTAATATTTTCATTGAATACGTCGGACATAATTTGAAGCCATAATTCTGATTTTGTAAAGCTACCGCTTACGCGAATATCTTTCACATCTTCAAAATCGCGAAGTGCATCTAATACGCAAAGTAAGCTGTAACAAATACCTTCCATAGTAGCGCGAATCATGTAGGAACGACTGTGATTTAAAGACAAGCCCACAAAGGCACCACGAAGGTCAGAATTCCAATACGGAGCGCGTTCACCAGTAAAGAATGGCAATAAGATTAATCCCCCAGAACCAGCTGGCACATGGCGTGCTTTCATAGTCATTAAATCATAAGGATCTACATCAAGCTGCTCCATTTGTGAGCCATGAAGATGTAAAATGCGGTCGCGCATCCATCGCATAATGATGCCACCATTGTTAATGGCGCCACCAGCAACCCACATGTTGTCTGTTAAATTGTAACACCAAGTACGTTTTTGCTTATCCATACTTGGCTTATTAGTTAACATGCGGATAGCTCCACTAGTACCAATAGTACAGCTCAACTGCCCTGCTGATACAGCCCCGATGCCTACATTTACAAGTACACCATCAGTGGCCCCAATTACAACTGGTAGCCCTGCTGGTAAGTCCAAACGCTCTGCCACCTCAGCTACTAATGCATTGCTGTAAGTCGTAGATACAACTGGCGGAAGTTGTTCTTTCTTAATGCGTAAGAAAGCTAAAATTTCTTCATCCCAGTCTTCTTTATGAGCATTGTATAAACCGCTGCTACTTGCTACTGATTTATCAGTAACCCATTCGCCTGTTAAATTATGGAAAATAAAGTCTTTAATGGAACCAATATGTTCCATACGATCAAAGATGGATGGTTGATTTTCTTTTACCCAAAGAATTTTAGCCAATGGATAGCACGCATGCAAAGGACAGCCAGTGTTGAAATAAAATTGCTCGCAAGCTGGGTCCTGTTCCAAGCGACGTACAATAGCAGCACTGCGGCTATCAGCCCAGGTCATCATATTGCCTAATAATTGGAACTCTTTGTCTTGCGGAATAAAGCTGTGCATAACAGAGCTTAAAGCAAGACCAGAAATAGTCACTAATTTATATTGTAATTGTTGTACTGTACCAGAAATAACTTCCTCTACAGCATCGTAAATTTGTTGTGGATTTTGTTCTGCCCGGTCATATTGCGGTGTTTCTAGGGAGTAGAAAGCTTCAGTTGTAGCCACTGCTTGACCTACAGAAGTATACGCTGTAGCGCGCACCCCTGTAGTACCTACGTCTACACCAATCCATACGGGCTCTTTAACTTTTAATGTCATAATTGACCTCCTTGTACTGTATTGCCTGCTGCAATCTTTTACAACCTATCAACCAAATAAACTAATCTGTTCGTCTTCTGGCAAATCGGTAATACAGTGTATTTCTTTCATTTTATCAATGATGGTTTGTGATACACCACAGCGACGTCTTAAATCTCTGATAGACGTGAATGGACGTTTTTCCCGTTCTTCCACAATCGCATCCGCCACCTTCTCGCCTAAACTATCTATAGCTAAAAATGGTGGCAAGAGCTGCCCATCTTCTAATTTAAAACGACGTGCATCAGATTTTAATAAATCTGGTGGCATAAACTTAAATCCACGTTGAATCATTTCCATAGACACTTCTAAGGCTGACATCATGTCTTCTTCCTTATTACAGTTTTTGTTGAATTTCTTCGCTTCATCTACCACTGCTTTTAAGCGCATAAACTCAGCTTTTTGCCCATCTAAATCGCGCTGCATAATCTTTACATCAAAGGATTTAGCGCGAATAGAGAAATAAGCGGCATAGAAGGCCAGTGGATAATTAATTTTAAACCACGCAATGCGGAATGCCATCATTACATAGGCTACCGCATGAGCGCGAGGGAATAAATAACTAATCTTTTTACAAGAATCGATAAACCAATCAGGAATACCACCTTCACGCATTTGTTCTTCGTAATTCGTCGTCACTTCCCCTTGGGAATTCTTTTTCTCAATGCCCTTCCCTTTACGCACATTCTCCATTACCGAGAACGCTGTAAGCGGTTTAATATCCCGTTGCATTAAGAAGTTCATAATATCATCGCGCGTCGAAATCGCTTCGTTCAACTTACAAGTACCACTGGTAATTAATGTTTGCGCATTATTTAACCATACATTGGTACCATGGGAGAAACCAGAGATGCGGACAATATCAGAGAAGCACTTAGGTTTAGAGTCTTCCAGCATGCGACGTACGAAGCCGGTACCACATTCCGGCACAGCTAAGGATGCTACCTTGTCGCCCATCAACTGCTCTGGCGTAAGACCAATGGCCTTAGTGGATGAGAACAAGCTAAGAGTTTCAGGATCATCAAATGGAATGCTTTGAATATCTACGCCTGTAATATCTTCTAGCATACGAATAATAGTCGGGTCATCATGGCCCAATATATCGAGCTTAGTAATACGCCCTTCAAAGGAGTGATAATCAAAATGAGTGGTAATAATACCACTATCCTTCTTATTGGCTGGATGCTGTACTGGCGTAAAATGATGAATATCAATGTTACGCGGACAAACCATGATGCCACCAGGATGCTGACCCGTCGTATTCTTAACTTTCGTAAAGCCCTTCGCCAATTTCATAATGAAAGACTTACGATATTGCTTACCATTGATTTCAGCGTATTTGCGCACATACCCCATGGCCGTCTTTTCCGCAATCGTACCAATTGTACCAGCGCGGAATACATTATCGCGACCGAAGAGTTCTTCCGTATATTTATGTGCTTTTGGCTGGTAATCACCAGAGAAGTTTAAGTCAATATCCGGCACCTTATCACCATTAAAGCCCATGAAAATAGCAAATGGAATATCATGTCCATTGGTGTGCATTGGCGTGCCACATTCTGGACAATTAGCACGCGGCAAGTCAAAGCCACCAGCGTATTCGCCCTTTTCGAAGAATTGGCTATGCTTACAGTTAGGACAAATATAATGAGGTGGCAGCGGATTTACTTCTGTAATATCTGCCATGGTAGCCACAAATGAGGACCCTACGGATCCACGAGAACCTACCAAGTACCCTTCATCAAGGGATTTCTTTACTAGCTTATGGGCAATGTAATACAACACGCCATAGCCATTGCCGATAATACGCTCTAATTCATATTCCAAGCGTTCTTTTACCACTGGTGGTAACGGATCTCCATAAATTTCCTGTGCCTTTTTGTAACACATATCACTTAAAGCTTCATCGGCCCCATCAATTTGCGGTGAATAGGTAATCTTATCACTAGGCACTGGATACAATGTATCAATCTGATCATTAATCATGCGCGAATTTGTAACAACTACTTCATAGGCCTTTTCTTCACCTAAATACTCAAATTCTTTGAGCATTTCATCAGTAGTACGAAGATGTAAATCTGGTTGTTCCTTCGCATCTGGGAATCCGGTAGCCGTTAGCATGATTTCACGATAAATTTTATCTTCAGGATTTAAATAGTGCACATCACAAGTAGCTACTACTGGCTTTTGTAAATAATCCCCTAATTCAACAACAGTTTTATTCATTTGAATTAAAGCATCATCATCTGGCACTAGTCCTTTGCGGATTAAAAAGCGATTATTGCATATTGGTTGAATTTCTAAATAATCATAAAATGAAGCTATTTCTAGTAAGCGTTCCTTAGAATCACCTTGTACAATAGCCTGCATTAATTCCCCTGCTTCACAAGCAGAGCCAATAATAATCCCTTCTCTATGTTGCTCGATGACTTCTCGTGGCAAACGAGGACGACGGCTAAAGTAATTTAAATGAGACAGAGTAACTAATTTATATAAATTGCGAAGACCTACAATATTTTTAGCCAATAAAATAATATGATAGCGCTTAGTAGACTCTTCATTGTCAATCAAATAAGCTTCTACACCATAAATAACTTTAACACCTAAATCCTTCGCCACTTTTTGAGCTTCTGGGAAGGCTTGTATAACACCATGGTCTGTAATCGCTACAGCTGGATGTCCCCAAGCCTTAACTGTTTTCAAAAGGTCAGAAACAGTAACTAACGCGTCTTTATCACTCATCTTAGTGTGCAAGTGAAGTTCCACGCGAGAATCCTCGCGGTGCTCCTTGCGCATAGTATCTTTTTTAATCAGCTTAGCACTCCGAAGTTTCAGTACAAAATCGCGTTCAAAGCGTTCGTCCATCTCTACATCGCCACAGACTTGAATGCACTGTGCTTTGCCAATTTGTTTAACTATATCTTTAGCCACATCGATGGAATCGACGAATTTATTAAAGCGAAGCCCTTCTGTGTCATCTACAATGCTACCAGTCACAATTGCAGAGCCAGACTTTAACTCTCGCGCTACTACTTCCAAAGGCATGCCTTCAAAGACTAAATTGCGGCCCCCTTCTGGTTGCGATGCAATCGTCACTACTGGCCCTGTAATAGCTGGACCAATAACCATGCCTGGGTCGGTAACATCTTTTTTCTTGCGATAGCCCTTGCCTTTGCCGCTACCACCTTGCCAACCGGCACCAGGAATGGCTGCCGTGGAAGGAGCTGGTACATAATCACAAACTACTGGTGAATTGTCAGTACTTAAATCTATTTCATCGTCAGAAAAAGATACGAATTCATCGGAGAAAAGAAAATCATCTGCTGACTCGAAGCCTTCATATAAAATCTGACCTTTTATGGCATCAGGAGGCGCACTAATAGAATAGCCACCATAATTAGCATTCGCTTCGCTATATACGCCGACTATATTATGTACATCCTCTTCTTCAATAAAACCATAACTGTCAAATTCATTACCTTCTGGGTAATCATCATAATCCGGCATAAGGCCCTTTTGTTTGCGCAAATACTCGATTTCTTCAATGAGCTCGCCTACGCCACAGCCGCCAGCATAATAATATTCTGTCATGGTGTGGTCGTGAATCCCTTCGTACTCCCAAATATAGGAACACATATTAGAATCCTTTAAAGGCACCGCATCAAATGATACATGCTTTTCCTTATACCAAGCTTCTAGTTTAGCTTTTAAAGCATTAAAATTCTCAAACGACGAATCAACTTGCTTTATTTGAATTTGCTCTTTAGTAGATTCAATTAGAACAGCAGCCTTATTCTTCTTTTTAGGCACTATATGATAACGTATTGCCATTTTCTATTTGCCCCTACTTTCTACTTAATTTGTCTTTTCACCCTCATCAGACTTGGACTTCTCATCCTTGTTAGCGTCTTTAGTAGCCTCTTTGTCACTCGCTTTAGCCGGTGGTGCATTTTTAGGCTTAATAATTACTGAATCCACTGGATCATAGGTAGAATCAAAAGTATCTGTACTTACTTGACCATTTTTATGTGTTACAGTCACGGTTGTCGTCATAGTCAGTCCATCATGACCAGCTACTTGCACTTCTTCCTTCGTAGCATTAGGATCAATGCGCTCTTCTGTTTTGTGTGGTAATACAGTGCCATCACTTACTGTAACTGATGCTGATACGGGCTCATCTTCTTTGTGACCAAGAATAGTAATAACTAAGGTATCGCCTGCTGTATGAGCCATTACATACACTGGGTGACTATATGGATTTTTAAATACAAAGTCTAAATATCCATAAGCTACTGTGGCATCTCGACCAGCTGGAATATAGCCTACTGGCGCAAAATGAGTAGTTCGCTCCTCAATAGTCATACCGCTTAATAAAGCTGTATTAAATAAAGTGGAGCTTACCTGACAAATGCCCCCTCCAATACCAGGAACTAATTTGCCATCCATAAAGACTGGCGCATCATCATATCCTGCTTCAGCGGTGCGTTCGCCAACAATTTCATTAAAAGAAAACACACCATTAGGCGGTAAAATAACATTGTTAATCTTATCAGTGGCAATCTGTATATTATGTGTTCGACTCGTATCCCCAGAGTTAAAGCTTGTTTCATAGGTTCCTAGAATAGTCGTAATACCTTCTAAGTCCTTAGCAACAATCTTAGGCTTTGCTTGATCATCAATAACTAGCTCAATTTGACTTACACTGCCAGAATTTAACTGCTCTTGGAATTTCTTAATCGTCTTCTCCACATCTAAACGTCTGCCTAACGTCTCTTTGTGAAGCACAACCTGACCTTGCTCTACTGTTAAATACGCATCGTGGCCATCTTTAGCAAACTCCTTATTATACGCTTGTAATATGCTCTCTAGTTTAGGCATGTTTATGTCATAAATGATAGTTCGCTTTACAGGGTTAACTAAAGCCTGCCAACGGCTATTAACATATTCTACAGTATTGTCTTCATAGCCATAAGCTAACAAACTATCCACTGTTTTTTTAATATTCGGGGTTATCCCTAATTCCTCTAAACTATAATAATGGGTTACACCCTCTTTATTTTTAATAGCAATCTTTTGTAATTGTTTAGTTGCTTCTTCCTGAATAATCTCTGGCAATTCATCTTTAGAAACTTGTGAAACATTGCGGTCTCCTAAATACGTGCCATAAATAGTATTCCCTGTAGGATATAAAAAAGCCCCTACAGAAATCCCCACTACACCTAATATACTACCAACTAAAAGACTTACTTTTTTCTTCATGATTTACTCCATACTATAAGTCAAATGTCCTAACTTACGCACAATATTTTGTATATACTTCTTAGCTTGTGCAAATATTTTACATATACTGCTCAGTACATTATTTACAATGCATAATTTAGTACATACATTTAAATGCTTATATTATTCTGCGCAATAAGCTAAACATAGATCTTTAAAATACGCTAAATCCCCTTCACCACGCCGCGATTGACGCATAATTTCATACAAACCACGCAATAAATTGGCTATACCTCGCGTAGAAATACGTCGACTTTGCTGGTACGCCAATTTAATAGGATAGGCTTTTACACTCGAGCCCTGGCTTTTAAAATAATCCTGTACTTGCCGTTCAGTCATGCCTTGACTGGCACATTCATTCACCATGAGCTGCAAGCGCAACTGCCCTTCTATATATGACATAGCGCGGTCTACTTCCTTATATTGTAACATATAGGGAAATAAAGACATCAAAGTATCTACCTTACGATTAAATAAGGCTTCTTTAAATAAAAATATATTCTTCGCACTAAAATCACTGCCATTTTCTAGTAAAAATTCGCGACTAATGGTCGACTTCGGTGGCAATAATAAAAAATATCTGTCAAACTCAGTACGCATAAAAGCGACTGGCACATCCTGCCACAATTCTAGCAAATGACTCATATATTCAGCCCCATCAGGACTTAGACTATAGCCCTTCGACTTACAATACTGCATAATCCAGTGTAATAAGGCATCCCCTTTGAGGCGAGCACATTCAGTGGAAGGAATGGATTTTAAAAATTGACTATTAGCTTTTATCCTTTTATCAACCTCATCATGATAAATAATAAGCACCGGATTATCGCCAGTATAGTTCAATAAAATATCATATACTCGTTGCCACTCTTCACTTACTTTTTTACCCGCTTTAGCAAAAATAGGTGGATTTATTACACAGTATACGGCTGGCTCTGCAAAGAGCGAGTCAGCGCTAAGCACCTCGCTAATAGCACTGGCTCCGAGCTCATCATTAAGCATCTGCGCAGGCATAGACTTATACTTGTTAAGAAAGGCTATTTTCTTTTCTTCTATAAGTTGTGATTCATCACCATATAGTAGTTCTACTGCCATAGCCCCTCCTTACAATAAAAAATCCGGGATAATATAAGCTCCCGTCATATATACCTTATCATCAGCAGGATCAATTTCTCGTCCCCCATACGAAGGACTGAAAACCAACGCCTCTACAAAAGGAAATTCTTCCATCTTTAGTAGCCATCCGGGATCTGCCGTGCCAAGAATTATTAATTTATCCTCATCTAATTTTAAAGTCTTTTTACCCGTTTGTCTATGACTGAATAAATACGATTTAGTCATACCTACTACGTGCAATACGTCTGTCTTTTCAAGCAGTACATCATCTAATTGGGCCGTCTCTCCCACTTGCCAAACCTGACTTTTTAATTGGGTTATTCGCGCCTTACTACATTTTAAATCACTTACTAATTTAACTTCTTCAGAAAGGTCTGCTCCAGGTCTTAATACATTGACTTCTTGCGTATTGACTTCTTGCGTAGGTCCTGTTATATCCGAGTAGTCTTCAGAATATAAACTGTATATCTTACCCTTAGCTAATATGCTGCCATCTAAATGCGGTGAATCTTTAAAAATTATTGCCTCAGGCTTAGTAATACCATAGTAATGACATGCATTAACTATACTTGCGCGACTATATGAGGATAAGTCTTTTTTATTCAACTCCATATAAACCACAGCCGTAGGTTTACTGAAATATTCTTTTCTTAATACAATTATGCCTGCTCCTCTACTAAGCGGCACTGTATGAATTTGTATAGCGCCAGCTTCCCATAAACCGATATTAGCCGAACAAAGTAAAAACACTAAGGAAAGATAGAGCATATATTCATGGATAAATCTTCGCCTAGCTACATACTTCATACTATAATAGAGACCATACAAAAGCATGCTATACAAAAGCCAGCGCCCTAAAGATAGGGCCGCACTCCAATACACCATGCCTGGCATCATGGCAATCGTTTCATTTAAAAATAAAGCTAGTTGTAAAACTAAAGCAAGTAAACTCCAACACCAGCCCACAAGGCTACCTAAGCCTAATACAGTGAGTATAGACGTGATTAAAAGTAAAGCTAGAATCCCTATAATAGCTAAATCTAATAAAGGCGCCACTATTATAGCTGCTAAGAGAGAGCCAAAGCCTAATATATGAAAATAATATAATTGCAGTGGCAGAATTAGTAGCTGTGCACTTATGCATAAACTAATAGGCCCCATAATGTAAGGCATGCCTTTCGGCAAACTTTGATATAAAGGTCTAGCAAAAAGTATGATGCCATAGGTAGCGCCAAAGGAAAGCTGAAAGCTTATATCAAAAAGCTGTAATGGATCATAATATAATAAGCACCACGCACTTATATGTAGGGCTTGTAAGCCAGCATATTCTTTCTTCATAATAAGCCCTAGACCCATTACTATCCCCATTAAAGCAGACCGCACAACCGGCGGATTATAACCTACTAATGCACAGTACAGTATGACGATGACAATTGCACTATAAGTCGCTTTTATTGAGCTTATTTTACAAATACGACCAAGAAAGAATACAAAGCCGAATAATAAAGCTATATGTGAACCAGATACAGAGAGAATATGAATTAAACCTGTTTTAGAAAAAGCACCAATAACCATTTCATCTAGTACACCATACCCACCACCAAGGAGTAAACTTTCACTTAAATGGCTCAATTCTTCAGGTAAGTACTGTTGTAAAATGGCACTCGCCTCCTTATGAGTATGGGCTAGCCCTCTTTGTATCCAGTTTGTTAATCTGCTCCCAAGACCTAAAGCCTTACCACTAAGAGCTTCTACTTCATCTGCTGTTACTATTCCTTCGCATTCTCCATCATATATACTGCCTACTTGTCCTGCGCTAATATGTCGCGCTCTCATATCAATACGCCCTTCTTCTGGCCATACTGACGAAGGTTGCACAGTCCCTTTAATTAACACATAAGAACCAGCTAAAATATCTTCCTGCTCTCCCTTTACATATACTTGTATGGTACCGGAGGCTGGCTTAAATATATTCGTGTTATTGGCACTGCCAGTATTATTTGAACTGTTAATAGTATTAATCGTATTAGTATCAGCATTAGTGTTTTTACTAATGTTAGTGTTTATGGTATTGATAGTGTTAGTATTGGTTGTATTGGTTGTATTGGTTGCATTGGTGGTAGAGTTAGTATTATTGGTGGTCGTAATATTGGTAGTAGTATTATCTTTGAGACCTATAACAGAACCTTTAAGGCGAGTCTCTATATCTCCATTGCGCCTAAACAATTCTGGGCGTGAATCCACCTGTACTAAATATAGCGCCGGCACTTTCAAATAGCTCATGTCACGCCCCTTGTAAGCATAAATAGACTCTTCCGTGCGACTATAACCTAGTAGTATCATGCCTAAAGCAACTAATATAAGTCCTATAATATAGGAATAATGAACTTGTCCTCCATGATACACCAACCTATTTTTCCTATTACCATAAATAAAACGAGTTCGTTTATTTCGTCCCCAACTACGTATAACTAGCACAGCTAAAAACCAACTAGTCCCTAGAAAGGCATACATGGGCAAAGTAAGCTCATACCATCTGCCATAAGCAAGACAAATTCCTATACCTAAATGCCACCAACACCAAAAGGCCCATTCTGTGTAAGTAAAATAATAGGCCACTGATATTAGCCACTGCCTAAAGGGACTTAAATACATATTACCTCCACAAATACTGTCTGTTCTTGGGACTCCACTATGTGTACAAAAAATATATAAAATTGCATCTTTTTATAATTCAACTTAATTTTATAATGCTACATATTTATTTTATACATCTACATACCTCAAAACTCATACGCAATACTTCAAAACTTATAGGCATTTATATAGTGACTTGAGGAGCTAATTTTTTATAAGTAGCCTCACCAATGCCCTTAATATTTTTTAACTCTTCAATCGATTTAAATCCACCATGCTCTTTTCGATAGTCCAAAATTTTCTTAGCTGTGCCAGGCCCTACACCGGAAAGCGCAATAAGACCTTTCTCGTCGGCTGTATTCAAATTAACTTTTTGTTTTTGCAACAATACTTCTGGATTACCTTTAAAATTAAACCCTACATGGATATGACTTCCCACTTCAGCGGTGTCGGCTAAATTTAAACTCTCAACGGCTGCATAAGGTAAAAATCCACCGCATAATTGCACAACATCACCTAGCGTAGTGCCTTCTTGAATTTCATATAACCCCGGCGATTCTACAGCTCCCGTAATATATATAAGCCGATTAGATTCTCCTCCTTTATTCATCTCTTCATTCCCCTTAGCTGCTACGGCCGATCTCTGAGGCGAAGAATTTAATTGCGCATCAGAATCTGCTATAATAGGGCGTAGGACTAATACATAAATACCTACAAGAAAAGCTAAGATAAGCCAGAACTTTTTATTTTTCACAGTGTCACGTCCTTTACTGTCATAATAATGATTCATATAAATAAGTTCATGGCGCGTCATTGGATTACCTATGTATTCACTCCAATAAGAAGCATTCACTCTATAGGTATCTTTTATTTTATTTTGAAAGGAATTAATATATACAATGGAATTACAACGTTTACAAGCCTATGCACAGGCCTTATTAAAAACAGGGGTTAATTTACAAACTGAACAAACTCTAGTTATTTCAGTTGATGTAGAAAATCACAAGTTTGTTGAAATCGTCGCTGACGAAGCTTATAAATTAGGTGCCAAAGAAGTGGTTATTAATTGGCGTTCTACTCCAATTAGCAAGCTTCGTTTGCTCCATGGCGCACAGGAAGTATTGGAGTCCCCAGCACCTTGGATTCCAAGTTACTACAAAACCTATGTAGATGATAAAGCTGCCTTCCTCTCGCTCATTAGCGCTAATCCAACAGCCATGAAAGGTGTTCCATCAGAGCGAATGGCCACTCAATCTCGCGCGCTAAACAAAGTGCTCTCCTTCTACCATGATGCCATTATGGACTCTACACTCACTTGGTGTGTAGCCTCTGTAGCGACCTTGCGTTGGGCTAATCTACTCGGCTTTACTGGCACAGATGAAGAAAAAGTAGATGCGCTTTGGAGTCATGTATTTACACTTTGCCGTCTCGAAGGTGTTGGTGAAGAGAATACCCTAGATAAACACTTAGGACGTCTCAAAAAACGTACCGAAGCACTTAATGCACATCAATTTACAGAGCTCCATTACACTTGCTCTAATGGTACTGATTTAGTCGTAGGCCTTCCTAAGAACTATCTCTGGCAGGGCGGTGCCGAGGCATCAAAATCCGGTGTTATCTTTGATGCTAATATCCCTACTGAGGAAGTATTCTCAGCTCCTCAATATGACAATGTGCACGGCAAAGTATATAGCACAAAACCATTAATTTACCAAGGCAATCACATCGACGAATTTTGGTTTGAATTCAAAAATGGTAAAATTGTAGACTATGATGCTAAAGAAGGTAAGGAATATTTAACAAAGCTCATCGAAACCGACGAAGGATCCTCCTACCTTGGCGAACTCGCTTTAGTAGACCACTATTCACCAATTAGCCAATCCAATCGAATCTATTTTGAAACACTTTATGATGAAAATGCTTCCTGCCACTTAGCGATTGGTGCTGCCTATCCAACATGCTTAAAAAATAGTGATGGCCTCACTAAAGAACAACTAAAAGAAGCCGGCTTAAACTACTCTCATAGCCATGTAGACTTTATGATTGGCCATGAAGATATGAATATTGTAGGTACAACTCCTGACGGTGAAACAATTACCATTATGGAAAAAGGACGCTTACTTATTTAAAGTTAAAAATATACATATAAAAATGGAATGAAAACTGACTGCGGTAAAGTAATACTACCTTCAGGTTTCATTCCATCTTTTTTTTGCTAAAATAGGCTAAAAATATTTAAAACTAAGTTTGATTTAACTGCTACTTGGCACTGTAATATAAAAGTCATTTGCTTATACAATTCCATCTTGTATGGCGATGAATACTAAATTCTTTCTATCTGATTAATAGTAGTTTCAATAGGATTAGATTTCATATCTGTAGGGTCTGGTTGATTAGCTTTCTCTACTTCTTCTTTGACTGTAACTGGGTCATTAGAGCTTGTTGCTCCGTGTCCATCAGAAAGATTTTTCTTACTATGCTCTTTCTGCATTTTTAAACGTCTTTCTGATTTTGCTCCACTGTTTGCGGTAAGCTCATCCAAAGATAAATTAACTAAATCTTGTAATGTATTTTGTGGGATATAAAGCATTGAGCCATACCCCATAATTTCTTGTCGAATATCATAATTATTAAGAGTTTTATTAGCTATATCTGGATTTATTGCTTTTACCGCAGAAATAAAAGAACCCACATAAGCTAATTTTGCTTGTGGGCTCATTTCTGGAGAATTAAAAATATCCATGAAATAATTAGTTAATAATTGAACTGTATAATTAAAGTCACCCGTTGGCAACGATGGTTTGACAATAGCTAAAAACGTCTCGAAGGGCTGTAATTCGGAATCGTCCAAGCGTACATCATGTCCACCCCATCTTTTACCCCTCTTACTAGTGCTTTCGCTTGTAACAGGTAACTTCGTTCCCCTCGGTAGGTCGGAACTTTTACTGTCATCAATGCCTGGAATGCTGCTTCTGCTATTAGGATATCCTCCTCGCCCTCCATGTTCGGCATTACCTGTAACATTTTCGGAATATCTTCCTCGTGAAAGCCCCAGTCTCTCAAGCGTTGCTCTACTGTTATTTTCATAAACATCCTCCATAACTTTACTAATAACGTCGTTAATAATAGAGTCTACTAACCTATTTCTCTTATTTACACTCTTTTCATCCGCCCCTCTTTCTTCTAGGTTGGACACTGCCTCATGTATAAATTCATGAATAGGAACTCCATTTTCAGCATAATCTGTATTATATCGAATATCCATAGTGCCTCTTTTAAAGAGGTGATACCCTAATAGTTTAGGACTATTCAGAAATAGTCTGAACCGTATCAATAAGTGCGGAGATGCCTTTAAGAACTTATCTAATAAAGCAGGGCTTCCTAGATACTCAATTATAGATTGCTTAATTTTAGGAATCTCTTCTAGTGGAATATTGGTACTAAAGTTTCTATTTTCCCCTGTATGACGCTCCATATTATGTTGGTCATACTTCTCTTTATTTGGAACATTGGAGTTATCGCTACCAGCTTGTCCTGCACTATATAATCCAGTATCTCTAAGGTCATCTTGGACATCTTCGTTAAATACAGTATCCTTTTTAAGGACATATACTTCTTGATAAGCAGGAACTTTATCGTCCCCATCAAGCTGAACTTCATCAACTGTTCTTGTCTCTACCTTATAAGCATCTTTACCATATAACTCATCAAGAGTTGGTTGTAAGCCAGATAAATCTGCATTCTCAGAAGTAGTGAAAACAATCTCCTCATTAGGAGCATTTTTAATCGCACTCTTTATAGCTTCGACACGAGCTTGTAAAATTCCTACCTATATTTAACTTGATTTTCCATCTGCATCAATATTCGATCTTAAAGCAGAAAGTATAGAAGAACAAAAAGCAAGTCAATACCGATTCATAATCTATCCATGATTAAGGTATGACTTGCTTTTATTTTATAACTTACTACATAAGTTATAATTGTTATTCTTTTTTATGCTTAACATGCCTTACACTAGTTCTACAAGCTAATATTCAGTGTTCGTCCTGTCGGCATATATTCTGTAATTTGTACGCCTGCGGTTCGAAGCATTCGCTTTGATGCTTTTACTTCTGGTGTATCTTTATAGAAGTCTTCCCAATAAATAACTTCTTTAATGCCACTTTGGATAATTGCCTTAGCACATTCATTACAAGGGAACAAAGTAACATAAATCTTACTGCCCTCTAATGAACCACCACGGTAGTTTAATATGGCATTAAGCTCACTATGAACTATGTAAAAGTATTTATTATCCTTGCTCACATCGCGGTCCCAGGCAAACTCATCATCACTGCAACCACAAGGCATACCATTATAACCAATGGAGAGAATTTTATTATCTTCACTGACGATACAGGCCCCTACTTGTGTATTTGGATCCTTGGAGCGCTGAGCCGCTAAAATAGCTACGCCCATAAAATATTCGTCCCAACTAATATAATCAGCTCGTTTTGACATTCCTATCACCTACCAATTCATTATATATCTTAACTGATACTACCTTACTATGACTATTACAACTTAGCTATTCTACTTTAAGTATCAATACTTAAACTATTACAACTTTAACTATTACTACCTCACTATCAATTGTTTGTCACTAATCGCTAGTCATCAATAGTTTATAAACATAAAACCATGTGTAAATTTATTTTAACACATTTACTTACAAACTAGTATAAAAAACGGGCTCGGCTATTAGCCAAGCCCGCATCAGGCAAATCCAATAAAAGATTTTTGTGTAACAAATACCATGAGAGATTATTTGTGTAATAAATCCCCTAAGAGACTTTTTGCATAACAAATCCCATCAAAGGATGTTACATAACTAAATGTCCAATTAATTGTTAATATTATTTCACAACAATATTAACAATTTTATTTGGAATAATAATAACTTTAGCTACATTCTTACCGGCAGTAAATTCTTGAATACGTGGTAATGCCAACGCTTGTGCTTCAAGTTCAGCCTTATCCATATTAACCGGAATAACTACTTTATCGCGAAGTTTGCCATTTACTTGGATAGCAATTTCCACTTCATCGACTACAAGTGCTTTTTCCTCATATTGAGGCCACGCTTCAGTGTGAATGCTAGTAGTATGGCCTAATTCATGCCATAACTCCTCTGTAATATGTGGCGTAAATGGAGCCAAGAGAAGCAATAACTTTTCAATCACTTCTTGAGCAAGTTCAGCTTGAATTGTTTCGTGATTATCACGGAATTGATACATGAAGTTTACAAGTTCCATGATGCTAGAAATAGCTGTATTGAAGTTAAATTTGCCATCAAGGTCTTCTGTTACTTTTTTAATTACGCGATGAAGCTCACGGCGAAGTGCTGTTTCATCCTTAGAAAGAGCCTCATAATGACCAGCTTTTGCCCATTCTTGGTAAGAGCCAACAATGCGCCATACACGGCCTAAGAAGCGATAAGAACCTTCTACGCCTTCGTCGCTCCAGTCAAGATCGCGCTCTACTGGTGCAGCGAATAAAATGAAGAGACGAGCTGTATCAGCCCCATAGGAATTTACAATTTCCTCAGGAGATACTACATTGCCCTTAGACTTAGACATTTTGCTGCCTTCTTTAAGTACCATACCTTGAGTCAATAAGCCTCTAAATGGTTCGTTAAATTTCACAAGGCCTAAGTCATGAACTACTTTTACGAAGAAGCGAGAATATAATAAATGCAAGATAGCATGTTCGATACCGCCAATATATTGGTCTACATTCATCCAGTAATCTGCAATTTTCTTATTAAACGCTTCTTTATCATTGCGCGCATCAGTGTAGCGTAAGAAGTACCAGGAAGAATCAATAAATGTATCCATTGTATCGATTTCACGGCGTGCTTCGCCACCACAGCATGGGCAGGTTGCTTTTAAGAACTCTTCAGAAGTAGCCAATGGAGAAATCGCGCCACCATCAAATACTACATCTTCTGGCAAACGCACTGGCAATTCTTCTTCAGGAACTAATTGTTCACCACATTTGTCGCAGTATACAACTGGAATTGGCACTCCCCAATAACGTTGACGGGAGATCAACCAATCGCGAAGTCGGTAATTTACCATTTTGCGACCAATGCCACGTTCTTCAAAGTTTTTAATAATGGCTTCACGCGCATCAGCTGACGTCATGCCGTCATACTCACCAGAGTTAATAAGGATGCCATCTTCATGCACTTCATTAGTCCATTCGTCAAACGTCCATGTGTGTTCCGCATTTTGAACAACTGGAAGAATTGGCAAATTGTATTTGCGCGCAAATTTATTATCGCGCTCATCATGAGCTGGTGAACCCATAACGGCACCAGTACCATAGTCAACTAATACATAGTTGGCAATCCAAATTGGCACATCTTCACCAGTCATAGGATGCTTAGCATAGGAACCAGTGAATAAGCCTTCTTTTTCTACATCAGTAGATGTACGGTCAATTTCATTTAGATTGCGCACTTTATGAATGAATGCATCAAGTTCCGCTTTATTGGACTTATTTGCAATCAATTCTTCCACATATGGATGCTCTGGCGCTAATACGATATAGGACACACCATAAATCGTATCTACACGAGTAGTATATACTTCAATGTTCTTATTGATTTCAGGAATTTCAAAGGCAAATTGAGCCCCTTCACTGCGTCCAATCCAGTTTTTCTGCATTGTCTTAACGCGTTCTGGCCAATGATCTAATGTATCTAAGTCTTCAAGCAAGCGATCTGCGTATTCCGTAATTTTCAAGAACCATTGCTTCAAGTCTTTCTTTTCTACTTTGTTATCGCAACGCCAGCAAAGGCCATCAATAACTTGTTCATTCGCCAATACAGTATGACAATGATCACACCAGTTTACTTTAGCTTCTTTTTTATAGGCTAAGCCTTTTTTATAGAATTGTTGGAAAAAACATTGTGTCCAACGATAATAATCATCTTTGCAAGTAGCCACTTCGCGGTCCCAATCATAGGAAAGACCTAAAGCTTGTTGCTGACGCTTCATATTTTCAATATTTTCAAATGTCCATTTACTTGGAGCAATGCCGTTTTTAATGGCTGCATTTTCCGCTGGCATACCAAATGCATCCCAGCCCATTGGATGAAGTACATTAAAGCCTTTCATCTTTTTAAAGCGCGCCACCACATCACCAATTGAATAGTTACGTACATGGCCCATATGTAAATTACCAGATGGATACGGGAACATTTCTAATACATAGTATTTTTCCTTGCTCTCATCATAGTCTGTTTTAAATGTGTTATGTTCAACCCAATAGGATTGCCACTTTTTCTCAATATCCTGTGCTACATACTTCTCTTGCATAACGCAGCCTCCTCATACTCCATTTTCCTCTGATTCTTCTGTAATCATAAGTCTTAAACCTAATTATATTACTAACTCATGATAGCCGTCAAACATTCTCTATAGTTAGTTCTATTTTATATTGATTTGTCAATTGTATAAAACAATAAGACGTTTTGCTTCTTTTTACTTTGCTTTCGCTCTTTAATTTTTTACGTTCTTTTTGTCGGGCTTTTTATCAGTCTTTTTGTCCGCCTTCTTATCTGATTTTTTATTGCCCTTTTTATCCTGTTCGGCCTCTTTAGGTTCTTTGTAGTTCTTGTACACAAAATCAGCAAATTCTTCTGTTTCAAAGCCTTTACGCCATGCACCAAAGCCACCTAGATTTAACTCTTTAACCAAGGCTAATTTCGGAGCCATAGATGCTTCGTCTTCAAACCACACTTCCGTAATAAATGACGATTTATTTCTTAAGCCCCCAGCAATGCGAGATTCCTTCATAGACTCATTGGTTTCTTTGCTCAGCGTTTTTGCATCAGCAACATTATTTTCAACTACTTTAGTTTTATCAGATGTAACTTTTGACACAGTAACAGTATTAGCTACGCCATTAGGGCTATCAACGGCTTCCATAGGCACTACCAGTCTTGGTTCACGCCCCGTTTCTTTATATGCCAATAATTGTTCACCTAATCTATTTGTACCAAATACTACATAATTTGTTTTTAACTTGTCGTTCCAAGTAACGCGTTGTTTGTATTTCTCTTTTAAGGCCTCGGCCTCACCCATCGGTAAAGTTTTGCCTTTAGTTTCACTTATCTTAACCTTGCCTTTAGCATCAACCTCAATCTTACTTGTCCAGGAGCGCATATAATAAGGCACACCTAAGATGACTTTCTCTGATGGCACTTCTTTTAAAAGAGCCTCTACATTTTGACGCACCCACGGATAACTTGCTACAGGGCCAGCGGTCGTACTAGAAGCCCAAGTTTCATCATAGGCCATCAATACTACATAATCTACCGCCTCGCCAAAAGCTTTGCGGTCATATACCATGGACCAATTTTCACTGTCAGAATAGCCTGTTATATCAACGGAAGACTTTATATTATAGTTGTGAAGCAAATCAGCTAAGTAGGTAACAAATTTAGTTAGCTGCTTTTTGTCTTTATAGTATACATTTTCAAAGTCAAAATTATATCCTTCATAGCCATAGGCTAAGGCATATAAAACCATATCTCGCCCAATGGCGGACCATTTTGTCTCATCTTTTAATATTTTACTTGTAAAATCTGGTTTAAATGTATTGGTCACTAAAGGCCATACTTGATAGCCAGCTGCTCCATATTGGAGCTTGTAGTCCAAAGATACTTGGTTCTTTACAACTAAGCCCTTTTCTCCTAAATCAAATAAAGTAGGAGAAATCACTGACGTCCCTTCATGAGCTACTTTATGAGCATAAGGAGTTCCTACTAATGGATCAAACACCAAGGTAACAGTATTAGTAATTTCCTTCACATCAGGTTTGCTAACAGCCCCCACTTGTGGAGTTAATACAATCCCATCAGCTCGCTCCTCATATACTACGCCTAACATAGGTGACATAGTCTTTAAATCCACATAGGAAAAGCCATTGCGTACACTAATAGGAAGTTTTATTTTGCTAGTGCCACCACGCGCATCGCCACTATATAACATATCGCCGCCTACACGTGGCATAGGCAAGGTTATATAGGTCGTTCCCTGCTCTGTAGCAATAGGATTTAAATTCACACTTTTATAGAGAGCCAGTGGAATCCAAAGAGACTGTTGATCTTTAAAAGCGACCTCATCTCGTACTTCCTCAGTTCCATAAAGGCTTTTTACAATAATCGGTCTCGTGCCATAGATTTCACTATCAGCAAGCCCTTCCTTAATGACCTGAATCGCTGCAGATTGAGCCATTTTATTATCTTTAACTACACTTTGTTGATTATCTTTAGATGAGCGTTCTTTAGTATCCTTAGATGAATGTTCTTTATTATTTTTAGATGATCGTTCTTTATTGTCTTTAGGCGAATCTTGTTTAATATCTTTAAATGAATTTTGATTATTCTCCTTAAGAAGAGTCTCCTTATTCGCTTTAGATAAATTCTGTTTATTTTCTGCAACAGATACAGGTATATTTTGATTATTTACTTCTTTAGTTACTATAATTTGTTCAGCTTGACTAAATGAAGGCAAAGTCGCCACCAAGGACGCCAGTACCAAAGACTTAATCATGTGTTTCATAAATTAAAATAGTTCCTTTCCTAATAAATAAAGCCGTTCCTGATATTTTAACAAAACCAGTATTGGTAAATCTCTGCCACTACTGTGTAAATACCTAGTATAGGATAAAATAGCTCCTACTCATTTTATTATTCAATGATAAGCGTATGATACAGTCCAAAGAGCTGCACATCAGTGGCCACTGTGTATAATTCTTTCAGCGCCTCTTTTACATCCTCTGCATTACTCTCGATTTGTAAATCAAAAAAGAATTTATATTCCCCCAAACGCCCTTTAGTAGGTCTTGATTCTATTTTTACTAAGTTGATATGTCGCTTAGCGAAAATACCCAATCCTTCCCATAATGAACCTGGACGCAAACCATCAAGCTCACATAGTAAGGATAATTTAGCTCCATTAATTTTACGCAAATCAACTTGCTCTAAATCGTCCTTAATATGATCATTATGGCGCACTAAAATAAAACGCGTTAAATTATACGCATGCTCCTGAGCCTCACCACTTAGCTGTGTGAGTCCATAGGTATGACCTAAGGCAATACCACCTATAGCTGCTTGATTAGGCAGCGCCGCTGTGCTTACAAGTTCGCCCCCTTCTGCAGTGGAGCCAGTGTAAATAGTATCAGCGTGACGCAAATATTCTGCCAGAAATGGCTTGCATTGGCGAATGGCCTGCGGATGTGAATACACCGTAGTAATATCTTTTAATTGGGCTCCTACTATACCCCAAAGATAGTGACGAATGGGCATGGCAATTTCTCCACAGATTTCAATATGACGATGCTCCATCAAATAATCCATAGTAGTCAACACCGTGCCACCTAAAGAGTTTTCCACCGGCACAAAGGCATATTCAGTTTCATCTCTCATAGTCATATCAATGGCTTCTTCGATCGTGTGTGCTGGTATGGCTTCAATAGTCCAGCCTTGGCCTTTACAATATCGATGTAGTGCTTCTTCTGTAAATGTCCCCTTTGGGCCTAAAAAGGCAATCTGTTTTCTCATAGTCACTCCCTAAACTCTCAAATACTTTAACTTTTTAATTATAGCACAATAAAAACTGCCTTGTCAGACTACTTCATAGGCAGGAACTTACAATTTCTTTCCTATGTCCCTACAATTTGACGTTTTGAGTAATTCAATCTCTCTGATTTGTAATATAATTTTGCTTTTTGTAATACAGTTTCATTTCTTTTGTATTACAATTTCCTTAATATTGTAATACAACTTTGTCTTAGCTATAATAAATATATATTATTTTGAGGAGGTCTTTATGCATCAATATTTATTTCATATAGGCGATTTTCCCGTTAGAGCCTATGGCTTACTTTTATCTTTAGGTATTATTAGTGCCGCCATTGTAGCTTATTACTTATTTAAACGCGATGGTCGTGGTTGGCATGTACATATTGTGGACTTTTCCATATTAGTCGGTATTGCTGGTATTATCGGTGCACGACTTTGGGATGTATTCTTCTTTGATTGGGATTACTATCACAATCATTTATTAGAAATCCCCTTTGTATGGCAAGGTGGTATGGCTATCCAAGGCGGTGTCGTGCTAGGCACTATAGTAGGCATTTGGTATACGCGCAAACATGGCATTGACAGCCTGGCCTTTGCCGATATTTTTGCGCCGGCCCTTATCTTAGGCCAATCTGTTGGGCGCATGGCCAATCTTATGAATGGCGATGCCTTTGGCCATCCTACAGGTGGTAATTTTGGTATTCTCTATCCAGAAACAACACTTGCCTACCGGACGTATGGAGCCCAACCTTTATGGCCTGCCGAAATTTGGGAAGGGCAAATTGATATTTTAATCTTTGTATTCCTCCTCTTATTTAGCACGAAACGCCATAAAAAAGGCCAAGTCTTTGTGCTCTATGCTATTCTATACTCCGCAGCTCGCTTTGGACTCGAGTTCTTACGCGGTGACTATGTAGATTTAACTTTAGGTCTAAAATCTGCACAAATGACGAGCTTAATTGTTATTATCATAGGAATTATCCTCTTTATCTATATTCAAGTGAAAGGCTCCTATGATGAGCATTTGCTTGAAGCTGATGCGGCTGCTGAAGGCGCTGCTGAAAATAATGGCTCTAGTAAAGTAGCTAAAGATAGTGCTAAAAATAACTCAGCAACGACTACAAATTCTACAAGTAAAAATAAAAGCTCTAAACGGCGGAAATAATACTTTTTAGCACGCCCTAAAAAGAACTCCCTACCAATACATATGATGAATGTAATGGTAGGGAGCTTTTTGTTTGCCATATTTTAATTTTTTAAATTGATTTAGACCTATTATAAGTGACTTCAAGTATTTCAAATCATTTCAATTATTTCAAACTCTTCAAATTTCTTAACTTTTTTTAATTCTATTGGCCCTATATAGATGCCCCTAATTCATAGGCTTCTTGTAATTTATCGGTTCGCTTTAATACATCTCCTGCGTTCATAACACCATCACAAAGTACAAGGCCCCGCTGTTTCCATTCAAGATAATTGGTCACCACATTGTACCATGCTAGTACCTCATCAAATTCATCGCTTTCTGCGGCACTGATAAAAGCGACTTCTTTTTTAGGCATAATCCCTTCATTAGCTTGACTGAGGGCAAATGTACGGTCTACCACCAATTTTAAGGCGCCTGTAATAGCCCAATAGTAAATAGGACTTGCTAGTACAATAACATCAGCAGATTTAAATGCATCGTAAATTTGTATCATATCATCTTGCTGAATACAAGGATTTGCCTCATTTGCACGATTCCAGCATTGGTAGCAACCTAAGCAACTCTTAATCGTTAGACGGTCTACAAATATTTCCTCTACAATATGACCTTTTTCTTCCGCCCCTTCACGAAAGCGCTTAGTTAACGCCACTGTATTCCCCTGCCTGCGTGATGAACCATTTAAAATTAAAATTCTCTTTGTCATACTTCATGACCTCCTTTAACCTCTATACTTACCTAAAGTAAAGTAACTCTCTTAAAAGTGCGTTCTTCCTTATTAATACGATTCATGCTATAACCATAGTATATATAGTGACTAATCAGCTTAGCAAAGTGTATTGCCACTCAAGTCCTATATATGGAGAAAAACACGTACTCCTCCAGTATATCCATAAAGAGCCATGTTACACGACTTGGTTTATATAGATATAAACGAATAAAAGGAGCGCGTGTTTTATTGTATTATAATGATTGTAAAGCCTCTTTAATGGGCATATGACCATCACCCATTTGGATAATTTTTCTAAATGCTTTAGGCTCTTCTAACACAGCAACTAATGTTCGTGCCACATTATCTATACTATTAGGTATGGACTTAGGAACACCAATTTGTATTAATCCATCAGTGGTAGGATGATCGATTAAATTACCAGGCTGAATTATAGTATAGTTTAAGTCAGTATTATGTATTAACCAATGATCGGCAAAGAACTTAGCAATATTATAATCCGTAATATTCACTAAATTAGGGTCCGACCATTTTTCTGGTTCTGTAGCAAAAATAGAACTCAATAATATAAAGCGTTTTGCTTGTAATTGTGTCGCCAATTTCATGGCTTTTACAGCACCAAAAGCATCTACTTGCAATAAGTTCTTACCCCGTGAACCTGCTGTAAAATAAACCGCGTCTATGGAGCCCCATGGCTGACTATCAATCTGATTTTCTGCCATATTATACTCAACTCGTTCTACCTGCGGCATATCTTGAAATGCTTCTGTATGTCTTGCTGCCGCCAGTACCTGATGACCTGCTTCGACCAAATAGCGTACTAGTTGGCTGCCCACTCGACCACTAGCACCAATAACTAATATTCTCATATGTATCCTTTCTTATATTATTAACTACAAGGAGATTTTTATGTATTCACGTTGTATCGCTAAAGAGAATTTACATGACACAGGATTTTCCTACACCTTATCTTTAATCAATGGGAAATATAAAATGACCATACTCTATATACTTATGGAGTTTGGTGTAGTTCGTTTTAATGAAATGAAAAAATATATTGGTGTCATCTCTTATAAAACATTAAGTACAGCCTTAAAGGAATTAGAAAAAGATGATTTAGTGCACCGCAAAGAATATCCTCAAATTCCACCAAAGGTAGAATATAGTTTAACTGAGCGCGGCAAATCCTTAATGCCTATACTCGATGCACTATGTGAATGGGGCGACAATCATCGTCTTGACGCCCCAAATGATAAAAAAGAATAATCTATAATATTTGATATATTTTAGAGATAATTTGCCAATTATCATCTATATGAATTAAATTATGGTAATCCACCATGTGCACCTTTTGCTTGCGCAAATAAATATCGACTCTAACGCTCGCTGTATTTTCAGTGCGACTCATAATTTGTGTATCAAACTCATAATCTGGCTCAGCACCCGCTGCATCGATTAACTTATATAAATTTTCAATCGGACCTTCTGAAATCAGCTCATTATTTGCATCAAAGCCATACATTGTAGCCTTTTCATGAAATGCCGGTTTCATAATGCTAGAATCACCAGTTTTTACGCCTCGTTCATAGGCTGCCATAGTATGTCGAATTGTCTTTGCCATAACCGTTCCTCACTTTATTTTAACATCTATTATTTAAATATTTAAAGAACGTACGTTATATATTTGCTAGCTTATGACATTATTATATCAAGGACATACTTTTAAACAAGAACGCACAAAAAAGTGCGATACTAACATATTTTAACACTACTTACATTAAGTATAGTGTAGTTTTACAGCGACATGAACCACAGGGCCCGAAGTTACCTATTCATTATGGCGCTACACTCACCTACAGTGTAGTACCTTTCACAAAAGTGCGTTCTTCCTTATTAATATTATTCATGCTATAACCATACTATAAATTATTTCATAAGTATGAAAGGAGTTTATTATGAGTAAAGTATTATTAATCAACGGAAGTCCTAATCAAGCAGGCTGTACTTACACAGCGCTTAAAGAAGTGGCTGACACTTTAAAAGATCAACAAATCGATACTGAAATCTATTGGATTGGAAAACGAGAAATTCCAGGTTGTATTAACTGCCAACAGTGCTTTAAAACTGGTCGATGTGTCTTTAATACCGATGGTGTGAATGAAATAGCAGCTCGCCTTGATGAATTTGATGGAATTATTGTTGGCTCGCCAGTGTATTATGGCGGTCCATCTGGCCAATTATGTGCCTTTTTAGACCGTCTTTTCTATCCTCGTGAACGTCGCATGGCTGGTAAAGTAGCTGCTGCTATCGTATCTTGCCGACGCGCTGGTGCCACTACGGCCTTTGACAGACTTAATAAATATTTTACTATTAGCAATATGATACTAATTGGTTCACAATATTGGAACCAAGTTCATGGCTTTACTCCTGAGGATGTACGAAAAGACTTAGAGGGGCTTCAAACTATGCGCACTTTAGGTCTTAATATGGCATGGATTCTAAAATCTATTGAATTAGGTAAAAAAGCAGGCTTACAAAAGCCAGTCTACGAAGAAAAAGTTTGGACAAACTTTATCTAATAAGTAATCCACCATATACAAATTTACTTATATTTTCTTCCACCCATAAAGACTTAAGGCGATTAAAGTATACGCGTCAAAGCACATCATAAAAGGGGTAAGAATTGATATGCGCGTAATAAGATGTACATGAGCCCATATAAGGATAACCCCTAAAATGACACCGCGATGGAGCCAGCGCCTAGTTAAAGATGGTTTTAGTTGCCACATAGTGCCTAAAGCTACAAGTATGACTATGCCACCACCTAGTCCAGTGTAGACAATCTCTTCATGCATAGAAAATGACATAATATAATGGATGAGTCCCAGAATGACACTAAAGGGGCCTAACACTCTGTGCATCTTTAAAGAGGCTCCTGGCTCTATTTTATTTACTAAGGCAATTAAAAATGGCCATCTACTCATTAATACAATACTAAATAGCCAACTTGTATAGGCCAGTAAAGCTAGTGAATAATTTACTAGATTTACTGGCTCTTCTATTAAATCTTTTTGCAATAAGACGATTAAAGGCAATGCTAATATTATTGTGCTTACAATAGTAATGCCATATAACTTCATTGTTTGTTTCATTAGATAATCCCTATTTCTTTAAGCCATACATCAACTGCAGCTTTAGATTCTTCCAAAGCTGCCTGTCGTCCACGGATAGCTAGACCTTTTAATACAGTGGCATTAGGATACTGTGCTTCTAATTGTGCCTTTGTATTGCCAAGACCAGATCCTTCATGAGTAGTAAAGGGAATTACTGTTTTACCATTCAAATTAGCTTGATCTAAGAAACTACGCACTATCATAGGGTATTCGCCCCACCAAATAGGACCACCTACAAACACAATATCATATGAACTTACATCAGGTAATGGATTTTTAATAGCAGGTCGTTTATTATTAGCCTGTTCAGCTTTAGCAACATCTAAAATTGTATTATATTCATCAGGATAATCTTTGGCTGGCACTATTTCATATATATCGCCACCTGTGGCAGCTTGAATATAATTGGCAATCTGGTGCGTATTGCCGATAACAGGAGTTTCATTACCATAGAGACCTTTTGTGCGAGAGAAAAATACAATCAATACCTTTTTATCTTTATTTGTTAAATCTGCCGGCCCTGTAGCACGACCTTCACTAGCACTCACTGTAGAGCCTTGAGTCGATGATGCATTTTGTCCTGTAGAATAATTAAATGCAAATAAACCAATTGCTACAGCTACAATTACCAATAAACCGACTATCTTTTTTACATTCATTACTATCACTCTCTTTCTCTAAAAACTACATCCAACTAAGAACTTAAGTTTAGCTTACGCCCTAAAGCTAACTTCAAGTCAACACCTTTTTACAGATTAATTTTAAAATAATTGCATTATAAAAATCCCACAGAGTGGCTATTAGCCTCTTACTCTTAAACATCTCATCTAAGAGCAAGAAAGCGTTAGCATTCTCTGTGGGATTTTTGTTTTAATTATTGTATAAAGTGTTAGCTACACCTATAGTTTTAGTTACACGTAAAATCTTATTTATACATATAATCATTTACACATATAACCTATTTACACATATGGTCTTAATCATACCTAATGTCTTAAAACATATGGAGCATTTTAAAATATATAGGATGTATAAGCTATATGAAAATAGTAAAACATATAAAATTATAAAATATAATTTGAAAGGTCTACATCTTTTACGATAGTACCAAGTCGTTCTTCCACCATTTCAGCCGTAATTTCTACATCAACTGGCTCATTTGGTGGTGCATTAAAGGAAATATCTTGCAAGAGTTTTTCCAGGATTGTATGCAAGCGACGAGCACCAATATCTTCTGTTTCATTATTCACACGATACGCAAGTTCAGCCATTTTATCAATAGCAGCTTCTTTAAAGTGAATCGTTACATTATCTGCTTTAAGAAGCATGTGATATTGTTTTAACAACGCTTGTTGTGGTGTTGTCAAAATTTCTTTGAAATCAGCTTCCGTTAAACTATCTAATTCCACGCGAATTGGGAAACGACCTTGAAGCTCTGGAATTAAATCAGACGGCTTAGACACATGGAACGCACCAGCAGCAATAAATAAAATGTGCTCTGTTTTAATGGGACCATATTTAGTATTTACAGTGGCACCTTCTACGATAGGTAAAATGTCGCGCTGCACCCCTTCACGAGATACATCTGGACCACTGCGTCCATTATTGCCAGCAATTTTATCAAACTCATCAATGAATACAATGCCTTCTTGTTCAGCGAGTTCAATAGCACGATCATTTACTGCATCCATATCGAGAAGCTTTTGACCTTCTTCTTGAATGAAAATTTTACGCGCTTGCGCTACAGTTGTATGGCGTTTCTTTTTCTTCTTAGGCAAGATAGAGCCTAGCATATCTGTAATATCAGTCCCCATATTATCCGGGCTACCAGTTAATGGCATGGCAAAGGCTTTCGTTTGCTCTTCCACTTCAATCTCAATCTCACGACTATCCATGAGACCATTTTTCAAACGCTCATAGAATTGCGCCCGTTTTTCTGACATTTCAGCGCTTTCTTCTTCTTTTTTAGCGTCTTCTTCCTTTATATCCTCTTCTTCATTCGGTGCGCTAAAGAGCATTTCTAAGGGATTGGTCATCTTCTTGGTGACACTTTCTTTTTTAGGCCATAGGATTTGCAATAAACGCTGATTAGCTAGTTCTTCAGCTTTAGCTTCTTGAGATTCCATCATCTCTTCTTTCACCATGCGCACTGCGTTTTCTACTAAATCGCGAATCATCTGATCTACATCGCGACCTACATAGCCCACTTCTGTAAATTTAGTAGCCTCTACTTTTACAAATGGAGCGCGCACAAGTTTTGCCATGCGACGAGCCAATTCAGTTTTACCTACCCCAGTGGGACCGATGAGTAGAATATTTTTAGGAATATATTCTTCACGTACATCATCAGGTAATTGTTTAGCTCGCCAACGATTACGAAGGGCAATGGCAATCATCTTTTTTGCCTCTTTTTGCCCTACCACATATTTATCTAATTCAGCCACAATCTGTCGTGGCGTAAAATTATTGGTATCCATTAAATTTCCTCCACAATAACATTATGATTGGTATATACACAAATATCAGCTGCAATATGCAATGCTTTTTCAGCCACTTCACGAGCTGATAGTTCCGTATTAGCAGCTAAAGCGCGAGCTGCTGCTAAGGCATAATTGCCACCAGACCCGATAGCACAAATGCCATCATCAGGCTCAATGACTTCGCCATTGCCAGATACGAGTAGAATTGTCTGTCCATCAGCAACTAATAGTAATGCTTCTAAATTGCGAAGCATTTTATCACTCCGCCATTCTTTTGCAAGTTCTACTGCACTGCGCACTAATTGACCATTATATTGATTTAACTTTGCCTCAAATTTGTCAAATAAAGTGAATGCATCGGCCACAGAACCAGCAAAACCAGAAATTACCTTACCATTATATAAACGGCGTACTTTTTGCGCCGTATTTTTCATTACAACACTTTGCCCCATAGTCACCTGGCCGTCGCCAGCAATGGCGATTTTACCATCGCGCTTTACGGCACATATGGTGGTGGCATGAAATTCTGTCTTCATAGTGAATAATCCTCCTTAACTTTAGCCAAATCTTCTAAAGAGCGTTGAGCGATAAGCGCATTCTTCTCTTTTTTCTTACGCACTTTTGTTGGCCATGGTTCCATTATACCAAAATTGATATTCATTGGTTGGAAATCACTGCCTTCATAAGCACTGATATACTGGCTTAAGCCGCCCATTGCCGTAGTTTTAGGGAATTGGATAGGTTCTTTATCACTCATCTGCTGGAATACTTGTAACCCTGCCATAAGGCCTGATGCAGCTGATTCTAAATACCCTTCAACGCCTGTCATTTGACCAGCAAAATAAAGGCGCTCATCAGCTTTTAATTGGAAGCGATGATTTAAAAGTGTTGGCGAATTAATATATGTATTGCGATGCATTACACCATAGCGAACAAATTCTGCATTTTCCAAACCTGGAATCATAGAGAATACACGCTTTTGTTCGCCCCATTTTAAATGCGTTTGGAAGCCCACTAAATTAAACATAGTGGCCTCTTTATTTTCTTTACGAAGTTGAACTACTGCATAGGATTCAGTGCCCGTCCGCTTATCCACAAGCCCCACTGGCTTTAAAGGACCAAAACGCAAGGTATCAATACCACGGGACGCCATAATCTCTACAGGCATGCAACCTTCAAAATACATTTCTTTTTCAAATTCTTTAGGCTTAACTACTTCAGCAGTAGTCAATGCCTCCCAAAAGGCTTTGTATTCCTCTTCACTCATAGGGCAATTTAAATAATCTGCATCCCCCTTATCATAGCGAGAGGCGGCAAAGACTTTATCGTAATTCAAGGATTCAGCCGTTACGATAGGTGCTGCTGCATCATAGAAATAAAAATCACCTGTACTAGTTAATTTCTTAACATCTTCTGATAAAGCATCAGACATAAGTGGGCCAGCCGCAACAATTACAATGCCTTCTTTGGGAATCTCAGTCACTTCTTCGCGAATGACTTCCACTAAAGGATGATTCATCAAGGTATCGGTTACCATCGCACTAAATAAATGACGATCTACTGCTAAGGCCCCACCAGCTGGCACTGCTGTAGCATCAGCACAGCGCATAATGAGTGAATCTAAACGACGCATTTCTTCCTTTAGTAAGCCCACTGCATTTTCAATATTGCCAGCGCGTAGCGAATTACTACATACTAATTCAGCAAATTGCTCCGTATGATGTGCTGGTGATTGTTTAACAGGGCGCATTTCATATAGCTTTACAGGAATACCGCGCTTAGCTAATTGCCAAGCTGCTTCAGAGCCTGCTAGGCCAGCGCCAATTATAGTAATAGGTGTAATACTCAAATTCTATCTCCTTTAATATGTATGAAAATATACGAGCCATAACAGTTTATCATAGGTAGCTAGACTTAACATGTACTTACCTATTCCTTCTATTCTTTCACTATTATGGCCAGTATATATTAAATTGTAATGGTTTAGTTAATATACTTAATATACTTACTGTACTTAATTTACTTTTTATTTTTTTATTGCTATTATGTTTTCATTTCTCATTTAACGTATGCTTTATTCACTCTGCACGCGTCTATTTACTTGCTTTTTTGTTGCTTTCTTGCTTGTTGCGTTTTTGCTACTTGTCTTCTTAGTAGTTGCTTTTTTAGTCGCCTTTTTAGTGCTTTTTGCCTTCGTATCAGCTGCTGTTACAACTTCATTAGATTCAGATACATTCGTCTCTGCTACTGTTGTATTATTACTTTCAGCACTTGATGCCTCTACATTAGACTCTTCTTTTTTCTTTCTAGTCCGCTTCTTAGGCTGTGTAGGGCAAGTTTCATTAGAGCAGAATTTCTTCGTAGTACCATTTTTATATGTCTTCTCAGTCATAATACTACTGCAAGTAGAGCAAAATTCATTAATCGGCTTATTCCAAAGCGTAAAATCACAAGCTGGATAGCGGTCACAGCCATAGAAAATTCGACCGCGCTTTGACTTTCGCTCCACAATGGTACCTTCTCCACATTTAGGACAGGCCACACCTGTGCTCACCGTAATCGGCTTTGTATTCTTACACTCTGGGAAATTAGAGCATGCCAAGAATCGACCAAAACGGCCAAATTTGTATACCATTGGGCTACCACAAAGATCGCAAATCTCATCGCTTTCTGTGTCAGCTATTTTAACTTTTTCTACCTCATTAGCCTCTTCAAGCTCTTCGGAGAAAACTGTATAAAATTGCCCCAACACATCTTGATAGCTTTCTTTACCATTGGCAATATGGTCTAAGTCTTCCTCTAAATGAGCTGTAAAATCTACATTGATGATTTTTTCAAAATGAGCAATCAAAAAGTCTACCACTACAAATCCCAATTCAGTAGGGATGAATTGCTTATCATTGCGCTCCACATAATTTCTGGAAATAATGGTATCCATAATAGGCGCATACGTACTAGGGCGACCAATGCCACGCTCTTCAAGAGTCTTGATAAGACTCGCTTCTGAGTATCTAGCTGGCGGTTGAGTAAAATGCTGTTCTGGCTCAATCGTATCGTTCGTAACCTGTTCCCCTTGCTCCATACTTGGAATGAGGCGCACTTCATCGTCCTTTTTATTGTCTTCATAGACTTCTGTAAAGCCTTTGAAAATAACTTTACTCCCCGATGCGCGCAAGGTATAATCGCCGCTTTTTAGTTGTGCCGTTACAATCTCAGACTGTTGCGCTGCCATTTGGCTTGCCATAAAGCGATTCCAAATTAAAGTATATAGCTTTAATTCATCGCGACTTAGAAACTGTGCTACCATTTTAGGCGGCAGTTCTAAAGAAGTAGGTCGGATGGCCTCATGCGCGTCTTGACTGCTTTCTTTAGTGCCAAACACATTGGCTTTTTTAGGATAATACTCAGGTCCATATTGATGGATAATATAGTCCTTAGCTGCACTCTGCATTTCTGCAGCAATACGCGTAGAGTCGGTACGCATGTATGTAATCAAACCTACATGACCATAGCCACCAATTTCAAGACCTTCATATAAATGCTGGGCAATCATCATCGTTCGCTTAGCCCCAAAACCAAGTTTACGGACCCCTTCTTGTTGTAAGGTAGACGTCGTAAATGGCGCTGGTGCACGGCGAGAGCGCTTGCGCGTATCTACGCTAGTAACCTCAGCCGTAACTCCTGCTAATTCCGCTTCAATAGCTTTTGCTTCAGCCTCATTGGAAATAGCAATCTTTTCGTCATTCTTATGAGTTAATTCCGCAACAAAGCTTTCTTTATTAGCCGTCTTATATTGACCGGAAATTGTCCAATACTCCTCTGGTACAAAGGCTTCAATTTCACGTTCTCGCTCGCAAATAAGGCGCACCGCTACAGATTGCACACGACCAGCACTTAATCCTTTGCATACTTTTTTCCAAAGTAAAGGACTTAATTTATAGCCCACCAAGCGGTCTAGCATACGCCGCGCTTGTTGCGCATCTACCATATCTTTATCAATCGTTCGAGGGCTATTAATAGCCTCTGCTACAGCATGTTTAGTAATCTCATTGAACGTGATGCGGCACTTAGATCCTCCATCTACATTCAAAATATAGGCCAAATGCCAAGAAATGGCTTCCCCTTCGCGGTCCGGGTCAGTTGCGAGCAAGATGGCTTTAGATTTATCTGCCTCATCTTGCAATTCTTGGATTAATTTCTTGCGCGTTGCCAAATTAGAGTACTTAGGAATAAAACCATGCTCCACATCGATGCCTAATTGGCTTTTTGGCAAATCTCGTAAATGCCCCATACTCGCTTTAACTACATAATCAGGGCCTAGGAATTTTTCAATAGTCTTGGATTTAGCTGGTGACTCCACAATAACTAATGTTTTTCCATCTGGATTATATGACCGCGGTGTCGTATTTAAAGACTCCCCTACAACTTGCATAACTGGCTTAGTACCAGATTTGCTAGCTACAGCTACCTTTCCCTCTACACGGCGCTCTTCTTTTTTTGTATTTGTTTTATCTTTCTCTCCAATAACAATGGATCGTTTAATTGCCAAACTGATTCCTCCCAAGTTCTAAGATAATATACCCCTTAGTTGGAGTTCGTGCTATACATTGCTTCATTTCTAAATTTAATAACCCCAAATGAAGCGCTCCCTCTGGAAGATTCGTCTTCAAAGCCAATGCCTCTAAAGATGTTTCCTTCTCATAATGCAAAGCCTTCAAAATCGTATGCTCTTCCACATTAAAGCTTATCACACCACTGCCAATATGGCTACTATCTTTTTTATCTTCTCCCTTTGAGCGCTTAGGAGAATAGGTCCAACCACAATGCGAAAATACATCTTCTACTTTTGTCACTAGCGAAGCACCTTCAGATATTAACCAGTGATTACCAGCAAAATTTTCACTTAAAATATCCCCTGGCACCGCCAAAACCTCTCTCCCTTCGTTAATAGCTGTGTCTGCGGTAATAAGGGCACCACTTTTAGCCTTTGCTTCTACTACTATAACAGCCTTAACTAAACCTGTGATGATGCGGTTGCGCAACGGAAAATGATATCCCTTAGGTTCTAAGCCCGGTCCATATTCAGATACTAATAAACCGCCAGATGCTTCAATGCGTTTAAATAAAAGGGCATTACTCTTAGGATATGCCTGCTCTAATCCACAGCCCATAACAGCAATCGTTTCACCTTTGCCTACTAAAGCCCCTTCATGGGCATAGGAATCAATCCCCCTGGCGCCACCACTGACTACAACAACGCCACTGCGCGCTAACTGAGCGCCTAATAGATTGGCTACATTGCGCCCATAATGAGAGCAATCTCTTGCCCCTACCATGCCCACCATAGCCGGTCTATGAAGTAGTTCTGCATTGCCTCTATAAAATAACACAGCAGGAGGATTAAAAATTTCACTTAATTGAGCTGGATACAAAGGACTTGTATAGGGAATGACACCTATGTTCCAACGCTGTAATTGGGCTTCAATTTTATCTAAACTTATAGACTCTATGCCTCGCTTTACAGTGGCTTGGCTGCGTTTAGTAATGGGAATCTCCTGCCAACTAATATTCTTATGACAAAGTTCTGTCCACGCCACTTTAGGTGAACCAAAGGTATTAATTAGTTGCCGAAACGTTACTGAACCAACACCCGGTAAACTGCCAAGACCTGCCCAATACACCAATTCCTCACTTACATGTGCCATCATTTATCCTCCCTAACATCTATCTTTTATATTACGTCCTATAAGTTAAAGCCTCCGCTAACTCTGCTGCATCTACCTCTTCACGTCCTTTTAAATCACTAATTGTTCGTCCTACACGCAATATGCGGTCATAACTGCGAATACTAATATGTAATGTTTTAAACGCATGTTCTAGCAATCTCTCACCTTCCAATGTTAATCCACAGGACTCTATCAATTGTTTATGACTTAAATCGCTATTTACCTTACACTGCTCATAACCTAAACGCTTAAAGCGAGTCTCCTGCCTTTCTCTGGCCTGTATTACGCGCTCTCTAATCACTTTTGAAGACTCCCCTTCACTAGAAGCCATCAATTCATCATAGGAAGGTCTCGTCACATGAATCATCATATCGAGTCTATCCATCAATGGCCCTGATAATCGCTTCGTATAGGACTCCACTTGCCAGGGGGTACAGGTACAAATATGCCCTTCACCGCCTTCGTGCCACCCACAGGGGCAAGGGTTCATAGCCATTAGCAAAATGAAGCGACATGGATAAGTGTAATTCCCCTTAGCACGACCAATGTGAATACATCCTTCCTCTAAAGGCTGGCGCAACACTTCTAGGACTGGTCTTGTAAATTCAGGAGCTTCGTCTAAAAAGAGCACGCCCCCATGACTCAGGGTTAATTCACCCGGTTTAGGAATACTACCGCCACCGGTCATGCCTGCTAAAGTAATGGTGTGATGAGGATTGCGAAAGGGGCGCTGTCTCATTAGACCTGACTGAGGCAATAAACCAGCTACACTGTAAATTTGACTAATAGCTAATTGCTCCTCTTCTGTTAATGGTGGCAGTATACTAGGCATACAACGAGCTAACATAGTTTTTCCTGCCCCTGGCGAGCCATTGAGCAGCACATGATGCCCACCTGCAGCTGCTATTTCAAGGGCTTTTTTAGCCATACTTTGCCCTTGAACAGCTGAAAAGTCATCGCTTCTTTCCACAAACTCTTCGCAGTGAACACGCCCTTTCTCCGCATATACCGGTGATGACGTGCCACTCACCATAGATACTAAAGAAGATAGCTGATCACTAATCATAACTTTTTTATCGAAGCCACAGGCCATTTCTTCGCCTAATTCTTTGGCTGTCGCTATGACATCCATATTCATAGTCCGTGCCTTTAGCGCCATAGCTAGACCACCGCGGACAGGTTTAATTTTTCCCTCCAAAGATAGTTCACCGATAAACACTGTTTTTTCTGCTATATATTGAATTTTATCAGCCTCCCTACCCAATTGACCTGACGCCAATATAATTCCCATGGCAATCGCTAGATCTAAACCTGACCCATCTTTTTTTACATCAGCTGGTGCTAAATTAACTACGATTCGCTGTAAGGGAAATTCATAGCCTCCATTTCGTATGGCTGCCCGAACTCGTTCCTTAGCCTCTCGTACAGCAGCCGTAGGAAGTCCTACAATTTCAAAGCATGGCAAACCTCTGGCAATATCTACTTCGACTTGCACTGCAATCCCTTCTAAACCAACAATGACCATGCCATATGTTTTTGCATACATATATATCCTCCTAAAAACAGCCTTTGAGATGCCGTACACTTATCCCCTTTGCTTTTACATACACTTCAATAACATCAAAGCGCATAGTCTCATATGCCCGTGTTTCCTCTTGCAAATACCACTGCAAGGCCCCCTTAATATGTTTCTGCTTTTGCCAAGATACAGCTTCACAAGGTAAACCATAAGATTTAGTACGCCTTGTTTTTACTTCAATAATAGCTAATACCCCATCTTTAAAGGCCACTATATCTAATTCCCCTAAAGGTGTACGAATATTGGTGCACCAAATAGAATAACCCGCCTTTATCAAATACTCTCGGCTAAGCTCTTCACCATATCTGCCAAGCTCTATGTGATTCATTGTTTGTATATTTATTTCCATAAACCACCTCTTCATTACTACTAAAGTAACAGCAATAAAACAAATTGTAAACTCTACCTAATATACTAAAATAGCCTCATATTTACGTTTTATTTAATAGTCTACTTGACAATTTAAATTCACAATGGACGCTAATTTATATATGTTTAAACGAGAATAAAAATTTATAATTTAGAATATTTTTACAACACAAAGCTTCTATTTTGCCCTTATAAATTCATCAAGTAATTACTAGCTTAAAAGATTTCTTCACAATGGTAGCTTAAAGGTTTTCTTCAGAACGGATAAACTGCAAAAATATTATCGCGCTCATAGTTAGCTCTCCTAGCTAATAAGCCAATGTACAATAAAAAATTTCAAGAAAAACTAACTTACAGCAAAAACTCTTATAGTGAGGAAAAATCCGCAATAAAAAACACTGCAAGAGAGTCTCTCTTGCAGTGTTTCAATTTGCTGCTTACATTATATTTAATTGTAGCAATTACTAACTTTAGTAACTTTTTACTTTTGTAAACGTTAGCATTATAAACTTTTAGTTTGCTTTAATTTTTACATTTACTTTGTGAGACTAAATTTTATTTCTGTTTCTTCTTTGGCACGAAACCTGTCATAGTTCGAATTGGTTCAAAGGATCTTCGATGTAAGGGCGTTACACCTTGATTTTCCAAGGCCTCACGATGAAGCTCCGTATAATAACCTTTATGAACAGCAAATCCATAACCTGGATATTCTTCTTCTAAAGACTCCATATATCGATCGCGCGTTACCTTCGCTATAATAGATGCCGCTGCAATAGATGCACTCTTGGAGTCCCCTTTTACGAGTGATTCTACTGGCACTGTAGCATTAGGCAAAGGCATAGCATCTGCTAAAATGGCTTCAGCCTCGATTTCTAAGCTATTGATGGCTTCATACATAGCCTCGCGGGTCGCCTCATAAATATTTAACTCATCAATGCGCTCTGGGCTATATGAAATACAGCTCACAGCCAATGCTTTTTCCATAATCTCCTCGTATAAAGCCTCACGCTTATGAGGTGACAATTTCTTTGAATCATTTAATCCAGCTAAAAATAAATTAGGAGGTAAGATAACTGCTGCTACAGTAACAGGACCCGCTATAGGGCCACGGCCTACTTCATCGACCCCCGCCACATGATAGATACCTTCTTCATAGAAGCTCTCTTCGTACATATATAAACTATCTAAACGCTGCTTTTCTAATAATTGCTTTTTCTGTCGCAAAATATAGGCCTGTGCCAACTTTCTCACAGAAGAGCGGCTATCTTCTTGAGCCCACATTAAATAGTCAAAAGCAATAGGTCCATCTAATAGCTCTTTTATTTGCGCTACTTTTAGTTTATGAAATTCTTCATGTGTCATTCTTACTCCTCAGTAGTGCCTTTTTCTAAAACAGCCTGTTCTACTTCCCTAGCCTCATCGCCTTCAGTTAAAAGAGGCTCTTCATCTACACCATCTAAAGTAAGAAAGCCTAGTTTAGCATTGCGGTAATCAGTGAGTACAATGCGTCTAGCTTTTTCAAAATCTACAACGCCACCACTAACTAAACAACCTCGACGTCTTCCGATAGATTCTAATAGAGTATCGGTTGATGCCAACTCTTCTTCTGATAGTTTATAGCGCGTTTGCAAAATCTGAGGATCTGCTTCTTTAATCTGGCGAAGTAATTGCTTCATAACAGATTCTAAATCATATACATCATCTGAAATAGCACCTGTCATCGCCAATCTAGCGGCAGCCCGTTGGTCTTCTAGCTTAGGCCATAGTACGCCTGGCGTATCAAGTAATTCTAAATTCTTGCCGATTTTTACCCATTGTTGACCACGTGTATGACCTGGCTTATCGGCCGTTCTCGTAGCAGCTGCACCAGCAAGTTTGTTAATGAGGGTTGACTTGCCTACATTGGGAATACCTAAAATAATCGTGCGCACAGAACGAGAGCGAATGCCCTTTTTTATCCATTTATCTATAATGGGACGAGCTAATTGTTCCACTGCTTTTACTAATTGCTTATTCCCCTTGCCAGATTTAGAATCTATGGCTAGTACCGTTACACCTTGACTTGAGAAATACTCTGTCCACTCTTTTGTCGCTTTTCTATCTGCCAAATCGGCCTTATTTAATACTACAATATGAGGCTTTTGACCAACTACTTCGCTAATTACAGGATTGGCACTACTGCGTGGAATACGCGCATCCAATAGCTCAATTACTACATCAACTTTTTTAACATATTCCTTGATCATCTTTATCGCCTTAGCCATGTGGCCTGGGAACCAATGAACTACAGGAAATATGTCTTGTTTCATATCTGCCATCTATATCGCCTCCTCTAAATTCATTCAACTTTACTCTAACTATATTCAAATCTATTATACAATAAAATAGATAGTTCTAACATTTTATTACCATTGGCAAGCTTTATTTTATTCCATAAAAAGAGAAAATTATTAAAATATATTAACTTTAGCACTGAAAAACAGCTTAGAAGTCACCCTATTAAGGCGTCTCATTCACCTCAATGGAGCATCTATAAAGAGTCAATTAAGGACTTATAGGCCTGAGATTATAGGTCTAAGTTTAATCCCTTTAGAATTAAACAATAGATTCAGTCTCAATGTAATTAAATAGTTTATACCGAGTCTACCTATTACATCCCATGTCTATATGGTAAAAAAATAAAGGACTGCCATAGGCAGCCCTTTATTGGAAAGATTAGCGTTTTTCGCGAATACGCGCAGCTTTACCAGTGAGATTACGTAAGTAGTACAATTTAGCACGACGAACAACACCACGACGCATAACTTCGATTTTAGCTAAACGTGGGCTATGTACTGGGAAAGTACGTTCTACGCCTACGCCAGAAGCGATACGACGAACAGTGAAAGATTCACGAACGCTACCACCTTGACGGTTGATTACTAGGCCTTCGAAAACCTGGATACGTTCACGGGAACCTTCCACTACCTTTACGTGTACACGTACGGTGTCACCAGCGCGGAATGCAGGAATGTCTGCACGAAGTTGTTCTTGCTCAATTACGTTAATAATGTTCACTTTTATTTCCTCCTTATTGTAGACATTCTTACCCATACTTCATAGGCAGCGGACTATCTCAAATTAACAGAATAATCATAACATATAGAACAAACTCTTGACAAGGGCTTTTTTAGTCCTTATCAAGAGTTTTTGATTCTTTTTCAAATTATTTCGAAAAATTTTAAAACTTTTGAAGCATCTTACGTTTATTTTAAAGCGCTCACTTCACCAATAGCGTACATAACTTCATATGCAAGACGTACTAATTGTAAGCGATTAGCTTTTACTGCTGCATCATCGGCCATAACCATAACAGCTTCAAAGAAGTCGTTAATAGCTGGCACTAATGTTTCAGGCAAGGCTACAACTTTACCAAAATCAGCCGCTTCATAAGCAGCTTTAGATTCTTCATACGCTTTTACTGCCACATCAAATAAAGCCTGTTCCTCTTTAGCTTCAAAAAATTTAGCATCTACTGCTTCATAAGCGATGTCTTTTACAAGATTATACATGCGAGTATAGGCTTGTACAAGCTCCACATTTTCATCAATGCGATGAGCCATCAACGCTTTTACAAGACCATCAGCAGCTGCCACTGTAGTAGAATCCTTAGATAATACGAGGTCAATTACTGCATGTGGTACTTCGTGATCTAAGTAAATATTCTTTAAGCGAAGTACAAAGAAATGAGCTAATTGAGCTACAATTTCATCATGTTTAGCTTCGTCAACCCCTAGTAAGGACAAGTCAGCGCGCCAAATTGGCTCTAGATTAACATCATAACCACTTTGACTTAAAATATTTAACACGCCAATTGTTTGACGGCGAAGTGCATATGGATCTTGAGAACCTGTTGGAATTAAGCCACGGCTAAAAGTAGCTACAATATTGTCGATTTTATCGATGATACTCAAGATTTTACCAGCTGGTGTAGCAGGTAACATATCGCCAGCAAAGCGAGGTAAGTACTGTTCAAAAATCGCTTCGGCTACTTCCGTAGATTCTCCATCGAGCAAGGCATATTCTTTACCAATAACCCCTTGAAGTTCAGTAAATTCAGTCACCATGCCAGTAGTTAAGTCGGTTTTTGCCAGTACTGTAGCACGTTCTAGTTCAGCCATAGCATCTTCTTCTAAGCCACACATATCGCCAAGCATAGTACCAAGTTCTAATAAGCGATCAGTTTTATTAGCTAAATTGCCCAAACCTTCTTGGAATACAATTTTAGTCAAACCATCTGTGCGTTCTGCCAAGGATTTCTTGCGGTCTTCATTGAAGAAGAATTTCGCATCATCAAGACGAGCGCGAAGCACTCGCTCATTCCCAGCAGCTACTACATCAATGCTCTTAGCATCGCCATTGCGAACAGTTAAGAACATAGGCAATAACTTACCTTCTGAATCAGTAAGTGGGAAATAGCGTTGATGATCCTTCATTGGTGTAATAACGGCTGCATCAGGAAGGTCTAAATAGGACGTATCAAACGTACCACAAAGAGCTGTTGGGTATTCTACTAAGTAAACTACTTCATCCAATAAATCTTCGTCCCATACGATGGACGCCTTTTTCTCCGCTGCAATAGCTTCTAATTGTTCTACAATCATTTTACGGCGTTTTTCTGGGTCAACAATGACAAAGTTTTCTTCTAAGGCTTGTAAATAATCTACTGGATGCTGTACGAGTACACCGCGTTTACCTAAGAAGCGATGACCGCGGCTAAATGTAGATGAACGAACACCGGCAAATTCAACTGGAATCAACTCTGTATCAAGTAAGGCGAGAATCCAGCGAATGGGACGGATAAATTTATCATCTAAATCTCCCCAGTGCATGGACTTAGGGAAGCTTAAGTCATGAATGAGCTCTGGCAAAATTTTAGTAAAAATCTCTGCCGCATCTACCCCTTCAGTTGTCGTATTAGCATAAATATAGCCATCTTCTACTACTAAATCAGCTACATCAATTCCTTTGCCACGGGCAAAGCCTTGCGCTGCTTTAGTTGGGTTCCCGTCTCCATCAAAGGCGATGGATGCAGAAGGGCCTTTATGACGTTCATTAAGTGTATCGGATGTATCGTTCACACCATCGATTAATAAAGTAATACGACGTGGTGTACCAAGAGTGCGAATCGATGCATATCCTAAATGATGTTCATTTAATTTAGTTTCAGTTAAGGACTTTAATTGAGATAAAATACCAGGCATGGCTCCCGCAGGAATCTCTTCCGCCCCGATTTCAAATAAAAGATCTTTGGCCATGTTATTTATCTCCTTTCAATAATGGGAATCCTAAGGCTTCCCGTTTATCTAAATAGGCTTGAGCACAAATACGTGCTAAGGCGCGAACACGGCCGATGAAGGCAGTACGTTCACTAATACTAATAGCACTACGTGAGTCAAGTAAGTTGAAAGTATGAGAACATTTTAATACATAATCGTAGGCTGGAAGAATATAGCCTTCTTCACAAATGCGCTTAGCTTCTGCTTCATACATATCAAATAATTTAAAGAGCATATCTGTATCAGCTAATTCAAAGCTATAAGCAGATTGTTCCACTTCATTTAAATGCCAAATGTCACCATAAGTAACATTTTCATTCCATTTTAAATCATATACATTCTCTACACCTTGAATATACATAGCAAGGCGTTCAAGACCATATGTGATCTCTACAGACACAGGCTTCACATCAATGCTGCCTACTTGTTGGAAATATGTAAACTGAGTGATTTCCATACCATCGAGCCACACTTCCCAACCAAGGCCCCAAGCGCCAAGAGTTGGAGATTCCCAGTTATCTTCTACAAAACGAATATCATGGTCTTCGCTGTGAATACCTAAGGTTTCTAAACTTTTTAAATATAATTCTTGAATATTGTCAGGAGACGGCTTAATAATTACTTGGAATTGATGATGTTGGTATAAACGATTTGGATTATCCCCGTAACGTCCATCATCAGGACGACGGGATGGTTCTACATAGCACACAGACCATGGTTCAGGCCCAATAGCGCGCAAGAATGTAGCAGGATTCATCGTACCTGCCCCTTTTTCCATATCATATGGTTGTTGTAAGATACAACCTTGTTCTGCCCAGAATTTTTGCAGATTTAAAATAATCTCTTGAAATGTCATGTCCGTTCCTCCTAAAACTTTATTCATATTAGGACTCTAACCTCTGTTACAATACCAAGTCCCACTTATATTGTCAACCCATAATAGATGTATGTCTTTATAGCGCTTTCGCCTTCATAGTATGTAGAAAAGTCAAGGAGCTAAGTTCTTCCCCTAATTGCATCGTCGCATAGGCAAATAAATTACGCTCTAACTCTAGCCACAAAGGGCGAGTCAGTTCAATACTGTGCTCAGCGGACCAATTATAGAAAAGAATGTCCCCTAAGGCGCGCTGCGCCTCCTTAGAAAAAGTAAGTCCTGTACTTCCCGTAAATTCACTTAAGAATCGCGCTAAGCCATTCGCCTTAGCATAATCTGAAGCAGCTGGTACAAAACCAGCTTTACTTAAGAGCTGCCATCCGAGCAAGATAACAGCTAAAGGCACAGGCTTAGTCCTGGCTAATTGAGAGAAGCGATACACCAAATTAAATAAGGAATGATCTACTTCTTCTAAAGGAAATAAGCGACTAATGAGCTCTCCTGCAAAGGCTGCATAGCAAATGCTATTTAAATCAGTTTCAATGGAACGAATCAAATATCTACCATCGATTTGCTGTAAATTAAAATATTCTCCATCCTGCACAATTGTTATGACCACCGCACTAAAGGGCTGCAAATACCCTGTGCTGCGCATGCCTTGAAGTCGTTTATGCGGTACAGAACAGCGTATAATCCCCTTTTGACGAGTCAAAAAAGTAATGACAGAATACAATTTATGCTTTCTTCGCCATAATACAATGGCCTCGCAATTTATACCTAGGGCCATAATTATTCGTCTTCGCTTTCCTCTTCCTCAGGCACTTCAATAGGCACGGCATTTAATCGTGCAATACGATAGCCTTGCATTTCAGTAACTGTAAAGGTATAACCAGCTACTTCCACAGCATCGCCTACTACAGGCGTACGCTCTAATAGACCAAAGATAAAGCCACCAATAGTATCTTCTTCTGGATCATCGAAATCAACATGCATTGCATATTTCACTTCATCCACTAATACTTTACCATCAAATTCAAAAGAACCATCTGTATTGGCCACAATAGCAGGGGTATCATTTTCATGCTCATCCTTGATATCGCCCACTAATTCTTCAATAATATCTTCTAGGCAAACTAAGCCTACCATACCACCATATTCATCCACTACAACAGCCTGATAAATACGACGCGTCCTCATATATTGAAGGAGCACAGACAATTTCATCACTTCAGGAATTGTCAAAATATCGCGGCGAATAAGACGCATATCTTTTTCAGCCTTTTCTTTTTGCTCCATTAAATCCTTAATATGAACTAAGCCAATCACATGGTCCTTATCTTCTACACAAAGTGGGTACCGTGTGTGACTGGTCTCAGCAATGCTCTTCATAGTCTCTTCAAAGCTATCTTCCACATAGATACAATCTACATCTTGACGAGGAATCATAACTTCTTTGGCCATGCGCTCTACGAAGTCAAATACATTGTCAATTAATTCCCCTTCCACATGGTCTAATTGCCCTTCTAAATGACTGCGATTTACCATCATGCGGATTTCTTCTTCTGTGTGAACCAAGTCTAGTTCATTTTTATAAGGAGCACCGACCCAACGAAGTAAGAGGGAACTAGCCTGTTGGGCAATCCAAATAAAGGGAGCCCCCATATAGCCCAAAATACACACCACTTTAGCGGACCAGCGCACATAACGCAGTGGAAAAGATAGTCCTAAGGCCTTTGGCATAATTTCCCCTAGCACTAAAATCACTAAAGCGATAATGGCAATCACGATGACATCAAATACAAGGGCCAGCACTTCGTGATGAAGACCTAAAGCACGCTCCCAATACCCAATATAAGGGCTGATTAAAGCCGTGCCTACACTGGATAAGAGGACGATAAAAAATAAAATTAAAAATTGAGATGTATTAATAAAGCGTTCTGGCTTTTGATATAAAGTTCTCAAGAAATTTTTTGCATCTTCACTTAAGTCCTCTACATCATCTAAATGTTCTTCACTTAAACGAGCAAAGGAAAATTTTGCCAACACTAATACATTAATGAGCAATATACATAAAATGGCTAAGCCACCTAATATAAACCCAGCCTCCAGCGGCGTATCGATAGGAATCAGTCCTTTCTATTCATAACCAAATTCAGACAGCATGCCAGATTTATTGCGCCAGTCTTTTTTAACTTTAACCCATAAATCCAAATACACTTTTGTAGCCAATAAGCGCTCAATATCTGTGCGCGCTTCAGCACCTAGTTCGCGAAGCATACTTCCTTTTTTACCGATTATTATACCCTTTTGTGAGTCTCGCTCGCAATAGATAGTAGCACGAATATAAGTAGTGCCATCATCACGTTGTTTCATTTCATCTACGTCAACGGCAATGGCATGAGGAATCTCTTCTCTCGTTTTAAGCAAAATTTTCTCGCGCACAATATCGGCAATAATAAGTCGCTCAGGTTGGTCCGTAATCATATCTTCTGGGAAGTATTGAGGACCTTCTGGCAACACATCTTCTAGCACATGCAGAACCTCTTGAATATTGTCTTTTTCACGCGCTGAAATCGGAATAATCCCTTCAAACGGATATAAATTCTTATATTCTACAATCGTTTCTAGTACTTGCTCTTTAGTTAATGTATCGATCTTATTAATAACTAAAAATACAGGTACATCTACATTTTTTAATTGTTCAATAATAAAATTATCCCCTGGGCCACGCTTTTCATTGCCGGCCACCAAGAATAAAACTGCTTCTACTTCTTTTAAAGAATCAACCGCCGCTTTAACCATAAACTCTCCAAGCTTATGCTTTGGCTTGTGAATACCTGGCGTATCCATAAATACGATTTGTTTTTTCTCATCCATATACACGCACACAATGCGATTGCGCGTAGTTTGCGCCTTGTCGGAGACAATTACAATTTTATCCCCAATCAGAGCATTAATTAATGTAGATTTACCCACATTAGGACGGCCTACAACGGCTACAAAACCAGATTTAAAATGAGCATCTTTATTCATTATATGGTGCATCCTCCCGCACATAACCTAAATTTCCTAGTACAAATTCTTCTTCTGTACGCATTTCTTTTTTATCTTCATCAGTCATATGATCATAGCCTAATATATGCAAGCAGCCATGTACAGTCAAATAGGCTAACTCCCGTTCAAATGGATGACCATACTCCTGTGCCTGCTCAGCAGTTCGCTCCAAGGAAATAATTAAATCCCCTAGTAAATGAGACTCAACCTCGCCATTATCTTCGCCCTCATTTAAGGCAAAGGATAATACATCAGTAGGTCGGTCAATTTGACGATATTCCTTATTGAGCTTGTGAATATACTCATTATTACAGAGTAACACACTGAGCTCTTCCTCTTCGCTTAAGCCATATACACGGCTCACTTCTGCACAGACTGTATTGATAATTTCTTCATTATCTTTATTAGGCTCCATGCCTTCTATATAACTAATCGTAACTTCCATTATACTATGCCCCTTCTAAAGCATTCGTTAAATACTACCTATCTCCTAGAGACTGTCTTCAGTCGTTTTTTCTTCTTCCGCTTTTTTAAGGCGTTCTGCTTTTTCAGCTAAACGCTTTTGTTTCTTTTCATCTTGCATGTCTAATCGCGCTTGATAGGACTCATAGGCGCGAATAATTTTACTTACTAAGTCATGGCGTACTACATCTTCATCAGTAAATCGCACCATCTCAATGCCTGGCACACGAGCCAACACCTTTTCAGCTTCCATCAAACCAGATGTTACGCGATTAGGTAAGTCAATCTGCGTCTTATCGCCATTGATAACCATTTTAGACTGATTACCTAGACGAGTTAAGAACATTTTCATTTGCTCAGGCGTTGTATTTTGCGCTTCGTCTAAAATGACAAACGCATTCTCTAGTGTACGACCACGCATATAGGCAAGCGGTGCAATTTCAATAATGCCCCGCATCATAAAGCGCTCTACTTGCTCTAAACCAAACATATCATTAAGAGCATCGTATAAAGGACGTAAATATGGGTCTACTTTTTCCTTTAAATCGCCCGGTAAGTAGCCTAGCTTTTCCCCCGCTTCTACAGCAGGACGAGTTAAAATAATGCGCTCCACATCGCGGTTCTTCAAGTAAAATGCCGCTAAGGCTACAGCCAAGAAGGTTTTCCCTGTACCGGCTGGGCCGATGCCAAAGGTAATGGTATTATGGCGAATAGCATCTACATAACGCTTTTGTCCCTCTGTTTTAGGCGTAATCATTTTACCTTTTACAGTAATATTAATAGCATCTTCAAACATAGTGTGCAATAAATCTGCTTTTTTATTTTTCACCATTTTTACGGCAATGCGTACCTGCTGCTCGGTGATGGAACGGCTTTCTTTATATAAGAACACTAATTCTTCCATAACTCGCCAAAACTGATTGACTACTTCATCATCACCAGAAATTTGCAAAGTATCGCCACGACTTACTACATGACAAGGTAATTCTTCAATAATAATTTGTAAATGACGCTCTTGTACGCCTAAAATGGGACCTGCCATTTCATAGCGTGGGAATGTAAATGTGCGTTCACTCATAAATTCTCCTTCAACTCTCCTTTTTAAATTAACTCATTCTCTTTATATGTAACTAAAAATACATGGTAAATAGATGTTAGAAAAACTTGCGCACTGCCGATCCATTTAAATAATTATATAAATCACCTTGGCGCACATCCTGCTCTTCCATACGGCGATCAATTTCTTCTTGAATACGCCACCACCCCATAGACCAATTCGTAAACAAGGTATTAGTTTCTGGCGCACGGCCTACTAAGCGTTGCAAGACTATATTAGGATCTAAATGCCTTAAAAAGGCTATGACTCGGTCAATGTATTCATCAGCAGAAATTAAGGTAAAATCACCGGCTTCATACCATTTAGCCATGAGGGTATTTTTTACAATATACAAGGCATGCAACTTCACTTGGTCTACTCCAAGAGCGGACAAAATACGTGCTCCTTCAATAGTGTCATCCATAGTATCCCATGGCAAATTTAAAATCATATGTGCACAGGTGCTGATACCATAGCGCTTAGTACGCAATATAGCATCAATGAACTCCGCTAAGCCATGACCGCGATTGATTTTCTCCAAAGTATGATAATTTACACTTTGCAAACCATATTCTAAATAAATATCTACTTTATATCTTTCTTTAATGTCTTGCAAGACTTCTAAATACGCATCATTAATGCAATCTGGCCGTGTAGCAATGGCAAGGCCCACCGTTGTATCAATGCAACCAGCTTCCATATACTCTTTAAAACGGTCTAGAGGCAAGTACGTATTGCTAAAGTTTTGATAGTAAGGTATATATTTATAAGCCTTGTATTTGGGGGCAATATGAGCAATATTCGCCTGTAACTGCTCTTGTACAGTCATTGAGGCTGGCAAGTTCTCATAGCCGGCCCCAATTTCACCGCAAAACACACAGCCCCCTACACCAGCCGAACCATCTCTGTTTGGACAAGTTAGAGGCAGCGCTACTGGTAATTTATATACTTTTTCACCATAGGTTTCTTTTAAAAACTTCGAGTACACTCGATACCTTTTTGGTTTCGTCGTATCACTCATAAAAATTACATTCCTCCTAATTCAGGTCTCATAAACGGTGCTTGACGCTCTTTTACATCAATGATCAATGTCACCGTGTCTACACCCTTCGCTTTAAAATCAGCTACTTCACGCTCTGTAAGGGCGCCTAAGATGTGAGCTGTATGTAAATGTACTGTATGTTCACAATAGTCTTGGCGAATGCGGCGCCATTCCACAAAGCGATAATGCGGAATATAAGCTGACACGAGAGCTTCATCGCGCCAGAAAGCTTCACCTTGTTGGAGTAATTCCTTAGTCTGCTTAGGCAAACCTAATTCGTCACCGCGCACCTTGCCGCCATAACTAACTAAACAGTCATATTGTAATAGCTCCTGACTCGTTACATCTCCTTGCCTGCCAAAGAATTCATATAAAAAGGCCATCTGATCTTTATCATTTAACTTTCTTTGATGAAGCTTTTGACTGAGCCATGCCTTTGTCATAGACTCAAAATAATGGAAGGCACTGTGTTTTTCTTCAATTAAGCGACGACCAATATAGCCAAATACAGTGCGCAAGCGCTCACTATTATAGAAACGCTCAAACACATCTTCCAAATGCTTTAAAAAGCGCACTTCTTCATAAGGAAGTACATGGCTAGCTAGGACTTCATAAGGCGCTTTTTTATCATATATATACTCATAATCTTGGCTCCGTTCTAAACCTGAGCCTTGTAATAATTTTAAAAAGCCTAGTTGCAACGCATGAGGCTGTAAGGCAAACACATCATTAAAGGATTGTGCAAAGCGCTCGTACGGCTCGTGAGGCAAGCCTACAATAAGGTCCATATGCACGTGGGTACGCCCTGCTTTTATAACTGGCTCAATAACTTCACAAATATGAGGCCAATTATTATACCTCTTAATCGCTTTTAATGTGTCTGGATTTGTACTCTGTACGCCCACCTCAATTTGAATGCGCCCTTTAGGAGAATGACATAAAATATCTACTTCCTTAGGCCCCATGAGAACTGGCTCCATTTCCAAATGAAAATTCGTAGTTGTATCGGCCTCAACAATCCACTCCATAATTGGCAAATGGTGGTGTGCTGCACAGTTAAACGTACGATCAACAAATTTTATCTGCTTCACGTTATGGTCGATAAACCATTGCAATTCCTGTAATGTACGCTCTAAGGGAAAGAAGCGAACTGTATTGGCATTACCAGATAAACAATATTGACAAGAGAATGGACAGCCGCGAGACGATTCATAGTACATAATTTTATGCTCCAAATCATCCATATCTGCTTCTTCATAAGGGAAGGGAATAACACTTAAATCCTTCACCTCAGCTACGACTTCAGAGCCTCTAATTGAATTAGTCTCTCTGCAGCGCCCTAATAAACCTTCTATGGCCGGTTCAAAAGGCGACTCTTCACACTCTATGCGCTCAATGAAATTAGTAAAGACTTCTTCCCCTTCACCTTGCACAATAAAATCTATATACGGATGTGCTTCTAATATCTCGCTCGCCGTATAGCTCACTTCAGGGCCTCCTAAGACGATACGCAACTTAGGATTAATAGATTTCAAAAGCTGTGCCACATGAAGTGTCATATCAATATTCCAAATATAACAAGCAAAGCCTATAACATCGGCATCATGTTCAGTAATATCGCTAATAATATCTAAAACAGGCATATTAATAGTATATTCTACTATATTATATGCCTGCCCGCGGGTACGCCCATAAGCCCTTAAATACCTAAGGGCTAATGACGAATGTATAAATTTTGAGTTTAATGTACTTAATACAACGTTCATAGATTATTAAATTCCTTTATATGATCACAGCTACTACTGTCTCTAATGTTTTTACTTACTACCATATTTTAAAATGGCACAATTCTTGTTAATGATATAATTTCTAACTAATTATAACACATTCAGACCTTGGCTTGTACCATTTTACGGTAATCTTACAAATTAGCCACCTCTCAATATTCTCAAGGTATCCATCTCTTACATTTCAATCGACATATTCAATGTATCAATCACCTATACTTCAACCGGGACTTTTAATTTGTGGTTAACTTTTAATCCAATTAACATTTTCAATGTCTCAATAGCTTATACTTCAATTTTCAATGTCTCAATAGCTTATACGTCAAATGTAAAAATGTCACAATTATAAATAAGCGGACAATCAAAGAAGGTATTCATTAACTCTAGCTTTGATGCAGTTGGCTTCTCCACCACTTGGAAAAAAGCTTTCATAAACAGCGCATGAGTAAATAACGCCACATGCTTTTCACGGCCACTAAACTGCTCCTGCAGCATGGAGTGAACTAATTTTACGCGATCAATAAACTGACCAAAGGATTCAACTTCAGGACTCACTTGCCACTCTGGATTCATGGCCTCCCAAAAAGCATTAACCATGGGCTTACGCTCTTCCAAGGTGGTACCATTGGCCTTCTTAGGATCTAAATAAGTAAATTCTCGTACTTCCGCCCATTCCCAAACTGGCGCCGCTGGATGAACTAATCGCGTCGGCTCTGCTGTTTGTTGCGTACGCAAATACGAGGACACAATGATATGGTCAATGCGCTTCGGTAATTTGCTAGGAACTTCACCAGCTTGCTGATGACCTAATTCTGTCAAAGGAGTTAATGCCGTATCGCCAGTTTTAAGTCCTGCATTAGCAGTGCTCTCTCCATGACGGATTAAATATATAGTGCTCATAGGATGCCTCATTCTAACTTCTAACTTCTAACTTCTAACTTCTAACTTCTAACTTCTAACTTCTAAC
>NZ_URAR01000005.1 GCF_900545795.1 uncultured Veillonella sp.
CCTTCGAAGTCGATGACGGCAGATTTACAGTCTGCTCCCTTTGGCCGCTCGGGAATCCCTCCACGAAAAAAATGGAGCTGGCGATAGGAATTGAACCCACAACCTGCTGATTACAAGTCAGCTGCTCTACCGATTGAGCTACGCCAGCGTACCACGACAAGGAATATTATACATATTCCCAAACAACTTGTCAACAGTTTTTTTAGCTCAGATTTACAAGTTGTTTACACTATCAGAACATTTAAGTTCTGTGCCTTAGTGCTTTATTATAATAGCATAGACATAATAATTAAGAAAGTATTGTTTACAAAATTTTTATCAAAAATTAGCAAATTTCTAAACATCCTTAAATAGAGCCCGATTTTTAGGGCTTTTTACAATAAAATCCACTAATACCTTTTATTAGTATACAGAAAAATACTCCTATATACCCCCATAGTCCCTACTAACGAATCTCTAAATCCGCCAACCTTCACTACTTTTACTATTATACGTTTACTATTATTCTTCTACTTTATACTTTTTATACTTTAATACTAGTTTGCGGCTCATCTCCCCTACATACCTTATACTCTTACTATTATTTTTATCGTTACTTTCACCCCTATTAATTTTATATAGGCTGCATAAAAACTAAACCATTTCTTTACTAAGGCACTTCCACGCAACCTAAACACTATTACGCAAGCAAACTAAACTTGATTCCACATGAAGACTAAAACCTACACTACCAATAAATTTAATAAAAAATACCTCGACTCACAAATGAGCCGAGGCAAATAATAAGCTACTACATATTTTAGAATATAAAGAAATACACAAATGCCACAAAAGCAACTACAAAGCGATAATACGCAAAGCCTGCTAAAGACGATTTGTTTAAGAATTTCAAAAACCAAACAATGGAGGCATAAGCTACCACAAATGCAGTCACAAAGCCAATAGCAAACATAATAAAATCTGATAATACTAATTGGTCAATGATTTTAAGCAAATCATAAATACAAGCAATTAGCATAATAGGCACTGCCATAATAAAGGAAAAATCTGCTGCCGCTTTACGACTAACGCCCATGTATAAGCCCCCTGCAATAGTGGAGCCAGAACGAGAGAAGCCAGGCCATAAAGCCAGAACCTGAAATAGACCAATTTGCAAACATTGCTTCATAGACAATTGGTCCACATGCTGCACAGTAATCGGTTTATGTCGCTTTTCAGCCCATAGCATAAAGAGACCACCTACAATGAGGCCAACAATAACAGTGCCTGCAGAGAACAAATAATTCTTAATGAAAGAATGTCCTAAGAAGCCAATTACCATAGCTGGCAACATGCCGAAGAAAATATGAGCTAAGGATAAACGATCTTGACGCACCAAATTTTCGCGGCGCAACATAGACAAGAACTTCTCTCTATAATAAATAAATACTGATAAAATAGCACCTAACTGAATAAATACTTCAAACACACTAGCGCGCTCACCAGTAAACCCCATGGCATCGCCAGCAATAATCATATGCCCCGTACTAGATACGGGCAAAAACTCTGTAGCTCCTTCTAAAATACCAAGCACCAAGGCTATAATATTTTGATCAAGACTCATAATTTCACCTCTACAATTGAATTACAATTAGTTTTATTTTCCTATATTTAATACTACTTTAACTCATTCATTATAGACTGTTTAGGTATTTTTCTCAATCAGTTTTTACTTATTATATGTATTCTACCCTAAATATCTCTTATAAAATTCTATTGGAACCCTCCACTACTTTGGCTCTTTTCCTTCTTTAAATGTAAAAATAGTAATTTCGCGAGGGCAATTATAACGCACTGGGAACCAATGGCCCGTACCATTACTTACATAACCATATTTCCAATCGTGACGGTACATCCCCTTCCAGTATGGGGTTCCTACAGGAACTAAGGTTGTATCCCCTACTACAATCTGTCCACCATGAGTATGACCAGCTAAGGTGACTGGAATATCATGTTCAAAAGCATGCTCTATAAAGTCTGGATGATGAGCCAATAATATGACAAAGGCCTCCGATGGCACCATGGATAAAGCGTCTTTCAAATAGGCTTCGCGCTGTGCTTTGCTTCGCTCAAAGGGATAATCAACGCCAGCTAAATACACCGGCCAAGGCCCACCACTTAGGCGCAAGGACGAATTGCGATGAACGCGCATTGAAATCTTGCCAAAGGCTTCTAATATGAGCGGCAAATTTTTAAAATACTCGTGATTCCCTAAAATATAGTCTATTCCATTAGGAATTTTAGGAAATAATTCTTCCAATCGACCGCACAAAGGGTTAACCCAATCGACTTCATCAATTAAGTCACCGGTAATCACTAAACGATTAGGTGCTTCATTAAGTACAGTTTGAGTTATACGATCAAAATCATTTAAATCGATGAAAGGGCCAATATGTACATCTGTAATCTGTGCAATTTTATAATTTTTCAAATATTCTGGCAAGCTATCAAACCATAAATCAATGCGGTTAACGATGACATTACTTGCGCCGTCATACGCCCGCACCATACCACCACCAGCTGTTACTGCTGGCACAGCCCAAAGGGCAGAGCGCAAAAATTTACGTCGACTCGCTTGGTCTGCTTCCGTCGTCTTCTTAGCCGTAAGATTTGCGGCCCACATAACAAGTCCTAAAACTATCATAATCCCTAAGCATACGCCTAAGCCCATCATAAGCCCATAGGTACCAATGGCCCAACTGCGCCAGAACCCATATAGTGCCGTATCAAATAAGTTCACCTGCGCCATAGCATAATAGGCCGTTCCACCAATAGCCAATAGTTGAATCACAACTAAGAGCCACATGTATCGTTTCCAACGTTTTGTGCCCGTTACCTTTACAATTAAAAAGGAGTTTAAAAATACTATGGAGCAAATGATAAAGGTTGTAATGCTTAAAAATATCATTCTATCACTCATACTTCACCTTCTATCTCTATTTTCTCTTTTATATTATTACTATAATATTAGTCGCATACTCATATGCAACCACTTTTTTTCTAACATTTCATATTTTCTCTTTTATATTATTACTATAATATTAGTCCATACCTCCACCGAAGCATCCTTACCTTAGCCAAGCTACCTTAACCTAAGAAAACTGTCTTACCAGCAAAGCTAAGTCTATTAATACCCAGCAACAGCCGACTAAATTCTATGCCTTACAATCTATGCCTTACAATATACAGTGAGTTTCCCATGTGGTCCGGCCCAAGGCAAATGAATAAAATCAGCAGGCTTCACCCAACGCCAATTTTCATCCACAGTGCACTCTAATGCTGAGGATATCTCCACAGAATAGGCTTCCATGTCCCAACAGCGATGTGAAAACACATGGCGCAATCGAGTAATGCGCTCCTCTTTAACAGTGCCGGTAAGTCCTAAAGTAACTAGCAAGTCCTCTAAAGGCTTGATCCCAACAGGAGTGACTTCTACTTTTTTATCTAAAAACTCTTCACGAGGTACTTCTACACTAGGGAATTCCCACATGGACTGCAGTAAGCCTGTATTAGGACGCCGGTGCAGTAAGTATTCGCCCTTCTCATTATACAGCAAACCAGTTACTACTGATATGATAGGAACTTTTTTATTTACAATACGGGTTGGAAGTTCCGCCTCCACGCCTGCCTTATGAGCCTCACACCACGGAACTAAAGGGCATTCCTGACAACGAGGACTCTTAGGGATGCAAACTCGCGACCCAAAGTCCATCAAGGCTTGATTAAAGTCACCTGGTCGATGAGCTGGCAAGGTAGCCTCTACTAAAGCGGTAATTTTCTTTTTCCCTGCAGAGCGCATAATGTCCTCATGAACCTTGTAAAGTCTAGCATATACACGCAATACATTGCCATCGATGGCGGCTTCTCTCATATTATACACAATAGAGAGTACAGCTCCTGCCGTGTAGGCGCCAATGCCTTTTATAGATTCTAAGTCTTTACGATTTTTAGGTATTTCACCACCATAACGCTGCATAACTTCTTGAACGCCTAAGCGCAAATTGCGAGCCCTCGAATAATATCCTAAGCCCTGCCAAGCGCGCACTACCTCGTCTTCAGAGGCTGCCGCCAACGCTTCCTTTGTAGGGAAGAGGCGCATCCAATTTTCATAATATGGTTTCATCGCTTCAATCCGAGTTTGCTGTGACATAATCTCTGACACCCATACTTTATATGGATCCTTCATCTCTCGCCACGGCAAGTCACGCTTATGTATGTCATACCAGGCTAAGAGCTCATCAGTCCACTTAGACTCTAGACTTATCTCATTATTTACCAAAATATAATCCTCTTATAATCAATCAATTTATTTGTATATCGTTTAAAGCTTTTATCTTTTTATGACTTTTTAGTTTTTAACTTTATAACTCTTATCTTTTTATGCTTTTACAGTTTTATACTTTTAAACTTTTGATAGTTTTTATAATTTGTCAGCCTATCACTTAGTGTGGCGCAAATGCTCTCTAATACTATCTACAGCATCAAATTCTTTGAGCTCGCCAACATCTTTAAACTCAGAATATAATACGGAGTCATTGTCACGTCCGAAAATCAATAATACATGACCCAATTGACCTTTTAGCACCTTAGGAATCCACATATCGTCGCCCTTCCACATGGCCTCATAGGGAATATCTTCAAAATTAAACCACTGTGGTTCCATCTCTTCACTTTCTAAGGGAATCCCTTCATAGTTGCGCACTATATAGGTATAATTTATATGATTTAATTCTTCTTCATAAGGAAATTGAAAGTTCATCAGCGCCACTGGCTCTAGGTCTTCCGGCTTAACTACGAGCGATACTTCTTCGAATATTTCACGCACTGCACAGGCTCTAAAGCTTTCATCATCTTGCTTTTTACCGCCAAAACCATTATATTTACCAGCTCCAAAGCCTCTCTTTTTTCGGCCCAGAAGAATTTGGTTCTTTTCATTTATAATTAAACACAAAGTGGTCGGTTTCATAATATATAATCCTTCCTTATCCTATAGACTTACTCTATTATTATATCAAAAAAATACAATCTATACTGCAAAATCTAATAACCTGTGTTAGTATAAAGAGGTGAGGTGTCATATGAACGATCCATTAGTATTTAATATAGCCATGGGCCGCACAAAACCAGAGAACATTCGCCATCGTCATGTGGCTTGTCCCTTTTGTGATGTCCATAATTTAAAAAATATTCTTGCCCAGGATGGTCATATTATTTGGCTTATGAATAAATATCCGGTGCTAGAAAATACTTGGCCCACTGTTATCATCGAAAATGACGATTGTTTCAGTGAGTTCTCTACTTATCCAGCCAGTATGGCTGAAAAGGTCTTAGACTTCTCCTTAGAAAAGTGGAAGGAAACCATGGAGCGCCCAGAGTTTAAATCAGTGCTTTACTTCAAAAACTTTGGCCCCATGTCTGGCGGCTCTATTCGTCATCCCCATAGCCAAATCATTGGCCTTTATGACTATAATTATCGCCAAGATATTAAGCCTATTCACTTCGAAGGAGCCTTAGTAAAATCAGAATCGCATTTAAAAATGACTATTTCTGATCATCCCATCATTGGATTCTTTGAATTCAATCTACAATTTGACGAAAAGACAGATATTAAACTTTTATCACGCCGCCTTCAACAGGTGGTTCGTTATTTATTAACTGACTTTTCCAGTTATACTACATCTTACAATTTATTCTTTTATTGTTTGCAAACAGGTGACTATTATGCTAAAATAGTGCCTCGCTATGTTACCTCGCCACTGTATGTAGGCTATAAAGTGAGCCAAGTGGGGAACGAAGAACGAGTGGAACAAATAAAAGCTGAATTGTTAGCCAAATTTTTAGATTAAATTTTAATTATATATAAGGAGGTCCCCTTGAAAGTTTTTGCTATTGGAGATCTTCATTTCTCTGGCACTCCACCGACTAAGCCGATGGAGATTTTTGGTCCCCACTGGGAAAATCACCGCCAGAAACTATGTGATGCTTGGAAATCTCAAGTTCAAAATGAGGACCTAGTATTCGTAGTAGGCGACACCTCTTGGGCTATGCGCCTAGATAGGGCCAAAGAAGATTTAGATGCCATCGCTCAACTACCAGGCTCTATTTATTTAATCCGTGGCAATCACGATTATTGGTGGAGCAGTGTCAATAAAATGAATAAAGCCACTGAAGGAGCTCTCACATTCTTGCAAGGTCATGGCCTCGCGGTAGGACCTATTGCCTTTGGCGGTACACGCGGTTATATGTGTCCAAATGATACATCTTTCAATCCTGAAACAGATGAATCTATTTATAAGCGCGAGCTCTTGCGAACTGAAGCAGCCTTACAAGAAATGGACGAAGCCTTAATAGCAAATGGCTATGAAAATTCTTCCAAAGCCATTCGCATATTATTATTGCATTACCCGCCCTTCAATGACAAAAACGAGGCCAGCGGTTTTACTGACCTATTAGCAACTTATAAGGTAGATCACTGCATTTTTGGTCATTTACATGATAAAATATCGTTCCAACGAATCCCTGAGCGATTTGGGAATACTAAACTCCATCTAGTTTCAGCGGACTTCATGGACTTTACAATTAAGGAAATTCTATAAAATTTTATTTACCAAAGGAGCTGCTATGAGCCGAATTCACAAAGAACATTTGCAAGCAGGCTATATTTTTGGCGATTTAGCTAATGACGAATATATTTATCTCCCTGCTGGCGAAGTGGGCACAGATAATCCTTTATGTGTCCTAGAGCGCCATAAAGCCTCTGAAGATATTACCTTGGACGAGGCGGCACATTTAATCGACAAATTGAGTTTACGCCCTTGCACACATCCATCATTAGGAAAAAAAGCTTTTTAATCTAAAATACCTAATAATAAATCATTAGACATATCTGAAGAAGATACAATTTAGCTACACATTGATAAAATCAAAATAACATTGATAATAATTAGAGTAATCTTAATATTAGAGTAATCTTAATATTAGAGTAATCTTAATAAAAAAGAGGCCTTCCGGCCTCTTTTTTTATCCTTAGTCTTCATTAAAGACTTTATAACAATAGTTTCACTATTCTTAAATTATGCTACTTTGCTACTCATTCATATAACTTTTATTAGTCATCAGAACCAAAAGGAATTAACTTTTGTGCCTGATCGCGATGCATCGGTTTAATAAATCGATTCGCCACTTTAAAAGCTAAGGCAACCACTGCCGCATCATCTACCCAACCAACAAATGGTATGCGGTCAGAAATCACATCGATAGGCAAAATCAAATAGCCTAATGCACCAGCAATAATTGCTTTTACATATTTAGGGGTATCTGGATCGCGGAAGCAGTAAAATAATACGCAAGCACGGCGTAAAAATACTACATTCTTGCCAATACCATTAGTAAAGCGAATGAATTTATCTGACGAGAAAAATTTTGCATATTTAAGAAGTTTCAAAGGGTTCATACATTACACTCCCATATCTAAGTACACTTATACGGTGTAAAGGCTTATTTCTTTAATTCAGCTTTTACAGCTTCGGCTTTTTCTTGAGCTTGTTCTTTAGCATCTTGTGCTTTGTCCTTTAGCTCATCTACTTTATCTTCAGCTTGAGCTTTAAGTTCTTCTGCTTTATCTTGCACTTGCTCTTTAGCATCTTGCGCTTTGTCCTTTAGCTCCTCTACTTTATCCTCAGCTTGAGCTTTAAGTTCTTCCGCTTTATCTTGCACTTGCTCTTTAGCATCTTGCGCCTTATCTTTTAGCTCTTCGATTTTATCCTCAGCTTGAACTTTTAGCTCTTCCGCTTTATCTTGAGCCTGTGCTTTAGCGTCTTGCGCTTTATCCTTTAGCTCATCGATTTTATCTTCTGCTTGAGCTTTTAGCTCTTCCGCTTTATCTTGCACTTGCTCTTTAGCATCTTGTGCCTTATCTTTTAGCTCATCTACTTTATCTTGTGCTTGAGCTTTAAGTTCTTCTGCCTTTTCTTGAGCTTGCGCTTTATACTCTTCCGCTTTATCTTGTACTTGCGCTTTAACGTCTTGCGCCTTATCTTTTAGTTCCTCAATTTTGTCTTGAGCTTGCGCTTTTAATTCTTCCGCTTTATCCTGTGCTTGAACCTTTAACTCTTGAGCTTTAGTCACAATAACCTCTTTCGCTTCATTTACTTTATCACTAACTACAGCAGTCACACCAGCTACAGTTGCTTTAGCATCTTCTACACGCCCTACTACAGCAGTTTTTGCATCTTCTACATGACCAGCAACTACTGGCTTAACATCTTCTACTCGATCTGCTACAGCTGTTTTTACATCATCTACATAACCGGCTACAGCTGTCTTAGCTTCATCTACACGGCCTGCTACAGTCGCTTTTACTTCACCAACACGGTCCGCTACAGTTGCTTTTACATCGCCAGCCTGGGACGATACTTGAGCACTTACATGGCTCACTTGGTCTGCAGCCTGACCTGTAACACCGCCAACTTTTTCTACAATAATGCCCTTAGCTTCACTAGCTGTAGCTGCTGCAGAGCCAGCAGCTGCACCAGCTAAATCTACGGCAGAACTACCTAACGTAGCAATCAAAGAGCCGATGCCACTTAAAGCATGCTTAGCATTTTCTATAAATTCGTTGGTCTCGCCTTCATTGCCTTTGCCAGCTACGGTTGCCACAGCTGCGCCTACAACGCCTACAAGAGCCTCTTTTAAAGAACTTAAACGAGTTAATAAATCACCATTGAGTAAATTACTTAATGTGTTGCCACTTAATCCTAAGAATTGGTCACTATCTACGCCAGCTTCTGCCAAGAAATCTTTATGCTCATCACCTAGTGGTTTAGAACGCATAGGATTTTCAATCAAAGTCGTAGCTGTAGTTTTTACATGGTCAAAAATAGCTAACATGCGTTCTCTATATTCGGAGAAATCGCCTGGCATTGGCATGCCGCTTTCTACCCAGAACTTAGCTGCTTTACCTACTGCATAGGTTAAACATACAGCGAGGGGAATTTTAACCTTAGGATTTGGGAATACAGACGTAAGTAATGCACTTACTACACTGCCACCAAGGCCACCTAAGAATCCAATAATAGCACCAGCAGTTAAACTATGACCATATACTTGGGCAATTTTGCTTACCATATAAGCATCATTAGCAATCAAAGCAGTGGCGCTCAATTTAGGTGCCATTACAAGTACACCAGCTCGAGCAGCAGCCCAACGGCAAATAGATTCGATTTCTGCATCTCGTGCAGCAATCTCCGCTTCTACATCTTGCATTAATTGTTCGTGCGGTAATAAAGTTTTATTTTCTTCCATTTATATCGCTCCTTTGTCACTTATACAGTATATTGCTTTTTTATTAATTTAACTTTAAAAAATAATGGTCTATATATAAAATTCGATATAAAATTCGTTTTTCCTCTATTTTTCTTTAATTTCTTTTTTGCGACTTACTATTACCAACTAGTTAAGCCTCCATCTATAGTCCAAGCAGCACCGGTAACAAAGGATGCTTTGTCACTTAGCAAGAAAGCAATGACTTCGCCCACTTCCTCAGGCTTAGCGATGCGTCCTAAAGGATAGTGCAAGGCCATCTCTTCTAGGACTTCTTCAGCACTTTGATGACTGTCTTCTATCTGCTTAGCTACGATTGACGTATCTACATCGCCAGGGCAGACACAATTAACGCGCACATTATGAACACCCATTTCTAAAGCTAGGGATTTTGTAAAACTTACAATAGCCCCCTTCGTTGCACCATACACAGTGCAAGATACATTGCCCTGCAGGCCTGCATCACTTGATACCGTTACAATACTACCTTTAGAACGGCGCAAATAAGGCGCTGCGGCTTGGCACAAAAACACTGTACCTTTAACATTGGTGCCAATCATTTCATCAAAGGCTTCTTCACTTACATCATCTAGCAGCTCTTCTTTATAAAAACCTGCTGCTGTAACCAATGCGCTGAGCCCACCAAAGAGGCGTACAGTTTCTTCTACGATGCGCCGACAGTTCATAACCTTGCTCACATCCCCCTGTACAAAGCGAACTTTAGATGAAATACGTCGTAATTTAACAACTGCTTCTTGTCCCACATGTTCGTTTCGTCCATTTATGACTACGCTCCAGCCCTGTTTCAAAAGCAATTGAGCTGTAGCAAAACCAATGCCCGACGTGCCACCGCTAATCAGAGCCACTTGGTTGTCCCCATGAATGGGCATAGTATCACCTACCTTATAAACTGACAAACTTATAATATAATTATATACTACTCACTACATAATTACCAATGAGTTATAAGATAATCATATATCATTTTACTTAGCATACATACAGTTGTGGTAATAAAAACAAATCGCACTAAGCCGGCACCTTTGCGAATAGCTAGACGCGCTCCAAAATTAGCACCTATAATTTGCCCCACCGCAGCAGACAAACCATATAAATAATTTACATGACCCATGCTTATAAAAATAATCAAAGAGGCAACATTGCTCATAAAGTTTAAAATCTTAGCATTGCCTGACGCAAATAGAAAATTAAATCCGCCATAAATAAACATAAAGATTAAAAAGGTACCTGTTCCTGGACCTACGAAACCATCATAAAAGCCTAAGGTCAATGCACCTAGGGCTAAGAAAACGATTTTTTTCCGCGAAGCCCCTACATAAGTGCTAACAGCCCCCCAATCTTTTTTAAAAATAACAAAGATTAGCACTGACACTAACAACACGATAATAATAGGTTTTAAATATAAAGGTGGAATGCTCACTACTAGGAACGTACCTAAAATAGAGCCTATAAAGGTAGCCGGCAACAGTTTTTTTACCAAGCTCCATTCCACCATACCTGACCTTGCATAGGCAATGGATGCGGTCAACGCGCCAAATACGCTGGCTAATTTATTGCTACCTAAGGCAAAACTTGGTGGCAAATTAGTCAAGAAAAAGGCTGGTACAGAAATTAAGCCACCACCGCCCACAATGGAATCTACAAAGCCAGCTAAAGCCCCTGCTAATAATAAAATGCCTGCTATTGCAATATCGCCCTCTATCATACTCTTTCCTCCAGACAGCTATCTTAATAGCTGTCTTTTTTCTTTTAGAATTTTTACAGCCTTACTTTTCTTTCTTCTTTAAGCGGCTCAATACCGTAGTATAACCATCAGCACCATATACTAAGCAACGCTTTACACGGCTAATCGTAGCCGTGCTAGCACCCGTAGTTTCAACAATGGAGTCATAACTCTCACCGGTGTCCAACATGGAGGCCACTTCCAAGCGCTGTGCTAGAGACTTAATTTCATTAATAGTGCAAATATCCTCAAAAAATGCGTAGCATTCTTCCACATTTTTCAAAGTCAAAATAGCTTGAAATAATTTATCATTCATGGGATTGCGTAACTTCTCATTTACACTCATATGCATCCTCCTTTAGAAAGCTTTTCCTTCATTATATTACAGGGATAGAAAAAGAAAAAGACTTTCGCACAAAAAAGTGCGAAAGTCTTTCATATATTATAGTTCTACTTCAAACAAACTATTAATAACCTATTAGCGCTTGTTCACGCGGTGAGAAATATAGTCCCCAACCATTTGAATCAATTGAACTAACACGATCAAAATAACAATCGTCGCTAACATAACATCAGCTTGGAAACGTTGGTAACCATAGCGAATAGCAATATCCCCTAAGCCCCCGCCACCAATAGTACCAGCCATAGCAGAGAAACTGATTAAGTTTACAATCAATACAGTAATATTATCTACGATAGTTGGCAATGCTTCTGGCAATAGTACTTTGCGAATAATCTGAATTGGCGAAGCACCCATAGCTTGTGCCGCTTCAATAACACCGCTATTAATTTCACGAATCGCTGTTTCTACTAAGCGCGCCAAGAATGGAATCGCCGCAATAGTCAAAGGAACACAAGCCGCTGTAGTACCAATGGACGTGCCCGCAATTAAACGAGTCAATGGAATAATAGCCACCATTAAAATGATAAATGGTACAGAGCGGAAAATATTTACAATAACACTCAATACATGATTAATGGATTTATTTTCTAAAATATGGCCCTTCCCTGTAGTTACCAAAATAACCCCTAAAGGAATACCAATAATACAAGCCATAACGGTAGACACCAAAGTCATGAGGACAGTTTGGCCAAGTCCTTCAATTAGAATTCTAATTATTTGTTCCGACATAGCCAATCACCTCACTTCCAATTTTTAATGATTTCAAGTATTCAATGCCTTCAATTTCTTTGTCACGCTCACCAGCTACGACGATGATGAGATGTCCAAAGCTAATATCTTGAATATAGTCTACACCACCAAATAAAATGCTCACATCGAGGCCAAAGCGGCGAATCATGCCTGCTACAATTGGCTCATCAGTTACATTGCCGGTAAATTGTAGGCGAATAAGCGGATGTAGGCCTTCATGCCATTCTGTTTGTACATTGAGGTGACGCCATGCTTCCTCAGGTAATTTACGACTAATAATAGCGCTTACAAACTCTTTTGTAGTCTTTTCGCGAGGATTTGTAAATACGTCGAGAACTGGACCTTCTTCAAGAATTACACCGCCTTCAATAACGGCTACGCGGTCGCAAATTTCTTTAATAACCTGCATTTCATGCGTAATAAGTACAATAGTTAATTTTAATTTTTCATTAATATCTTTTAATAACTCTAAGATAGATTTAGTTGTTTGTGGATCTAGCGCAGACGTTGCTTCATCACATAGCAATACTTTTGGATTGCTCGCTAAGGCGCGGGCAATGCCAACACGTTGCTTTTGTCCCCCAGATAATTGTGATGGATAGTTGTCTAAGCGATCACTTAATTTTACAATGTCTAAAATCGGTAAAATGCGCTCTCTAATCTCAGCTTTGCTAAGACCTTGTAGCTCTAAAGGAAAGGCTACATTTTCATACACAGTGCGCGAGGATAACAAATTAAAATGTTGGAAAATCATGCCGATTTTTTTGCGCTGTTCGCGAAGTGCTTTATCGCTCAATTTTGTCATATCAACGCCATCCACCACTACAGCACCAGAGGTTGGACTTTCTAGCATGTTAATACAACGAATCAATGTAGATTTACCGGCCCCACTTTGACCGATAACCCCAAAGATTTCACCTTCTTTAACAGAAAGGCTAATATCTTTCAAGGCTTCCACGCGGTTCGGGCCATCATAGACCTTACTAATATGTGTCAGCTCAATCATGTATATCTCTCCTTTTTCAATACGAATAACAAATAAAAAACTCTTCATAGCACATGAAGAGTTCACCTGTCTTCATCTGCCGAAGTTACCTTCGTTGGAATTGGCACCGTTCCTCACTTGGATGGTTGCCGCGACTTCATTGGGCCAGTCCCTCAGTCAACTCTTGATGAACTTATGTTTTTTTCGTGATAAAATCATATCATTACCAGCAACGGCTGTCAATAGGTTAATTCCAATATGTACAATAGGATATGCTATTTTAACTTCTTCGACGTCATCCACAAAGCATTTCTTTAAGAAGCTCTATCTTTCAACCCACTTAAACGCTGTAAAACAAGTCTCGTTAACAAAATCCCTAAGGTAGCCGTTATAATCTGCGGGAAGGACATAGATGTTAGTATGGCTCCCTTCATAGGTGCTGGCACAGTGATACTTAAAAATAAAAGTTGGAAACCACTATATAAAACAGCACTCTTGCTCAAGCTACACAGTAAAATCTGCCAGACTATATGACGCCCCTTTAAAATATAGGCGAGAGCACAAAATACGGTGTTTCCTAATCCAACAATAAAAATAAAGGGAAATAATGGCAGCATCCCTTGCAAAAAAGCCACTACGGGCGTAATCCAAGCTATAACAAAGCCGCTCTTTAAGCCATATCGCCAAGTAGCCACCAATAAACAAATGGTGACTAAAGTACCGATTAAAAACATACTGATTCCCATGGGCAGTGGCAAAAATAAGCGCAAGCTTTGGCTCAACAAGGCCAGCCCTAATAAAAGGGCTGTACCTGTTAAATTACGAACTTTCATTAAAATAAAACGCCCCCGTCCTATGCCAGACCATCTTCAAGCATTTTATTGTAAGCTTTCAATAGCTTAGTGGCTACAGGTCCTACTTGTCCATCATTAACGGCTTGTGACTCATACGTTGTAATCGGTACAATGCCGCCTACAGTGTCAGTAAAAATTAATTCGTCTGCCGATTTCACAAAGTCTTCGTCAAAACTTAGCTCTAATACAGTAATACCAGTAGTAGGCGCTAATTTATTGACAATTAATTGGCGCGTAATCCCCTTTAAAATTAAATTATTTGCTTCATGAGTATATAAGATGCCTTTTTTAACGGCAAACACATTGGAATGGGCCCCTTCTGTACAAATGCCATCGCGATATAGTATAGCCGTATAAGCACCTGCTTTTTCAGCCTTAGTTTGAGCTAAAATATTAGGAATTAAGTTTAAAGTCTTAATATCAGCTCGCAACCAGCGCTCATCAGGCACACCAATAGCTTTTACGCCATTCCCTAGTGCATCAATACTACTTTGTTCCACTGGTCGAATATACATGAGCATAGTAGGCTCTAAGGAAGCTCTATCATACGCATGATGACGAGGCGCTACACCGCGAGTAATTTGCAAATAAATATAGCCATTAGTAATTCCACTGCGCTCAATCATAATCTCATGAAGTTCCTGTAACTCTTCAGGCATCATAGTAACAGGAATATCCATAGCGCGAAGAGAGCGATATAAACGATCTTGGTGATAGGAAAATCCAAATAATTTGCCATTATAAACGCGCGTTACTTCATATACGCCATCACCAAATACATAACCGCGGTCATCTAAACTAACACAGGCTGCACCTGGTTCTACAAACTGACCATTAAAATATGTAACTTCTTTCATTAATATCACTCACTTTCTCAATAAAATCTTAATCATTAAAATTATTTGCCCAATAACAGACGTCGCACAGGCTTAGGCAATTGTTTCAAGGCTAATGTGCCTAAATAAGAAGCACATACAGTGCAAACATACAATCCCACTACAATAAGAGCTGCATAGTTTAGCTGCGCCACTTGCATAAGGGCCGTTAAAATAATGAGCATAAAGGGATGTATCAAATAAATCCCATAAGAGCACTCACCAATTTGCTCCCAGAAAGATCTCATGGCACTGCTCATAGGCGTCGTTAAAAAGAATAATAAAAAGTAAATCGTACCAGCCCCAGTATAAATCATCCCCATAGGACTTAATTGATGTATTGTATAAATCGCCTCTAACAAAGTATAGTGACGCTCATCTAATACATAGTAATAGCTCCCCAGCATAAGTGCTACGGACAGGGCAAACACGATAGTAATAGATAATCGATGGGTCCACAAATAATCCACTACTGCTTCATAGCGCTCCGCTACTACGGCGCCAAAGAGGAATATCCAAATATAATGAATCACCCAATAATTTAAACGCATAGAATAAGCATATTGAAGCCAGGGCTGTGAAAAGCTTATTTGTCCAGAATAGTAAGAAGACCAAAAATTAAAGCCCACTTGTACTAAGAATAGAATGCTCAACCAAAGTACAGGCTGTTTCAAAATCTTACGCACGCACCAGCGCCACAAGGGCATCATCAAATAAAACCACAGCAAAATAACCATAAAATAGAGATGATAATAGCCATTGCCAAATAGCAAAGTAGGCGCTAAATAACGTGGCAATAAGCCTGACATATCATGTACGACCAAGCCGGAGTACACAATATACAATAAAGACCAGCAAAGATAAGGCCACAATACGACACGAGAGCGGCGCAATATGAAATCTTTATAGGAAAATGGCCCCTCACTAGGGCTGTGATAAAACAAACCAAATGCCGATAAAAAGAAAAATGCGGGCACTGTAAAGCGAGATAAAATCTCTAGCAGCGCAATAAGCATAGGATTGGCCTGCGGATTGCTAAGCGCAAACGATCCTACATGGATACCTATAACCCCCAACATGCACAAGCCGCGCATATATGTAATCTCAGGTAAAAAACCTTGTTTCACAACTGAGCTCCTCTCTAAATAAACGGACGAAGGTTCCCCTTCGTCCGTCAATTAAACTTATTGTTCCTTAGTCACCGGCACATCACCTGCACTGGTTGGTTCATTTGTCCCCTTTGCTTTAGCGGCTGCTTCAGCCTTAGCTTTAGCTTCCGCTTCTGCTTTAGCCTTAGCTTCGGCCTCTGCCTTGGCCTTAGCCTCTGCTTCACGCTGCAAACGCAACTCTTTTTGTAATGGTGCTACTGGTTGATCATGAACTATAATTTCTGTCTCAAACAAACGGCCCCAAGGGAAACGTGCTTCTACAGTACGAGGATTGATTTCCAAGTATTTTTCTGCAAAATCTTGAATGCGTTCACCCATGTACGCTTCTAATTTTTCATTTAACGTACCTGTATAGCGAACATTATCTACGCGAATATCTTCTTGCATACGGTAAATATCTTTGCGAATATTAGCTTGGTACGCCCAATTATCTAAATACTGTTGTGTCAACATATTGCGATGCTCTTGGGTCTGCATATTTTTACCTAATACGCCTTGCGCAATAGCATAACCCACTGTATTACTTGCTGTATTCCAACCATTATAAGCATCTACTTTATACAATAATCCACGTTTATAAAGCCCATATACAAAGGTATTATCCGCCCCATTAGAGTAAGCAATGTCAGCTACACTAACAGCTACTTTTTTATTAATAGATGCTTCAATCTGATCTAAGAACGCATTAGTACTAGCGGAAATCATCGGGAAGTTTTCAAATGCTTCAGACTCGCCCGTTACAGTGCCCAATGGTGTGTTAACAGCTAATAAAATATCTGGCTGCCCTTTAGTTACCATTGTACCACCTACAGCTAATACATGTTCTGCAATAGTTTTGGCCACGGACTGATCTTCATAATGAGGCACTGTATCCCCTGCGCCACCAAGTGGATAAATTACTTCAAAGCTTGGCTGTAAATTATTAATATCTACATGAGCTCGCGCAATTAATAATAAGGCTAATTGGTCAGCTCCTGGGAAGCTACCATACACTTTATCAGATAAGCCTTTGCTATAAGCTTTTAAATAACGACTTTCTAAAGCTGATTGCGATAAAGTGCTTGTATCATCATGACCTAGCGCAAAATAGCGGAAAACGCCAGCTCTCGTTTCATCAATTAAAGCACGGTTCACTTCCATATTTTTTTGACGACGTGTAAACCAATCTTGCAAGTACTCAATTGGCACCTGCGCTTGCAATTGAATAAGCTGTGCTTGCTCATCAGTAGATAATTGGCCTGCATCTAATTTATCCTGTAATGCTGCAATTTGGAAAATAGTAGGGCCAAATGTATCGTAATAGGCTGGCTCTACACCACCACCGCTAGCACGAGGAGAACGCATTACTGTACCAAAAGCATAAATCGGCACATTTGGATTGCTTTCATGCAGTGCTCGTAAGTCTTTAGTACGCTTTAATAAAGTAGATGTTGGCAAATCATGCTTACGAGAGTCTACTAGGCCGCCATAAATTAAAGTATCTGTACTGAGCACCATAATATCGGCACGGTTAGCATTTTCTTTAACCCAATTCCAAATTAAATCAGGCTCGCCATGATAATTTTTACCAGAAATCATATACTCTGGTGGCGTAATTACATCATAACCAGCTCCTTCTGCCGTATCTACCGTATAGGATAAACTAACGGGACGATCATCTTGTGGCACCAACAAAATCGTCTCCGCCGACACTGGTGATGAAGTCCATAAAACAGCAGCAGCCAAAGCTCCTGCAAACCAGGCATGAGATTTGCCCACAATCATTCACTCCTTTAAATAACACGAATTATACATATAGCATCATATATTCAAGATTAAAAACTATCCTTTATTATACCATATTTACCCTTGCGCAACTAGCGAATGCGAGGCAAACTCCAATTAAAGCGAATCGCCAACGTTCGTATAATAAGAACGACAATAAAAGCTCCATACGAAGCTTCTTGCCAATGCCCTGCAGTAAACAAATAATAATATACTATACCACCTAAAATCGCCGGCAAGGCATACACTTCTTCGCGAAGCACCGAAGGCACTCGCTGTGCCAATACATCGCGCAATACGCCACCACCTACGGCCGTAAGCAGACCTAATGTTACCGATAAGACAGCTAAATCTGGATAATGACTAATCCCAACAGAAGCGCCGGTCACTGTAAAGGAAGCTAGTCCAATCGTATCAGCTCCCAAGTAAATTCGACGCACCCAGCGAGTGGCAATATAGCGATTATGACGCATACGATACATTAAAAATAAAATAAATACCGTCCCTAATACTAAGGACACATAAAGACCTGATTTAAATGAATTCGGTGGAATATTGCCTACAATAACATCGCGCATAATACCACCGCCAATGGCAGTGGCTAAGGCCAACACGGCCATACCAAAAATATCCATGCGCCGACCAATACCGACTAAAGTGCCTGAAATCGCAAATGCAATCGTTCCCACTAAATCAAAAGTAAGCCATAAAAGTTCCAAGATAGTACTCCTTATACTCCAATATAAGCATAGAAAAGCATTGAACCCCTCTTGATTCTCACCGCTCACATCTTCACTCTCTAATAAACTCATTATATATAATTTACTGACTATATTTCAATGAGAATAAATATAAAAAAACTGCAATCGACATAGTGCATATACACCCTATATCGTTGCAGTCTTTCTCATATGACACAATTCAAATAAATTCAGCGTCGCTTTATTAAGTGAGCATCTCTTTTGGCTTAACAATTTCTTCTTTACATCGTCTTTTCGATTAACGCTCCTGCTTTAACGCTTCTTTTAACTTAACACTTCTGCTTTTTTCTTAGACATATCAGGCGCCATATACCGCAATACTAAATAACCCAATACACCAGATACAATGGAACCAATAAAAATACCTACCTTAGCAAGTTCTTGCGCATGTCCTGGTGGGAATGCTAATAAGTCCACAAAAAGGCTCATCGTAAAGCCAACACCACAGCAAAGAGATACACCATAAATATGCATCCAAGTCATCGGCTTCGGCATTGGTACGAGCTTTGTCTTTACAAGTAAAAGTAAAATGCCAAAGATGCCTACTTGCTTACCTACAAAGAGGCCTAATGCAATACCTAATAATACAGGATGCTGTAAATCACTGAGCTGGAAGTCACCAAATGATACACCTGCATTAACAAAACCAAAGAGTGGCACGATGAGGAACGTAATCCAATTCGATAAGGCATGCTCCCAATCCATGAGTGGATTTACTTCATCCGCCTCTTCATCAGTTCTGCCTGCCTTCGCCACTTGTTGAGCCTCACCGCCATCAGCTTGCGCTAAAGACTTAGCATCTTGAACCGCTTTCTTTGGAGTTCCTTTTGTAGGAATCGTCATAGCTAACAGAACACCTGCCATAGTAGCATGCAGCCCGGACTTAAAGATACAGAACCACAAAATAACGCCTAATATAATATACGGCCAAGGTGCAATAACACCGCGTTTATTTAAAATTACAAGAGCCACTAAGACAGCTATGGCACCGCCCATGAATAAGAAGTTAAAGCTCTCTGTATAAGCCACTGCAATGATGAGGATAGCAATTAAGTCATCCACTACAGCTAAGGTAGTTAAAAAGACTTTTGCTGCTACCGGCACCCTAGATCCTAAAAGGGAAATTATACCAATGGAAAAGGCAATATCTGTAGCTGTAGGAATCGCCCAGCCACGAATTAACTCCGGCTGCGCACTAGTAAACCAGTAGTAAATCCCTGCCGGCGCTAGCACCCCCATTAAAGCCGCTATGCTTGGCAAGAATCGCTTTGATGGTGTATTTAATGCACCATCTACCATTTCATGCTTTACTTCAAGGCCCACCCCTAAAAAGAATATGGCCATTAATACATCATTAACCCACAGCTCCACTGATAATGGTCCCAAAGGCATATGTAAAAAAGATTGATACATGGATGCCATAGGTGAATTAGCTATCCATACGGCTAAGGCCGCCATCAATAATAACAATATTCCACCAGAAGACTGGGCTTCAATAAAGTTTTTTAAATGCTTTATATGCTTCATACGCTTCATATAAGTCTGTCTCCTTCCAAAAACAAAATGTATATTAAGTATATAACAAAAGTTAATTTATTAGCAAGATTTATGCAAATTTAATAATATGTAATCATTTTATGCAATAAAAAATATCATATCTTCTATTTTTATCAGATTAGTATTTAACAGCCTTTATTTTAATAATATATTTATATCTTAGATAAACTCAAGAAGCTGAATTTCCTTATATTAAATTAAACTAAATTAAGCAATATCCCCATATTGAGTTAGACTAATGCTCGCTTTGTATTTTTGTAATATACATTTGTATTTACAAAGAGGATTTTTAGTGGTATCATAATTTTCATATTCTACAGATGTACTTACATCTAGATATTAGTACTAGGACTTTTATTTGAAATAAGAGGTAATCACTAATATAGAATAATTAGGGGTTTTGAGAAAAAGGAGATAGGTATGGAAAACGTTCTACCAACCATAGAAGGTATGGTCAATTCGGTCAATGACTTTCTCTGGGGCTATATTTTAATGTACGCCTTAGTGGGCATTGGCATTTTCTTTACAATTTATTTAGGCGCACCACAGTTCATACGCTTTGGTCCTGCTTGTAGACAAGTATTTGGTCGCCTCTACAAAGGCGCTAAGCCTCCAGGAAGTGATGGTGAAAATTCCATTTCCTCCTTCCAGGCATTAGCTGTTGCCATTTCTGCTCAAGTAGGCACTGGCAATGTGGCTGGCGTAGCCACTGCCATTGTAGCAGGCGGTCCTGGCGCTATCTTCTGGATGTGGGTCAGTGCCATGTTTGGTATGGCTACTATCTTCTCTGAAGCTATTTTAGCTCAGCACTATCGCGAGGATGTAAAGGGACAATTCGTCGGAGGTCCTGCCTTTTATATTTCTAAAGGCTTAAAACATATTCTCGGACCTCATACAGCTAACTTTTTAGCTTACTTTTTCTCCATCGCCATCATTGTCGCTTTGGGCTTCATTGGTTGCATGGTACAATCCAATTCCATTGCCTCATCCATTAATAGTGCCTTTGGATTCAATCCTCTATACATTGGCATTCTTATTGCCATCGTAGCAGGCTTAATTTTTATCGGTGGCATTCAACGCATTGCTTTATTTGCTCAGCTAGTAGTGCCATTTATGGCAGTCCTCTACATTGCCTGTGCGATTATTATATTATTTGAATTCTCCGATCAAATTTTGCCAACGATTCAATATATTTTCCAAGGTGCCTTTAATCCTGAAGCCATCGGTGGTGGCGTTCTAGGCGTGAGCATGAAAGAGGCCATCCGCTACGGCGTAGCTCGCGGTTTATTCTCCAATGAAGCTGGTATGGGCTCAACGCCTCATGCGCATGCTACAGCCTTAGTATTGCACCCTGTATTACAAGGTTTCGTTGCTTTTATTGGGGTCTTCTTCGACACTGTTATTGTATGCTCTGCTACCGCCTTAATCATCCTCCTCACCAATAGCCATGAATTAGGTCTTTCTGGTGCCTTAGTAACACAGGAAGCCTTCTCTACTGCCTTTGGCTCTATTGGACCAGCCATTATCGCGCTTTGCCTAACATTCTTTGCATTTACAACTGTAATAGGCTGGTATTATTTTGGCGAATCTAATATACGCTTTTTATTTAAACAAAAAAGCGCTGCAATTCCCGTATATCGTATCTTAGTCTTATTATTTATAGTGTTAGGCGCTACAGGTAAAGTAGACCTCGTTTGGAATCTGAGCGATATGTTTAACGGCATCATGGTCATTCCCAATTTAATCGCCTTAATCTTATTGCGCAAGGAAATCAAAAGCATTTTAAAACATTATGATGAAAGTCGCCAAGATGGTCCGCCGTCTTATGAATACCCAGAGCTAAATAAATAAAAATAGCGCCTTGTGAAATGCTCACAAGGCGCTTGTTTACTATTATCTCTTTTTACTTCTTTAATTGACCGCTAAGCCAGTACATGGTAATAATACGAGAACCTATCATTCTAAAGGTTCACCATATAACCGCTTCATACCAGCATAAGTAACTAACCAAGTGCCACCACTTTTTCTACATTCCTCATCAGTAAAACGTGGCGGTAGCCCTTTCTGTCCCAAGCAATTCTGTTGAACAACTGCTTGCACTTTCCCCCATCGCTGTGCAGCTTCTTTTGTAGTCATTACTTCATCAATTACCTTCATGCTTTCTTCCTTTGTATAGATTATAGCCTGCCATCCCTAAAAACATTATAGTGATAATTTGTATAATTAACGTTACATATTCCATAGTTAAACTACCTTCTCCCCTCGTTTATATGCTTCACGGGCTTGATTCAATGACATTTTATTGGCACCACCAGCATACGTAGGATATTTAAACTGAAGAGGGTCATCTTCCCACCAGCAAATAGTACAAATTTCATATTCACGTAACTCTTCTAGTGTTTTATTTCCACAAACAGGACATTCATATAGCTCCTTCATTTTAATAGCCCCTTCTATCTTCTTATAATAAATAAACCTATTCTAAAGGTTGAATATTGTAGAGTACCTATAATTGTATTATATCACTTTCACCAGTAGCAGCAATAGCACTGTTTGCATTGCCAATTTCATAGCGTATTTTAAGGATTACTAGAAAAAGTGTTTTAAAAAAGTAGTCAAAAAGTAGTCAAACCACTCAAGACTAAATGTTGTCAACATAAAAAAAGCGCCTTGTGAAATGCTCACAAGGCGCGTATTTACTGAATGGTGCGGTTGATGGGACTTGAACCCATACGAGCGTACGCTCACCACCCCCTCAAGATGGCGTGTCTGCCATTCCACCACAACCGCTTGTAGTTTGTAATTACTGGTGCCTCAGGGCAGAATCGAACTGCCGACACAAGGATTTTCAGTCCTTTGCTCTACCGACTGAGCTACCGGGGCAAACGTGGCGACCCCGATCAGATTTGAACTGACGATCTTCGCCGTGACAGGGCGACATGTTAACCGCTACACCACGGGGCCGTTTACGTTACTTTGTTATTATATGGTTTTAGCAGTTAATTGTCAAGCACTATTTTTTGAAATTTTATAAAGTATTTTAAATACTTATTCAAAAGGCTTAATTCATTACTACAGCCAATAATAACAACTAGTTGCCTATCTGACTATCTTCTCAGTGATTACTAAGTACTGTCATCTGACAACTAGTTTATTATAATGTATATTTTATTTTTTTACAAGCCCTTTTTTACAAATTTTTTAAATTATTTTTACACATAGTTTTAGAGGCGCTTACTCCCCCTATAAATCAAGAAAATTACAGCGTCATTAACTTAAAAAGCATTATCTATAAAGCATTATCAATGCAGCCTTAAAAACATTTTAATACACTATATGTCTTGTAAAAAATGATTATACAATATCTCGTCCCTTACAGTACTATCTTCTGCATGTCCAGGATGGATAATAAGGTTAGGATTAAAGGTTTTAAAACGAGTTAAACTATTCTGCAATATCTGTGCCGCTCCATTAAAGTTATTAGTAGCTCCTACGGAGTTCTTTAATACTGTATCGCCTGTAAAGAGATGACCATTCCATTCATACATGACGCTACCTGCACTATGACCGGGCATTTCATATACTTGAATAGTAAAAGGATCAATCGTAAGCACCCCTTCTGTAATAGGGATAAAGGGCGAATTACAAAGATTTTTATAAGCTGAAGGCATGCGCCTTTTAGTATAAAGTAATTCTCGGTCCCCTTCATGCATATACACTGGCACATCAAATTGAGCTTTTACACCGTCAACAGCACAAATATGGTCACAGTGACCATGAGTAAGTAAGATAGCCTGCAAAGTACAGTCACCAATCATTTCAATGACTTGCTGAGGATGGAATCCTGGGTCGATAACTAATGCTTGGCCCTTATCTTTTATAACATAGCAATTGGTACGATATAATCCTAAGGGCTTTTTAAGTATTTCCACTTGGGGAGATATTTGAATACATTCCATGTATAATACCTCCTTTAAAAACGTCGATGAGCTCTCACTGGCTCCCAAATTTTATAAGATTTTTTACGACGTTTTACAAAATACCCTTGCCAAAAATCTGGATGGAGTAAAACGAGTAAAGTAAATAGCTCTAAACGGCCTAATAACATATCAATGAGGCAAACAACTTTCGCAAAAGGATGCAGAACAGCAAAAGAGCCAGAAGGTCCTAAGGTACCAAAGCCTAAGCCAACATTGCCTAGAATCCCCGCCACACATTGAATGGATTCCCCAAATGGAAGACCTGTTGCTGATATGCACACCGCACTAATGGCAAAAATAGTTAAATATAGGAAGAAAAATTCTTGTGCTAACTGCACCCACTTATTTGGCATAGGTTTCTGATTAATAGTAATAGATTGAACTAAATCAGGATGAATGGCCTTGCGCAAGTAAATTAAACTACTCTTAATTAAAATGATAATACGAATAATTTTAATACCACCAGTCGTAGATCCACTACAGCCACCAAAGAAGGTAGCCGTAAAGAGCACCATTTGACCTAAAGGCGGCCATTGGTCATAATTCCCTAGAGACAAACCTGAGCCAGTCTGCATAGACACGAGCATGAATGAACCTGCATTGAGGGATTCCCATACAGTTAAATCACTTTGTAAACACAATGATAAAACCACCAGACAAGCCCCTATGGCTAGAATAAAAATATACATGCGATACTCAAAATCTTGCCACACGGATTGTATACCTTGCTGAAATACATTGTAATACACCGTGAAATTACCGCCGGCTAAAATCATAAAGGTCACTAAAATAAAGCGAATATAGCCATTATTAGCATAAATATCTGCTATCCCTGTATTCGGTGTATAGCCTCCGGTGGCAATGATGGAAAATGTCATATTTACAGCATCAAATAATGACATGCCTGCTAATAATAAAGCAATAAAGCATACAGCAGAAAATAACAAATAAATTTTCCATAATTTTAAAGCCACTGATCGTATGCGTGGCATAACTACACCAGGGCGTGGCACAGATGCTTCGGCATTAAATAGATGCGCTGAATCAGCACCAAGATTTTTTAAGAATGCCAATACTAATACGATAATCCCCATACCGCCAAGCCAGTTAGTAAGACTTCGCCACAAGACAAAAGATTGTGGAATCGTATCAATATCAGGTATTACACTGGCTCCTGTAGCCGTAATGCCGGAAACAGACTCAAATAAGGCATCTATAAAATTAGGCAATATGCCACCGAAGTAAAATGGTAAGGCCGCAAAGATAGATACAAATATCCAGGTGGATCCTACAGTTAAAAAACCATCGCGTAAACTGTAGCTAGTACTATTTTCACCAAAATAAAATAAAAGGCCCCCTGCTGCTGCGGCTATGATTGTACTAAATAGAAAAGAGAAAAATACTTCTTCAAAAATAACACCATATATAAAAGGCAGTAACATGGTTAAGGATACAACTAACATAAGTTGTCCTACAAGTCGCATAACAATTTGAATTCTCATGTTTCACCTCTTATCTCGGTGGCTGCAAATACGTAAGCAGTTTGTTGACATGATTAGGTAAAGTAAAGAAGACGATATGATCATCTGCTTCCAAGATAGTATTACCAGTTGGTACTATAGTACTACCATTGCGAACGATGGCACCTACTAAAGCTTTACCAGGTAATCGCAAGTCTTTTAAGGCACAGTTGGCAATCGGCGATAATTCAGTGAGTTTCACTTCCACCGCTTCAGCTTTAGAACCCTCAAAGGTGGAAATACTCACTACATCTTCCCCTTTGCGTACCATTCTAAGGATTTCACCCGAAGTTAACAGCCGTGGAGAGAATACAATGTCAATACCTACTTGCTCCATCAACACGATATACTCTGGTCGTCCTACTCGTACAATGGTTTTAGGAACGCCTAAATGCTTAGCCAATAAAGCGACCAGTAAGTTCAGCTTATCATCATCGGTTAAGCAAATAATGGCATCACTATCAGCGATTTCTTCCGCCTCTAAGAGCTCCATATTCGTGCCATCACCATTGATAACCATAGTGTCATTTACTAAAGTAGCTAAATATTCACAGCGCTTCAAGTCTTTTTCAATCACTTTTACGATGAAACCAGCTCGCTCTAAAAGAACTGCTAGATTACACCCAATTAGACCAGCACCGACTAGTACTACACGCTTAGTTTGCAGACCTAAGTTTTCTTCGTGAAATTCTTCAGCAATCTGCGCCATACTCTCTTTAGCACCTAAAATAAATACTTTATCATATGGAAGCAGTCGACTTTCCCCATGAGGAATAATCATTTCACCATTACGTAAAATCCCTACGACTAAAACAGAAGCAGGAAAACGAATATCGCGCAAACGCTTATTGGCATATTCTATATCTTCTGACATTTTAAATTCCATGAGACGCACTGCCCCGCTAGCAAAATCCTCTACATCGAGGGCTGCCGGCGTTTGCAGTACTTGTACTAATTCTTGTGCCGTTACGAGTTCAGGATTGATGAATAAATCAACACCTAATTGTTCCTGTAATACTTTATTGTCATCTTGTAAGTATTCATTGTCTCGAACACGGGCAATCGTCCTAGGTATGCCACCTATCTTAGCAACGGAGCAGGCTAGCATATTGACTTCATCAGAGTCGGTCACTGCAATTAGCATGCCTACATCGTCCATGCCAATTTCTCTTAATAGTTTTAAACTACTCCCATTGCCTTGCACTAAACTTACGTCTAAACTATTCTCCATTTTTCGAATCCGCTCAGCGGATTTTTCAATTATATATACATCATGTTCGTCCTGAACAAGTCGTTGCGCTACTGAATAGCCTACTTTGCCAGCACCAACAACAATAATCTTCATGATAGAATTCACACTCCAAAAATCAAGCTATACTACAACTTCTCTGCAATTACTTTGATTCTTCTTGCGGAGCACTGTCCTTTCCTTTTTCTGTCAAAAGAGTCCATCCATCTTCTTGGACTACTTTGCCTTCCTTCATTAAATGACCTACAGCGCGTTTAAACGCAGCTTTACTAAAACCAAATTTATCTTTGATAATTTCAGACGCTGTTTTATCGCTATATGGCATGCGACCATTGCGCTGTAATAAGTAATTCATCAATACATCGCCATCCTCTGTGATAGCCGTCTCTTTAACGGGACGCATAGATACATTAATACGACCATCATCCCGCTTATAGGTAACACGTGCTTTCACTATGCTCCCCACTTTAAGAGACTCAGTCATTTCACTGCGATGTAAAAATGCAATCCATCGTTCTGGCGTAATAAAAAAGGCTCCGTCAGCAGTCATATTATAAATAGCGCCACGTACCATTTGTCCTACTTTAGCCTCGGTTGCTGGCTTAGCAGCTCGGCGCATAGCGTCGTCAACATCCATAGATACCGCTAAACGACCTGATTTATCAGAATATAAGCGCACCCACACCTTTTCACCCAATTGAGGGCGACCACGCATCTCTGCTAAAGGCATAAAGATACCACGCTCTGTACCCACTTCAACGAAGCAACCAAATTTAGTCGTATTCACTACTTCTACATAGCCAATCTGACCTTCTTTGATAGCTGGTAATCGCATACTAGCCGTAAGTCGCCCTTTAGGATCTTTATATAAGAATACATACACTTCATCGCCAATTTTCACTGGCTCTGTTTGTTGTTCTTTGTGAAGCAAAATATCATCGTTAGTATTGCCCGTTCCACCGTCTAAAAATGACCCTTGATCACTTTGACGCAGTACTTTTAAGGTGGCTAGCGTATTTTCTAATAGTTCTGTTGCCATATTATTTCCCTACAAATTCTACACGCGGTGCATCATTCCACAATTGTTCTAAACCGTAGAATTGACGTGTTTCATTACCACCAAAGACATGGCAAATAATATCACCAAAATCTAATAGAATCCATTCCCCTTCATTGTAACCTTCACGATGAAGCATAGGTACTCCTAGTTCAGCGCCTTTGTCTTCAATTTCATCAGCAATACTTTGAGCTTGTTTTTTATTGGTGGCACTGATTAAAACAAAATAATCAGCAATGGAAGATAATGCTTCTAAATCTAGAATAGCAATATCCGTACCTTTTTTGTCATAACCAGCTTGCCCTAAAGTAAGTGTTAATTCTTTAATATCTAATTTCTCTTTCATTACAACTCCTCATTCTTACCTTAATTATAAAAATTTACAAATAATAAATGGATCCATTTATAAACACATATGGGTATTTAAATTTAACCCTCTTTTGCAGGTTCAGGTTCATCGCCTGGTGTCACAGTGCCATCACTCGGAATAGAACCCAAAGTAATGCCAACTAATTGCTGTGCCTCAGTAGGATCATAATTCCAATAAATTTGGCCCCCAATGTCTTCTTTCGTACCAGGTAAAATATAATAATGAATTTGGCTGCTATTCAAACCACCTAAATCCATGACGAGACGAACTGCATCGGACGTAGATATATTGCTTTCAAAAGAGCTCCACAATCGCCAAGTATTCCACATCTTAGTGACCGTAAAGGCATTTTCCTGTGAACTTAATAATTCTTTAATAAATCGTTCCTGTCTTTGTGTACGGCTAAAGGCATTTGTATCTTCATCCACAAAACGTACATATTGAAGTGCTTTATGAGCATCTAAATTTTGATAGCCACGAGCTAAATTAACATCAGCCTTATCAATAGTTGTATCCATATGCACCATATTGCGTTCCACGTACATATCTGGCGCTCCTAGGACATCTACCGACTTTTTAAATGCTGCTTCATCCACTACAACATAGTAAGGGATAATAATATGGAATAAATCCTCTACTACAGCCTTAGTTAATTCAATGCCACCAGAGGTGTAAATAGTATTTAACATGGATACGGATTTTTTATCACGACTATCAATTTTAGTATTCGAAGGGATGCCAATAACATCCACTATTTTTTGTGTCTTATTAACAGATACTAAAAAAGTCGCATCTCCTTGTGCTGGATTATTACTATCTTTACCTATAAGTAAAATATAAATAGGTTTATCCAAAGATTTTTGCTCTAAAGGAACAGTAGGCCCTTTAGGCTTATTGGGCTCTTCCGCAATTGGATCTGCCACAACTTGGTCTGTTGGCCTCGTTATATATTCATAGCCTTTCATAACGCCAAATACTAATCCACAAAGTAATAAGAGGAAAATAACAACGGCTAATATGACACGTCCCCAAAGAATTTTCCCTTTTTTCTGGCGTCTTTGCTTTGATTTTGCTTGTGTATGTTCTTCCATAATATAACCTACCTAGCCCTTACGTATTTGACGAAGTATATCATTGCGTCCCAAGAGTGTTTTAAAGTAAATTGGCACGCCTTGATTAATTAAATGAACTATGGTGGTATCATAACTTGCTAGCACCGCTTTATTTAGGTCCTCATATGCTAATTGACGCAAAGTTTCTACCTCTGGAAAATTGCGAGTTTCTTCAATATAATCAGCTAAAAATACGATTTTATCTAATAACTTCATCCCTACACGACCTGTTGTATGATATCGTATAGCATCGAGTATACTCACATCTTCTACACCATATACATTATGGCTTAAAATGGCTCCCACTAAGCCATGAAGTAAGGCTCCATTATTGAACATCTCAAGGTCCACATTAATATTTGCTTCTCTTACGATATGTTGCATGTCTACCAGATGCATTTCTTTACCACAATCGTGTAATAAACCTGCTAAATACGCCTTCGTAGGATTGGCATTATACACTGTAGCTAATGACTGAGCTGATTTGGCAACTCCTAAAGTATGAGCAAAGCGCTTAGGAGTTAAACGACTTTCTAATTGATCGATTAATTGTTCATACATGACAGTTCAAACTTCCTTACTTCTTATAAATATTGTGTTCTTTAATATATTTAACCACCGCTTGCGGTACCATATATCTAACAGATCGATTGGCTCTAAGACGCGCCCGTAAATCTGTAGCCGATAAATTCATAGCTGGTACCTGTAATCGATGAATTCGTTTCTTACCTAAATCTCCAAAATATTCAATAATGGCGTCTATTGCCTCTGATCCATCAGGGCGAATAGCACCAATAAAATGACATAATGGCAATAATTCTCTTATATATTTCCAGTTTGGCAAATCCTGAATCGTATCAGTACCTGCTATAAAATAATATTCTTTATCTTCACCATAAATCGTGTGAAAATGTTTTACTGTATCAATTGTATAGGATGGGCCATCCCGTCTAAATTCCACATCGGAAATAGTAAATCGTGGATTATCACTTACCGCTGCAGCTGTCATTTCATAGCGATATTTTGCTTCAATAACATCACTGTGCTTATGAGGCGGATGATAGGCTGGAACGAAAATAACTCGCTCTAATTGGTAAGCCTCCAAAGCTAATTCAGCAATCATTAAATGGCCTATATGTATAGGATTAAAGGTACCACCAAAAATTCCTAAGCGTCCTGATTCTGTCATATACTCACCATCAACCTAACTCCTGCCATAATAACTAAGGAAAGTAAAATCCATAACAATAAAGCCAGCCCAAAGGAACGCCATTCATAACGTCCCTTTGGAGATTTCATATACTGAATATAGAGCTTAGCATATGTAAGCCATTTCATCATTTCCGAACTTGACCTTCCCCATATACTAAATATTTGTAAGAGGTTAAGGCCGGTAAGCCCATAGGACCACGAGCATGCAGTTTTTGTGTACTAATGCCAATCTCAGCGCCAAAACCAAATTCAAAACCATCGGTAAATCGTGTAGATGCATTACGATACACCGTTGAAGCATCAACACCTTGCATAAAAGTATTCGCTGCAACCTCATCTTCTGTAATAATAGCTTCTGAGTGCTTAGTTCCATATGTATTAATATGCTCAATAGCAGCTTCAATAGATGGAACTACTTTAACATTCATAACATAGTCATTATATTCTGTACTCCATGCACTGTCAGAAGCTTCTTCTAAGCCCTCGATAATTGAACGACTTTGAGCATCACCCATAAGGCTCACATGATGCTCTTTTAAAGCAGCTACAATTTGGGGTAAATATTGAGCTGCTACAGATTCATGAATAAGCAAGGTCTCTGCCGCATTACATACGGAAGGACGTTGTACTTTAGCATTAATAATAATAGGAATAAGCTTTTTTTCATCGCAGTTTTTATCCACATAAATATGAACTACACCACTGCCTGTTTCAATAACAGGAATGCGGCTTTCTTCTACAATGCGCTTAATAAGTCCAGCACCACCACGTGGAATTACTACATCAATGTATTGACGCTGGCGCAATAAATCTGACACAGCTTGACGATCCAATATTTCAACTAATTGGACCGAATCAGTAGGAAGTCCTACTGATTCTACTGCTTGGCGAATTAATGCGACCAAACATTGATTTGAGTGAAAGGCCTCTTTACCACCACGCAAGATAACTGCGTTACCAGACTTTAAACAAAGGGCTGCCGCATCGACTGTCACATTAGGACGCGCTTCATAGAGCATAGCAATAACGCCGATTGGAACAGATACCTTTTTAATAAGTAATCCATTAGGTCGAGTTGTTTCGTCTAATACAATCCCTACAGGATCTTCTAATTCCACTACTTCTGCCACGCCCTTCGCCATTTGAAGTATGCGTTCTTTCGTTAGCTTTAAGCGATCTAGCATAATGCTTGGCAAATTATATTGGTCGGTTAATGCCATATCTTTTTCATTGGCAGCTAAAATTTCATCAATATTATCGGTTAATATGCGAGCAATGGCTTGTAAGGCTTCATTCTTTTTATCCTTAGACGCGCTTTGTAATACATAGGCTGCTTGTCTAGCTTTTTGCCCCATACCATGAAATACTTCTTCATATGTACTCATAGGGTTTCCTCCTGTAGAAGGCTTATTTTAAAATAACTAAATTATCGCGATGAATCACTTCATAATGGGCCGTTGATATTTGTAAAATATCTGCAATATCAGTAGAGTTATGACCTTTAATTCGCTCTAAATCAGCAGAAGAATAATTGACAATACCACGAGCAATTTCTTTATTTTCAAAATAAATGCTAATGGTTTCGCCTTCATCGAATTCACCACTTACTTCTTTAACGCCTACAGCTAATAGGCTTGAACCATTAGTTAAAATGGCTTTAGCACAACCCGCATCGACTGTTACATAGCCTTTTAGACGGGAGCCAAAAGCCATCCAACGCTTGCGCATATGAGGTACTGTATGAGTTGCTACAAATAGAGTGCCTCGTAACTCACCACTCAATACGGAACGAATGGAATCGCTGTGTTCACCGCTGGCAATAATCATATTAACACCGGAATTAACAGCAATATGAGCCGCTTCAATTTTAGTATACATGCCACCAGTACCACGACTTGAGCCAGCACCACCGGAAATATCATAAATATGCGGTGTAATTTCAGGCACTGTAGTAATTAATGTGGCCGTAGGATCAGTTTGAGGATTAGCTGTGTAAAGGCCTTCAATATCAGATAAAATTAAAAGAACATCGGCTTCTACAATACTTGCTACAGTGGCGGATAAAGTATCATTATCGCCAATTTTAACTTCGTCAATAGCAACTACGTCATTTTCATTAATAATAGGAATAACTCGTAAATCTAATAAAGAAAATAATGTGTTTCGTAGATTTACATAGCGAGAACGATTGGTACTATCTTCTTTGGTGAGCAAAATTTGCCCTACTGTGTGACCATATTCGCGGAACATTTTTTCATACATGTGAAGTAAAATTCCTTGTCCTACAGCAGCTGCTGCCTGTTTAGTGGCAATATCTTTTGGCTTTTCTTTTAAGCCTAAAGGAGCTAAGCCAGCACCTACAGCACCTGATGATACTAAAATCATTTCCTTGCCTTGATTCATTAAATCAGCCATCTGCTTAACGATTAATTCGATGCGATTTAAATTTAATCGCCCATTGGCATAGGTTAATGTACTAGTCCCTACTTTAACAACAATTCTCTTAGCATCTGCGATACGAGCGCGTAACTCTGTTTCGCTAAACACTTGCCCCTCTATAGTTATACTCTTATGATTCATTACATCTTTTACTGTTTCCATAAGCTCTCTCCTTAAGGAATGTACTATAGCCACTCGCCAAATGATTGCTTCTCTTTATGGCAAAATAATCTTAGGCTCTTTTTTTGCCTTGTATAAAACTCCATTATGGCCAATAATTTGAACTAATTCAGCACCTAGCATAGATGCTAAGTCTTCAAAAGTTTCCGTAATATCTACTGGTGAATTGTTAAGAACTTTTACCTTAATCAATTCGCGCGCTGTAATTGCTGCACGTGCACTGTCAATTACAGAGTTTTCTAAACCGCCCTTCCCAATCATAACAACTGGTGCCATAGTGGCAGCTAAAGAACGTAAGTAACGTTTTTGTTTTCCTGTCATGTTATCTCCCCATCTAAGTGTATGGTGCAAAATATGAACTACAATACTAGTGACTCTATTATAAATCGTGGAATACGAAGCGTTGATCGCCGATAACTACTTCATCGCCATCTTTACAACCGCGCTCCTTCAATTTATTATCTAGGTCCATATATTTCCAAATTTTTTGGAAACGGCGAAGTGCTTGCTCATCTTCAAGATTTGTCATAGCCACTAGTTTTTCAATGCGACTACCTGTAATAATAAAGGACGCATCATCACCACGTGTAATGACAAAGTCTGTATCAGGTTTAGCAATATATTCTACCGCTTCGTCCTTAGCCTCAGGTTCAGGCACAAAGTTTTCTACATAATACCAAGCGCGATGTACTAGTTCATTGAGACCTTCCCCAGTTAAAGCATTCACTGGGAATACTTCATACTCCTGGTCAGTAAAATACTTACTTACTTTTTCAATAGTGGCTGGGTCTTCAACTAAATCTATTTTATTAAGAGCAATCACTTGAGGTTTCTTACTCAATTTTTCACTGTACTTTTCTAATTCTGCATTAATTTTATGGAAGTCTTCAATAGGATCACGACCTTCCATGCCAGACACGTCGAGTACATGAATTAGTATATTGCTGCGTTCTACATGGCGAAGGAAGGAGTGACCAAGACCTACGCCTTCACTAGCACCTTCAATAAGACCTGGAATATCCGCCATAACAAAGCTATGACCTTCGCCTACAGATACTACCCCTAATACCGGTGTCAAGGTAGTAAAGTGGTAGGCTGCTACTTCTGGTTTAGCAGACGATACTTTGCGGATAATACTAGATTTACCTACACTTGGATAGCCTAAGAGGCCCACATCAGCTAAAACTTTTAATTCTAATTGAAGCCAACGCTCTTCCCCTGGCTCACCTTTTTCAGCAAATGTAGGTGCCCGATTAGCACTGCTGTGGAAGTGCGCATTACCACGGCCACCACGACCACCTTTGGCAACTACATAGGTCTGACCATCTTCGATGAGGTCGGCCATAATTTTGCCGCTTTCTTCATCTTTCACCGTCGTACCTAAAGGGACAGGAATAATCATATTATCTGCACCACGGCCATATTTATTACTACTTTGACCGCCTTCACCAGCTGGTGCTTTAAATTGTCTTTTATATCTAAAATCAACTAGAGTATTGATATTTCTATCTGCTTTTAAAATGATGTCTGCTCCTTTACCGCCGTCGCCACCGTTGGGGCCGCCATTGGGAACATATTTTTCACGTCTAAAGCTACTCATTCCGTTGCCGCCGTCACCGGCTTTTACAAAAATCCTTGCTCGATCGATAAACATAGTTTTCATCCTTTACTGATAGCAATAGGGGCGGTAACTAAAATAGATTACCGCCTCAACCTTATTTTGACTGTAAAATTTCTATTGCTTTAGTCAATTGCACATCATTCTGCGCCTTAATGTCTGCATCTGTAATGTCAATTTCTACATCTGGTTTTATGCCAATGCCATCAATCACTCGACCATTTGGCGTGTGATATTTAGCAATAGTAATTTTAATACCTTCATCATTTAATATATTTAGAACTGATTGTACCGTTCCTTTACCATAACTATTAGTACCTACTATAGTGCCAACATTTTCATCCTGCACGGCGCCAGCTATAATTTCTGAAGCGCTAGCAGAGCCTTTATTAATCAACACTACTAAAGGTAAATCATGGCCCAATCCTTCTGAATCATATGACTCTACATGACCAGAACGATCTTGGATTGTAACGATAGGTCCTTTAGGTAGTAAATAGCTGCCAATTTCTTCGGCAGTAGTTACTAGACCACCAGGATTATCGCGCAAATCAAGAACTAATTTTTTCATACCTTGTTTGCTAAGATCTTCATATATTTTAGCAAAATCAGCCCCTGAATTTTCTGCAAATTGACTAATTCGAATATAGCCAATAGAGTCATTTAGCATCTTTCCTTTTACAGTAGGAAGTGTAATTTGTTCGCGAGTTAATGTATAGTCTTTTACTTCATTATCTCGCAAAATGCTAAGTACAACTTGTGTGCCTGCTTCACCGCGAATTCGTTTTGACGCCTCTTCTATTGTAATACTGCTCACATCCACACCATCGATGGATACAATCATATCACCGGAGCGAATACCGGCTTTAGCTGCTGGCTGGTCTTCAATAGCCGTAGCTACTTCAAGACCTGTTTTGCCAGACCCTAAGACGATACCTACACCACTATATGTCCCACTGGTATGCTCTTTTAAGCTATCCATAGACTGCTGGTCTAAATATTGGCTATGAGGATCCCCTAGGGATTCTACCATACCATTTAATACGCCATTAAAAAGCGACTCTTTAGCAACAGGGTCCATGAAAAAATGTGAACTTACATAATAGGTGGCAAAGAAACGATAGGCAGCAGTTGGTGAGCCACCTAAATACCAAAATGCAAGCCACATACATATGAAGCCTGAAATAGTAAATTTAAGGGCAAATTGCACAACCTGTCTAAACTTAGACCAACTGGAGTTAGTATTTGAATCTCTCATTTTATAAATACCCTAATGGATTTACTGGATCACCATTAACACGAACTTCAAAGTGAACATGTGGACCCGTAGAATTACCGGTACTGCCAGCATAGGCGATAACAGAACCTTTAGAAACGGTTTGGCCTTCTGATACAGCTAAATCTGAATTGTGACCGTAAAGCGTAGATATACCATTGCCATGATCTACAACTACAGCATAGCCATACCCATCCATCCAACCAGAGTAAGCAACTACGCCACTATCGGCAGAATGTACTGGAGTGCCTTCATCAACACCTATATCAATACCGGAGTGTAAAATTTGGCGACCAAAGATTGGATGTGTACGCCAACCAAAGTCAGATGTAATAACGCCATTAACAGGCCAAGATAATTGCCCCGTACCTTGTACATAGCCTACATCACTATAGCCACCGCCACTACTTTGAGCGGCTGCCGCTGCCGCAGCGGCACGTTCAGCTTGACGCTGTTGTAACATAGCGCGGATTGCATTAGAAGACTCTTGTAAGCTTTGTTCTAATTGTTCTGCCGTCGCTTTATCACTTTGTGCTTTATTTAAAATAGCCGTTTGTTCATCTTTTTTCTTTTGAATAACAGCCTGAGCCTCTTTTGCTTTATTTTCAAGCTCTACTACTTTAGCTCGATCTTCTTCGAGAACAGCTTTGCGATTAGCAATTTCTTCTCGCTCCGTCTTGATGCTATTAATAAGCTTAATATCAGCATCAATAATACGTTTAAGCATTTCTACGCGATTGGCAAAATCACTAAAGTCCTTTGCCCCTACAATGACATCTAAATAACTTAAACGACCATTGATATAAATATCTCTTACACGCTTATTAAATACGCTTTCTCGTTTAGCAAGACGAGCTTGTGCTTCTTCCAAAAGTTTTTGATTTTTAGCAATTTCCTGTTCCACTGCTACGCGTTGATCTTGATAAGTTTTTAAATTATCAGTCGCTTGATCCAATTCAATTTGAATCTGATGCAATTGCTCAGACACATTAGTAATAGTTGCTTCAGCATTTGCTTTTTGCGCACTCGCATCATTCATTTGCTGTTGCACTGCATCTAATTGATTTGTTAAATCCTCATCTTCTGCACCCGTATAGGAAAAAGGAGTCGCAGCTAATACAGTAGTACTTAAAAGAACGGCCATTATGCGAAGTTTTAAATTATTCTTTGCCATAAACACCCTTCTCTTCTTATACTTTCATGTATTGTTTTAAGGAAATTGTAGAACCAATAGCGCCCACTAAAATACCAACACCAAATAAAATAGCTGTTAGGTCATAGAAAAATGGTACCATTGGAACTAATGGTAAAAAGGCTAAGGAATTTTCCACTTCTAATGTGATGAAATGGTAGAATTCCCAAACACAAGCAGCTGCAATGGCAGCGCCAATAAATCCTAATAACATGCCTTCAATTAAGAATGGCCAACGAATAAACCAGTTAGTGGCTCCCACATATTTCATAATGCCAATTTCTTTTCGTCTTGCAAATACAGTAAGGCGAATTGTATTGGAAATGATAAATAATGTAGCTCCTGCTAAGAACGCAATCAATGCAATACCGCCAATGCGAATGACTTGAGTGATTTTAAAAATCTGCTCAATCACATCTTGCCCATAGTGAGCGCTTTCCACTTCTGGGTAAGTAGTTACGAGTTTAGCCGCTTCTTTTACTTCCTCTGGATTTTCAAAGGTAATAACAAAGGAGGAAGGCAATGGATTGTTTCCATCTAAAGCAGCTACTAAGCCCTGCTGCTCCCCTAAGCGTTCTTTAAAGCGCTTCATGGCTTCATCTTTAGAGACAAACTCTAATTTTTTAACATTAGGCATATCTTTTAGCTTATTATGAACTGTATTGATTTGCGTTTGATTCAAACCATCTTTTAAATACACGCTAATTTCTACTTGGCTCTCTAAATTAGATGCCAAATTATTTAAGTTAACAACCCCACAAGTAAATACGCCTAAAATAAATAATGATAGGGCTACTGTAGAGATGGACGCTAAGGTCATAAGGCCATTGCGACTCATCGACTTTAACGCTTCTTTCACAAAGTAACGGAAGGTTCTAAGCTTCATTAAATTCGGCACCTCGCAATCTATCACTTATCACGCGACCTGCCTCTAATGCAATGACACGCTTATTTAAATACTTAACCATTTGCATATCATGAGTAACCATGACGATGGTCGTACCGGAATTATTAATGCGCTTAAAGAGCTCCACAATATCCTTACTTGTATTAGGGTCTAAGTTCCCTGTAGGTTCATCAGCAATTAATACTAATGGCTTATTAACTATGGCGCGTGCTATAGCTACACGCTGTTGTTCACCACCGCTTAAATCCTGAGGTAAATCATTCGCCTTGTGAGATAGGCCTACCAATTCTAATACATGATCTACCTTTTCTTTAATGCGTTTAGGTTTTTCTTCAATAACTTCTAAAGCAAAGGCAATATTTTCGAACACTGTCTTGCTTGGCAAAAGTCTAAAATCTTGGAAAACAATGCCCAAGCGACGGCGTAAATATGGAATTTTACGCTTTTTTAGACGCGTTACATTCATATCATTTACGATAACAGTTCCAGATTCTGGAACTACTTCGTGAGATAAAAGTTTGATAAAGGTGGATTTACCTGCACCACTAGGGCCACAAATAAGTACAAATTCACCCTTTTCAATATGTATAGTTACATCATCCAAAGCAATGGAACCATTGTCATACACTTTGTTGACGTGATTGAATTCTATCATGAATACTGTCCTTTACTATTTACGTTTTATAGCTGTTTGTGCTGCTTCTACAATATGTTCAGCTGTTAAACCATATTTAGCCATCAACTCTTTAGGTGTGCCGGATTCACCGAAGGTATCATTAGTACCTACGCGGATTACAGGCACTGGTTCATGCTCAGTTACTACTTCTGCTACAGCAGCACCAAGACCACCAATAATGTTGTGTTCTTCAGCTGTTACAATAGCACCTGTTTCAGTAGCTGCTTTTACAATAGCATCTACATCAATTGGTTTAATAGAAGCCATATTAATTACGCGGGCACTTACACCTTGTTCTTTTAATGCTTCTGCCGCTTCTACAGCAGGGCCAACTAAAGCGCCACAAGCAATGATAGTTACATCATTACCAGCTACAAGCTCAGTGGATTTGCCTGGTGTAAACGTGTAATTTTCTGGAGTTACATCAGCTACGCCAGCACGGCCAAGACGCACATAAACAGGACCTTCATACTCAGCAGCCCAAGCCACTACGGATTTAGTTTCTGCTTCGTCAGCTGGTACAACTACTGTAAGATTTGGAATGGCACGCATGCAAGCAAGATCTTCTAGGCTTTGATGAGTCGCCCCATCTTCACCTACTGTAATACCAGCATGAGTAGCACAAATTTTTACATTTAATTTTGCATAGCAAACAGCATTGCGCACTTGCTCAAAGGCACGACCAGTAGCAAACATGGAGAAAGAAGATACAAATGGAATTTTGCCTGCTGCCGCTAAACCGGCACCAACGCTAATTAAGTTTTGCTCTGCAATCCCTACATTGAAGAATCGTTCAGGAACTGCTTTTTTAAATGTATCTGTTTTAGTAGATTTAGATAAATCTGCATCTAATACTACAATATTTTTATTTTTTGCACCGATTTCAGCTAATGCTGCACCGTATGCTTCACGAGTTGCCTTACCCATCTTACACCTCCAAAAGTTCTGCTACAAATTTTTCACATTCTTCAGCACTTGGCGCCTTGCCATGCCAACCAGCTTGGCCTTCCATTTCTTTTACGCCCTTGCCTTTTACAGTGTGCATTACAACTACTGTAGGCTTATCAGTAGTTGATTTTGCTTCTTCAATGGCATTGTGTAATTCATCTAAGTCATGACCATTTACTTCAATTACATGCCAATTAAAAGCAGCAAATTTTTCACCAATTGGAAGTGGTGACATAACTTCAGTAATATCACCATCAATTTGTAAGCCATTATAATCTACAAATGCTGTTAAATTATTTAATTTATAGAAACCAGCAAACATAGCAGCTTCCCACACTTGACCTTCTTCCAATTCACCATCACCTAAAATGGAATATACGCGGAAGTCTTTTTCGTCAATTTTACCAGCTAATGCCATACCGCAAGCAGCACTAATGCCTTGGCCTAAAGAACCTGTTGACATATCAACACCTGGTGTATGTTTCATATCTGGATGACCTTGTAAAATATGATCAATTTTTCTCAAATGCTCTAATTCACTTTTATCAAAGAATCCTTTTTCTGCCAAAGTAGAATATAAAGCTGGTGCTGCATGACCTTTAGATAATACAAAGCGGTCACGATCAGCCCACTTAGGATTTGCAGGATCTACCTTCATCTCTACAAAATATAGTAAAGACATAATATCGGCAATAGACAAGGAGCCACCTGGATGGCCAGATTTAGCAGCTGTTACTGCTTTTAAAATACTAACACGAATCTCTGTCGCCTTCTTCTGAACCATTGTTTTCTGTTCAGCACTTAACTTTGTCATAAAGACCCTCCATTCCATTAGGAAAAAAGTACATTCTACTATCTATTTTTACTTAATAAGGATAACGCAATATGCGCATTTTTTAAAGATTCTTCGCGAAGCTCTGCTACGCGCTGTAATGATTTTTGTTGTAATTCAGTATCTTCTAACAAATCAGATGCTGCTTTATATACATCTTCACTGCGTAAGGTTTCTAAAGTGCCAACCGGCTCTTGACCAATCATGTGCAAGAAATTGGTAATCTTTGGATCATAGGAAATTCCAACCACTGGCTTTTCCATTAATGTAGCAAAGACTAATGCATGTAAGCGGACACCAATCAATAAATCCATACAACCTTCTAAAGCTAAGAGCTCCGTAGTAGTGTACATACTTTCTAAGATGACTGGTTCACTTTTCATGAGTGAAGCAATACGCTTAGCTTCTGCTGTATCAGCAGGGTGTTGCATTGGAATAAAAATAATTTGAGCATCTAATTCACTATGCAATCTATCTAATGCATAGGCTAGCTCCTGGCGATACGCTCTAAAGTCTTTCCAATTTCGAACAGATACACCAACACGATAGCGAACACCAGATAGTTGATAATCTTTTAATAAACGTCGACCAATCGTCGTGTCTACAGGATGCATGGCCAGCACTGCGTCGGCAGTTACTTCAATAGGAACTTTAGTTACTCCCATAGTTTCCAACTCTTGCTTAGATTTTTCATCACGCACAGTAATCATATTGACTTTATTGAGAACTTGACCTACAAGTTTGCGAGCTCGCTCACGTCGCAATGGACCAATTCCTTGGGCATAGAGCATAACGCGCTTCCCCAAAGTAGTAGCTAATGTAATGATGCTTAAATAATAATATAAACTTCGCTTGCTGGTCACATCTTGTAATAAACTACCGCCACCACTGATAAGTAGATCACAATGACCTATAGCATTTAAAATGCCAAACATATCAAAACGACCTACAGCTTTAACGCCGTGATATTGAGCAGTTTGTTTAGGATTACCAGAGATAACTGTTATATCTGCATCGGGAATAACTTCTAAAATAGCCTCTAAGATAGCGGCTAGCATAGCCTCATCCCCTGCATTTCCAAACCCATAATACCCTGAAATGACTAATTTAGTCATGAGACACCTCCCGTGACTGATTCCATCGAGTAATATAAGCAAGGAAACGGAAAACTAGAATAGCCACAACGCCTAAAATCAGACCAATCCATAGGCCATCGATACCGCGTGCAATACTCATAATAACAGGTGTACGTAAGTGACAGAAAGTTTCTACTAAAGAACCTATGCCAATTACACCGGCAATAGTAAATAAGAAATGCAATACCATTGGCCAACGTCGTAAGACCGCAAAGGATGCCAACATCAATGCTGGATGTCCAATTAAAAACTCTTTCTCTCGAGGTCTTGCATATAAAGTATTCTCTAAGAATCGACGCAAGGCAATTTCAAAGCTAGGTACAGGCACACCTGCAGTATGACCACTACGACCTACAAAGACCCAAGCTGCAGCACCTAAGAAACCAAAGATTAAAACCATATAGAGCTTTACGTCAACAGTTAAGAATTCTTTGATAAATTGCTTTGAATCTTCCAGAGTCGCTACAGTTCGGCCCTTCCACAATGGGAAGCGCTGTAAGTAAGCAATAGCAGTTAAAATGATAGGCGCTACAAAGACTAATTTAACACCTCTAAAGAGGGCAAATTCCATGAAGAAACGAGTATGACCTAGTAAGGCTGCAATCATAAAGCCACCAATTGATGCAAAAATCGCGGCCCCAACTAAATAGCCAGCAGCTTCTAAGGTTGCTCTCCAAGGAACCACCGGTGTGGAATGACTGCGCGCTACCCAACAATTCATAATCAGTGTGATGGCCACCACTGGCGCTGAAATAGCAGCGGCTAATGACCAAATCTGACTAATTAAGGTGCCATGAGTTATAGCGTATAATACAACCGAAATAAGTAGCAAAGTAAAATTAAATACAAGTTGTTTATTGCGGCTCATAGGCATTAATAAATGAACCATCCAAGTAAATAGTGCAATGGATCCACTCAAGGTAAGAATGGCTGCAATAGGACTTGGTTTATATGGTGGGTAAATGCTTGGGCGGCCAAATGTAAACCCTCTAGGTTCTAGCTTTTCCTTAACATCTTGCATATATTCAATGCTTGTTTCTAAGGCTGTTTTATTGCCCACCCCTTCTTCATATATAGGATACAAATTGTAGCGAATGTTGCGTTCTATATCACTAATATAAAACCATTGAGATACTTCTTCAGGGGATAGTTTTTTCAACGATTCTTTTTGTATTGTATATAGGCGGCCTACGCTATACTCATCGGCAATAGCTAATTCAGTTAAACCTACTTGTGGATCATATTGAAGTTGGTTAACTGCTTCAATGCCGACTACTGGAATGCGCATAGCTTTTAATCTAGCATCAACTAAGTCTAAATTGTTAGGATAACCGAGTACTTCCTTTCCCACAAATACCATGCCGGTTACATCAGGCACACCTTCAAGGCGGTCTAACACATGATTTACATTATCACGACTACCATTTTTAAAATTGGTTGGTCTAGCAATAACATGAAAGCCTAAATTACTTACTTCTAATGCTTGTAATCTAGAAATACTAAGCTTCATATCCATTAAGGCTTCATTAGGTTGCGACAAGGCAAGTACAGGACCTTGAGCGGACCAGACTTCTTTTACTTTTTCGTCACCTAAACGGGCAATTAAGTCTTCTTTTATTTCTTTGAAATACCCTTCCTTACCATACACAGGTGCTACATAAGTAATGCCTGCTGTAGGCTGTGCATTATATAAATGAAGCGGCGCTACTTCATCGCCTTTATATACTTTAATATCACCGCTATCACTTGCTTTGGCAAGAGTTCGATCATAAATCGCCATACCTGTAACGCCAGCCTCTTTAAGTGCCTTTAAAGCATCTTCAGTGCTGCGCTTTTCGAAGGAAGCAGCTCGTAACACAGCATCATAATCTACTATGTTTTCAATTTGCTGTTGTGCATGTTCGATCTGATAGCGTTGATGCACTAAGAAGAGACTCGCACATAATCCCACTACAATAAGAAAAATGAGGATGGGCGAAAATCTTCGTTTTATTTGTTGTATGTCTTTCACAATGGTACCTTTCTTACTTTGCTATTGGACTTACATAAAGATGTAGTTCACCATTTATAGTTTCAATACGATCCGCATGAACTGGGATTGGGAACGAAGTGAAGTCGTAAATAACAATTTGTTTCAAGACAGCAGATGTTAAACCACCTATACTTGAACCATTAATTTCAAAACGGTCTGGAGAGAATACTAAGGAATTATTTTTAATTTCCAATTTTCCTTTAATATTGGCCGTCCCTTTGATAAAGCCCATATCCACAGTGCCGATAACATTTATTCCATTGGAATTGATATCTACTTCTTTAATTTGCAAGCCTTTGATATTTTTTTCCATGAAAGTTTGTAAATCAGATTCTGTTACAGTGCCTTCAATTTCCCCCTTGCCAATTTCGCTAATCTCCATTTTATGGTCAACCAACAAGCTTATAGGGTTAAATTGCATGTCTTGTACATCTAAGTGAATATCAGAGAATGTTAAATGACCTAAGGTAACGCCTTCTAGCTCACCGCGTAAAGTGTCTACATCACCTAATAGAAGTTTTGCTGCTGGCGTAGACTCCACCACTAAAGTAGTGGCATCAGGATTTAACTTACTCTTAATCTCTGTTTCTAATTGACTCTTTACAAAGTTTGGCAATAGAAATTGTGCCACCACTAAGATGGCCACAACCAAAATGAGTAAAAATATAATAAACTTTTTCATAATATATGTATGGCTCCTAAATTTGACAATAACTATATTTTCAAATTAGCTTCTTTCTTTAAAAATCCTTCTATGAAGTTATCAAGATGTCCATCCATAACTGCTTGCACATTGCCAGTTTCAACACTTGTGCGATGATCTTTAACTAAATTATACGGATGGAACACATAAGAACGAATTTGACTGCCCCATTCAATGGCCTGGTAAGTACCACCAATTTGTTCTTTTAACTCTGCTCTTTTCTCTAATTCTAGTTCAAACAACTTAGCTCGCAAGAGTTTTAAAGCTTGCTCACGGTTTTGAATTTGTGAACGCTCACTTTGACACTGAACAACAATGCCCGTAGGAATATGAGTCATACGAATGGCTGAGTCAGTTTTATTGATATGCTGACCACCAGCACCGCTAGCTCGATATGTATCAACGCGAACATCCTTCATATCCAATTGAATATCCACAGTATCATCAATTTCAGGCATAACATCCACCGCTGCAAACGATGTATGGCGACGCGCATTAGCATCAAAAGGCGAAATGCGCACTAAGCGATGCACTCCTTTTTCAGATTTTAAATAGCCGAATGCATTTTCTCCTTTGATTAAGAAGGTGGCACTTTTTATGCCCGCTTCATCACCAGGCTGCTCATCCATCATAGTAATGGCATAACCATGTTGCTCAGCCCAACGTAAATACATGCGAATCAACATGCTAACCCAGTCCTGTGCTTCAGTACCACCGGCACCAGCATGGAAGGTTAGAATGGCATTATTTTTATCGTATTCGCCGCTGAGGAGTAAGAGCACTTCACGGCGCTCCACTTCTTCTTCAATATTCCCTACTAATTCTGCTATCTCTGGCTCTAAAGAAGCATCATCTTCTTCGATAGCCATATCAAGCATTAACTTAGCATCTTCTATTTCACCTACTAAGGCTTTATATCCGTCAACAGCATCCTTTAATTGAGTCGCTTCTTGAGAAATAGCTTTAGCAGAATCAGGATCATTCCAAAATTCAGGATCACTCATTTTAACATCTAATGTGAAGATTCTATCTTCTTTTTGAGCGATGTTAAAGTGAATCCCTCATTCCATATATACGCTCCTCCAAATTGTCAATAGGTCCTTTTAAATCCTCTAACAATAGGTTCACCTCTTTCATAAAAAACTTATGCCATAAATGCAGAAAATGGCCGTGCCGAAGCTACCCCCGGCAACGAACCATTCTGCGTTGGTCTAATCTACATTTTGCGGCTCCAACACATCATCATGATGGGTTTGCGCATTAGCCAGGTGGTCTACTGGTGTTTCTTCACTCGCAACGTCCTCGTTTAATTCAACGCGGATGCGGTATAAGTACATAACAGTATCTTCTTGAATGGCGTCAATCATAGCTTCGAACATATCATATGCTTCAAATTTATATTCAACCAATGGATTTTTCTGACCATATGCGCGAAGGCCAATACCTTCACGAAGCATGTCCATAGAGTCTAAATGCTCCATCCACTTGCTGTCTACAATTTTTAACATAACAGCTTTCTCTAAAGCTCTCATATTAGTCTCCCCAATAAGAGCTTCGCGTTTAGCGTATTCTTCATGCGCAATAGAAATTAGTTTCTCTTGTAATTCGCCACGGCCATACTCTTCCATTTCTGCAACAGTCAATGTGCCTGGCTCTAAGAAGAATAGTTCTAATTGTTTTAATAAACCTTCATAATCCCATTCTTCTGGATATAATTTTTCATCAGCATATTGGTTCATGGCATTTACAACAATAGTATCTACCATTTCCATGATAGTATCTTTTAATGAATCATTGCCAAGAATTTTGCGGCGTTGTTCATATAATACTTCACGTTGCTGGTTCATAACATCATCATATTCAAGGATGTATTTACGAATATTGAAGTTATGGTTTTCCACTTTTTTCTGAGCACGTTCAATTGACTTAGTAATTAAGGAATGTTCAATAGGTTCATCCTCTTCCATACCGAGTTTATCCATCATGCTAGAAATATTGTCAGCACCAAAGATACGCATCAAATCATCTTCAAGAGATAAGAAGAATTGACTCGATCCTGGGTCCCCTTGTCGACCAGAACGACCGCGCAATTGGTTATCAATACGACGGCTTTCATGTCGCTCTGTACCTAAAATGTGAAGGCCACCAAGCTCAGCTACACCTTCACCTAAGCTAATATCAGTACCACGGCCAGCCATGTTAGTAGCGATGGTAACCATGCCACGTTGACCAGCATTTTTAACAATTTCTGCTTCTTTTTCATGGTGTTTTGCATTCAATACATTATTAGGCACACCATTTTTAAGTAGCATATCACCTAGTTCTTCAGATTGAACAATGGAAGTCGTACCAACCAATACAGGTTGTCCTTTTTTATGGCGTTCCACTACATCTTTAACTACAGCTTTGTATTTTGCCTTTTTAGTTTTGAAAATTAAATCAGGCAAATCTTGGCGAAGTAAAGGTTTATTCGGTGGAATTTCATATACTTCAAGGCCATAAATATTATTGAATTCTTGTTCCTCTGTTTTCGCTGTACCAGTCATACCAGATAACTTATTGTACATACGGAAATAGTTCTGGAATGTAATTGATGCCAAAGTCTGGCTTTCTCGTTCTACTTGAAGGCCTTCCTTTGCCTCGATAGCTTGATGCAGACCTTCAGAATAACGACGGCCAAACATTAAACGGCCAGTGAATTCGTCAACAATAACAACCTTGCCATCTTTTACTACATAATCTTTATCGCGGTGCATCATTGCATAGGCGCGTAAAGAGGCAATTAATAAATGGTTAAGCTCTAAATTAGCTGAATCATATAAGTTTTCGATCTTAAGCATTTTTTCTACTTTAGCGATACCAGATTCAGTTGGTGCAATTGTTTTTTGTTTTTCATCAATTGTGTAATCTTCATCTTTTACCAATTGAGGAACAATGCGAGCTAATGTGTAATAGCTGTCTGTAGAGCGTTCGCCAGGGCCAGAAATGATAAGTGGCGTACGGGCTTCGTCGATTAAAATAGAGTCAACTTCGTCCACAATGGCATAATTAAGAGGACGTTGTACCATTTGATCTGCATGAACAACCATGTTGTCACGCAAATAGTCAAAGCCAAATTCATTATTAGTACCATAGGTAATATCAGCTGCATAAGCCATTTTGCGTTGATTATAGTCTAGATTTGCTACAATCAAACCTACGCTAAGGCCTAAAGCGCGATATAATTTCCCCATCCACTCGCTATCGCGGCTCGCTAAGTAATCATTGACAGTGACTACATGAACGCCTTTACCAGTTAGAGCATTTAAATATACTGGCAAAGTAGCTACTAAAGTCTTACCTTCACCAGTACGCATTTCCGCTATATTGCCTCGGTGTAATGTAATACCACCAATTAACTGTACATCAAAATGGCGCATACCAAGTACACGCTTAGATGCTTCACGAACTACAGCAAATGCTTCAGGTAAAATATCGTCCAAAGTTTCCCCTTTGGCTAAACGACTTTTAAACTCCTGTGTCTTTGCTGCTAAAGACGCATCACTGAGAGAGTTTAATGACGATTCAAGACTATTAATCTCCTCTACAATGGAGCGCATCTTTTTAATCTCGCGCGCACTATTATTACCAATCCAACGTTGTATAAAATCAAACAACAAAATCAACTCCTTAAGTTCGTATATTTCATATATACATATTCAATTTATTATATCACAAAGTCTATAAAAAACAAAAAAATATGCACATACTTACAAGCTTTTTACAATCAAAAAACGGCAGCCAATCGCCTTAAGCAATTTCGCTGCCGTTTTCTTTATATTTGCTGTTGATTTATTTACAACAAATTTTAATTATTATTTAGTTTCTGGCACATACCATAAACCATTATTATGAGTTTTGATGTACTCTTGGAACTCTGGAGAATTGTATGCATCTTTAAGATCTTTTGCCCATTGAGTATCTTTATTTTTATCCAATACTACAAGTTGTAATAAAAGATGTGGTAAAATGTCTTCTTTTACTAAAGCAGTAGCTGGGTCAATCTTCGCATTATATACAATAGATCCTGTAATTACGATAAATGCAAAGTCTGTGCGTACCGATGGTATTGTTAAAGATTTCATCTCTACAAAATTAATATTATGTGGATTTTCAACAATATCAGCTTTAGTTACTGTGGAAAGATCTTTATTCGGATCTAGTTTAATAAGACCAGCCTTTTGTAACAATGCATAGGCACGAGCTGTATTGGACGCATCATTAGGAACTGCAATAGTATCGCCATCAGCAATCTCACTTAAATTGTGTTTAGCCCCTGGATAAATACCAGCCGGTACAGTTGGGATTGGTGTTAACGCAACTAAATGACCACCTTGCTTATTGTTAAAGTTTTCCATATATGCAGTGTGCTGTTCCACATTGAAATCTACTTCCCCATCATTTAAGGCCACATCAGCTTGTATTAAATCTGACATATCACGAGCTGTAATTTTATAACCTTTCTTTTCTAGGATTGGTTTTACACCTTGCTCAAATAGTTCAGAATAAGGGCCTTGGGACTTACTAAATACTAATTCTTTTTTATCGGCGGAAGAAGAATCATTCCCACAGCCAGCTAGTAATACAGCACCTAAAGCAACAGTTAAGGCAACAGCGCCTAATTTCTTAAAACGTTTTAAATTCATAAGTCTCCTACTTTCTTTTCTCAATGAAATAAAATTAATGATTTCTCATCTTAACGGCAAAATGATTACCTACAGACTGTATAATCTGCACAAAGATGACTAAGATGACAACAGTAAATAACATGAGTGGGAAGTTTAATCGCTCATACCCATAGGTTAGAGCCAAGTCACCTACACCGCCAGCCCCGATGGCACCAGCCATAGCAGTTGCACCAATGAGGCCGATTGTACCGGTAGTGACAGATAATATGAGTGAAGCTTTTGCTTCTGGCAAAATAAAATTCCACACAATTTCAAAATGTGACGCCCCCATAGCTTGCGCGGCTTCAATAATCCCTTTATCTACATCGAGTAAGGAATTTTCAAAAAGACGCGTTAAATAGGGAGCAATAAAAATGACTAATGGCACTAAGGCCGCAGTAGTACCAATGCGTGTACCTACTAATAATTTTGTGAGCGGCAATATAAATACCATTAAGATAATAAAGGGCACGCTGCGTATAATATTTACAATTGTATCAAGCACTGCAAATACATAATCATTGCGCAAGATGCCATCTTTATTAGTGAGAACTAATATAACGGCCAAGATGAGGCCAATAAGGGAACCTATAATAAGTGAAACAAACACCATGTATAGGGTCTCTTGCGCTGCTAATAAAATCTGTTCATTAGGAACACCTAAATCAGGCATCATAGATTCACCACCTCCCATTCAAGACCACTGTCGGAAATATATCTTTTCACAGAATCAATCGCCTCTGCGGTCCCCACGACTTGTAAAATAAAAATTCCAAGTGCGGAGTCTTGTAGTTGATTAACTGAGGCAAAAATAATATTTGTCTCCACCGGGAAGGTGCTATTAATCTCATAGATTACATGCTTAGTAACAGCATCACCTAAAAAGCGTACTTTAATTAACTCATAGTGTCGCTCATCTTTTTGTAAATTGGCCACAATACTATCTGGAATTCGCTCTGGAATTACAGTCTGCACAAAACGCTTAGTCATTTCTTCTCTAGGATGACTAAATACATCTAACACAGATCCGGTCTCAACGACCTGACCATGTTCCATAACAGCCACGCGATTACAGATTTCTTTAATAACCTGAATTTCATGAGTTACTACCAAAACGGTAATGTTGAACTCCCTATTGATACGTTTTAAAAGCTCTAAGATGGCCTCCGTTGTTTCTGGATCTAGTGCGCTAGTGGCTTCATCACAAAGCAAAATTGATGGATTCGTAGCCAAGGCTCTAGCAATCCCAACGCGCTGCTTTTGCCCACCAGATAATTGGGTCGGATACGCATTAGCTTTGTCAGGTAAATTAACAAACTCCAATAATTCTTTGACGCGCTTATCAATAGTTTCTTGATCCACTTTATTCAATCGCAACGGAATGGCAATATTGTCATATACAGTTTTCGAATTAAGTAAATTAAACGATTGGAACACCATACCAATGCCCTTGCGGACCTGGCGCAGTTCATTATGACTTAATGCATTAATATTGACACCATCAATGAGCACTTCACCACTTGTAGGTGTTTCCAGTGCATTAACCATGCGCAATAAGGTGGACTTACCAGCACCACTAAATCCGATGATGCCAAATATATCGCCATCTTCAATTGTCAAATTTACATCTTGTAGTGCCTTTACTTTTTGCTTTTTAACAATAAATTCTTTGTTAATCTGCCTAAGTTCAATCATAGTTCACCTCCTATTTTTAGACAAAAAAAGGACCTCCCGCCCCTGTGACAGAGGCGGTGGCCCGCGGTTCCACTCTGTTTGCAGTATATTACTGCACTCATTTACCATAACGGCGGCAACCGTGAGACTCTACTAAAATTTCGAATCTCCCACTCCCAAAGGCATTCCCTACAATTCGCCTATAACAAGCTCTCAACCTAGACTTGTCTCTCTGTATAGTGTCCTAATAGGTACTTATTTTGATCCTCGTGTTTATTTCATATAGTCTTTGTTTTAAATAGAGAAACTGTTTAATAATTACAAACTCTTTATTTAATATATTGGTAATAAATTACTAATATAGAACAATATAATTCTGCTAATAAAATTAAAAGCTCTTTTTAAAACATACTAATATAATAGGTTTTAAAAATTAAATTGTCAAGCCATAATTAAAAATATGATTAAAAAATATAATTTATTATTACACAAATAGTAAAATCAAAGAAAAAAAGACGAGCCGATTATATAATAACCAGCTCGTCTTCACTATTAAATTTTAAACATGTTCCTTGGCGTTCCCACTAAGGGAAAGACCTTATAATTCAGGTTCAATTAAGCCATAGGATCCATTTTTACGACGATACACAACATTCATAATTTCTGTATCTGCATTGAAGAACATGAAGAAATCATGGCCTACTAAGTTCATCTGCATAATCGCTTCCTCTACGCTCATAGGGCGCACAGCAAAGCGTTTACGACGAACTACATCAATAGTTTCTTCTTGTACAGGTACTTCAGGTGCAAATGCATCAGGCTGGAAGCCCACTTCTTTCTTGAAACGTCTTGCTAGACGAGTTTTATATTTATGAATTTGCCGAACAATCTTATCCACAACTAAATCAATAGCTGCATACATATCCGCGTTAGAAGATACACCGCGGAGAACTATTCCTTCAACGAAGCAAGTTAATTCTACTACACGATTTTCTTTTTCCACAGAAAGTACTGCTTGGATGTCAAAAGGTGACCCAAAATAACGGGCTAGCTTTTCTACGCGTTTTTCTAAATACTCACGTAGGGCTTGTGTTACTTCTAAATTTTTACCTCTTACTGAAACTTTCATATGCAAACATCCTTTCTTTCAAGCTTTAAAAACAAAGCTTGTTGGTTATATTTACTAATTCTACATGTAAAGAATAAACTCCTTCTTTTTTAAGAAATTTTTTCAAAATTTTTATAAAAACAAAAAACGACCGGCCACAGCCGGTCGTTAGTTTAGTCAGTATTATACTTTACGAACGTTAGTCGCTTGAGGTCCACGTTCGCCATCTTTAATTTCAAATTCAACTTCTTGCCCTTCATTTAGGGATTTGAAGCCATCTTCTTCGATAGCTGTGTAATGTACGAATACATCATCACCGTTTTCGCGTTCAATAAAACCAAAACCTTTTTCTGCACTAAACCATTTAACTTTACCAAGCATAACAAAATCCTCCTAAAAAATCCTTGCTTAGAGTACTCAAATACTCTTTGCTTATGGTAGCATAGAGCGAATTAAAATACAAGGATAATTAAAGTCATATGCAATAATAGTATATTGTAAACTTTTTCTTACACCATTATGCAAAAATAAACATATTGTTAAAATTATAAAATATTTTAGAAAAATTACCTGACAAACAAGTATTTATAAGCATCTTTTTTTATTTTTGAATATTATAATGTAAATTCAAGGCTTTTCATAGTTTTATATTTATGAATATAGAATCAAGATTTCATCATTACTTTTAGGTATACCGTATTATAACAAAAAGGTTAACAATCTATCAAGATTGTTAACCTTTTATAACTTTAAAAATTTATAATTATAAATTTTTGCTAAAAGTAAATCGTATTATCAGTGATATCAAACTATTCTCATCAGAAACATCTAACTATGTAAGCAGTTTAATTACGCTACTGCCATTGATTATAAAATCTTAGACAAGAATAATTTCGTACGTTCATTTTGAGGATTATCAAAAACTTGTTCCGGTGTGCCATCTTCTAAGATTTCCCCACCATCAACAAAGAGTACACGGTCAGCCACTTCTTTAGCAAATTTCATTTCATGAGTTACCACAACCATTGTCATACCATCGCCAGCTAGACTTTTCATAACATCTAGTACTTCGCGAACCATTTCTGGATCAAGCGCTGATGTCGGCTCGTCAAAAAGCATTACTTTTGGTTTCATAGCTAAAGAACGAGCAATAGCTACACGCTGTTGTTGACCACCAGATAATTGTTCTGGAAAGGAAGTCGCTTTATCATCTAAGCCTACGCGTTTTAACAATTCATGAGCAATTACTTCGGCTTCTTTTTTGCTCATTTTACGAATTTTTTGAGGAGCTAAGGTAATATTATCTAACACGCTCATATGCGGAAATAGATTAAAACGTTGGAATACCATCCCCACTTCAGCGCGAACTTTATTAATATTTTTCTTATCGCTTAAGTCCATGCCATCTACAATAACTTTACCGCTAGTAGGCTCTTCTAAATAGTTCATGCAGCGAAGTACAGTACTTTTACCAGATCCGGAAGGCCCAATAATTACTACTACTTCACCAGCATTGACCGTTAAGTCGATACCTTTTAATACGTGAAGAGCACCAAAGCTTTTATGCACATCTATCATCTGAATCATTTAATTTTATATCTCCTTTCAAGGTAAGCAACCAATTGAGAAATACTCAAAGTCATTACTAAGTAAATTAAAGCAACGGCGGACCATATTTCAAAGGATCCATAGGTTCTTGCAATAATTAATTGACCACGGCGAGTTAATTCTTCAAAGCCGATTACAGATACTAAAGACGTATCTTTCATCATAGCGATAAACTCATTACCAAGAGGAGGAATGATAGCTTTAAAAGCTTGCGGCATAATGATATAACGCATAGTTTGTGCCCAAGTTAAGCCCAAGGAACGACCAGCTTCCATTTGCCCTTTATCAATAGATTGAATGCCAGCACGGAAGATTTCAGATACATACGCACCGGAGTTAATACTACAAGCTGTAACAGCAGCTATGTAAGGATTAATTGGTTGATGTAGCAATTTTGGCAAGGCAAAATAAATCATGAAGATTTGAACAAGCAATGGCGTGCCGCGGAATAATTCTACATAGCATTTTACTAATATGCGCACAATCTTAAAGCGAGATAAGCGCGCCAAAGAAGCAAACATACCAATAATAAAACCACAGCCCACGCTCATGGCTGTAATTTGAATTGTAATCCCTGCACCGGCTAGGAGCAAAGGAAAATTATCCCAAATTAAACTCCAATCAAACATCTTAAAATCCTTTCTTTACACAACTACTGAAATGCTCTAATACATTTAAAAGTGAATGCAATATTATACAATGAATTATATTGCCTGTAAAAACCTCTTAAAAGTAGCTAAAATACATATTATGTTAAAAACATTTACAACACATTATAGTTGTATCATTATACATTGTCAATAGTTATTTAATCATCTTTTTATACGCCTTAGCTAAACGCTGTACGGCTTCTACTATTTGGGCTTCTTTAACCCCTGAAAAATTTACACGTATATATGATTTATTATGCATTCCTACTAAAAATGGTGAACCTGGAATAACTAATACTTTTTCAGCTAAGGCTGCTTCAAAAAATTCCATATCATTAATTCCTTCTGGCAAAGCTAGCCACAAGAAAAAGCCACCTTCTGGACTTTGGAATGTAAATTCAGGCAATTGCGCTTTTAGTTCTTTAATCAAAGTATCCATACGACTTTTATACATCTTACACATAGACTGCACATGGCCTTTATAATCATATTCTGCCATATAGGTAGCGGCAATTACATGGTCTGGAATACTACTGTGAATATCGCTCTGTTCTTTAACTAAGCTGAGCATATCCACTACCGCTTTTTTCCCTGCTAGCCAACCTAAACGAAGACCAGGACTCAAAGTTTTTGACAAGCTTCCCATAAAAATGACTTGTCCCTTTGTATCATACGATGCTAACGCCTTATATGGTTCGTGCATATAGGACAATTCACCATAAGGATTATCTTCAAACACAACCACATTATATTGACTAATTAAATTCATAAATGCTGCTCGTCGCGCTTCTGACCAGCATAGGCCAGTTGGATTCTGAAAATCAGGAATTACGTAAATAGCCTTGATACTCGCATCAGATTGTAACGCCTCTTCCAGTTCTCCTAAGTCCATGCCAAATTCATCACAGCTGATACCAATGACATTAGCTCCTGAAAAGCGCAGCACATTCTGTGCATCTATAAAAGTAGGATCTTCTACGAGTACTGTATCACCTGGTTCTAAAAACAACTTTGTTACTAATTCTAAAGATTGCATAGAACCAGTAGTTACCTGTATAGCATCTACCTTATAATTTAAGCCATATTGCTCCATTAAATGACTCAATTGCTCTCTTAAGCCCACGTAGCCCAATACAGCACCATATTGTAAAATATCTTGCCCTTGTTCTTGCAATACTTTTTGAGCCACTTCACTCAATTCCATAGCAGGAAACGCTGTTTTATCAGGACAGCCTTCACCTAAGGAAATAATATCTTCACCTTTAACTTTTTCTTTTAAAGCCCCTATTACTGATCGCTCAATGGACTTGGCACGTTGTGCATATAAAGAGTCTAATGACATAATCTTCCTACCTTTACTTATTTAATATCGCCAAACCATTTCTGTTGAAGTTTGTCGTATTCACCATTTTCTTTTAATTTCTTAAGCGCTGCATTCATTTGATCAAGCAATTCTTTTTTATCCTTGCTTACACCAATACCTAAGAAATGCTCTTGTAAGCCTACTGGTACGATTTTAAGATTATTCATACCTAATTTTTTAATATAGTACTTAGCTACTGGTTCATCAAGCATAACAATTTGAACTTGGCCATTAGATAAATCCTCTAACATATTAGGAATGGCATCAAATTCTTTAACAGTAGTGCCAGGTTTTTCTTTAGATAGCATAGCCCCTGTTGTACCAATTTGAGCGGCTACAGTTTTACCAGCTATATCAGCTTCACTATTTACATTTGTTTCGTCGCCTCTCACAACCATAACTAAATCTACTTGATAGTATGGCTCTGTAAAGTCGATTTTAGCCTTTCTCGCATCAGTAATAACCATACCCGAAGCAATCGCATCAATTTGACCACTTTGTAAGGCTGGAATTAAAGCATCAAAGCCCATGCTAACAAATTTAGCTTCATATCCCATTTCCTTTGCGATAGCTTGACTTAAATCAACATCAAAGCCTTTATAAGAATCTCCTTCAGAAAACTCAAAAGGTGGGTAGGTTGTTTCTGCCGCAAAGGTAAGAACCTTTTTATCGCTGCTTGTATCGCTTCCACAGCCGGCGACTAAACCCATAATAACTAATGCAGAACTTACAATTGCTAAACTTTTTTTCCAATTCATCTTAAATTTCTCCTTTTAATTAACTAAGAAAACTAGTACTACTCGTCAGATAACCAATAGTACTAGTCTCTATTATATCCTTTTATCAGGTCCCTGCCCATTCAATTGGCATATCTGCAGGGGCATCTGTTTTAAACCATTTTTGGTAAATTGCATTTAATTCACCATTTTTCTTCATTTCTTCTAAAGCTTTGTTTACTTCACTTTGTAACTCTTTATTATCTTTTGCTACTGCAAAGCCAAAGTATTTCTTCGTATTTGGATATGAGATAACTTTAATATTTGCATCAGGATGTTTCGTTGCATAATATTGCGCTACTGGTAAATCCAATACGGATGCATCAACAGCACCATTACTTAATTCTAATAAAGCTTCACTGCTGTGGTCAAATTGCTTTAATGTAGCACCTTCAATTTTTGCTGCTAAATCAGCACCTGTTGTATCCATTTGAACGGAAATATTTTTTCCTTCTAAATCTTTTAAATCCTTAATTGGAGAATCTGCTTTTACTACAACGCCCATAGCTGATTCATAATATGGTTCAGAGAATAATACCTTTTCAGCTCTCGCTTTAGTAATCGTCATCCCTGAAGCAGCTAAATCAATATCTTTATTGCCTAAACTAGGAATTAAAGAATCAAAGGCTACATTTTTAAATTCTACTTCCGCATTCATATGTTTAGCCACGGCTTGGATTAATTCGATATCAAAACCAGCTAAGGATTTAGATTGATCATCAGTAAACTCAAATGGTATAAATGTAGGATTCGTACCTACATGAATAATTTTCTTACCATTTTGTGCAGTGGCTTGTTTATTATCATCGCCACAACCGGCCAATACAGCACCCATTGCTAATACAGCGAGACCTGCAAAAATAAATTTCTTAACTTTCTTGGAAATCATACAAACTCTTCCTCTCTTCTTGCTCAAAACTTACTGCTTTCATACTCCCCTTTGCTGTCAATCACTAAGTTCTATATGTATATAATTACTTTGCTTTATAAATAAGTCTAAGCATTTATGTGTGACTTACTGATTAACATGTTGTAATTATACATAATGATGTATATCTAGTCAATAGCATTTTGCATAAATTTTTATAATTTTATGTATAATAATTCCTAGCCACATTTAAACTCCCTATTTAATCGCATTTTATGCATAACTATGGACTAATATTTATGAGTATTTAGGTTTAAAACTTTCTCTGTATAGGCAAATAAAAAAAGGGCTGTAACTAAATAAGACTTATGTCTCATTTGGTTACAGCCCAAATACGGCTGACCTGGTCTTTGCCCCCACACTCGCCTGCTGGAAGGTTCGCTCCTAAGTCCTCTGACTCCCCACTACTACTTCTCTCGAATTTTTCGGCAGGTCTTACATCTAAGCCGCACCATGCTCATAATTACTTTGAATTACTTACGTGGATCGTTTTGCCTGCGACTGGCCTCGACTTTCAACCACAGACCCGTACCTAGTGATTATATGAAATGAAAATGACTTTGTCTATAGCAAAATGGTATTGTAACTTTTATTTTTTCCCTTGATACTTTTATACACTAAAGTATTTTACTTCATAGACTCCCATAGAGATGGTGTTCTCACTTTCCCTCTCAAAATCATTGCATTTTATTTATACATATATAGCAATTATAGGGTATACCCTTTTCTCGTATTATATTGTATAATAGCTATACTTGTAAGGTGAGAAAATAAATTAGGGAAGGATTTTTTATTATGTTTATGTTATCTTTAATGCAGCCATCAGGCTTATACGAATTAGAAAAGGACAGCTTAGAAGCCATCAGTGCTCAGCTCCTGCAAATGATTCGTATGAAAAGCTATGAATTGTATAAGCATTCGCTCAATGTGGCTAACTACTCTGTTAGTATAGCTGCCAAACTTGGCTTGCCAGCCAACGAAATAATACAAATTAAACATGGCGCATTATTGCATGACGTAGGATTAATTACATTATCCTCTGCTACATTAAAAAAAGCACCTTTCTTAACACGTCAGGAATTATCGCGTTATCGTTTACACCCAACAAACGGGGTGAACATGATTGAAAACTACTCCTGCTGCCAACCTATTATTCCCATGATTTTACACCATCATGAACGCTGGGATGGTACAGGTTTTCCAAAGCATTTAGTAGGTAGCAATATTCCTTTAGGGGCAAGAATCATCGGTATTGCCGATTACTACGATTCAGCCATTAATCCATCAACAGAATCTTGGTCTAAAAGCAAAAAAACGGCGAAACAAGAACTCTTTAGTGGATCAAATCTCCTATTTGACCCAGATATTGTAAAAGCCTTTATTGAAATTATCGGTTAAATTTCCCTTCCTATAAAATATAAGCTGTAAGAAATTGAGTCATTCTTAATTTCTTACAGCTATTTTTTATGCCTTTTACTGCATTATATTTTCTGCGTTATATTTTCTGCGTTATATTTTCTACTTTATTTTTACTATTTCTTTTTTGTACTTATTATCTCTTTTTAAACTTATTTTTAAGACTGTTCCTTATGCACTATGTCCCCCTGTTATGGCTAGACCATGAACACTGGCACAACCTCCCTCGTCTTTTAACACTTTAGCCGCCGCTTCTAAAGTAGCACCAGTAGTATAAATATCATCAACTAGTAACACCTTTTTATTTCTTAATATATTTTGCTTTTTTATTGATAATTTCAGAGAAAAGGCCTTTTCAATATTTGCCTGCCGTTCAACCCTACCAAGGGCATACATTTTCTTTGTACTATCCGCCTTTTGTAAGCAATCTAACCATTGCAGATTCATATCATTATCAATGCTTATGTTTCCCTGCGCTGTAGTCCAGGACTTAAAAATAATATCTACTTGATTGTATCCACGCTCTAGGATTTTCTTAGGACTTACAGGAATGGGAATGACATAATCATAGGTATTTGAAGTATATTGTCTATCCCCTTTTGCCAGGGCAATAGAAAACGATAATAAAAAAGGAGCCAGCCATTGGCTGCGCTCCGGTTTTTTATTAAATTTAATATCTCGAATTAACTCTTTAACACCATTATCATAGTCACTAAGTACATAGATTAGCTCTAGCGAGGAAGCTTTCGTTAATTTAATCTGCTTCATATGAAATTCGCTTTTAAAACAAGCCTCACACCATTCGCCTTCATGCCACACCGCTTGGCCACAATGAGGGCAATGTGGCGGATATAATAGAGATATAATACCTTTCTTTAATCCTTTTAAGAGCCAATCTAGTCGCCCAGATTGTACTGCGCTTCCCTCTACAAAGTCATGCCCTACAGTATTATGTAATACTTTATTTGACATATGCTTCATATACAACTACCTCCCTAATAGTCTATCTATGTTATAAGTTAAAGGTTAATTGTTTCAGCCTTAATCTTAGATGTTTATGTTTAATACTTAACACAAAATACTAAAATTACACTAATCCTTGTAAACGCTCTTTAAATAATGTATACCGCTCATCCCCAATTTGAGTATCTACAGCGCGCTTAATAGCACCCTTAGTACCAACTAGTATAACTTTATTCTTCGCCCTCGTTACTGCCGTATAGAGAAGATTTCGCTGTAACATATTAGCATAAGGCGGAATGAATGGAATAATCACCGTTCCATATTCACTCCCCTGACTTTTATGAACAGTAATCGCATAGGCCAACATAATAGAGTCCATATCTTCCAGTGGGACAGTCACTTCTTTATCTGTAAAGCGAATAAATACATAGTTTTTGCTGATGGCATAGACAACGCCGATCTCCCCATTAAAAACTTCTAAATCATAATTATTCTGCACTTGAATGACTTTATCGCCCACTCTAAAGGATTGCCCATTAGCCTTTACTTCGTCACTTCCTTTAACTGGATTCAAACGCTGCTGAATTACTTTGCTAATCGTATTACTTCCAGCAGGTCCACGGCGCATTGGCGAAATAATTTGTACTTCTAATTCATCGCTACTTTCCGCCAACTCGTCTTCATAAATACGAACAATTTGCCCCATCATATCATGAATCGTATTTACTGGCACAAAAGTAAACTCCCCTTTATCTAAAAGTAGTGGCATGTGCCCATCATTAATTTCATGGGCATTTTCAACAATGCGATTGCCTTCCTTCTGTCTAAATATAATATCTAAACGAGTATATGGAATAATTTCACTGTCAATTAAATCGCGCAAGATAAAACCAGCCCCAATAGGCGGTAATTGATCCACATCACCGACGATTATAAGATAGGAAAACTCTGGAATCGCTGCCATAAGTGAATAGTAGAGCTGAACATTTAGCATGGACGCTTCATCAACAATAATCACATCAGCTTCTAATAAATTATCTTCATTTTTACTAAAATCATATTCATGACTGCCCTCTACAGGCATTAATAGACGATGAATCGTCGTCGCTTCATAGCCTGTAGCTTCAGTTAAGCGTTTAGCAGCACGCCCGGTGGGAGCACATAAGGCAATTCGATTTTGCTCAGTCTGTTGAAAGGCTTCTACTAAAGCCTTTACTATAGTCGTTTTACCAGTTCCTGGACCACCAGTAATAAGTGATACTTTGTTTTCTAAGGCCATGGCAATCGCCTCTTTTTGCGCATCTCCTAATTTAATGTTTTGATTTGCTTCAAATCGCTTCAAAAAACCTTTTATATCAAAACTAAAAGCTGCACCTTCAGCCATAACTTGCTGTGTTAAATATGCTCCAGAAGCTTCTGCATTATAGAGTTCAGGTAAGTAAATATAAATAACACCTTCATATGAGGTGCTCACCAATTGACCATATTCTAATAAGTCTTCGATTTGTTTAGCAATTTCATCTGCAAAACCATCGAGTCGTTCATATACTTCTCGTATTAACTCATCTACCGGATAACAGCAATGGCCATTATCAGTGACTCCTTTTAATACAGCTAACAAGGCTGCCTCTAAGCGACGCTCATCATCTGGCGGTATATTAAGAGCTCCACGAAGTGTGTCTGCCATAGAAAAAGTAATTGTTGAATCTAAACCCATAAGACGAAATGGATTATCCTTTAGTACATCAATAGCTGACGCACCATATAAATTATATAATTTGCGGCTCCAGCGTGAACTTAAGCCTGCATTTTCTAAAAAGGCATTAATATCTACTAAAATGCCTTCGCCTCTGAGCGTATTATATAATTCTTCCTTTACACTTTTACGCAAACCTGGCACATCTAAAATTTCTACAGGATCCACTTCTTTTAGTAATTCAACTAACCCCATGCCAAAGTGTTCTACTACTTTTTCAATAGATTTTTCACCAAAGCCTCTAATTTGTAGATTAGCTAAATACTGACGGGCTCCAAAAATTGTGTCTGGTTTTAAACGCTCTAAATGATGGACCTCTAATTGAGGTCCATATTTTTTATGTTCTACATAGCGGCCCTTAACTTCCAGCTCATCTCCTTCTTTAGGAGCCTCCTGTTTCGCGGTGCATACGATGCGTTCTTCATTATAATCAATTAACAAGAACACGCAATAGGAGTCTGTTGTATTTTTATAGATGAGTCGCTGTACTGTACCACGAATTGTTTCCATTAGCGTACCACGTCAGGCATAGTTTGAATAATTTGCTCTACCACATCAGAAATAGTGCTCGCGTTCAAAATCTTAATATGACACACTTTTTCATACAATGGATAGCGCTCTTCATAGAGGCGGAAAATATATTCAATGCTCTCTTTTAATAATGGTCGAATTTCCATATCTAAATCATCTAAAATTTGTGTCACATCACGATGAATGAAAACTACATAACCAGCATCACGCATAAGTGCTACAGTCTTTTCTGATAATACAGTGCCCCCGCCAGTAGCAATAACAGATGGTCCGTGATTCGCTACGATGTCTTGAATCGCTTCATACTCATACTCACGGAATGCTTCTTCCCCATCATAGATGATAATGTTTTGAATAGATTTATTTGTTTTTTCTTGAATCACTGCATCTAAATCAAAGAAATCCATGCTTTCTGCTTGAGCCAATGCTTTGCCCACTGTAGTTTTACCAGCGCCAGGCATACCAATTAAGAAAATATGCTGTTGCATATGATTTTTTTGGTAATGTTTACTAATGTCCATAACATTTTCAATAAAGCTTAGGACATAAGAAGATAACTCTTTATTGCTCAAATGTTCAATTGCTTTTTTCTTTACAATTTCCTCACGCTGTGGCTCATAAATGCGACCATGTGCCGCTTCTTTAATCTTTGCAACTTCAAGAACAACATTTAAACGTTCTTCAAATGTTTCTATTAATGTTTTATCTAATGCATCAATGCGTTTACGAACTTCATTTAATTGAATATCTTTCATCTCTTGTGAATTCATAGTAACCTCACTGTTAATAAGTAATTACTTCTAATGGAATAACTCCGTAATAGGATTTGTCCCTCTACTATAATATCATATATAGGTCATAACATATAGACTTTAAGAATTATAAAACGATAGACCGCATGAGAGACTATACAACATGACTTGTATAATAAAGGAAAATATAAGCAGTAAAATTTTAAAAATAATTTGCAATAAAGAAGCGCTAAGTAATATAGACTCTCTCCATCACTTAGCGCTCCTTATTCCATATTAACTAACTACTTATATATTGGCAGTTACTCATCAATAGGTAATTACTACTTATATACTAGTAGCTACTTGTAAATTGGTAACTGCGTCTTTATTCACAACTAGTTGAATATTATTTTAGATTGGCTTTCAATACCTCAGCAATGCGTTTAATGCCATCACGGATTACTTCTTCATTATTGCAGGAATAATTTAGTCTCATAAAATTAGTATTTCCTTCTGTAGTAAAGAACGCTTCCCCAGGTACAAACGCAACATGTTTTTCAATACATTGTTTTAAAATATCACGTGATTTTAGATATTCTGGCAAAGTACACCAAATAAACAAACCACCTTCAGGACGAGTATACGTCACTTCTTTTGGGAAATACTCGTCAATAGCAGCTAACATAGCATCACGACGTGATTTATATAAATCTTTAATAGTTTGTACATGCGCATCAAAATCAAAATTATCGAGCCAAGTAGCACAAATACGCTGTGTAAATGGTGCTGTAGATAAGTCCATATTTTGTTTTAACAAATCACACTTTTCAATAAATAAAGGATTGGCTGCAATCCATCCGAGACGCATGCCAGGTGCAAACGTTTTAGAGAAAGTACCTAAACTACATACTAAACCTTTTTTGTCGAACGCATTAAGTGATGGCAAATATTCTCCTTCATAGCGAAGCTCGCCATATGGATTATCTTCAATAACAGGAATTTCAAACTCATCTACTAATTTCATGAGTTCTTCGCGACGTTCACGACTCCAAGTAACGCCAGTTGGATTTTGAAAGTCTGTTACGATATAAATTAATCGTACATCATGTGTTTCTAGTGCCTTGCGTAGTTCTGACATAATCATGCCCTGTCCATCACCAGGTACTTCAACATAATTAACTTGTGTTAAGTTAAATGCTGTAATAGCACCCAAATAGGAAGGCTTTTCTACTACAACAGTATCCCCTTTATTACAGAAGAGTCGACAAATTAAATCGAGTCCTTGCTGTGAGCCACAAGTAACTAAAATATTATCTTTCGTAAAATTAGTATTTACAATGCGATTCATACGCTTGGCAATACTCTCACGAAGAGGTTCATAGCCAATGGAAGGACCATACTGCAAAGCTTTCCCTGAATCACTTTGAAGCACGAGTTCAGTGGCCTTTCGAATTTCTTCTGCAGGAAAAGTCTCTTCCGCAGGAAGCCCCCCAGCAAATGAAATCATATTTGGCTGTGCAATTAATTTTAAAATATCCCCTGTATCAGAATGCTTGATTGCATTAACTGGATCTGAAAAACGAATAGCCATAATCATTACCTCCTAAAATTTGATACTTTACATCATACTATTAAGAATCTAGAATGTCAAATAAAAGAATACAATAGTATGTATGCAAAAGACAAAACAATAAAAATAAAGCCCTATAGGGCTAGATCTATATAAAATCTAATCCTATAGAGCTTTAATATAAATAGTATAATTCTCCCATTACTTATAATACTAAAGAAATCATACTCTATTTAATAGTTTCTAAAAAATCTCGTGCTTTTTGTTCATCAATTTTCATTTGCTCAATTAATGCCTCTAAGGAGTCAAAGCGTTCTTCCCCTCGTAAAAGAGCATAAAACTGAATCGTCGCTTCATATCCATATACATCGCGATCAAAATCAAATAAATGAACTTCAAATCGGTGGTACTGATTAGTAAATGTAGGATTATCACCTAAGTTACCCACTCCATCATACCAAGCACCATCAATAAATACACGATTTACATAGACACCATCAGGAGGTAGAACTAATTCATCAGGATATAAAAAGTTCAAAGTAGGAAAACCTAAAGTGCGACCTCGCTGATCGCCTTTTATCACAGTACCTGCAAAGGTAAATGGTCTACCTAATAAACTATTGGCAGCAGAAAAATCACCTTTACTGATGAGCTGACGAATTAATGTACTCGATACATGATCTGGTAAGGAATGACAATGAGCTAATTGCAATTCATGAACTAAAGCAGTTGAATAAGCGCTCTCCTTAACTAATGTTCTGAGTAGCTCAGGATTGCCTTTACCGCCAGCCCCAAAGGTGAAGTTCTGCCCCATGACTAGGCCGATAACCCGTCCATTAGCTGTTAAGTTTTGAACAAAATTCTCTGCCGTCATGGCAATTAATTCTTTGCACATAGGTAGCATTAGCACATAATCTACCTGTAGATTCTCAAATACTTCAGCCTTAATAGCTTGTTGTAATAAAGCTTTTGGCTCTTTTTGCGGGTTGATAATATGCAATGGATGCTTATCAAAGGTGACTACAATAGAATATGCATCGTGAGCTTTAGCCTCTTCTACTGCCTTGGCGATGACAGTCTGATGCCCTACATGAACACCATCAAAAGTGCCTAAGGCAAAAACAATATCCTTGTTAAGTCTATTTAATTCACTAAAAGAGGTTAAAATCTTCATACTATCATCCTATTAAAAAATATTCTTTGCTACTTTATAATATGTCTTCTTATTTTGAAGCACACCGAAAAATCCATTAGGCCCATAGGCTCTAAGAATTCCAGCGCCTAAAGCCTCATCTTTATTCATCTCATCTACTACAGCTAATCTTGTATCCATATGGCTTAAGATTGAACTGTCACTATTAGCCACCGCCGTATCTGTTTCATTATCTCCAGGGAGCTCATGAACAGTTAGTAATGAATCATGGTTTTTAACAGGCCAAGTTTGCCCCTGTTTAAGTGCTATTACACCGGCTTCTGGAAGAATGATGCCAGGCAAGTGTAATAAAGCTCTATCCACTGGCATAAGAACTGATTCACCGCGTGCTTCTAATTCTTCTACAGCAATGGATTCATTAATAGAAAAGGAGCCTACAGCGGTACGCGCTAATTGCGTCATAGTACCTGGAATGCCTAAGGCTAAACAAATGTCGCGAAGCAATGCCCGTATATACGTGCCTGCAGAGCAGCGCACTTGAACCGTAAAATAAGGAAATGCATAGGCTAAGACTTTGCACTCATAAATATGAATGAGCCGACTAGGTAAATCTACTGCTTGCCCAGCACGAGCTAATTCATAGGCTTTTTTGCCATTTATTTTAATAGCAGAATATATAGAGGGTTTTTGTTCCTGCGGTCCCTCAAATTGCTTGACTAGAGACTCCAAAGACTCCATAGAAGGCGGCGTAATATCATCTAATGAAACACTTTGCAAAACCTCACCAGTTACATCCTCTGTATCTGTACTATAGCCTAAACAACATTCTGCTACGTAGGTCTTTTCAAGACTATCTGTATATTCAATAATACGCGTAGCCTTTCCTATAAACATAGGAAGTACACCATACGCTAATGGATCTAAAGTGCCACTATGGCCAATGCGTCGCTCGCGCAATACACGGCGACAAATGCTAACTGCATCGTGGCTGGTAATACCTGGGGGCTTTAAAAATGAGAATACACCGTCCAAGATTTACCTCCTATTTAATGACTGCTAAGAGCTTAGTAAGGGCCTCTGTAATTGGAGCATTAATGGTACAACCGGAAGCGCGAATATGTCCACCGCCGCCAAAATGACTGGCTATTTCATTCACATCGCTTTGCTTAGAGCGAAGACTTACACGCGTAGTTTGCTCATCTACATATTTCAAAAATATGGAAATATCAACAGTATCTACATTGCGGATAATATCTACAAAACCATCTGTGTCATCACCCACACGGATCATTAACTCTTTGTCTAACGCGATAGAGGCTACCGTATTCTCTTTATGAAACGAAATGCTTGAAAACGCATCTTTCATCACTTCTAAACGCGCTTTAGTTGTCACTTCTAGGTGCTCACTCACTACATTAGGTTCAGCCCCTTGTGCTACACAAAGGCCTGCCATAGTTAAAGTGTGCTCTGTTGTATTACTAAAGCGGAAAAAACCACAATCAGATGCAATCGCTGCATATAAAGACGTAGCCATAGTCTTAGTAATAGGCCACTGCCATTCTTGGCAGCAAGACGCAATGATTTCACCAGTCGCTGCATAATTAGTCATTAAATATAGGCCATCTGCAAATTTACTATTAGAAATATGATGATCCACATTGTAAATCGGACCAGCATATACTGTTCCTACTTGACCAATGCGCTCTTTAGTACTAGCATCTAGGACTAAGAGCATATCAGCAGACCAATCGTCCATTTGAGCTACAGTTTTGATTTGATCAACATGGGCCATAAAGGAAAACTTCTGAGGCACCACATCATCAACTACCATGGTAACTTTTTTCCCTGCCTGAATTAAGGCTTCGTAAAAAGCGACCATGGAACCAATAGCATCTGCATCAGGATGGATATGCACAGTTAACAAAATAGACTGTGCTCCATCTAACGCCTGCTTTAATTCATCTCGATTAATTATCGCCATGGGACGAATCATCCTTTTCAGAGTCCACTTCTGTTTTACCAGTGAGGGCCTCATCTTTTTTAATATCATGCAATAAAGATTCAATATGCATGCTGTAATCTAAAGAGGTGTCAGCTTCAAAGGCAAGCTCTGGAGTATAGCGTAAACGCAATACCTTACCTAGCTCACTGCGAATATGACCAGTAGCATGGCGAAGTGCTTGTAAGGATTCTTTCTTAGCATCATTATTGCCAAATAAGCTTACATATATAGTCGCTTGACGCAAATCGCCAGTCACTTCTACATCAGTAACAGTAACGAAGCCAATGCGTGGATCTTTAAGACCACGCATTAACATGCTACTTACCTCTTGTTTTATAAACTCTTGTAATTTACGAACACGTACATCACTCATAGAGGCCTCCTAAAGTTTTGGTGCAATTTCTTCCATTGTAAAGGCTTCAATAATATCGCCTTCTTTAATGTCGCGGTAACGCTCAATAGAAATACCACATTCAAAGCCTGTTTTTACTTCTTTTACTTCGTCTTTAAAGCGACGTAAAGAATCAACAGTACCTTCATGTACTACTACACCATCGCGAATTAAACGCACATCAGATTTGCTAGTAATGCGACCTTCTTGTACATAGGAACCCGCTACGATAGCTTTTGGTGTGGAAATAACTTGGCGCACTTCAGCACGACCTAAGATAACTTCCTTGTACTCTGGTGTTAACATACCGCGCATCGCGTTTTCTACATCATTAATGGCATCGTAAATAACGCGATATGTACGTAAATCTACATTTTCTTTTTCGGCTGCTTTGCGAACGACTGCATCTGGACGCACGTTAAAGCCAATGATAATGGCATTTGATGCAGATGCTAACATTACGTCGGACTCATTAATAGCCCCTACTGCAGCATGAACAATAACAATGCGGACTTCAGGATTCTTAATCGCCTCTAAGGATTGGCGTAAGGCTTCAACAGAACCTTGTACATCACCTTTAATAATAATATTTAAGTCTTTTAACTCACCTTGCTGAATTTGATTGAAAATATCATCAAGTGTAACTTTATGACTTGCATTTTGTTCGCTCAAACGCGTTTTTTCAATACGTTTTTCTGCAATGCTGCGCGCTTCATTATCGTCAACAGCATCCATGATTTCCCCAGCTTGAGGTACATCAGATAAACCGAGTACTTCCACTGGCATAGATGGACGAGCTACTTTTACTTGCTCACCGCGTTCATTAGTCATGGCACGCACTTTACCATAAGCCGTACCAGCTAAGATGCTATCGCCCACATGAAGGCTCCCTTTTTGTACTAATACAGTACAAACTGGGCCGCGTCCTTTATCAAGTTTAGCCTCAATAACTACGCCTTGGGCTTTACGATTAGGATTAGCTTTTAACTCAAGTACTTCGGCTACAAGTAAAATGTTTTCTAATAAATCATCAATGCCTTGACGCTTTTTAGCGGATACAGGCACCATAATGATGTCGCCGCCCCACTCTTCTGGTAAAAGGCCATGTTCTGATAATTGTTGTTTTACATGATCAGGATTTGCACCTGGTTTATCCATCTTATTGATAGCTACAATAATTGGCACATTAGCAGATTTAGCATGGTTAATCGCTTCAATTGTTTGTGGCATAACACCATCATCAGCGGCTACAACAAGAACAGCAATATCTGTAGATTGAGCACCGCGCAAACGCATAGCAGTAAATGCTTCGTGACCAGGTGTATCTAAGAATGTTACTTTATTGCCTTTGTAACGCACCATGTACGCACCAATATGCTGTGTAATCCCGCCAGCCTCTGAAGCTGTTACATTGGTTTGACGGATTACATCAAGTAAAGATGTTTTACCATGGTCAACATGCCCCATAATAGTTACAACTGGTGGACGTGGTTTTAAAGTTTCTGGTGCATCAACGATTTCGTGGATTTCAGTAGGGTCTTCTTCTGGCTCCACTTCTGTTACAGTTACACCAAATTCTTCCGCTACAATAGTAGCTGTATCTACATCAACCTCTTGGTTAATAGTCGCCATAACGCCTAGAAGCATTAATTTTTTTATGATTTCACTTACTTCGCGACCCATTTTTTCAGCTAATTCTTTAACTGTCAATGGACCAGATAATTCGATTTCAGTAGCAATCATTGCTTCTGCTTTGCGTTTTTCTTCTTCCTTATGTTTAAGGTTTTGTTCATTACGTTGTTTTACTTTATTTTTGCTCTTAGCTAAGGATGTAGATAATAAGGACTGAGGGCGATTATTGTTTTTGTTTTTCTTGTCCTTTTTATTCTTGTTGCGACGGTCATTATTATCCGCCCCATCGCGATGATTGCGAGTGTCTTTAGGGCGATTATTCTTCTTATCATTGTGATTGTCACCACGATTATCGTTGCGGTTATCACTTTGACGCGTATTGTTTTTATCGCGACTCTCATTTTTTTGACGATTGTCGCCATGAGAATCATTGCGATTATTGTTTTTATTTTTGTCGCTATGTTTCGCATCACCAGATTTTACATGAGAGGGGCTCTGTTTCTGGTTGTCTTGATGCTGACGACGATTCCCTTGTCCGCTGCTTTGGTTAGCATGACTCTGTTGAGTTTGTTGACCTTTATGAGCAGAAGATTTCTGTTGTCCTTCATGCTTATTAGCGTCTTGACCGCCTTTTGCATTCTGACCCTTATAATTTTGATTTTGTGCCTTCGGCACTTGTGTTTTAGCCTTAGAAGTCTGCTTAGGTTCTTGATTTTGAGCTTTAGCTACTTCATTAGTAGGAGCTGTACCACGGCCAAATTGCTTGCGAACTAGTGCCTCACCATCTGCATCAATGCCACTAGCAGCAGTAGTTACGGCATACCCATTATTTTGTAAAAACTCAAGAATCTTTTTATTCTCTACATTTAATTCCTTACCTAAGTCTCGTATTCTTTTTTTGGACATCTACATTCCCCCTCGAATTAACAATCTATTTCCTTAAGCATTGCTTTAGTAAATCCTTCGTCATTTACTAAAATAATTGCTCTTTGTTCTTTTCCAATGGCTTGACCTAATTCAGCTTTAGTGCCAATTTCTCGCAGTGGCACTTCATTTGTTTGAGCCAGCCATCTATATTTTTCTGCATTATTTTTAGCACAGTCACTAGCTAATAAAGCTAATGGAATATGTTGTCGTTTAATAGCCTTCTCTGCTACAAAATCACCAGATAAGAGCTTGCCCGCTCGCTGTGCCATACCGAGCAGATTGAGTATTTTTTCTTTATTCATTATAGTTATTCATTACGCAATTGATTGCGCAAATCTTCATAAATTTCTTTTGACACTTGACGCTTTAAGGAACGCTCAAGTTTCTTCATTTCATAGGCTGTTTGAAAACATTCGGCCTTGGGCTCAATATAGGCACCACGACCAGCTGCTTTGCCACTGCGATCAATGGATATTACACCATCTGGGGCCGCCACAATTCGAAGCATCTCCTTTTTATTGCGCAGCTCGCCACAACCTACACAAATTCTCATAGGTGGAGATTTCTTCTTCATTATGCCTCACCATTACCTTCTTCATAACCATCAAAGGCCATTTCCTCTAATAAGTCTTGTGATGATTCAGCCTCTACATCTTGAAGTTGGCTTTCGCTCTTAATATCGATTTTCCAATTTGTAAGCTTAGCTGCTAAGCGTGCATTTTGACCGGCTTTGCCAATAGCTAATGACAATTGATAATCAGGTACTACAACGCGCGATGTTTTAGCTTCTTCATCCACTTCTACAGATAATACCTTCGCTGGGCTAAGAGAATTAGCAATATAAATAGCTGGATCTTCATCCCATTTTACAATATCGATTTTTTCATCATGTAGTTCATCTACAATGTTTTGAACACGTTGTCCTTTAGGACCTACACATGCGCCTACTGCATCGATAGTTTCATCGCGAGATACAACGGCAATTTTAGAGCGCATACCAGGCTCGCGCGCTACTGATTTCAATTCAATTACACCTTCGTGAATCTCTGGTACTTCTAACTCAAACAAGCGTTTTAATAGGCCTGGGTGAGTACGGCTTATCATAATTTGAGGGCCTTTAGTCGTCTTTTTAACTTCCACAATATAGCATTTGATGCGATCGCCAGCTTTATATGTTTCTGTTGGAATTTGTTCTGTTGGCGGCAATATAGCTTCTGTTTTGCCAAGATCTACAAATACATTACGACCTTCTACGCGCTGAACTTGTGCTGTAATAATATCGCCTTCACGACTAAAATACTCTTCATATACAATGCTTCGTTCTGCTTCTTTTAAGCGTTGAATAAGCATTTGTTTAGCTGTATGTGCTGCACTGCGACCGAAGTTTTTAGGTGTTACGTCTACTTCTACAATATCACCTACTTCATAGCGTAAATCACGTGCTTGCGCTTCATCTAAACTGATTTCATTCTCAGGATTTTCTACAGTTTCTACCACTGTTTTCTTTGCCTTTACTTTATATTCACCAGTTTCACGATTTAATTCCACATACGCTTCTTGATTCGAGCCAGGTTCCTTACGATAAGCTTGCAATAATGATGCTTCTAGGGATTCGAATACCACTTCAGGGGCCACACCCTTTTGTTTTGTTAACACCATAACTGCTTGTACTAATTCTTGACTCACTGATAACTCCTCCAATATCCTAGGTTTTCTTTTTTAACTATATACTAAAAATCAATATGCAAACGAATTTGCGCTATAGCAGGGCGTTCAATATCTTTTGCTTTTTCATCAATATAAATAGTAACTACTTCATCAGTTACATCGCCTAAATTGCCAGTGTATAATTTCTTTCCATCAATAGGCTTAAATAATTGTACATCAACCGCTTGACCGCGATAGCGAATAAAATCTTTTTCTTTCTTCAATACGCGATCAATGCCAGGGGATGAAACTTCTAGCAAATAATTTTCTTTAATTGGGTCTTTCGCATCTAAAAACTCGCTCAACTTTTCGCTGACCATTTGGCAATCATCTAAGTCAATTCCATTGGGCTTGTCTAAGTATACGCGTAAATACCAATCTCGTTCTCTCACATACTCTACATCTACTAATTCTAACTCAGTAGATTCAATAATCTTCTCTACTACGGACGATACCAATTCTTCTACGGCTTCTCGTTTCATTGCTTTCGCCTCCTTCAAACTGGGTAACACTTGTTAATTTTATATGGCTAGTATGTATATATTAGGCCAATTATAAACTAAAGAGTGAGCCAGAGCCCACTCTTCAAAAGGTAACGTATTCCAAATCTATTACATTATAGCATAAACATTCTAAGAATTCAAATAAAACGCCTTATTAAAGCCATGTTTACAAAAATTTACAATTCTCACGATTTACAAATTTTATAGTCGTGCTGTAATGCTCTCTAATTCACTATGTAAATGCTTTGCTACCATGTCTTCAAACTCTTGTACAGTACGGCCATCAAAGTGATGACTAATCTCTGGTACATTGTGGATTCGCAACTCTGCAAAAAACTCTTCGCGCAGTACATTGTAGAAAAAGAGCAATCCAGATGCGTCATCCATACGTCGATATTCACCAATGATAAAAGACCCATTAATCATAGAAATAGCATTGTGAGGCGTAATATCTAGCACAAAGTCATCAATCTTACTCGGCATTACTTTACTATAATCCCAATCAAGAATTTTAGTCTTTTTATATTCATAGGTAAATAATTCTGCTTGCGCAATCAATCGCTTTCGTAAAGCTTCTACTGCTCGCTCCTGTAGGCCCTGCAAGAAATCGTCCCAATTAGTGCGAATAAAACTGATATCTACAAAATAAAAAAGAGGCATAATAACATGTACTGTATAGTCATCAACTTCTTTATCATATAAGGCTTGCCACTTCCAACCTAGTTCATTTTCATAATGAAAAAATAAAAATGTATTGTCCACTTGTTTTGTATCAACAACTAATTTAAATGACTCAATCTGTTGAGGAAGCCAAGAAAAGTCATAGGTTCGTCCTGCACATTCAGTCAATATATCAACTTTTTCACCCAAGACCTTTACCTCCGTACACTCACATCACTATACAATTGTTCATAATGCTCTTTATTTTTCAATACTGTATTTACATACTCACGAGTTTCTGCAAAAGGAATCTCATCTATACGATTAAATTGATCATCCCAGCCATAAGTCTGCATCCACTCTTCTACATGACCGCGTCCTGCATTATAAGCAGCTAAGGCTAAAATTTCATTGCCTTTAAACTCTTTAAGTAAATAGGATAGATACCAAGTGCCCAATTTAATATTAGTTTCAGGTTCTCTAATATCAACATCAGTCATAGCAGGACGCCCCATTTGCTCCGCAATCCAATGGGCCGTGTCAGGCATCAATTGCATCAAGCCCATCGCCCCAGGAGCTGACTGCGCCGATTCATCAAATTTACTCTCCGCTAAGATAACTGCTGCCACTAGGGAAAATGGTACATTATTGGCCCGTGCTTGGGCATGGACTAATTCGCGATGTTCTAAAGGATATGCATACATACGCGCTAAATAAGGTTCACCAATAACAGCATAGTACATACCTAATATAACTGCTGCTAAGGCTAATAATGTGGACCCTCTCATGCCATCTCCTTTTTCAAACGAATTTCTAATTCTTGCCAAATATGTTGTAATTGTAATTCTAAACTTGGAATATCATCATTATTATGGATGATGATTTGACTGTAACGGCGCTTTTCTTCTGTAGGCATTTGACTATTCATGCGCGCCAAAGCTTCTTCTTCAGTCAAGCCATTTCGCACCATAAGACGATGTAATTGATGCTCCTTTGTACTCTCCACGAGCCACACTTCATCCATCAAAGTATGCCAACCAGTTTCAATTAAAAGGGGAATATCATAAATAATGATGGAATAACCTTCCGCTTCAAAGTTAGCTGCTAAATAATTGATGCGCTCTTTTATTAAATCATGTAAGAGGGCATTTAATAATTTTCGTTTATTCTCATCATTAAATATAATGGAGCCTAAGGCAGCGCGATTTAAGCTTTGATCAGCATTCACTACATCTGGACCAAAGGCTTCAACTACAGCCTTATAGCCAACTGTGCCTACTTCAACTACTTCACGCGCTACTTTATCCGCATCTATAACAGCATGGCCCTGTGATTGTAGCCATTGGCTTACAGTGCTCTTGCCTGCTGCAATGCCTCCAGTTAGACCAATTCTATACATAAAATACAATCTCCTATAATGTCCTATTTTTGACAGTATTTACAATATACCGTATGACGACCTCGCAAGGTCATGTCACTTAACGGGGCGCCACATTCCTTACAAGGCTGCCCACCGCGACCATATACGGACAAATAATTTTGATTATCGCCCTTTTCGCCTGCTCCATTTTTATAATCTCTAAAGCTGGTGCCACCATGGCTTAAGCTGCTCAATAGCACTTCTTTAATCGCTTCACAAAGAGCTTTACTCTCCTTTTTAGTTAAGGAATTGGCTCGACGAGTCGGTCGAATACGAGCTTTAAACAGCGCTTCATCAGCATATATATTGCCAATGCCGGCTACATATTTTTGATCCAATAAAAATGGTTTTATAGGAATCCCACTTCGTCGACTCACTTCATACATGTAAGCTGGTGTAAAATCTTCCCTTAATGGTTCCACTCCCATTGTAACATAAGATTTTAAATCAATGACCTCTTCATTAAGGAATAAGTACAAACCACCTAAGGTTCTTACATCTCCATAGGCCAATTCCGAACCGTCAGTAAAATGAAAGAGTATACGATCAAAGCGATTAACCACTGACGATTCATGATACACCAAACGCCCCGTCAATTTCAAGTGAATCACTAAGCGTAAATCTACTTCTTCAAAATGAAGGATTAAATATTTGCCACGACGCTTCAAACCGGCTACCACTAAACCTTTTAATGTACTATGAGCCATAGCCGGCGTACTATTGCGCCAAAGGCGAGGCAACAAAGTTTCAACAGAATCTATTGTTTTTCCTCTGATTTTACCATCTATATATTCTCTTATTATTTCCACTTCAGGTAGTTCTGGCATAGTCAAACCTTCTTTTCATAATTAATATGCATACAGTGCCGTAAGACCAAAATCAAAGAGGCACAAGGCAAGCGTTTATCCTCAAGATACGGGCTCCTCCTCAGTGCCTCTTCATAACGCAGTATAAGAGTATACTAGGTCCAACTAAATTATTTTACTTCTGCCCAGTTAGCCGCACTGTGCACATCCACAATAAGTGGTACTTTTAATTCTACCACGCTATCCATAATAGAGGTTAGTAACTCTTCTACTATTTTCTCTTCATCGGCAACAGCTTCAATAACTAATTCGTCATGAACTTGAAGTAATAAACGAGAGGTTAATTTCTGCTCTTCCATAGCAGCTGCTACTTGGTTCATAGCTAATTTAATAATATCTGCTGCCGTACCTTGAATTGGCGTATTCATAGCCGTACGTTCAGCAAAAGAACGGCGATTGAAATTACGGCTATTAATATCTGGTAAAGCTCTCACACGACCAAACATCGTGCGCACTGCACCTGTTTCATGAGCTTGAGCTACCATAGCATCCATATAGTCCTTAACTTTAGGATAACGGCTAAAATATAGTTCAATATAATCTTTTGCTTCGTTACGGGTAATACCTAAATCACGAGACAAACCAAAGTCACTAATACCATAAATAATGCCAAAGTTAACCGCTTTCGCATGAGAACGCTCTAATGGAGTTACATTTTCTACCGCTTTGCCCAATACTTCAGCCGCAGTAAAGCGATGAATATCTTCGCCGTCTAAAAAGGCTTTAATTAACGCAGGATCTTCTGATAAATGAGCTAATATGCGAAGTTCAATTTGTGAGTAGTCCGCACTTACCAAATTATCATACCCTTCTCCAGGAAGGAATAAGGCTCTAATCTCTCGCCCTTTCTCAGAACGCACAGGGATATTCTGTAAATTAGGATCAGAGCTACTTAAGCGGCCCGTAGCTGTTACCATTTGATTAAATGTACTATGAATGCGCTTCGTCTCACTATTGACTAAAGGCTTCAAACCATCTAAATAGGTGGAAATCAATTTAACAACAGTTCGATAGGCTAAAATCTTTTCAATAATTGGATGGCTGTCCTTTAATAAATCAAGCACTTCGGCATTAGTAGAATAGCCAGTTTTCGTCTTCTTAATAACTGGCAATCCCAATTTATCAAATAATATAACGCCTAATTGCTTAGGTGAGTTAATATTAAATTCCTCTCCGGCTAATTCGAAAATAGCATCACTTAGCTCTTTTGCCTCTACATCGAAGCGCGCTTTAGTTTCATCTAAAGCTTTTAAGTCAATGTAAATCCCATTTTTTTCCATTAGGAGCAAGGTTCTAATTAAAGGTAACTCAATCGTCTTATATAAATCGCTTACACCATTGTCTGTTAAAGATTGTTCCGCTACTGGTGCCATCTTCACATAAGCTAACGCTGTACTAGCAAACTCTTGTGCATTGCCCGATGTAGGCACAGTGCCACCATTAAAGCGCTCTAATAGGTAGGTCACGCCATAATTAGTTCGTGTTGGGTCACAGAGATAGGCCATTAAAGTTAAATCCCAAACACGTGGCATACCTTCTTTGTCAAACAAATCAAGTTTACCAGGCTTTTCAGTGCCTAATACTTCTAATAGCAACTTAATGTCATTTGAAACGATGGACTTAGCTCCATTCACTACCATTTGTAGTATATCTCGCATAGTCTCAACAGTAAGTGCACCATTTTTGCCAGTCTTTTGGCTAGAGCCTTTAGTTCTTACATTGTCTTCATCAGTATCTGATTCAGCAAATAAACTTGTTTCGCCAGCATTAGAAGCATTCTTCTTAGGCTCTGGTTTTACTTGAGAAAAGTCATCAATCTCAATATCTTCAGTGCTAGCCTCTAAAAAATGACTACTAGCGCCCAAATGATAGATCGTCGTGCCATCACTCATATACACATCCTGTACAGTTCTAAAAGGATGTGTTCCTGATGGAATAATGTGAATACCTACTAATTTATCTGCAAAATCAATATCCTCTGCACTTTGTACATCAACGATATCTAAATCTGATTCAGCTGGATCATTGGCAAAGTCAGCAAAGGCAGATTCACCAGCTTCACTAGCAGTTATCCCCATGGCCTTCATTATGCGCGGTGTGACTGTATGAAAACCAAGTTTATCAAATAAAGGCACAATTTCACTTTCATGAGCCTGCGTTACAAAATCTTCTAACGCATATGGTAATTCCATGTCAGTCTTAATCGTTGCCAAAGTGCGTGATAAATAAGCTAATTCCTTATTATCAGCTAATTTTTCTTTTAGCTTGCCCTTTATCTCATCAATATGCTCATACACACCTTCCAAGGTATCATATTGTCCCAATAATTTTAGGGCGGTTTTTTCACCCACACCAGGAACACCTGGAATATTATCTGAACTATCGCCCATAAGTGCCTTCATATCAATCACTTTTTCAGGTCCATAGCCATACTCTTGTTCCATATTTTGAGGCGTTACCTCTAGCATATCGGAAATGCCCTTTTTAGTTATATACACAGTACTATATGTATCCACTAATTGAAGACTATCGCGGTCCCCAGTAATAATATACACAGCCGTATCTTTATTACCCAATGATTTGCTCAAGGAACCAATAATATCGTCCCCTTCATAACCTTCTTCTTCAATTACACTGATTCCTAATGCTTCTAGCACTTCGCGAATGAGACCAAACTGAGGACGTAAATCATCAGGTGCATTAGGACGATTTCCTTTATAATCAGAATATAATTCTGTACGGAAGGTTTCCTTCCCCTTGTCAAAGGCTACTGCCACATAGTCTGGGTTGAGTTGATCATATAATTTAACTAACATAGTTAAAAAGCCATATACTGCATTGGTTGGTACGCCTAAGGCATTGCTTAATGGGGGAAGGGCAAAGAATGCACGATAGAGCAAACTACTTCCATCTATAATCATCAGTTTTTTCATTTCACACCTCATTATGGATACTGTATTATTGTTTAAAACAATGAATCTATTCTTAACCTCTTTATTATAACATAAAAAGTATTGTAGTAAGGTATTGCACAACAATACTCTCTATGCTATAATTATTCAGGTATATTATTGTAATCATAAGGAGGTGACTCAATTGCCAAATATTAAATCCAGTATTAGAAGCGTAAAAACAGACGCTGAACGTCGTGCGAAAAATTTTGCTGTGAAATCTCAGATTCGTACAGCTACCCGCAAAACGGTTGAAGCTGTTGAAGCAGGCGCAGTAGAAGATGCTAAACAAGCACTTGTTCAAGCTACTAGCGTAATTGATAAAGCGGCCTCCAAAGGCATTCTTCATAAAAACACAGCAGCTCGCAAAAAATCTAACTTGGCTGCTAAAGTTAATGCTTTATAATTTTATAGGCACCAAAAAGCGTTGTAATTTAATTACGGCGCTTTTTTTATTTATATAAATAAAACCAGCCCTTTGTAGACTAAAAGAATTAGCAAGTAAAACTTCTTATCGTCTCTAAATGCTCTTACTGTAGTGCATTTTTTTGTCTCAAAAAGAAAAGCGGCGCAGGCTTAAACCCTGCACCGCTTTTTTATATTTTATTCAACAAGTAGCATGAGCGATATAACTACAAAACCACCACTTTTGTATTTTGTTACTAAGTATTATGAGGAGCATAAAGACAAAGTCTACAGCTCTTTTTTACTTTCTAGTGTTATTTGCCACTCTTTAAGTCGCCATGCATAATACAGCGGAATAGATTTAATGCCACACCTAGGGGTTGACCTGCATCCATGGCCGCTGTTGCTTGCCCTATGGCACGTCGAAATGTGGCATGAACTTCTTCATTACCAGTTTCAGTAATGGCAGCCACATCTAAATCCACGACATATTGATATAAAGCTGATGCCTCTTCTCTACTCATGCCTTGCTCTAAGGCTACTTCTACTTGCGTTTTTGCCCAATTATATTTTGCTTTACTAGCTTCATCATTAGGCATTTTAAATTGTTTTAATATTTCGTTCATATTTCACCTCATATTGGAATAAAATTTTTAACTAGGAACTAATCCTTTAAGGCTCTTCAGTAGCAATTCTATCATTAGGCTCTGTAACATTTAATTTAAAATCTCTAAAAAACTCGCCCCATACTCACCTGTGAGATCAAAATTATCTAATATAGTTTGCCCCACATCAGAAAATGTACTTCTATCGCCGAGCGGTATGGCTGTATGTAAACCTTTCCAATAACCTAATAAAGGCACTAGCTCACGCGTATGGTCTGTACCCTGCCAAGTGGGATCATTGCCATGGTCAGCAGTGATTAATAGTAAGTCATCAACTTGTAATAGTTCTAAGAAGCCTCCAAGCTGATAATCAAAGTCTTCTAAAGCGCGCTTGTAGCCAAGAGGATCGCGGCGATGTCCATAAAGACTGTCAAATTCTACTAAATTAATCATCATGAGACCTTCTTTGAAGGTACCGCCTAATAATCTAGCAGCTTCGTTCATGCCATGCGAATTAGATTTCGTAGGATAGGACTCACTAATGCCTACCTTAGCATAAATATCGCCAATTTTACCTACGCCAATGGTTTGTAATCCTTTAGCTTGCAAGAGCTCAAAATATAGAGTTTTTTCTGGCATACGGGAATAATCATGGCGATTGGCAGTCCGCTTAAAATTCCCTAATTCCCCTACAAAAGGGCGAGCAATAATACGACCTACATAATAATCGCCAATGCACACTTTATGGCGTGTAATCTCACATATCTTATATAATTCTTCAATTGGGATAATATCTTCGTGCGCTGCGATTTGGAATACTGAATCGGCTGAAGTATAAACAATGGGCTTGCCAGTCTTTAAATGCTCTTTGCCTAGGCGCTCAATAATCTCCGTACCTGAGGCGACTTCATTACCCAAATATTCATATCCAGTTTCTTCTGTAAATCGATCCATCAACTCTTTAGGAAAGCCTTCATAGAAGGTTGGAAACGGTACATCTACAGGATGACCTAAGAGCTCCCAATGACCACTTGTAGTGTCTTTACCGCGACTTATTTCATGTAAACGTCCATATACACCACAGACAGGATCCTCATGAGGATATTCTTTTATATTCGCAATTTTACTAAGCCCTAGTCGCTTCAAATTAGGACAGCGAATCTCACCACAAGTTGCTTCAATATGGCCCACTGTATCGGCACCAGCATCACCAAAGGCAGCTGCATCAGGTGCCGCTCCAATACCCACACTATCCATTACTAACAATATAATTCGTTTAAACATATGACGTCACAGTCCTTTCGTCATAATACAATCAAATAAAAGTGCAGTTCCTGGTGCCATTTAATAAAAAGACACATTAAATATAGCCAAAATCCTATAAGTTTACATATATAAATTCATATGTAAACTTATAGTCAACTTATACATAAACTTATATGTAAGTTTATAGGAAAATTCAAAGATAATTCGTACAAAATATTATTTTAAATAAGGCATAGCCAATGTAATAGCGGCCAACGTCTTGCTATCTTTAATACTTTCTTCCTTAATGGCAGCGAGTAATTCCTCTAAGGTAAAATACTCTAACTCAACATACTCATCAACGTCCCAATGAGTAGCCCCTTTTTCTAAATCACGGGCTAAAAATATATGAATAATTTCATTGCAAAAGCCTGGGCTTGTAGCCACCGCCCCAAGAGAGATCCACTCTTTGGCCGTATAGCCAGTTTCTTCCTCCAGCTCTCGTTTAGCACAAGTTAATGGATCTTCGCCAGCATCTAATTTACCAGCTGGAATCTCTAATAAACCTGATTTTAGGGCATAGCGATATTGGCGCTCCATAACCAAACGTCCTTCGTTGTCGATTACAATAATAGCACTGGCCCCTGGATGATGCACCACTTCACGCCATGCTTCACGACCATTTACTAACGCCGTATCATAGGTTACTTTAATCAATTTACCGTCAAATTTCATCTCTGATGACTTCGTAATCTCTTCATGGAAACTCATATGCTACCTCCTATATGTATACAAAAAAGCCCCTAGCACAAAATCTAGGGGCCTATGTCTTTACTTACCAGTACTGCCAAAGCCACCTACACGAATGCCGGTTGCGTCATCATTATTGGCAACTAAGTATTTTGAGAATATGCCTTGTGCCACGCGCTCGCCTCGTTCAATTTGAACAGTGTCCTGTCCAAAATTATATAAGGCAATCAAAATATGGCCTTCATTCTCTTCATTATTGTAATAATCGCTATCAATGATACCAGTGCTATTGGACAACATCAAATGACGTTTAATAGCCATGCTTGAGCGAATATGAATAGCCAAGTATTCATCAAAGTTCATGAATGCTTTTAAACCAGTTGGAACAAGTTTCATTTCACCTGGTTCGATAGTAACAGCTTCTGCACATTCAATATCATAGCCAGCACTTTCCGTTGTTTTTCTTCTTGGTAATGCTATATCCTTATCTTCAAACGCAGATACAACCTCAAATCCACGAATATCCATCTAACGACTCCTCTTTCAAAAGCAGATTTCTTAATGTGGCGCAATCAAAGGACTGCACCATTAACTTAAGTATACATGGTCTATATTATTTTAAGCAATCCTTGCGAGACAAATTGATTCGACCTTGTTTGTCGATTTCAATAACTTTAACCATAATTTCATCGCCTACATTGACTACATCTTCTACATTTTCAACGCGTTCTTTTGCAAGCTTGGAAATATGAACTAAACCTTCTTTGCCAGGAAGTACTTCAACAAAAGCACCAAAGTTCATCAAACGAGTCACTTTACCTAAGTATACTTCGCCTACTTCTACTTCTTTAGTTAAATTTGTAATAATTTCAATGGCGCGGTTCGCAGATGCCTCTTCAACAGCGGCAATAGATACTGTGCCATCATCTTCAATATCAATTTTCGCACCAGTCTCTTCAATAATGCCACGAATGACTTTACCGCCTTGACCGATAACATCTCGAATTTTATCTGGGTCAATCTTAATTGTAATAATGCGTGGTGCCCAAGGTGACATATGGCCACGAGGTGCATCAATAACTTCAAGCATTTTACCCATAATATGCATACGACCTTTATGAGCTTGTGCCAAAGCCTCTTCTAAAATAGCGCGGGATAAGCCAGAGATTTTAATATCCATCTGAATCGCTGTTACACCCTTAGCTGTACCAGCTACTTTAAAGTCCATATCCCCAAGAGCATCTTCCATACCTTGAATATCAGTTAAGATAGTATAATGATCCCCTTGCGTTACAAGCCCCATCGCAATACCAGCTACAGGAGCTTTAATTGGCACACCTGCATCCATCAAGGACAAGGTGCTACCACATACGCTGGCCATAGAGCTAGAACCATTAGATTCTAATACTTCAGACACTAGACGCATAGCGTAAGGGAACTCAGCTTCAGTAGGAAGCACAGCTAATAAAGCGCGTTCTGCTAAAGCACCATGACCAATTTCACGACGTCCTGGACCACGGGAGGAGCGAGTTTCCCCTACAGAATAGGATGGGAAATTGTAGTGATGAATATAGCGTTTTTCTGTTTCAATACCAATACCATCAATGGTTTGTTTTTCAGATAATGGCGCTAAGGTACAGATATTTAATACCTGTGTTTGACCACGAGTAAATAAGCCAGAACCATGTGTACGAGGCAACATGCCAACGCGCACAGAGATTGGACGCACTTCATCAAGTTGACGACCATCTGGACGAATTTTTTCTACAGTGATCATATGACGTACGATTTCTTTTACCATTTTTTCTAAAGTGAGTTTTACATCACCTAAGTTTTCAGGGTAAATTTCTTCGAAATGAGCCAATACATCTTCAAATACTTCAGCTTGTTGCGCATCACGTTGTTGTTTATCAGCGCAGCGAACAGCTTTATCTAAAGCATCATGAGCATACGCATGTACAGCGTCAGACACTTCTTGGTCAATTTCATGCACTGGGAATTCACGTTTTGCTAGGCCAGCTTTAGCTACCATATCTTCTTGGAACGCTACAATAGTTTTAATTTCATCATGGGCGCGCATAATTGCTTCTAGCAATACATCTTCGGATACTTCTTGAGCGCCACCTTCAACCATTAAAATAGCATCTTTAGTACCAGCTACTACAACATTTAAGTCTGTTTCTTCTAATTGAGCTACAGTTGGATTGATAACGAATTCACCATTAACGCGGCCAATGCGAACACCAGCAATAGGACCAGCCCATGGAATATCAGATAAAGCAAGCGCTGCAGACGCACCAATCATGCCACAAATTTCAGGTGCATTATCTTGATCTACAGATAATACAGTAGCTACTACATGCACTTCATTGCGGCAGCCCTTATCAAATAATGGGCGAATCGGACGGTCAATTAAACGGCTATGAAGAATAGCAGATTCTGGTGGCTTTGCTTCACGTTTAATAAAGCCCCCTGGAATGCGACCTACGGAGTACATTTTTTCTTCGTAGTCTACAGTCAATGGGAAGAAGTCAATATCCTTGGCTTCCTTAGATGCTGTAGCGGTTACAAGCACCACTGTATCACCATAACGAACTAAGGCAGAGCCACTCGCTTGTTTCGCTAGCTCTCCCGTTTCAATTGTCAATGTACGACCCGCTAGGTCCATTTGGAATTGTTCCATTCCGATTCCTCCTCTGAATCAATCTGTCTTTAAATTTTTCACATCTCTCTTATTTTAATAGATTCACCTAGAAATTGAAAGTCTTTTTCTAGGAAAAACCTATATTTTTCTAATTGAGACTCTATTCTACTTATAATATTCATTTCCCATATAAGAAAAAAGCGGCCGAAGCCGCTTTTTAAGTTACGTGTTAAATTATTTACGTAAGTTTAATTTTTCAAGAATTGCACGGTAACGTTCAATATCTTTACGACGTAAGTAGTCAAGCATGTTACGACGTTGACCTACTAATTTTAAAAGACCACGACGGGAATGATGATCCTTTTTATGTTCTTTTAAATGCTCAGTTAAGTAAACGATACGATTAGTTAAAATCGCGATTTGAACTTCTGGAGATCCAGTGTCTCCTTCATGAGTAGCAAATTCTTTAATGATTGCTAATTTAGCTTCTGTTGTTAACATGTGTATGTCCTCCTAAAAATAAAATACTCGCTAAGCCAAAGTAAACGTTGGAGACTCGTATACTTCGCCTGCGTCCTGTGCGTTAAGCACCTTTAAAAGTATACTATACTTCACACTGCTTGTAAAGGCCTATTCTAGCTTAATTAACCCAATGCCATACGGTCGCTAACAGTTTCCCCAGCTACTTCAAAACGCTCTAGTAAATCAGCAACTGTAAGCTTTGCCTTCTCTTCATCGCGCACATCAAAAATAATGCGCCCATTATTCATCATAATAAGACGATTGCCGAAGCGAAGCGCATCGCGCATATTATGAGTAATCATAAGAGTTGTTAGATTATATTCTTTTACTAACTTGTCCGTTAAGGATAATACATTTTCAGCTGTTTTAGGATCTAAAGCTGCCGTATGTTCATCTAGTAACAAAAGCTCTGGGCGCAACATAGTAGCCATCAATAAAGTAATGGATTGACGTTGCCCACCACTTAAGAGCCCCATACGAGCAGATAAACGATTTTCTAGACCTAAACCTAATAAAGAAAGACGTTCTTTGAATAATTCTCGTTCTTTAGGTACGAAGGCCCACTTCAAGCCCATGGATTTACCACGGCGCAAAGCTAAGAGAAGGTTTTCCTCAATTTGCATATTCCCTGCTGTGCCGAGCATAGGATCTTGGAATACGCGACCAATAAAGGCCGCTCGTTTATATTCAGGCATTTTAGTAATATCTGTGTCATTGATAGTAATACTGCCAGAGTCCACTGGAAATACGCCAGCAATAGAATTTAACAACGTGCTCTTGCCAGCCCCATTGCCGCCAATAACAGTCGTAAAATCGCCAGATTCAAGACGTAAATTCACGCCATGGAGAGCCGTTTTTTCATTGACCGTGCCTTTAAAGAATGTTTTTACTAAATCTTTTACTTCTAACATGGTGGTCCCTCCTTATCGACTCTGCCATTTAGCTTTTAACGTTGGCAAAGCCAATGCAATGGCTACAAGAATGGCAGTGAATAGTTTTAAATCATTTGGTGGCATACCTAAGTACAGCACTACAGCAATTACTATGCGATACACCACGGAACCGAGCACCACGGCTGTAAGATTTTGCACGAAAGAACGTGTACCAAATAAAACTTCCCCAATGATTACAGAAGCCAAACCAATAACGATAGTCCCTACGCCCATGCCTACATCTGCATAGCCATTACCTTGAGCGACTAAGGCCCCAGCAATAGCTACAAAAGCATTAGATAAGGCTAAACCAATTAAAATCATCGTATCTGTATTCACACCTTGAGCGCGAATCATTTGTGGATTTACACCAGTGGCACGGATGGCAGCGCCAATTTCTGTACCAAAGAACCAGAATAAAAATAGACCTGCTAACACAGCCCCTAATAAGCCTACGATAGTTAACGCCCAAGTAGGTGCCAAGTGAATTTTTTCTAAATATGTATAAATAGTGTCCATGCGCAATAAAGACACATTAGCCTTACCCATAACATGTAGATTAATAGAATACAAGGCAATCATAGTTAAAATACCAGCTAGCAAAGCAGGAATCTTTAACTTCGTATGCACTAAACCAGTTATCACACCTGCCAGCACGCCCCCAATGGCAGCACCTACGATGGAAAGCACTGGATTAAATCCATTGACAATTAAAGTAACCGAAATAGCAGCCCCTAAAGGGAAAGTACCTTCCACTGTTAAATCAGCAATATCTAATACTCTAAACGTAATAAATACGCCAATCGCTAATAATGACCACAATAAGCCCTGGCCTAATGTGGAAATAATTAAATTCTCCATAACACCCTCCATATGATTTGCAAAAAGAAAAGGACCGAAGCCCTTTTCTCTTGTTTATCTTATTTATTTGCTTCCTTTAATACATCAGCAGGAATCGTAATGCCAAGCTTTTTAGCTTGTTCTTCGTTGACTACAAGTTTGAAATTTGTCTGTGCTTCAATTGGCATGTCACCAACTTTAGATTCTCCAGATAAGATTTTCGCCCCCATTACACCTGCTTGGAAGCCTAATTGATAGTAATCTACAGAGTAAGTAGCTAAACCACCTGTTTTAATTAGATTATCTTCGCCTGGGAATACAGGAATCTTAGCTGAATCTGTAATCTTAACTAAGTTAGGCATAGAGGATGCCACAATATTGTCAGTTGGTACATAAATAGCTACAACGCCTTGAGATACAAGATTTTGAGCTGCTTGTTGTACATCATTTACATTGGATACAGTGGCCTCTACCACTTCAATGCCTTTTTCTTTTGCATGTTTCTTCATGCGTTCAGCTTGAAGCTGGGAGTTAATTTCATTAGTACTGTATAAAATGCCAATCTTTTTAGCTTCTGGCAAAATAGTTGCAATTAAATCCACTTGCTGTTCCACTGGATTCATATCTGTTGTACCACTTACATTGCCACCTGGTTTTTCATTGCTTTCAACCAATTTAGCCGTTACATAGTCAGTGATGGCTGTACCTAAAATAGGAATATCACGACTTGCATTAGCCATTGATTGTGCTGCCGGTGTGGCAATGGCAAGTACTAAATCTTCACGTTCAGACACGAAGCGTTGGGCAATACTATTTAAGTTAGATTGATCGCCCTGTGCATTTTGCTGATCGATTTTTACATTATCTTTAAAACCTTTGGATGCTAATCCATCTACAAAGCCTTTATTTGCCGCGTCAAGGGCAGGATGTTCTACAAGCTGTACAATCCCTACTTTATAGGTTTTGTCGCCACCACTGCTAGAATCACTACCACAACCAGCCACTAAGCCTACTACCATCAATGCTGCCAATGCAACTACTACACGCTTTTTCCACATCATAAAAAGCTCCCTTCTACTATACTACATTTATCCATCTACACGGGATATTTAATACTACACATTATAGCTTTTTTCTAATTACATTTCAATAGATGGATTGCAATTCACATATTTTTTAATTGCAATTCTCTATCTCACTTAATGCATATTCTTATTTTAAAAAGCCATTACGCTGTAATGCTTCTTCCCATTCTGCTTCTTTAAAGCCAACTAATACAGTATCTGGCAAAATCAAAATAGGACGCTTTACTAACATACCATTACTAGCTAATAAGGCTAATTTTTCCTCTTCACTTAAGCTTGGCAATTTATCCTTAATGTTTTCACTGCGATATACTTGACCAGATGTATTAAAAAAGGCTTTTATTTCTTTGCCGCTTTTAGGCAACCATGCACCTAGTTCTTCAGCGGTTGGATTTTCTTCCTTAATATTACGAGCTTCAAATTCTATATTGTGTTTTGTTAAATAAGACTTGGCCTTCTTGCATGTAGAACAAGTTGGATACTCTACTAATAACATAGTCCACCTCCGACTTATGGCTTACTACTTACATAAAAATATTTACATATATTGTTTACAATAAGATTCACTATCGTAAAATCAATTACCGAGCGGCTTTCAAACTTAGTGCCATCTCTTCAGTTAACCCATTGGCTGCTAAAACATAAGTTTTTAAATTGCCCCGTTCTAAAGCCAGTTTCATGACGGGCACTTCAAAGGGATCTAATAGAACGGACATAAGACATGAACCATCATTAACATATCCAGCAATGGCTTCGCCCATTTTAGGGTCTAAGGTTTCCCTTTTTACTATAGAGCAAAACTCTTCCATCATACCTTTCACAGCTTCGGCACAAAGCTCTCGGTCTGATTTATATTGTTCAGCCTTGTCTACTTCAATATCATAAATATCAACCTTTACAGTTTGCTTAGACTGAGACATTATTTTAAATCCTCACCCTTAGTCTGTAAAAAGGCTACATAGCATTTTTTAGCTTCATAAATATCGGCTTTACTTGTTACTTCCCAAGGCGCATGCATGCTGAGTACCGCTACACCACAGTCAATAACATTCATGCCGTATAGAGCCATGATATAAGCAATCGTACCGCCCCCACCAAGGTCTACGCGGCCAAGCTCTGCCGTTTGGAAGAATACTTTGTTTTCATCCATAACACGGCGAATAAAGCTCATGTATTCAGCATTAGCATCATTAGAACCAGATTTACCACGAGCACCAGTGAATTTATTGAATACTACACCTTTACCCAAGAAGGCAGAGTTTTTAGTTTCAAATGCAGATGCATAAAGAGGATCAAAACCAGCGCTTACATCAGAAGACAACATACGGCTTCGTTCCAAAGTGCGGCGCACTGCTAATGGAGATGTTAAGCCCGCTGCTTCAAGAAGCTCAGCTACAACATTTTCAAACCAACGAGATTGCATACCTGTAGCACCTACAGAGCCAATTTCTTCTTTATCAACTAATAAAGTACAAGTAGTTCGTTCTACCTTATCAACTTCTAGCATAGCTGCTAAAGATGTGTAAGCACATACGCGGTCATCTTGGCCGTAAGCAATAATCATGCTGCGGTCAAAGCCCATTTCACGCGCTTTACCAGCTGGTACGATTTCAAGCTCTGCAGACAGTAAATCTTCTTCCGTAAAATTATATTCTTTTTCAAAAATATCATTTAAGAATTTACTTACCCCTTCTTTTAACTCCCCTTTAACAGGACGGCTACCGATGAGAAGGTCTAAGTTTTCACCTTCAATTACTTTAGCCGCTTTCTTTTCCATTTGTTCTTGCCCTAAATGTGGCAATAAATCTGTTACACAAAATACTGGATCAGTTTCTTTTTCGCCAATGGAAATAGGAATTACTGTGCCATCTTTCTTAACTACTACACCATGTAAAGCTAAAGGCATAGCCACCCATTGATATTTTTTAATGCCCCCATAATAATGAGTATCTAAGAAAGCTAGATTGTCTTTTTCATATAGTGGATTCTGTTTAACATCTAAACGTGGAGAGTCAATATGAGCCCCTAAAATGTTAAATCCATCTTCTAAATCTTCATTGCCAATATTAAATAAGGCAATAATTTTCTTCATATGCACTGCATATACTTTGTCGCCTGGTTTAATACTTTCTTTAGCAAGTAATACATCGCGAAGGTTTTTATATCCTTTAGCTTCTGCTTGACGAATCGTTTCATCAATACATTCGCGCTCAGTTTTACCTATATTTAAGAAATCCATGTACTCTTTACTTAACTGCTCCACAGCTTGTAAATCAGCTTCACTATAATCATGCCACGCATATTTGCGTTCCATAATAACACCATCCTTTATACAAAAATAAAATAATAATTTTTTAATATCAAATATCTACATTGAATATGTTAGCTTGTTATCACTTTGAAGTTGTTTTGATTTCAGCTTGCTCTCGTTCTTTTTGCTTTTGAGCTAACCGCTTTAAATAGGCCTCTTCTTTACGGCGATTCACTTCAGTACGCTCTTTATAGAGAGTATGTAGCTTTTCTGGCGCCTCTGTAAGCATTTTAGTTACATAAAAACGCAATATGCCACCTTTTCTCATCTGTTTGCCAATGCGCCAATGAACAGCAAATTCACCATGATGTGGGCAGCGGCCTAAGGATATAAATTTATCCCCTGACAAGCGCTGAATCTTTTTTAAATTAAGCAAGCTTTGACAATATGGACAATGCGCCTTATTAACGCGTCGATCATGAAAAACTTGCCGTTTATCCTGAAAGTTTTCATAAATAAAAAAGCTTAATTCATCAGGAAAATAGGCCGGTGCATATACTTTTTTTATAATCTCATCATATTGTTCAATTCCCTGTTTAAAGGGAATAGCCTTGCATATACGGCCTGTAAAAATTGAGTCATGTAGCGCATTATGAGCTGTCAGTTCATCACTGGAAATGCCAAGTTCTTCCATAGCTTTGACTAAGGCCACTTGCTTGGAGTCACCATGCACTAAATGAGCAAACAAAAGTTGAGCATCATACCATGGCCGTATGCCATGTGTTGTAAGGCCATGCAATTTTAAATTTTCTCGAAGCATGACGATATCGTCTGAGCCCCAAGTTAATAAAATAGAATCGTCTCCACACCAGCTTTCAAATTGCCTATAGGCCGTAGGAAAACTAAGTCCCATAGACAAGTCTTGCGCTGTAATATGCGTGAGCTCTTCTACATGCTTATGCATCTTAGTTAAATACTGTGGTTTGACCAACAAATTTAAGCTATCCACATGTTCTAATTCTTCATCTAGTTTGATAGCTCCAATTTGAATAATTTCCCCTGATACGGGAAGCCCCGTGCGCTTCATAAACCCAATATCATTGGCAAATGGTTGGTTCCACTCTAAATCAAAAATTATATAATTCATTATATGTCCTCATTACAGGTTTCTTGTAAGAGCGTCTGTGCTGCTTCAATTACAGCCTCTTTAGTTATGACACTAACACCTTTATATTTTCCTTCTTTAATAATTTGTTTCATGCTCTTGCCAATTTCATACTGATCCATTGATTCTAGCACAATACAATTATTCGTATAAGGTCCATAAAATTTAGGATTTGAAGGCCCATATAAAGCCACTAGTGGCACGCGCTGACTAACAGCTACATGCATAGGACCAGAATCATTTGTAATAAATAAATTACAATGGCGTATAGCAGCGGCTAGTTCGCCTAAGCCAAAGGCACCAGTAGCAACAATAGGCGTATGATTCATATGATTGACTACATCACGCACCATATCTACATCCATAGGCCCACCAAAGAATACTACCTTATAACCTTTTTGACAAAAGAAATCTGCCACCTCAGCAAATCGTTCCTTTGGCCAGCGTTTTTCTGGTACAGCGCTTCCTACATTAAACCCAATCAACGTATCAACATCGGATACGCCATGACTTTCATAAAAGTTTCGTACTGCTTCATCCCATTGCGAACAGCTATATATTTCTAAGCCTTTATTGGATATATCTTGTACACCTAATTGCTCCAATACATTGATATACATATCAGCAGCGTGACGAGTTTTTCTATCAAGCCTTGTATATTTTGACATAAAAGGTCTAAATAAAAAATGACTCATCTTTCTGGTGATTTCGTGTCCCTGTGCGTTGGTGGTTAGTATGCCGCGCCAATTTCATAGGCTAAGAAACTAGTGCGCTCATTAGGATGTAAGTTAATAACTATATCAACAGGTCTCCCTACAACGTTCTTAATCGATTTACCAATGCGACGTAAAGCACCTATACTATTATGACGGCCTTTTTTATCCACTGTAATAATCGTATCAATATTGGGATTATATTGCATAACTTCTTTTAGTTTTTCATCCATCACATATGTAATATGGCTATGTGGTGCCGCTTTTCTCAAAACATGCAAAAAAGGTGTAGTCAAAATGACATCGCCTAAATGCATCAAAAACGTAACCACAATATGTTTATGATCAAAATCCATAAAGTACTCCTCAATTCGTAGATAGTTCTAATATTGGCTTCACTTCGTCCATTACTTGATCTACAGTAATTTGAGCCATACATTCGGGATCATCAATTAAAGGCTCCTCTACAGTAGCTCTAGAAGTAGGCGATTTTATAATATGCACATAAGATCCCCCATAAGGACCGGTTCTATCTGGTGAAGTAGGGCCAAACAAAGCGATTAACGGCCGTTTCAAAGCATTTGCAATATGCAAAGGTCCCGTATCAGCACTAATATAAAGGGCACTATGCCCAATAAGTTCTATTAATTCCAGTAGATTAGTCTGCCCAATCATATTAACTACCTGTGAAGAGGTCGCCACGGACTTTATGGACTCGCCTTTACTAGCATCATTAGGAGCGCCAATTAAAACGACCGGCAAGCCTGCTTCACTTAATCGAGTAGCTAACTGTGCAAAATTCCCTATAGGCCACTCTTTTACAGCCCAACGCGCACCAGGTGCTACCACAATATAAGGATGATCCATAGAAAGACCTCGGGCCTCTAGTTTGGCTCGTACAGATTGAGCAGCCTCTTCAGAGCGACGTAAAGGGAATTCAATGGAATCAACTCGTCCGCCTAAAGCGCGCACTGTATCTAAATAGCGCTCAATAACATGTCCATATTGATTGGGTCCAACCAAGGCCTTATTAACTAATTTACTTCCTTCGCGGAGCTCCCAATAACCATATTTTTCTTTTGCCCCACTTAAAAAAGCTACAATGGCACTCTTAGCTAAGCATTGTAAGTCTAAACACATATCAAACTGGCGACTCTGAAGTTCACGGCGCAATTCGAGTAAATAAGAAATAGATTTTAATTTTTTCTTATTGATATACAGTACTTCATCAATATAAGGTTCACCCGGTAATACAGCACTGAATTGCTCATGAACTGCCCAAGTTATTTTAGCTTGTGGCCAATTTTGACGAATTGCATGTAAAGTAGGTAATGCATGAATGACATCGCCTAAAGAGCTCATTTTTATAATCAATATATTTTTATAGTCTTTCACGATGACCTCCTACTCTTTAGCCATTGTACTTTCATCAGTTAGTTCCTGGCGCTCTTTTAAAATGCGCTGCACTAAGGGCAATAGATTATCTTCTGTGTGTAAATACCCTTTCATGCCTGCCGCCTCAGCAGCCTTTACATCAGTCTCCTTGTCGCCAATTAAGAAACTTTTCGCCACATCTATTTCATAATCTTCACAGGCTTGTAATATCATACCTGGTTTTGGCTTGCGACAATCACAAGCTTTTGTATACTCTGGAACAAGGCCCTTTTCATGATGAGGACAATAATAAAAGGTTAAAATGGGGGCCCCCACCTTAGCTAATTGGTCCCCCATATACTGATGTAATGCCTGCACATCGGCTTCTGTATAATACCCACGAGCTACACCACTTTGATTGGTCACTACAATTAAATCATAACCTGCTTTAACAGCCAATGCTAACGCTTCCTTAGCACCAGGGAAAAAAGTTAAGTCTTCAATGCGATACAAATAATTTACATCTACATTAATGACACCATCGCGATCTAAAAACATAGCTTTTCTCACAAAGTACCTCCCACATCGTAATTTATATAAAAAAACTAATCTAATGGTTATGACATAAAACGCTATTAATACACAAAGCTCTATTAATACACTAGCAATGGCTAATATACTCGAAATGGTTAATTCACTAGTAACTTCACTAGTAGCTTTTCATACACTACTTATTAGCGCACATAGCCTTCATTGTGGTCTAATAGTTCACAATATTCTGCTACAGCATCTTCTAAATTAGTAAAGCCTTTATCGTAACCAACGCTCATAAGTTTTGTTGTATCAGCTTCAGTAAAGCTTTGATATTTTCCTTTTAAAACTTCTGGGAATGGAATATAGCGCAAAGAACCGGACCCATTGTATTTAATAACGGCATTCATAAAGCGATTAAAGCTCTTAGCTTCGCCCGTACCACAGTTAAAAATACCACTGATTTCTGGATGCTCCCAGAAGAAGAAGTTTACATTAACTACATCATTCACATAGATAAAATCGCGCACTTGCTCGCCATTGCCATAGCCATCAGTGCCTTCAAAAAGCGTAATTTCTCCAGTTTCACGAAGTTTATAGAACATTTGGCTCACTAAAGAGGCCATATTCCCCTTGTGATTTTCATTAGGACCAAAAACGTTAAAATAACGTAAGCCCACTACTTGAGATTGCAAATGCTTTTCAAAACGACGAAGATAGCGGTCGAAGAATAATTTTGAATACGCATAAGGATTCAAAGCTTCTTCGCAAGCGGGATCTTCTTTAAAACCATTTGTTCCATGACCATAGGTAGATGCCGATGATGCATAAATAAATGGCACACGACGCTCTTGGCAATAATGGAATAAATTCTTGGTTCCTTCAAAGTTATTTTTCATCATATAGCGACCATCGTAGTTCATTGTATCCGCACAAGCACCTTCATGGAAAATAACTTCAATAGGCCCTACATCAAAGCAATTATCGGCTACAGCTGCATCAAAGTCTTCACAGTCAATATAGTCATAGAAATCCAGCATCTGTAAGTTTTTAATTTTACTACCATCAGTTAAATCATCAACGATTAAAATATCATTGCGACCACGATTATTTAATTGCTTTACAATATTGCTGCCTATAAAGCCAGCCCCACCAGTTACGATAATCATAATAAGCCCTCCTGAACCAAGGATTTAATTTTTTCAATTATGCCCGTAGTAGAATATCCATCCTTAAATGGTAAAATCACTACTTTATCTACAAATTCACGGCCAATTACGTCCTCAGCCTTATAATCGCCACCTTTGACTAAAATATTTGGTCGCAATTGACTGAGGAGTTCACTTGGCGTATCTTCATTAAATATTACTACTCCATCTACAAAGCCTAGAGCACGCATTAAATCAGCGCGAGCGTCCTCATTATTAATAGGGCGTGCTGCTCCTTTTAGACGTTTTACAGAAGCATCAGAATTAAGCCCCACAATTAAATGGTCCCCTAATTTAGCAGCATCGCGTAAATACGATATATGACCACTATGTAAAATGTCAAAGCAACCATTAGTAAATACAACGGTAGCCCCTTCATTTTGCCATTGACGAACCTTTTGTGCCATGTCCTGAGCCGTACATGTTGTCATAGTTTCTGAGTTTCGTTCCCGAATATGTTGCCACAAATCGAGAAGCTCTTGACGATGAATAGGATAAGTCCCTATTTTAGACACTACAACTCCGGCTGCTGCATTGGCTACATGAAGAGTAGCTCTCACTGTAAGCCCTGCTGCCATAGCCGTTAAAATCATGGCCACTACGGTATCACCAGCACCACTTACATCAAATACTTCCTGTTGCGTAGCTGGATTATGCCACACTTGACCAGTTTTACTTACTACCGTAATCCCCTTGGCAGAGCGAGTAGCCACGACATAGTCAAAGGCAATATCCTTTAACACCTGTCCTGCCGCCTCTACAATACCTGCATCTGTATTGGCAAGCTCACGGCCTACACATTCACCTAACTCTTTTACATTAGGAGTAATGAAGGTAGCCCCTGCATATTTGGTCCAATCAGACCCCTTAGGATCTACAATCGTCTTAATTCCCTTTGATTTAGCAAACTCAATAACTGACTTCAATAAGGCTGGTGTGCACACGCCCTTGCCATAATCGGATATGACAATACCGTCTAAGCCTTCTGCACTAATTGATTCAAGCCAAGACAAGAAAAAGGCTTCTTCTTGCTCTTCAATTAATTTAGGCTCCTCAAAATCTAAACGCAACATCTGTTGACGGCCACCAATAATACGCATTTTAGTCGTTGTTTGTCGCGTCTCACTGTGCAGTATGCCACTTTGATCAATATGTTTTTCTTTTAACATAGTACTTAAAATAGCACCATGTGCATCGGCACCCGCTATGCCACCTAAGTACACCTGACAATCAAGGCCAGCTAAATTGGCAGCCACATTGGCCGCCCCACCTAATACTTCGCGCACTTCTTCCACGCGATTGACTGGCACAGGCGCTTCTGGAGAAATTCGGCCCACTTCGCCAAACACATAGCGGTCCACCATAATATCACCAATAACAGCTACACGCATTTCTGGCAATTTTTGAATTAAAAAGTCATTTATGGTTTTACTAATCATAGTATAAAATCAATACCCTTCTTCAATGAGTTCGCAAATAATATGGCCAATTAAAATATGCATCTCCTGAATGCGTGCTGTTACCTTAGAAGGAATGGCCAATGTAATATCACAGAGCTCGCGCATTTTGCCGCCACCTTCACCAGTAAAGCCTATGGTATGAAGCCCCATAGTTCTAGCTAGTTCTACCGCCTTAACTACATTGCCACTATTACCGGAAGTAGAGATGCCAATGAGTACATCCCCTACACGGCCTAGACCAGCCACTTGACGCTTAAAAATTTCATCATAGCCATAGTCATTGCCTACAGCGGTCAAAATAGAAGTATCTGTAGTCAAGGCAATTGCTGGCATGGAAACGCGCTCTTTTTGAAATCGGCCCACTAATTCAGCCGCTAAATGTTGCGAATCAGCAGCTGAACCACCATTGCCACAAAATAAAATTTTATTGCCATTTGCCAACGCCATCTTGCAGCGCTCTGCAATTTCTTCAATGCACTCCATTTGCTCCATGGTGCGACCAAATACGTCTAAATGGTCTTGAAAGCGCTCCGCAATGAGTGGATTGACAGATTGTCCCTCGTTCATATATCTCCTCTATTATTAGATTTAAATCATACTATTAAATCATAAATAAACTATTGCAAAATCTCCTTAAATACGCGTTCTGCATTAGCTCTAAAGAGCTTATCTAAATCAGCTTCACTTAAGCCAGCCGCTTTAAAGGCCTCATATAAGCGCGGCATTTGACTTGCATCTTCTATTTCAGTAGCCGGATTAATACCATCAAAGTCTGTACCTAAGGCAACTACATCGGCGCCACCTTTTTCATAAATATATAAACCATGGCGCACAATATCTTCAATTAAACTGATTTTTGATGTGCCTAAGAATGTATTGGCAAAATTTAAACCAATCACTCCGCCTTTATTGGCAATTAAACGAATTTCTTCATCTGTCAGATTTCGGCGATGATTTTTTAAGGCCCGCGCATTGGAATGCGACGCTATAAATGGTTTCTTTAAAATCTCACCCAATTGGAATGTTCCTGCGTCATTTAAATGTGAGCAGTCTACAATCATGCCTAATTCTTCCATATATTCTACAAATTCAATGCCTTTAGCTGTAAGCTTCTTACCTTCATGAAGCTCCCCTTGTGGAAACGTTAAGCCATTAGGAAAATTCCAGCTAATCGTAATGAGGCGCACGCCATCATCATAGGCTTTCTTTAATTTACCTAAGTCGCCATCAAAAACCCCGGCCTCTTCCACAGATAAAAGAGCCGCCAATTTACCTTTTTTCTTAATAGCTAAAAAGTCCTCATAAGAGCGTACGAGCTCAATATGCTCCTTATACTTAGCCATTTGCTCATTAAATACTTGTAGCATAGCTTCATAGCGAGCATAAGGATCTTTTTCCTGGTCCAATTGCACAAATAGGGCAAAGTCTTGTAATTCATAGCCACCTTTTTTTAATTTTTGAATGTCTATTTTCCAAGGATTTTCCCATAAATCGCCACTATTGGGATGGTCAATTAACTGCATAATGGTATCGCAATGAAGATCTATCATTTTTCTGCCTCATGCTTTCTTAAATCTTCCAGTACTGCTACAAAGGCCTGCACATCATCAAAATTACGATATACAGAGGCAAAGCGAACATAGGCCACTTCATCAATGTCCTTTAATTCAGCGAGTACTAAATCTCCAATTTCAGAAGAGTTAATCTCTTGCTTAGCTCGATTGCGAATCTCATCTTCTACATTTTTTACTACATTCTCTAAGGTTTCACGAGGAATGTTTCGTTTATTACAGGACCGTAATAAACCATTGAGGAGTTTACTCCGATCAAACATCTCATAATCGCCACCAGATTTGATAACCATAATAGGCACATCCTCGATTACTTCATAGGTAGTAAAACGGCGACCGCAAGATAAACATTCACGACGGCGACGAATGCTATTCCCATCATCAGTGGCACGGGAGTCTGTTACTTTATTTTCTGTATGCTTGCAGTACGGACATCTCATAAGTACACCTCAATTCTAAAAGTATATATTTTTATTTTATTAAATAACTTGCATTTAATGTATCTATAGCAGTTATATAGGAGTCTAACATATCATACCGCTTTCGGTACATATTGCGCTTATGTGTTTTCATCTCATCATAAGTCTTTCGCTCTTCTTCTAACGGAATGCGATAAAAACGACTATCTTCTGGGCAAACAGTGCCACCTAACTCCTGCCAAAATGGATCAAACTTCACCTTTTTTGAGCGGTTAATACGAATTAAATGACTATTGGTATAAAAGCCCTCATCAGATACGGCATATAAGGATTGAATCCCCATAGCTTTAGTGAGTTGACGCATTAAAAAGAATATAAAATTCTTCGGTCTGTATCCATGCATTTTCTTAGTGATTTTTTTAGCTGCATCAAGACCATCTTTATAGCCTTGAATCGTACCAATCCATATACATGGTTCACCATTAAATCCATGACCTAGTCTAAAGTTAATATGATATAAGCCTTTGTCTTCATAACGGAAAAATAAACTTAAAAAGCCCTCTTTCCGTTGCCCTGTATCAAACCAAATGTCTCCATGTAAACCCAGTTCTTCATCCGACCAAATTTCTACAGCCTTACTACGGTCATTATTATACATTGCTTGTATGGCTGGAACAGAAAAATACTTAGGCAACATAGTGAAATGATCTTTTAATGCATCTAAACGTTCCTGGGCCGACGAATTTTTATATAAGAATACGCGATTAATAACTTCATGAATACCTTCATGACGTTTTAATAAATTAGGTAAAATCGTATACCCTTTAAAAAAATTTCGTAATCCCACGACTTGCTTACGATTCTTATAGGAGCGACCTACAAAAAGAGTAATTCGCCGTTTTTGACGCCAATTACCATTTCCATAAATATCTTTGCCTAATGACCACTGTCTTTTCCCATAAGAAAACATAAAACCAAAACTCCTCACTTGCACTACTTCATACTTCTAAAACCCATTCTTAAAAAAGGGTTTCTTATATATTTTAACACGAATTTAAGAAAATAACTATCAACTAAGCTATATTTCAAAATAGAAAAACTGTCTCCCTTTATATGTTTTCAATCATATAAAAACGAAGACAGTTTGTTACTTTATACTTCTTCAGCAGCTATAGCTGCTTCTGCTTCTTTAATAATAGAATCAATTGTAATACTAGCCAGTTTATCCTCTAAGGCCTTTTGAATATCTACGAGATGATGATCTAAGGCTACATGAATATTGCGCCCCACCGGGCAATCCTTAGCTGGATTTTCATGAAAACTAAAAAGCTGTCCATTATCTAGCGATTCTACTGCATTAAATATATCCAATAAAGTAATCTCTGTTGGACATTTTGCAATAGAAATACCTGAACTTCCCTGCTTAGAATTAACAAGACCTTTAGCTTTTAACATGAGCACAATATTGCGAATGATAACAGGATTTACATTAATACTACCTGCTAAAAATTTGCTCGTAACTTTATAATTTTTTTCTGCAATAGCAATACAAGTAAAAATATGTACGGCAATAGTAAAACGGCTTGAGATTTGCAAATAAATGACCCCCTTAATTATAATCTATACACTTGTATAAAACATTCTTAGCTTTACTATGCCCCTAACAACTACACCTAATCAGCATAAGTAGAACTCTACACATAAGAGCTTATACTTCTATACCTCTGTATTAATCTTATTATAAGTTGAAATAACAATTATTACAAGAAATATTTAAATAAAAAGCTGTAATCCCTAGAGTAAGTTATCTTAATCAATTAACTACCTGCTCAATTACAGCTCTTATTTTTATTCAATTATATTACATTACTTTTATAATCTTATACAACAGATTATACTATGTATTCTTAACGTTCTATGGGTTCTTAGCTTTCTATGCTTTCTTGCGGCTTTTTCTGATTAATAGAGCCACTACAACAACAAATAGAACCGCGCCAATTTTAATAGCTAGTTGATAGCCATCAATATAAGGAATTAATAATGGGTCTTCTACAATCATTTCCCCTGAAACCCAACCCAATAAAGAGCCGCCAGCCCATAAAATGAGCGGATAACGTTCAATAACTTTGGCAAATATAGCTGACCCAAAAATAAGAAGTGGCACAGTAATTAACATGCCCACAATGACAAATTCCAAATGGCCACCTGCGGCAGCTACAACGCCAAGAACATTATCAATACTCATCATTGCATCGGCCATAATAATGGTAATGATGGCCCCGCGAAGGGAATCTTTACTTTCAATATTAGCGTCTTCCTCATCACCTTTTAGTAAGTGAATGGAAATCCAAAGAAGTACTAAACCGCCAATTAAGTGAAGGGCTGGAATTAAAGATAAAGCTTCCATCAAAATGGTAGCAAATAAAAAGCGCAACGCAATCGCACCGAATGTGCCCCACAAAATAGCACGCTTTTGCAATTCTGGTCTTAATTTACTAACTGCCATGCCAATAACAACTGCATTATCACCAGCTAGTAAGATATCCACCACAATAATTTTACCTATGGCAATCCACGTAGCTAATTCTAAAAATTCCATACAACAATCCATCTCCTCACATATACGATTAGAACTCAAAGACGATTTAGATCTTAAGTCATTGTTACATTATAGACCTTTCTCAGTTTTTTCTCTACTATAAGTGGCAGATTCTTTATATTTAAATTTTTTATTCCGATGATGAATTAGAAAGTTTATTTATTACTTAAGTTTAATTGGCTTATTTACTTATTCTTTGGCATTACGTACTAACTTACTTTTCTTTGCTTATTTTTAGCTACGTGATAATTTACTTTTATTCCAAATTTATTGTCTAACTTAATTATACTTCTTTATCTTCAGCTGCTATTTTACAAAATATCGATTTGATTTTTTCATAGGGATATGGTGCTTCCTTAGGATGTGCTTTAAACACATTAACAACCATACCTTCTGTAGGCGTATTGTCTGGTCCTAAAGGGGCACTTACAGTATCACCGGCTTGTATAATTTCATCATTACATAGATATGTATAATCCTGCCCTGCAAAAGGAAATCGTACCATACAAAATTGCACGTCCCTATCAGGCATAGGTCGATACTCATAAAGTTTCTCATGTACAATATGTCCCAATTTTATCTTAGACCCTACAATCCCCTCTAAAATGGAAACAAAATCAGGCCATTCTGGTGGCAAACCAAGTCGGTGAAATTCCCCAGTACAAAAGAATTCTTTGCCAGATTTACTGCGCACTCGCAAACTATAGGTACGTTCTTGACCTTCCACCTGCATATACTTACCAGGCTGTGGCATGGTAAAAAAATCTAAAGAGTCAATTTCTTCTAAGAGCTCATGTACCAAAACTCGATTCTTTATTGATATAAGGCCCGTATCCTCTTCCTTAAAATAAATACTGGCTGGCTTAAGGGGCTCTTGTTTTGTCTCATAAATAACTTCCATATCCTTGCGACTTATGGATAGCGATTCAGTATAACAAGATGCATCGCTAGACTTAGAAATATATTTTAAATCTAATGATTCAATCACATCAGGGGCACCATCAAAAAGTAGCAAATTATCATAACCAATAAGCTCTCGCAGTGCTTGAGATACGGTGGCACCATATAGTACAGGCTGTGGCACTACAGGTAAAGAGCCACTAATTTGCCGATGTGACTTATCGTCCTTAACTAAGTCAATCCTCCATTGGCCGGAACTTAAATCTGCTATGCCTTCACGATGATGATTTATAAAATAAGCAATTACATAAAAAATAAGCTGTGTTCGTTCTTTAGATAATGAAAGCTCTACTATATGATTACGTTCCACATCAAAATCAGCTGATTCAGAAACACTTTGGATCTCCACTAAACCATTACGATGTATGCGTAACCACTGTTCCTTAACAATTTTCCATCGCCCACCTAAAGGTTGCGCCTCTTTATCTGTTGCATCAGCTAGATCTCGCTCTATATCAGTTCGCGAAACTTTTACCCCATCTCGTTCTTCTACATACCAAGGCCAGGTAGGCGTTTCATAGGGTAAAAAGCTATCTAAGTTGCTATAAACATCAATATATCCAACGGTCTCATCCCATAAAATACTGGAGCCATCATCTAATTCAACGAGCCAATTATAGGGCTCTAGACCAAGATTCTTATTAAACTCTTCAATTTGTAATTCTTCTGTCACACATACCACTCTCCACTTGCCACTGTATGGCATTGTCCGCCTACTTTAATAGTCCAAGAACCATTTTCTAATAATGCATTTACATGAAGCACAGACTTACGCCCCATATCTTCGCCTTGAATAACTGTATACGCTACCTGTGAACTACAGAAATAATTATGCTTAATAATATAAGCTGCTAAATCACCATTAGCACTTCCTGTAGCAGGATCCTCTACAAAATCTTCCATTAAACAACGAGCTGCCAGCGTATTTTCATCTTCTTTTACAAAGAATAAATGATTACAATAACATGCTGGATGCTTTTTCACATAGGCATTAAATAATTCTTTCTCCATGTGTAATTTTGTTAAACTAGCACGCGACGCTAAGGGAATTAAAACAGCTTCTAAGCCTGTACTTGCCCACTGAATAGGAAATTCTGGATCTATGTCATCTTCAGTTAAGCCAAAAATGGGCGCTAATTCAGCTTTGTCAATGTATTCACCAAAGGTTGGTGGATTTTGACTCATAGTTAAAGTAGTGTCTTGAATAGATACGGGAATTTGACCAACCTTTAAATTTAACTTTACTTCCTTCGTATCCTTAGGTTCAAATTCAGTGCGTAAAATATGAGCTGTTCCCAAGGTAGGATGACCAGCAAAAGGAACTTCCCCTACATTCGGTGTCCAAATTCTTACATCATAGCCCCCATTAGCTTGCTTGTCAGATAGTATGAAGGTAGTCTCAGAGAAATTTATCTCTTTGGCAATAGCTTGTTGTTCTTCATCGGTGAGAATTCTATCTGTTTTTACAACTAATAATTGATTCCCCTCATACTTAGCATCAGCAAAACAATCTACAATATAAAATTTCATCATATCCCCCCTTTATATACCTGAAAATTTAAAACAAAAAATAAATTAAAAGACTAAAACTAAAAATGTAATCGCCACAGCTAAACTATACATTTATAACTTACTAGTTTTTATATGCTTCATATTTTTTAATTTACTATTTTTTATTTGCTTCATATATGTTATATGTTTTATATGCTTTATATGCTTTCAGTATAAGAGAATAGCCCTTCTTTGTCTATTAGGTAAATCAAAAAAGGGACCAATTGGTCCCTTTTCATATATAGCAGCGATATATAATCGCTAGCGAAAACTTTAACTTCCTTATCCTTATTTAAAGTCCTTCATAACATCTGCTAATAGCTTATAGGAATAAGCCTGTGCATCTTGATCGTAAATCAAACTTTGCGCCATTAACTCATCAAATGGTGCACGACTATGCAACTCAGCTAATTGTTGCTTCGCCGTCTCAGGGCTACCTACAATAGTAACCGATGTCATTTGGTTAACCACTGCTTTTTCACGATATACAACATCTTCTGTTTTAAAGGCAATAGGTCCAAAATGAGGTGCAATTTTAGCTTCGACATAATGATCCCATACTTCGTCATCAGAATCTTTAGGTGGCAATAAGCCTTCTTGACTGCCTGTTACAATACCTAAGAAGCTCTGTGTCTGAGTCGTCGCCAATCGCTTTGCTTCCTCATCGGTATCCGCTAAAATAGCATTGGCACATAAAATAACATAAGGTTCAATTAGATAATTAGATGGTTCAAAATTATGGCGATAAATTTTAATCGCTGACTCCATCATAGCCGGTGCAAAATGAGCCGCAAATACATAAGGCAAGCCTAAGTGAGCCGCTAAGTAAGCACTATCAGTACTAGAGCCTAAAATATAAAACGGTATATCTAAGCCCGCTGCTGGATATGCATGTACACCATTAGTATCATCAAAATAACCGCGCAATTCTTTTAATTCACTAGCAAAATCAGAATATAAATTATCTGTACGACGAAGTGCTCGTGCTGTTTGTTGGTCTGTACCTGGTGCACGACCTAAGCCTAAGTCTACACGATTAGGATATAAGGCTTCCAAGGTCCCATACTGTTCTGCTACAAGGTAAGGACTATGATTAGGAAGCATTACGCCGCCAGAACCAACGCGAATCGTCTCCGTGTTAGCCAAGGTTCTCTGAATTAATAACTGAGTAGCACTACTAGCCAATCGTTTCATATTATGATGCTCAGCAATCCAGTAACGACTATATCCATAACGCTCCGTGCGCTATGCTAATGTTACCATATCATCTACAGCAGACTTAAACTCTTGTCCAGCTCGTAAAGGTACTAAATTTAATAAGGATACGTCCATAAAATTTCCTCTTTTCTTCTCATCTACTATATAGCATTCAATTTATTTTTAAAGGAATACACCTAATCTAAGTTCACGTAAAATCTTGCTGAAGGTCACTGAATCTAGTTTAGTTGAACTAAATCTAACTTCTACGCCAAATAAATGAATGCACATTCATATATATTTATAAAATAAAAGAAAATAGCATGTACTCAAAATAAGTAATTTACTTAGAAATACAACTTCACTATCTTCTTTTACAGTATAACATAAAAGATTGTAAATTCAAATATCTAAATATATAGATTTTTATTTCTACTTTTATTTTAATATAGATTATATCTATTAAGCCTATCCCTTATTAAATTTATAAAATCTATTCAATATATTGAATAGATTAATGCTATTAAATCTGTTAAGACTATTAAATTGCTGAGTCTATTACTATGTATGAATTGCCATATAGTAGGTAGCTCGACCGGAACCTAAATGCTGTATAACCCCTTCCTCAGTAAGTGTTTTCATAGCTTGTAACACGGAGGCTCTAGATAGTCTAGGGCATAATCAGAATATATCTACTTAACTCTTATATTACTTAGCAAAAAAATAATCGTCCAATACCTCTCACGTATCGTCCAATTTTTATGAGTTTCTGGACGATAACAAAAAGTGTTGGACGATTATAATTCACATACTAAATATATGTACTAAAAATTAATTACACAAATAAGTCATTCAAGCTTTCAGACATAGTCGGATGTGTAAAGATAAAGTCTCTAATAACCTGATAATCTAAGTTTTGATCTATGGCCAATTTAATAAAGTTGACCATTTCATGTGATTCTGCACAGAATAATTGCGCACCTAAGATTTTGTTATTATTGTCGATTAGTGCTTTAAGCATGCCGTCTGTTTTACGAAGTACTTTTGCTTTTGGAATGGCATTAGCCGACAAGGTAACAACTCTATAATCTAAACCTGCTGCCTTTGCTTCCATTTCATTAAGGCCAACTCGAGAAAATGGCGGGTCAATAAATACAGAGTAAGAAAAGGCACCGCGATTATTAATTGTACGCTGTTGCTGGCCGTTCATATCATCTAAGATAATGCGATAATCATCAAGAGAAATATAAGTAAATTGTAACTTCCCACATACATCACCAGCAGCCCAAATGTTTGGCACATTTGTACGCAAGTGCTCATCAGTTTCTACGGCACCACGTTTAGTAAGTGTAATGCCTGCTTTTTCTGCCATAAGGCCGTCAGTATTCGGTCTACGGCCGGTAGCAACTAAAATCGCATCACCACTTACAGTATATGAACCATCCTGTTTTGTGTAATGTAATGTGCCCCCTTCAATATGTGTAATCTTAGCGCCCTTTACAATAGATACGTGCTTAGATTTCAATACAGTAGCGATTGATTCAGCTATATCACGATCTTCTCTAGGCAAAAATTCATCCCCATCCTGTACAATAGTTACCTTGCTGCCAAAGTTAGCATACATTGCAGCAAATTCTAAACCAATATATCCTCCACCGATGATAATTAGTTCTTTAGGTAACATATCAAGGTCCATTAAAGTTTCAGACGTATATACCACGTCACTACTTGCAAGTCCTTCAATAGACGGCATAATAGGTGTCGCGCCTGTATTAATCACAATTTGCTTGCCTTCTAAAGTAATATCACCTTGGTCTTTAGTCTGCACCATAATATGCGTAGCATCAACAAAGGAAGCCATACCATCTATAACATCTACACCAGCTTGTATTAATTTATCATAATTTGCTTTTCTAAGTGCTGTAGTTAGGGCTCGTTTTTCTTCAATTGTCTTTTTATAATAAGCAGCCTGTGCAGTCATATCATCTTTTGGAGCTAATTCCGCATCAGTAATTAGCCGTTTCGATGGTATGCAGCCTACATTAATACAAGTGCCACCATACATATGGGCATCCTTCTCAATTAATGCCACCGCTTTTCCCTGCTTAGCGAGTGTTCCTGCTAATGTTTTACCAGCTTTACCAAAGCCAATTACAATTATATCATATAGTTTCATATAAACCTCCTTAAAATACACGCTTACTCTTTTTCTATCTATACCCAAATTCATGCTTTACATGTTCTTTAGGCACCAAGTAAAACCTTTCGCACAGCGTAAGTCAGAGTCTTGAAAATGATTGCCCTTATTCCACTCTAATGTGCAAGTAAATGATTCTCCAATTGATTCCATATAACTTTATTATAGCAAACTAAGCAAGTCCTAAACTAAGAGTGCCAAAACAAGTAATACCAAAAGATATCCTAAACAAGAATTATTTAGCAAAATATATCATTAATTTTCATTTAATACAATAAAACAGTACTAGTACAACTAGTATTACTATAAACTAATAATATCATTATTTTACTAAACTTTTTCATAGGCTTTACATTAAAACGTTACTCATACTGTATAATATTATTAATTATATATTGATGTTGGAAACAAGGAGATTGCTTATGAATAAAAATAAATCAGGACAACCTCATTTACTCAAATATCTACTTCTTTTATCACCTATTATATTCATAGGCCTATTGTTTTTAACTGGTGAAATACGATTTATCCCAACGCTACAAATGGGATATGAAGTACAAGGTTATTTTGGCCGTCCTGGTACAGTTTTTAAAAGTGCCGAAAATCTTGATCGAATTATTAATGAGCTCACACAAGAAAAAAAATTTAAAGGCCACTCCTTAAATATTCTTGATGTATTTGCTACAGAAGATCGTATGGTAGTCACAGTTCAAGACCCAACAACTCCAACTCATTTTGATAAATATGTATATAATACAACTAATCTTTTATTTTCTGAATGGGAATACGATAGACCTTATAAACTCCCCCTTAAAGAAGATGTAGCTGATGCATTCCCTTATGAAAAAATAAATGGAGTAAAATTCTATCAATTTTATAAACTAGTACAAAATCATATAGAAAAAGAAAATATTGAACTTGATTCAGATTTAAGTACAACCTATCATATACGAATAGATTATACCAATAGAGACAGCACCAAGAAAATAAACTACATTGCCTATGTCCATGGTGTACGAGAAGATGTTTCTTTTGAAGCTGACGAAGAACTAACTAATGTTATTATTAATACAAATTAAGTTCATAGATTATAAAAAAGCACTCTCTTTACTGGTTTTGACGGATTCTTTCCATCACAGCCAACTACGACGAGAGTGCTTTTTATTATGTTCTTATTATGTCACGAAAGGTTAAAACTTATTTATATTAAGCCTACTTAATGTTTGATGCACTTAATATACTTAATGCAGTAAATGCATTTAATATACTTAACTTAAATACTCAAGCATACTTAATATACAATATGCATGTAAGCCTTACTTCTGGCGAGCTACGCGTACACGTTCTACTGTTGGATTGCCATCTTTATCAGTATGTACTGTGTCAACTGTAAATCGTTCTAACTCAGGAGCAAATTCAGTAAGAATCTTATCCGATAAAGTAGCACCATTTAACATCGCACGATATAGCATAGCAGCAAATTCATAACGCGTCATAGGACGGTTGCCATCATAAGTACCATCTGGATACCCTTGAATCATACCATTTCCAGCAAGAGTAGCTACATATTCATAAGCCCAATGATTTTGAGGAACATCTGGGAAGAGCTGTAATTTAGATGTGTCAATTTTGCGTCCTGCATGTGAATCAAGCATGGCCGACTTCATGGCTTCCATTTCACGGCACATATCTTTAATTTCTTTAGCCATGGCGACACGTGTTGTAGATATATTATTGCCTTGACCAAATTTGAGCGATATACCAGCATTAAACATATTATCGCCATTGCCTAGCGTGCCACCTACACTAAACATAGTATCTTCGTTCGTACGGTAGAACGCACCTAAGGCCATTGCATTTTCTCCACGATAATTACCATAACCAGCTACAAAATCCCATTTATCATCAGGATCAAAATCAAGTGGATGAAGAGCCGCTAAAGCTGCAGCGCCTGCACCAGCTTTATCAATGCGATTGCTCAATTGATTTACGCGACCACCTAAATGATTAATCGCTGCACTATTATTAGTTACTTGTTGGTTAACACCCTTAAGTTGTTCTTCTGTAGCTGCACGACCTACCGTGGCAAAATCTTCAGAATCTAAAGTTGTATTTGTTAAACCAGTAATTTCACCTGAATCCCCATTCACAATGATATTACCTACTTGACCAATACCAGTAGTACCGTTAAAGTCGATTTTCTTACCTGCTTCACTGCCTATATTTACTGAGCCTTCTTTACCATTCACTACAACTTGTGTATTACCCGTACCAAGAGTAATTTTATCATTAAGACCAAAGGATAATTTATTTTCCTCTTTACTTATAATGATATTTTGATTGCCGTCTCCATCTTTAGTTCCAGAGAAGTCGACTGTACTATCACTACCTACAGCGGTTTTATCTGCATCATTGACCGTTATATTCCAGCCCTGATACGAACTGCCTTTAATATCTGTTATATCCGACATAACTAATTTCAATTGCTCTTCAGTAGCAGCTCGACCAACAGTGGCAAAATCGTCAGAATCTAAAGTTTTATTAGTTAGTCCAGTAATATCTCCTACGGTACCATCAATTTTAATTGGATTATTTCCTTCTGTTACGCCACCAATAGTTACAATATCTTTCAATTTAATATTATAATCGGTAATGTTCGTTGTTGTATTTTCCTTAGTTGTTAAAGTAAAATTATCGCCCACACTGACACTGGCATTCTTGGCATTTACAGTGTATACCTTCTTACCATCTACCTCGCCTGTCGCAACTGATGCAACATTCGTACCAGCAGCTACACTACCACCTGCAGCTGCTATTTGGGCATTTAAAGCATTAGTTAAATGATAGATCTGACTACCATTAATGGCATCATAGGAATCAGCTGAAATGCGGCCTTTAGACACATTAATTATACGGCGCTTTCCACTACTATCACCTACAGAAAGAACACCATAACTACCATCAGCACTTGAAATATTCCAATTTTTATCATAATAAGAGCCTAAGTCTGCTTTAAATTCAGTAAGCTTAGTAGTAGTAAAGATATTATCAGCTTTTACCTTACTACTGCGACCTAAAGCTACACTGTAATTAGTATCTGCATCAACAGCAGTGGCAAAACCAATGGCAGTCCCACCTATGCTATTTACGCTAGCCGATGAACCGATAAGAGTTGCTCTATCTACATTATCTCCAATACTTGATTTGTAGCCACCAATAAATGAATAATCTGAGTTTGAACCAATTTTAGATGATGCCCCTAAAATCGAACTATATTTACTCTTGGTAGCTACACCATAGCCAACTACAGACGAACGCTCTGCAACTTCACTAATAGCTGCACTACTCCCCAAGCCTATACTATAACCAACTTCAACTTTAGCGCTATTCCCAAGTGCTACAGAACTACTAACGTTTCCTGGCTTAGTCGTTGTTTTAGCACCACTACCAATAGCTATATTATTAGTTCCTTTAACATTAGAATTAGATCCTATAGCTACAGAGCCAAATGAGCCTTTTTCTATAGTAGATTTTATACCTACTGCCACACTACCTTTGGCACCACTTTTAATATTAGATTCTGGCCCCACTGCCGTAGCATTCTCAACTCCACTTTCAAGTTTTGCCTTATAGCCAATAGCGAGTGAATATCTACTTTCAGGTTCACCAGCTACACCAATATGAGCATCATGACCAATAGCCAAGCTTGATCGACCGGTTACTTCTGCACTATATCCTAGAGCTGTACCAAACCAGGTGTCATCAGAAATAGTAGAGAATGAGCCTAGTACAGTGCCATGAGCCGCATTATTACCAATTCTTGCTGACGTACCACCAATAACTACGGACTGATCAGATGTATCCCCTATTTCAACCTGATGACCCATAGCAATCGCCCAGTCTACATTGGTACCAATTTTAGAATATGTATACTTCGAATTACTAGAACCAATCAGTATATTATCTGCCGAATCATCCGCAATCGTAGCATTAGCCCCAATAACTACGCTGACACCAGCTGAACTCCATTTATCCCCCATCTTAGCATTTGCACCAATAACTACGCTATATGGCGACTGATTACTTGCCGAATCACCAATTACAACGGAACCATTACTACCTACCAAATTTGACTTACTTGATGCAAGTTCTGGGAATACCCCATTTTTTGCGTTATTGCCAATTACAACAGAATTATCCGATCGTTTACCAAACTCCATGCCACTACCAATAGCAACAGAGTCCTTAATATAATCTGTTACCTTATTTTTATTGCCTATAAAAATGGTGCTATTGATTTCTTCGGTTGATGTATTATTACTACCTAAGATAAGTGAGTTACTTGCACCATAATACTTATCATTGGTATATATTTTATTGGCATTACCTATAACCCACGATGATCTTAAATTTTTTATCTCATTGCTATCACCAATAACATAATCACTACCAGTCCCAGAACCTAATGTGTTATTATCACCAGTAATATCATTGCTACTAGTATTTACTGTATTTCCATCACCTAACACAGTATTTGTTTTCGCACTAGCCCCCATGGTATTGGCTGTATCAATATGAGCCGTAAAATTACCATTTCCATCAACACCTGTTGTCCACTCTCCATTAGTAGCGGCTTCTGCTAAGCTCCCTGCACTAGCAGTCAAAGCTAACACCGCTAGAACAGTCGCCATTTTCCTCGTGGCACGGCGCCCAGAGTGTTTAGTACAGCTATGAACCAGCTCTGATACGACCACAAAACGTTGTTTTACCTTACTCCAAATCACATTATAAATCCCATTCATAATACATGTCTCCTTTCTTCACTTGTGACTGACATGATGTATTAACATTTTGGGTAATTCATATGCATTCTATTTAAAATATTATGAAGTATATATCACTTAAAAGTTGATTAAAGGCCAAGTTTTGCATTTCTTTTTTTCAGTATACCATAGGAAACTTCATAAATCATCAATAAATTTCATAAAATTTTCATGATTAGTAAAGCTATAATTCTTTTCAATAAAACCTATATTTTTAATATTTATTTCTTAAAATAATATATATATCAAAACAAGAAGATCAAGTAAAATCAAGTAAAATAAAGGACTTATTATGTATCAATATTTTTGTTGTACAATTAATGTGTATTTAAAGTATTTATCATATCCTCCTCTAATTAAATTGTAAAATTTGATTTATAAAACTTTCATATTTTGATAGCGTTCATTTAATTTTCATAATTGATATTATATTATAATCAAGAGAAAACTATCAAATTTATCTCTCTTTTTCTGAAAATTAAAATTATATTTTACAAAAATTTTACTTTATTTTAATGACTTCCTTCTATATTTTGATTATTGTATCTCTCTATCTCACTATCAAAATTAACATTAGTCAGGTAATCGATATCATTGAGACCATTAATGTCAAGGATATCATTGAAGGAGTTAATGTCATCGACATTCTTTTTAATACCTCTAAAAATAAGATTGCATAAAATTTAATTTTGTTATACAATAAAGTTACAGTAAGTAAATATACTGAAACAAACTTATTAAATATATAAAAGTACATAAGTAAATTGATTGATATACTAATTACACATTATTTCTAAATTTTTTAATCCATATTATTTATAAGGAGGATTATTATGGCAATGGTAAAAGATTATTTAAAAAATGAATTTAAAGCAAACATTGAACAAGGCAAACTTCAATATGGTGTGGCAGTCGAAATGCCTTCTGCTGATGTGGCCGAAGTATTAGCAACTTCCAACTATGATTGGTTGTTTGTAGATGGTGAACATGGTGCTCATGACATTAATTCCTTAGTTGCTATTTCTAGAGCAGTAGCACCTTATAATGTAACCCCAGTTGTACGTATTCCAGAAGCTGGCACTGGTATCATTAAACAGTTACTAGACTCTGGCATTCAAAATATTATTATTCCTAAAGTTGAAAGCGGCGAAGAAACTGAGCAGATTATGTATTGGGCATCTTATGCGCCACGTGGCAATCGCGGCATGGGTGCCGATGCAGTACGCGCTGCACGCTACGGTCGCATTGATGTAATGGAATATTTTAAACGCATTGCTGATGAAATCTGCATTTTACCTCAAATCGAAAGTAAAAAAGGTATTGAAAACCTCGATGCTATTGCCACTACCCCAGGCATTGGCGGCGTATTCTTAGGACCTATCGATCTCGCTGTAGATATGGGCCATGGCGTGGATATATTCCATCCAGAAGTAGAAGAAGCTATGGAATATGCTATCAAACGTATCCGTGAACATAATGTGCCAGTTGGTACTATTGCAGGTACACCAGAACAAGCTAAACGCTTTGCTGATTATGGTGCAAGCTTCATTGGCATTGGCGCTGATACAGAACTCTTGGCAAAAGTTGTGGATGAAAACTTAGAAGCATTTAAGAGTTATATTGAGAAGTAAAAAATTAGATTTATACAGAAAAACAGCCCCTTATATAAGGGGCTGTTTTTTATATGACTATATACTAGTACTGTAATAAATCATAATCAAACTAAAATAACTGTTGAGATACATCACTTTGATGACATCTCAACAGTTATTTTCTACTATCTTCTATTAAAAGTTAAGCTCATTGATACTTAAAGCTATACTAGAAATTCCTACTAATATAAGCCCTAAAAGTATCAGCAAGTTTTCTATATTCTTTTCTGCTTTATATCGATTCACATATTTGGGAATCATTAAAACTAGTCCTACTCCAAATAGTAAAAAAATGATACCTTTTAACATCATAGTACCTCAAATTTATATTTCCATCATAAATCTTCACATTGCTCAATTTTAAGTAATACTATTTCTAACTATTTATAATTTAAAACACATGAATTTTACATGTTTACTCGCTGTAATAACGCTACCGCCTCACAATGGCTTGTTTGTGGGAACATATCCACAGGCTGCACGTCTTGTACTTCATAGCCAAGTTCTCGTAGGACTACAATATCTCTAGCCATGGATGCAGGGTTACAAGACACGTATACGATTCGCTCCGGTTTCATGGTAGCTGCTGCTTTTAGGACTTCTTCTTTGCAACCAGCACGGATTGGATCAAAGACAATAACATCGGATTTAACGCCTCGTTTTACAAGGGCTGGCATTTCCTTAGCTGCATCAGCAGCAATAAACTCTGCATTAGTAATATTATTTCGCGCTGCATTAGCCTTAGCATCGACGATGGCAGGCTCTACAATTTCAATACCAATCACATGCTTTGCCTTTTGCGCTAAGAACAAGGAAATCGTCCCTGTGCCACAATATGCATCAATGACTGTTTCATAGCCAGTAAGATTAGCATACTCTAGTGCCTTTTTATATAATACATTGGTTTGCTCTGGATTCACTTGGAAAAATGAGTGCGGTGACAAACGAAACTCCAATGTATCAATAGTATCACTAATCGTATTATCGCCCCAAAGTAAGGTACAATCTGCCCCCATAATAACATTGGTTTTCTTCGGATTATGATTCAACACAATGCTTTTCACTTCAGGCATTTCAGCTCGAATCGTGCTAATCCAATGGTCTTTATTCGCTAAGGAAGACTTCGTTGACACGATAATAAGCATCCACCCATTTTTACCAATGCGGCCAATAATATGGCGAATCTCCCCTTCACCGGTTACTTCATTATATGGTTCAAGGCCACTTTCATTGATGAGTCGCTCACAGACTTGAGCCATTTTATTATTCCCTTCATCCTGGATTTTACAATCTACGCAAGGCACAATAGAATGTGACCCCATGGCATAAAAGCCAAGCTCCGCCCTGCCTGCACGACCACCTACAGGAATTTGCATTTTATTGCGATAATGCCACGGCGTAGTAGGTCCTAAAGTAGGTAGAACTACATCGGGATTTGTCTGACCAATGCGCTCCATAATATCACGCACTTTTTGAGTCTTCAAACGCAATTGCTCTTCATAGCTTACATGTTGCAACTGACAGCCACCACAAATGCCATATACAGGGCAATCTGGTGTAATGCGATGCGGCGAGGCTTCTAAAATCTCTACAATCTTGCCCGTAGCATACTTCTTCTTTACTAAATCAATGCGCACTTTTACTACTTCTTCAGGTAACGCAAAAGGAACAAACACAGTAAAGCCTTCATATCGGCCTACGCCTTCACCGCTATTACCTAAACCATTAATGCGCACTTCATAGACTTGACCCTTTTCCACAGGTACAATTGACTTCATTGTTATAACTCCTTTTCATCTCATTGGGCTACTCATGCCTCATTTCAGTCTGTTTATATCCCTCTTATTATACACTATATTCAATGCTTCGCTTAACTGGAATATAAAGTTTTGTCACATACTGTTCCACCTGTTTAGTAGCCACTTGTCCGATAGTATATTCTTCGAAAATATCACCATTTACTTCATAGCCCATAGATTCCAGTTTTTGGATTAAATAAGGATATGAGTCAATCAATGTTTCATAAGATCCCTTCACATATGTTATAGCGTAAAGCCCACCAGGTCGCACGGTAGATGTGACTTCAGTTGTAATCCTATATAGGCGATGGATACGAGTAAAGTCATTGGCTTTAACGTCTGCTTCAGCGAGCACTGAGCCAGTATATACAACACCAGACATTTGAGCATCTTTTACAAATTTCGTGTAGGCTTCGCCCCAATAAGTATTTGAGGTAACAGCCTCGTCTCCTAAAAACTCACTATATACAATAGGCTGATCCTGTAACTCTATAAAATTAAATTCTTCTATTTTCGCATGTAAGCCTTCAAGAGTTTGTTCTTTTACATAATGCAAACTATGTTGTAATTTTTGTAATCGCTTTATTTCTTCCGCCACTTTTACTTCTTGCTCTGCCATTAATTGAAATAGTTGCTCTGGCGTAGGATTTTCTGTATATGAGCTTAGCTCTTTAATAGATACGCCCATTTCACGGAGGGAGTATAAAACCCAGAATACCTCGATTTGACTGGCATCATAATAGCGATAGCCATTTTCACCCACTATAGCAGGCTTAAAAAGATTTATTTTATCATAATAAAGCAAAGTATCTTTATTTATGCCAAATAATTTGGCAAATGCTCCTGTTGTATAGCGAGTACGACCAATTCGTTGCATGCTATCCTCCTTCGTAAATTATATTTAGCCTATTTTTAATTCTAAAACTATTGACCCTAGACTTACTCTATAGTTTATACTACATTTGCCGAAAGCTCAATGACAATAAATTCCACGAAAAGAACTCTAGCTCAAAGCATACCATCTCTAATGACTTACTATCTTTAATAACTTGCTAGCTCTATAACTTACTATCTCTAATGACTTACTATATTAACGAAAAGGAAAATCTCATGCTAACTTACATTCCCATTACTAATAAATCAGAAGATTATTACAAGATAAAAACCTTATATCGCCATAGCTTCCCTACGCTAGAGCAATTACCCTGGCCTTTATTGTCATATCGTGCACTTACTGGTTCTGCTTGGCTCCTCAGTTTTTATGAGGCAAATCAATTTATTGGTTTTGCCTATATAATTCCTCATCGAGATATACTTTGCATTATGTTTATGGCAATTACACCAAATCAACAAGGCTTAGGCTATGGCAGTCAAATCTTACAGCAAATAGAACGGGATTTTAAGAACTATCGACTCTGTCTCTACATGGAAGAGCTAAACCCAAAAGCCCCCAATTATGAAGAACGAATCCAGCGTAGTCAATTTTATTTTCGCAATGGCTATACGCCTATGCACTATACAGTCCATGAATCAGGTGTAGTGTATGACATGCTAGCTGCTAATGGCAAAGTAAGCGAACTAGAGTACACAGAACTAATGAATAATTTTTTAGGCCCATATTTGCGACATATATATCACAACTCCCTGGAGCCAATCTTTACAGCATTAAAGTATATCTCTTAATTATACTACTGTTTCAGTTGAAGTCATGCTGTATAAACTTAATAACACAAAAGAGATGTTATGAAATGACATATATCACTTCACAACATCTCTTTTAATTTTTATAGGCTATAAGTTTAAATGTCTAATCTCAACTCTTATTCGCCTCTATAATGTGCCAATATAATATAGAGGCTTAGCATTACTGTGCGATAGACAGGCCTTACTAGCATTTTTAGTATTAGTAGCCCTTAGTATTATATCAATCTAATTAGCTAGCTTGACCTTCTTGAATCTTAATGAGGCAATCGCCACTTTCGATGCGGCTGCCTTCACGCACGTAGATTTCACCAACTAAACCATCTACTGGAGCGGTAATCGTTGTTTCCATCTTCATAGCTTCTGTTACTACTAATGGTTCACCTTTAGTAACTAATTGACCTTTATTTACAAGAATCTTAACTACAGAACCAGATAATGTAGCACCAACTTCACCAGGTTGTGATTTATCTACTTTATGACGTACAACACCAGTAGTCTTCACATGTTTATCGCGAATCTTAATATCGCGCGGCTGACCATTGAATTCAAAGCTTACAATACGATTACCATCTTCATCGACTTCACTAATGTGAATCAATTTAATGATGAGCATTTTACCTTTTTCAATAGTTACATGAATGGCTGTACCACGTTTCATACCAAAGAAGAAGGTTGGTGTATCAAGTGTTGAAATATCGTCATAATCACTGAGGAATTCTACATGATCGCTGAATACTTTTGGATATAAGCAATAAGCGATTACATCTTCATCAGTAGCTTTAGAGCCCATTTCAACTAAATGTTTACGCACATCTTCAAAATCAACAGGTTCTAAGAATTTACCAGGACGACCAGCCAATGGCTTCTTCCCTTTTAAAATAATCTTTTGTAATTTTTCAGGGAAGCCTTGATATGGTACACCTAGATACCCTTGGAAGAATTCAACTACGGATTGTGGGAAATCTAGAGTTTCCCCTTTAGCATATACATCTTCTTCAGTTAAATCATTTTGTACCATGAATAAAGTCATATCACCAACTACTTTAGAGGATGGCGTTACTTTGATAATATCGCCAAACATCATATTTACTTGATGATACATTTTCTTAATTTCAGCCCAACGTTCGCCAAGGCCTACACTCTTAGCTTGTTGTTGCAAGTTAGAATACTGGCCACCAGGCATTTCATGTTGATACACTTCAGTGCTTGGATATGGATTTGTTTTATCCACACCTTTGTAATACGGACGAATGGACGCAAAATAATCACTCATTCGTTCCATATATTCAGCATCAAGAACTGGTTGACGTTCATGACCGGTTAAACCATAGTACAAGGAATTCATGCTTGGTTGACTAGTACCATTAGCAAACGCGGAATATGCCACATCCACTACATCAACGCCAGCATCAATAGCACGCCCTAAAGAGTATAACGCATTGCCTGCCCCTTCATGAGTATGAAGATGAATTGGCACATTGACAGCATCTTTAAGCGCCGCTACTAAATTATATGCTGCTTGAGGTTTTAAAAGGCCTGCCATATCTTTAATCGCAATGATATTAGCACCAGCTTTTTCCACTTCTTTCGCCATTTTAACATAATAATCTAGATTATATTTTGTACGACTTGCATCTAAAATATCGCCCGTATAGCAAAGTGCCACTTCAGCAATTTTATTTTGATTACGTACTTCATCAATGGCTACATGCATATTATCTAAGCTGTTTAAGCTATCGAATACGCGGAATACGTCGATACCATTTTTAGCTGATAATTCAATGAATTTGCGCACTACATTGTCTGGATAGCTTGTGTATCCTACAGCATTAGCACCGCGAAGCAACATCTGTAATAGTACATTAGGCACTTCTTTGCGGAACATGCGTAAACGTTCCCATGGATCTTCATGTAAGAAGCGATACGCTACGTCAAATGTAGCACCGCCCCAACATTCAAGGGAGAATAAATTAGGTACCCCACGAGCTGCTTCCCCAGCAACGCGCGCCATATCGGCTGTACGAAGACGTGTAGCAAATAAAGATTGATGCGCATCACGCCATGTTGTATCAGTAAAATATACCTTTTGTTCACCCATTAACCATTTACTGAATCCTTCAGGACCTAATTCATCAAGCTTTTGCTTAGTCCCTGCTGGTGGATCCATTGGAAGCATTGGTGGCATTTGAATTGGTTCAAAATTAGGTAACTCTTCATGCCCTAAGTTTTGATAGCCATTTACCGTTACATTCGCAATATAACGCATCATTTTAGTACCACGGTCACGCACTTGTTTGAACACGAATAATTCAGGATGTTCATCAATGAAGTTTACATTACATTTACCGGATACAAAGGTTGGATTTTCCAATACATTGATAAGGAAATGAATATTAGTTTTTACACCGCGAATACGGAACTCACGAAGACAGCGAATCATTTTATTAATACAGTCTTCTGGAGTCAATGCATGTGAAGAGGCTTTAACTAATAAAGAATCATAGTATGGAGTAATAACGGACCCTGTGAAAGCATTGCCGCCGTCAAGACGAATACCAAATCCACCACTAGAGCGATAAGCCATCAATTTACCAGTGTCTGGCATGAAGTTATTGCTTGGGTCTTCTGTAGTAATACGACATTGAATAGCTTGACCAATGCATTTAATATCTTCTTGTTGTGGCATGCCAACAACTTCATCAAATAAGGAATATCCTTCGGCAACGCGAATTTGTGTATGCACAATATCAATGCCTGTTACAAGCTCAGTAATAGTATGTTCTACTTGAATACGAGGGTTTACTTCTATGAAGTAGAAGTTGCCATCAGCTGTTACTAAGAATTCAACGGTACCAGCGCCTACATAATTTACATTTTTCATGAGCTTAACAGCAGCATTACAAATGCGTTCGCGAGTTTCTAGTGGCAACGCCCAAGCTGGAGCAATTTCAACTACTTTTTGATGACGACGTTGTACGGAACAGTCGCGTTCATGTAAATGAACTACATTGCCATGTTCGTCACCAATAATCTGTACTTCAATATGTTTTGGTTCTACGATGAGTTTTTCTACATATACATCATCATCGCCAAACGCCATTTTAGCTTCTGATTTAGCGCGGTCATACGCATCGCGTAATTCATCCATGGACTCAACGGCACGCATACCGCGACCACCACCGCCATTAACGGCTTTAATCATAAGTGGGAAGCCATGTGTTTTAGCAAACTCTTCTAATTCCTCAAAATTATTAAGAGGGCCATCACTACCAGGAATCATTGGAATATCAGCTAACTTAGCTTGAATACGAGCATTTACTTTATCGCCAAACATTTCCAAATGGTCAAGATGTGGACCAATAAAAATAATTCCTTCTTCTTCACAGCGTTTTGCAAATTTAGCGTTCTCTGCTAAAAAGCCATAGCCAGGATGAATGGCATCTACATCATGTTCATGAGCGATGCGAATAATATCTTCAATATCAAGATATGCATCTACTGGCTTTTTACCACGGCCAACTAAATACGCTTCATCCGCTTGGTTACGATGTAATGACAGCGAATCTTCCTTAGAATAAATAGCTACTGTGCGAATACCCATTTCATTACATGCGCGAAATACGCGAATAGCAATTTCTCCACGATTCGCTACCAATACAGACTTAATTTCTTTCATCAGACTTCCTCCCTCAATATTCAATATTGATATACTTAATATTGTAGAAGTATTCAATAATGAATACAACCTATTTTTTCATGTATACACGATACATATATGTAACTTTTGAACATGTATTCCTTTGTTATACTACAGCCTATGTGGCTCCTTCTATATAGTTACCATCTAAAGAAGCCTTCTAATCAAAACTTAACCTTGGTACAACTGGAATAGTCCAAAAAAGTATAATGCCTCTAAGACCATAACAACGCCCATAATACGCTTAAACCAAAGTACGTACAGGCGATAATTAGGTTGTATTACTACGCGCCCTAAGCGCTCCAAACGACCTGTTAACCAGAATACAGGAATTAAATATCCTATAATAAAGGAAATAATCATAATAGAAGCAAGCTTCCACCCTGCTACCGCTAACGTCGCTACAATCCAAATATAAATGGGCAAGCGATCATAGCGCCAACTTAAACCACTTTTGATACCGCGCCAAACAATGGACAGCGTGCGCTGCCACACCTTAGATTTCCGCTCAATACGTCGATCTTCGCGGGCTGAAAATGGCACTGGATGGATAAAAGCGACCCACTCAAAAGACTGTAAGGCCATAGTCAAGAGCAATAAGCTCCAAATCACATAGGACCAACGGCCAATGGTATAGGGACCTAAAATCCAAGATCCTACTATACCAACTACAATAACCGATGCCACCATGCCAATCGCATAGTACATGCGCTTATATACATGACCGACTAAACGGGGCAAAATAGTTGCCACCGTTTCAGGCACTAAAGACGTGCCGATGCCAGTCAAAAACATAAGACCTACTAAAATCATTTGCCCTATAGGTGTACGCAGTATATCCGATAAGTACAAAGTATATTCAATTAACATACACGCTTCCTAACCTAAAAACTCGCGCATGAGATTTTCTAATGCCTCTTGATCAAAGGCACCCATAGTTTCTCGTGCGGAATGCATCGCTAATAAAGGTACACCTACATCCATAGTGCGAATTGGCAAAATAGATGACGAAATGGAGCCCACTGTAGAGCCACCAGGGATATCCGAGCGATTTACATACACTTGATACGGAATATTGGCAGTTTCACAGATAGACGATACCACACCAATGGCCTTAGCATCACCTGCATAGGACTGGCTAGCTGCAATTTTAAGGACTACCCCTTTATTTAAAATAGGGAAATTAGTAATATCATTTTTCTCTGGATAGTTTGGATGATATGCATGCGCCACATCAGAGGAAATCATAAAGCCGCGGGCCATATCGGCATACATGTGTTCCTTCGTATAGCCTTGACTCATATAAATGCGCTCTAGTACTTGAGGCAGAACCATGGAGGCACCACCTTGTTTAGTCCGGCTGCCCACTTCTTCATTGTCAAATAAAGCAATCATGCGCAAGCCATCTACATTCGCTTCCTTAGCCGCTTTAATCCCTTCTAAACAAGCCATGCAAGACGTTAAATTATCTAAACGTGGCGAGCTAATAAACTCATCATTGCGACCTAATGTAGTGCCCCCTTCTACAGGGTATACAGTCAACTCATAGGAAATAATATCCTCTGGATTGCAATGCACTTCTTCGCTTAAAAAGCTAAGCCATTCTTCCTCTAATGGCGCACTTTCATCAGGTAATTGCCCCATCATCATAAAAATAGGTAACATGTGATTTTGTTTATTTAAGGCTACGCCCTCATTGATTTGACGATTCATGTGAATGGCCAAATTAGGAATAGTCAATAAAGGTCTCTGCACATCAATATAATGAACTTTTGGCTCATATAAATCGTCTTGGCGGCATACTACCACGCCCGCTAAAGATAAGGGACGATCAAGCCAAGTATTTAAAATGAGACCGCCATAGGATTCAACATTAAGTCGCCCATAGCCTTTGTTTTCTAATAAAGGATTAGGCTTAATGCGAAGGGCTGGAAAATCTGTATGAGCTGAGCCTACATGAAGAGACTCTCTCATATGCTGACCAATGTGAAAGGCCACTAAGGTAGAGTCATACACTTTCACAAAATAGTCGCCAGGCGTTAAATTCCACTCTTCACCTAAGGTGATTTCTTTAAAACCTGCACGCTGTAAAAAATCCGCCGAGGCCATTACAGTATGGTACGGCGAAGTGCTTCTATCAATATATTCTAATAACTTTGCTATTGTGTTCATAATTCACCTCTTGAACTAGACAATGTACATTTAATTATAACACATTTTAGCGTAAAACTAAAAAGCGAGGACCCAATGGATCCTCGCTCAAAGAGATATCATAAACCTCGTATAACCTAAATTACCAAAGGCCTAATACTTTCCACCATACAGTGCCGAGACCTAACCAAATAATGATGTTAATTACAGATGCAATAAAGCCGAGTCGCCACCAAGTATTTTGGGTCATATACCCTGCATTAAAGCAAATAGGTGATGGACCAGCTGCATAATGTGTTAAACTCATGCATAAGTTAGAGAAGAAAGCGAATGCAAGCATGGCAAGCATTGGAGGTGTCCCCACACCAATAGCCACCGCTACAAAGGCTACATACATAGCTGTAATATGTACGGTTAAGCTTGCAAAAATATAATGAGAGTACATATAGATAAGGATTAAAATAATAAATGCTGCAATCCAGTTAATACCAGATACTTCCGCACCTACGATAGTCGCAAACCATTTAATAAAACCAGTTTTATTAAGTTGGCCTGCTAGGGCAATCATAGTACCCATCCAAACTAATGTATCCCAGCCACCTTTTTCTTCGGTAACATCAGACCAAAGAAGAACTTTAGTAACAAGTAAAATACCAACGCCTAGTAATGCTACTGTCGTAGCGTTAAGACCTGTAAATTGGCCAGTAGCCCAGAGAATTAAAGATAAAATAAATACGCCAAGCATTACTTTTTCAGCAAAACTCATAGCCCCTAAGTTTTTAAGTTCTTCCGCAATATGAGCTTGTACTTCGCGAGTATCTTTTAATTCTGGCGGATAAATCTTGTAAAGCACAAGTGGCATTACAATTAAAGCTACTAAGCCTGGCACAATAGCAGCCATAGCCCAACCGCCCCAAGTAATATTAACACCAAAGGACTCAGCTACTAAGGAAGCAATTAATGTATTGCCCGCCATAGATGTCATAAACATAGCGGAGGTAATTACATTGCCTTGATAAATCGATTGGATAAGAAATGCTCCGATTTTACGAGCTGTATCGCCTGGTTCCGAACCAAAAGCTGATGCTAAGGAACGAGTAATTGGGAAAATAACCCCACCTGCACGAGCTGTATTGGAAGGTGTAGCTGGAGATAAGATAAAATCACTAACTACAAGTGCATAGGACAATTTTAACGAATTGCTACCTACTGCTTTAATCAAAGTGTATGCAATACGACGTCCTAAACCTGTTTTAATGAATCCACGGGAAAATAAGAACGCTGCTACAATCAACCAAATAGATGTATTGGCAAAACCAGCTAAGCCATCACCAATTTTTAATGTATTCGTAACAGCTGCAATGACAATACTTAAAATCGAAATAGCACCAATCGGTAATGGTTGTAATATAAAACCTAAAATAGTGCCTGCAAAAATTGCAAATAAGTGCCACGCTTGAGGTTTTAATCCCTCTGGTACTGGCACAAACCAAATGATTAAACCGACAACTATCGGAATAATCCATGACATATACTTCTTCATATCATGCCCCACCCTTTTTTAAACAACTTTGTCTACTTTTATGATATCCCTTTACTTATAAAAACAAAAAACTGCTTATCTTATAACCTAACAGATAAGCAGTTTTTTGAATTCAACTTAGTTGTATGAATTCCCTAGTACATTCCCCTGTCACGTCCGTGATAGGCTCTCATACTATTGAGGTAGCTCAACTTGTTCTAGGTTCGTCTTTTCAATTTGCTCCAACTTACCTGCGTCGCAAAGTTCTGCTACTTTAGGATCAATTGGGAGACGGCCTAATAGCAATAAACCATATTTCTCTAATACTTCATCAATATGGCTTTCACCAAAGATTTTATAATCTTTACCATTATCTGGACAATGGAAATAGGAGAAGTTTTCTACAGCACCAATGATAGGAATTTGCATGAGTTCAGCCATTTTAACAGCTTTCTCAACAATCATAGAAACCAAATCCTGTGGTGAAGTAACAACTACAATGCCATCAAGTGGAAGTGATTGGAATACAGTGATAGCTACATCGCCTGTTCCTGGAGGCATATCTACAAATAGATAGTCAATATCCTTCCAAATAACATCTGTATAAAATTGTTTTACTACATTGCCTACAACAGGACCACGCCATAAAACAGGGTCAGATTCATTTTCTAGTAAAAGGTTAACAGACATAATGTCAACGCCACCTTCAGAAGTCAATGGATGCATTCCTAGTTCATCAGCAGGAGCCTTCCCTTTAATCCCAAATACTTTAGGAATAGAAGGACCTGTAATATCACCATCTAGAATACCTACTTTAAACCCACGGCGTGCCATAGTAATGGCTAGCAAACTAGTAACGAGGGATTTACCAACCCCACCTTTACCGCTCACTACACCGATAACATGTTTAACACTACTAAATTCACTTAATTGCGCCATTAAATCTTGAGGCGCTTGTTGTGCGCTACCGCAAGAAGATTTGGATGCGCAGCCACCGCAGCCACCTGAACTGCCACAACTCATAATTACACCTACTTTCAAATAGTTTCATCATATAAGAACTATTTAGATATATCAATTATACTGGCATGATTCAAACAAGACTGTTAGCATGCCTAGGGTAAGTGTATCATAATCAACTAGTAAGTTCAACGAAAAGCCCCGGACATGCAAAAACTGCATAGACTCGGGGCTTTTTCTATTCCGTTTAACTATTAGTTAACCTGTTTTAATTAATTTTATTAGTTCAACTTATTATTTAATATACTGTTTAGATAGTTGGCCTACAATTTTCATGCCTGCTTCAATTTGTTCTTTCGAAGGGAATGTAAAGCTTAAGCGAAAATCTTGGCAAGTTGTACGGCCATCAGTCGCAAAGGCTGCACCTTTTACAATGCCTACCTTATGCTCCATACAAAGTTCAAAGAACTCATCACAATTTACAGAATCTGGCATAGTCATCCAAATAAACATGCCACCTGTTGGCTCAATAAACTTCACCGCATCACTACCATGAGCTTTAAAGGTTTGCATCATTAAATCAGCTTTTTCTTTATAAATACGAGACACGCGTTCAATTTGCGCATCATAATCTATATAGTCTAATAAATGAGACACTACACGTTGAGTCACTAAAGGCATTTGACCATCAGAGCTATTTTTAATGCGCTGAATCGCTTCAATTACCTCTTCTGGGCCATATAAGAAACCAACACGCAAACCTGCCGATAAAGTCTTAGAATAGGAGCCTGCGTAAATGACACGATTATCCACATCAAAGGATTTAAATGTTGGTACTATTTCATCGGTGAAACGAATTTCTCCATATGGATCGTCTTCATAAATAAAGAGACCAAACTCTGCAGCTACAGCATAAATTTCTTTACGTCGTGCCAATGGCATAGTAAGGCCAGTTGGATTTTGGAAATTAGGAATTAAATATATATAGCGTCCTTTTCCTTGGCTCTTCTGAATTGCTCTACGAAGTGCCTCTGGGTCCATCCCTTGCTCATCGCCCTCTACAGCTACTGGTACAGCTCCCATATTTTTTACCGCACCTATAGCACTTGTAAAGGTATACGTATCCATATATACTTCATCACCAGGATTACAAAGAGTGCGTGGCACTAAACCTAAGTCTTGACCAGCACCAATGGAAAGCAATAATTGCTGCCCTTCTCGTGGCATTTGACGTACTTTTACTAAGCGCTCAATGGTTTGCTCCCGTAAATGGTCATCCCCCATCATAGGACCATATTGCAAAATCTCAATTGGATTCGTATGCACCACTTCATCAAAGGCTTTTTGAATAGCTTCCACTGGAATAGCCTCCGAGGCTGGATTACCAATGCCAAAGCTAATGAAGCCTGGAATTTTTGCACCTCGTTCAAATACTTCACGGATAAAATTAGGCCCTTTCAACTGTGCCTTTTCTGGTAATGTGTACTGAAATTTCATAACTCTCTTCCTTTCTACTTCGGTACTCAATTTATGCCTATTGTCATAAATAGTACCCCTACCTTTTACTCAATCATTTGTTTTATTTTCTTTTTGTGCTTCACGCTTTTTCATATAGTGCTTATATATATACCAAGCTGCAATATACACAATCGTAGCCACCACTATAATGATAGTCAAGCGGTCTAAATGCTCATGTAACATCACCGCATCATGCCCTACGACTACTTCTAAAGCGGTAGATGGAAACTTACCAATTAAGTTAGCAATAGCATAATCTCTTAAACTAATGCGACTAATGGCACCTAAGGCTGTAATAATACCTGATGGAAAATAGGGAATCGTACGAGCAAATAACATGACAACTAAACCATTTTTGCTACTGAAATCATCCACCTTAAGCAAAAACTTACTCTTTTGAATTAATTTCTCAGCTGTATCGCGTAAGAAGTAACGCATAATTAAGAAGCTAATGATGACCCCCAATGTCTCCGCTAGCCAGGAGATAATAATACCTGGCACAAGGCCAAAAATTAAGCCATTAGCAGTAGAGAAAAATATGGAGGGCAAAAATCCAGCTATATTGATAATGACATCGAGCACGAAGCTGATGACAATAGCCCATGGACCATAGCTTTGTAATACTTCTGCAATATGATGCACATCACCTGTGCCTAGTAAATCTATCATCTGTCCATAAAAACCAGGCACAAAAATCTCAAGACTGCCCAGTAATAGTATGGCTATAATCCCCACAATTATGCGTACTTTAGTTTCAGCTTTCATATCCTCTTCCTTATTAACACCTGTTATAGATAAAAAACCTTCTATAGTACACTATTGTACCATAGAAGGTTTTCTTCTAACAGAGAAATATAAATATACTACAGCTATAAAGCTACTGCTACTATAAATATCCTGCTGTTATCAATATTCTATTCCTATGTATTACATTCCGACTTTAGACATCAACTGCTCAATCAAGGCCCGTTGTTGTTCTAATTCAGTCTGTTGTGCCGCTAAGCGCCCTTCTTGATCTGCTACAGTACTTTCAAGCGCTGTATTCTTAGCTTTTAAAGAAGCTACTTGGTCAGTTAATTCGCGCACTGCATTAGGAGCACTTGGTCGTATACCATCACCTTTTTGCCCAAAGCGAACAGATACTCCCGCATTGACCATTTTTTCATCTCCAAGTGTACCGCCAACACTGAAGAGTAAGTCTTCGTTAGCTTGATAGAAACCGCCTAAAGCAACAGCTTGCTCCCCTTTATAATTGCCTACACCAGCAGCTACAGTAAACTTGTCATTTTCATCAAATTGAAGTGGATGTAAAGCAGCTAATGCAGCAGCCGAAGCGCCCACCTTATCTACACGTCTGTCTAATTTATTTACACGATTATTAACAGAGTTTACATTGTCATTAAGTGTCATGACATTATTTTCTAAATTGTCTACACGATCAGTTACTTCGCCAACTTGAGCATCTACAGTATTTACACCTAATTGATCTTTAAGCTTGCTTACGGATTCATCAGATAATACTAAATTAGATCCATCAACATTAGCCTTATTATCAAGCTCAGGCTTAACAGCCGCTTTGATAGCATCGTCAGATACATTCACAGCATAGGTTTTTGCTTCTCCATCAGTACTATCGTTAACAACTTCAACTGTTGTATTTGTGCCATCTACGAGTTTGACAGACTCTTTAGCTAATTCTTTAATATGGTCATCGGTGGCTTGGCCTGCTACTACGCCTTCTACAGCTTTATCAATGGCATCTTGTAAAGTATTGCCTGTAACAAAGCCAGTGTCACCAGTACCTAAGTCAGTTTTAAGTGCTTCATAATCAAATCCGACTTCATAATTAATGCTATGAGCTGCATCATTAGGTTTTGGTTGTACGGAAATGTATTTACTATCTTTTTCAGCTGTAACAGTCACCGCTTCACGAGCTAAGTCTTTTACTACATTTTTACCCTCAGCTGTAATATTACCTAAATCAGTATTTGCTTTATTTTCTAAATTTTGGTTAATAGTAGAAATATCACCTTGGATAGTATTAATATCGCCTTTTGCTTGAGTTACCTCATCTTTTACTTTAGAAATATCCCCTTGAATTGTAGTGATACTCCCCTTATCACCTGTCATAGCGTCAACTTTAGTGGCAATATCATGTAATTGACTGCCATTCACTGCATCAGTAGAATCTTCCGCAATGCGACCAGGTGCTACATGAGTAATTGTATTACCACCCATATCTAAACCGGTGCTAGTCAATTTTACAGTCTTTGTATTGCCCTCTACAACACTGCTTAATGTAAGACTACCATCTGTTAAAGTTAAGTTTTTATTTAAATCAACAAGGAATTCTTTACCTGTAGAACTATTAGTTTTCGAATCATCTAAAATTAAATTTCCAGAAGTGCCTACAGTAACAGTTTCTACGCGGTCTATCTTAGTTTTTACGCCATCACTAAGGCCTACTTTATAATTTGTTACACCAGTTTCAGATGTTGTATCAGGATCAATAGAAACTAACGCTGTATCAGCACTTGTCACTTTAATAGCTCCTACAGCAGTGTCTTTAGCAAGAGCTATAAGCTTAGCTTCCCCTTCTTGAGTTAAATTACTTAAAGAAGTATCGGCTGCATTAGCAATCTTATTTTTAATGCCATCTGCTAAATCTAATGTATATGTAGTTATAAGAGTATCTGTGTCTGAATTAGTGGTTAATTTTAATGAATCCCCATTAGCTGCTACTACAGCTTTTTCAGCACTAAGTTTATATACTGTACCAACTGCATCTGGTGTATTAGCAGTTACATCTTCTACTGTAACATTTGTATTAGCATCGGCAAAACTTACACGAGCATTTTTAAGCTGTGCTACATTCACTGCATCGGTGTCCGCTGTACCGACAGCTACACCAGTGATTTGACGTGTAATACCTGTTGCAGTATCACCAACGGCAATAGATCCTTCAGTAGACTCCCAAGTGGATACTAAAGCAGCATAGTCTTTAAATTCTTTACTATCATAGTAAGCTTTACGCGCTTTAGTAATATCCGTCTCAGCTTTACTTCTTTCTTTAGTTAAGTCACTAATTTTTTTATTAATTTCTTGTTTCTGCTCATCAGTTTGTGCTGTTTTTATTAGGCTCTCTTTTAAATTTTTTATCTGTGTATTAATCTTTGTAAGATTTTCATGATACGTTGTTTCTTTATTTACATAGTCAGTTTTTAAAGGCTCTACCTTAGCGGCTAAGTCAGCTAATTTAGTTTTATCCGCATCAGATAAGCCTGTAATATCATTATGTGATTCCAATACTGCATTCGTTGCTGGATTGTAGCCTAAAACACCATCTGCTGTATTGGTAACAGAGCGTTCACCTAATGCTACACTGCCCATAAGACTTGCCTTTGAGTTCATCCCCAAGGCAATAGTGCCCATTTCAGTACTGTTTGCTTCTGAACCAATGGCAATACTACCATAACCGTTAGCCTTACTCCGATCACCACCAGCAAAACCATAGTACGCTTGGCTTTTAGCCATATGACCTACGGCTACAGAGCGACGACCAGCCGCTTCCGTAGTATAGCCAAGAGCTACACCATATTCACTATAAGCCTTAGCTGCTGGGCCAATAGCTAGTGTATTACCGGCTCCTGCCACAGATGATGAACCAATGGCAATGCCGGCTAATTGAAATGTTTTCGCCGCTACCCCAATAGCAATAGCGCTACCGCCATAACTATCTGGCATACTTAAATTAGTTGGAATCCCCATAGTTTCAGCACGTTCACCAATGGCAATATCATTTTCTCGCTTAGCCATACTTTGATGGCCCAATGCCACAGTTGATTTACCTTCTGCCTTAGCTTTTCCACCAATAGCAATGGCATCAGTACCAGTAGCACCATCATTATCATAATTTGTGCCTGCCGCTTTTTCAGTCGTATTAATACTTACATAATGAGCCTTCGCATCAGCAACATCATTTTTAGTGGCTAGATTTTTTACAGTGAAGGTTTCACCATCATTGCGAGTAATTGTTAATGTATTATCTTTCAAGGCTGCATCAGTTACATATGTATTTTTAAGGCCATCAATCTTAATGGTATCATTAGTACCGTTATTTTCAGTATTCAAAATAAACGAGCCTGCACCTTTAGCATCATATGTAATACTGCCAGAATTTACTTTAGTATCATTGTCTGCAGCACTTACAGTATATTTAGTATACCCATCCTTAGTATTTGTACTTACAGTCACATTATCGCCTTGAAGCACTTCTACTTTAGCTGCTTTTAATTGCGCCACATTCACTGCATCGGTATCAGCTGTACCAGCTGCTACACCTGTGATTTGACGAGTAATACCTGTTGAGTTATCACCAATGGCAATAGCTCCTTCAGTAGATTCCCAAGTAGATACTAAAGCTGCATAAGCTTTAAAATCAGCACTTTCTATATACGCTTTTTTAGCCGTTCTAAGCTCTTTCTCAAGCTTACCTCGTTCCGAAGTTAATGCTTTGATCTTTTCGCTAATGGCAGTTTTTTCTTCTTCAGTTTTAGGGGACCCTAGCGTAAAGTTTTTAGTCGTCTGCGCTAATTCATTATTTAATGTAGTAATTCGATCATTATAAGCTGTTTCTTTAGCTATATATTCATCTTTTAATTTTTGCACTTTTGGACCTAAATCAGCTAGAGTTGCTCTATCTGCATCAGATAAGCCCATAATTGCCGAATTAGCTGTAAGTTGAGCGTTAGAAAGGGGATTATAACCTAATTGAGTCGACTCTGTACCTGCTACTGATAATTCACCTAGAGCCACCCCTCCCATAGAAGACACTTTAGCACTACGGCCTATAGCAACAGAGGAAATACGATTAGCTTCAGCCTCTCGTCCCATAGAAAGGCTTTCATATCCATTAGCCTTTGCTTCATTGCCTACGGCAGAACTAGCAAAGCCATTACTCTTCGAACGGTATCCTAATGCAGTAGCCCGATCAGATGTTGCTGTTGCACTATAGCCTAATGCA
>NZ_URAR01000006.1 GCF_900545795.1 uncultured Veillonella sp.
ACAGCTGTTGCTGCTAGCATAGTTGCAAAACGTTTTTTCATTGTAATTACCCCTTTCGGTAAAAAACAGAAAAATAAAATAAAATTAGATTTCTGCTCGCTTCCGAAACATAATTACTATGCCATATAACTCGTGTCTGGAGTTTCCACGTTTCCTCACAGTGTAGTTATACTTTACAGTCATAATGCTCTTCAGCTCACTGAATCTATCGTTATGATAGCACAGTTGATTCTAAATGTAAAGCTAATGTGAAAATTCTCACTCCGAAAAACTCTAATTAAATGCTTAGTTTTCATTTTAAAATAGTCAATATTTTTTGATAGCAAAAAAAGAAGGCCCATATTTGAGCCTTCTTTCTACTTTATAATTTTTGAAAACTTATTTATCAATTTAAGATAATATTTTTTAGTTTTCTCAATTATTTAACACTTATTTTACTATTTTAGTCTTTAAACTTACTCTTTTTAAGTCATCTAACTTACTATATTCAGACTATATTAGAACTTGTAGTTAAGTTCTGCACGATAGTAATCTGGTAAGTCATTACCTTTTTGGTCTTCTGCATTAAATGCATAGTAAGCGGAAAGACCAACGTTTTTAGCTAAGGAGTAATCTACACTTGCCATCCATGCTTTGTAATCAGAGTTGTATGGTTGGTTGAAGGTAGAGCTAATTACTGGAGAGTTAGTATCTTCGTTGAAGTATTGAACTTTAGCACCCCATGTACCAGCTTTTTCAATATTGTAATCGCCATAACCGATACCTGCTACCCAAGCACTTCCGTCATCAGCATCTTTAAACTGTGCGTATTCACCGCCGAGCCATACTTTATCGAAGTTCATGTCTAAGGAACCACCATAGATGTCATCATTTAGGTTTTTATTACCGAAAGCATAGAAGCCACCTAGAGTTGCATGTTCGCCAAGTTTGCCCTTAGCTTGTAATAAAGTTACAGTTGCATTGTCATCGGAGGAAGCATCTTCGAAGCTTCTAGTATATTCATTGCCATTAGCATAGGAGTTGCCAAAGCCACCTTCTACGAAGGAACCATATGCTGCTGTAGCACTGAAGTTACCATTGTCATAAGCAAGTGCTGCACCATCAAAAGTATCATCATAGATCAAGCCATTACCCACAAATGCATTGTAACGACCGATGATACCAGTTGTGTTAGCACCGAATTGATGAGCTACGTACGCACGGTCAATGGAGATATCAGTAGAGTTATTGGAGCCATTACCAAATTCATTGTTACCAGATGTTACACGAACTACTGCAGATGTATTGTCATTTACTTGTGCATTGAATTGTACACGTGCACGGTAGTCAAACATAGATTTTTTATCTGCATTAGAGGAACTTACTACACCTTTTTTGTCAGAACCTTGGTAACGAAGACGAGCATCACCAGTTACTTTTACATTACCTACTTTATTTTCAAGTTCTGATACGCGAACGCCTAAGTTATTTAATTCATCAGAGAACTCATTAGCTAAGCGATTGATCATAGCTTGTTGTTCAGCAGTTGCACGGCTTTGGTTAGCCATAGCTTTCGCTACCATTTGAGCCATTTCGTAACGAGTGATATTGTTTTGGCCTTTGAAAGTACCGTCTGGGTAACCATTAATGATACCTGCAGAAGCTAATTGAGATACACTTTGGTATGCCCAATCATTAGGTGTTACATCAGAGAATGGGTTAGCTGCAAATGCAGTTGTTACCCCTAATACAGCAGTTGCTGCTAACATAGTTGCAAAACGTTTTTTCATAATAAAAATCTCCTTTCAGGAAATAAAGAATTTCTCAAGAGATTTCTCCGTTTGCTCTTCTACTCTATAAGTATTATAAAGTATCCACGTTTCCTTTACAGCTTATCAAGTAGTATTGCTACTTCGAAAACTCTTTCTGTATGTATGGTACCATAGTGGTACTGAAAGAAAAATGAAATTACCAAAAGTTCATAGAAAACTCATTTTCATCTTTCAGTTTTCACTTTCCCTTAATATAAGTCCATGCACAAAATACTTTATTTGCTAAAAAGTACACTTCTTATACAAAAATGAAGATTTCCTCACATACTACTCTCTTGACGTTAACGTATTTTATCAACTTATCCCATCTAATCGAAAACAAGTTTCATCTTTTATTTATATTCAACTCAAAATATGGCTTTAAAACCTATTTAGCTTCTATCTTACTTATATTAATCTCTATCTTAGTTCTATTTAATTTCTGTCTTGCTTCTGTCCAATCACTAATCTTCTTTCGTTTTAGTCTTTAATATACTTATATTTAATCTCTATCGTACCTCGATTTAATCACTATCTTACCTCGATTTAGTCTAAGGTAATAAAGCTCAGTGTAGCAAATGTCTCTATAAAGGGCTCTGCTTTCTCCCCTCCTAATGCAATTAACCTAAATTTAGGAAGGCCACTCCCCCTTAAACCAACTATACCTGTTTATAAAATAGCAATTTTATAAAAAAAGTACACATATTACGATTTTATGTAATTGTAAATATAGGTATTTATAGGTATATTATAATTATTGGTCTTAATAAAATAGTTTTATACGCCTTGTGCCTGATGTAGTAACATTTGAGAAAAAGGAGATTTACTATGGAATTACAAAAAGTATTACAAAATCGCATGTCTGTACGTCAATACAATGAGGTAATGCCTACAGACAATGAAATCCAAGACATTCTTAATGCAGGGCTCTTAGGTCCTATTGTTAGATTACACAAGCTACACTTCTCCGTTATAACCAACAAAGAGTTAATGAACGAAGCAGAAGATATTGCTGATACCATGTTTGCAGGGCTAATGAAAAAGCCTTATATGTATGGTGCTCCTGTATGGATTATTTTAAGTGGAGCTAAATACAATGAAAATAGCAATATCCCCTTTAAAATAGAAAATGCCATACAGCGCATGAATGAAAATTTATTCTGGACTGTAGGCTCTATTATCGAAAATATGGAGCTAAAAGCTGTTGAATTAGGTTTAGCTAGCTGCGGTATTAATACTACGGTTGTATCTATGGCCAATCATCCGGAGTTTCGTGCTAAATTAGGTATCCCTGAAGGCTATGATGCATTAGCTTCTCTAGTAGTCGGCCACACAGATCTAAACTTAAACGAGCGCCAAGTAAATCCTGCATTAATTCCTGTAAACTATGTTAAATAACAAATAATATAATATTATACATACAATATGCAATATAAAATGCGGCTTGAGGACAAATGAATGTCTTCAAGCCGCATTATGTATTTAGAAGTATTATATACTTCCCCAAGTAAGCTAAGCCCTAAACTCTAACTTACTGTTTTTGTCTACCAATTAGAATTTGTAGTTAATTTCTGCACGGTAGTAGTCAGGCATGGATGTGCCATCTTGTTTTTCAGCATCAAATAAGTAGTAGCCTACTAAGCTTAAGTTCTTTTCAAGAGCATAACGGCCCGCTACGAACCAAGCTTTGAAGTCTTGAGATTTAGGAGTGATGAATGTAGAGGAAATTACTGGAGCATTTTCACTTTCATCTACATAGCGTAATTTAATATCCCAAGTACCTTGTTTGCTCATGTTGAAGTTACCGTAGCCAACGCCTGCAATCCAAGCATCATTTTTGCTGCTACCATTTACATCATCACTGAAGGTTGCGTATTCGCCACCAACCCAAACTTTATCAAAGTTAAGATTTACGTAGCCACCATAAATATCATTGTCGAATCCTTTATTAGCGAAAATGTAGTAACCACCTAATGTTGCATGATCACCTAATTTACCAGCTGCTTCTAATAAAGTCACAGTGTAGTTGTCATCAGCGCTAGAGCCAGAGAAGGATTTGTTAGCAATCTTGCCATTAACTAATTCAGCATTTGCTAAGCTACCAGCTACGAAGGAACCATAGCTTGCTGCCAAAGTTACATCTTTAGTTTTGTATTGAATTTTTGCTGCATCATATGCATCATCAAAGATTAAGCCATCGCCAATGTATAAAGCTTGACGACCTACAGTTAATGTAGTGCTATCACCAAATTTATGGCTAACTAATGCACGGTCAATACGCGCTTCTTTAGTTTTGTCTGCACCAGTACCCATTTCCACCATACCATTAGTTGCCACACGAACTAAAGCTGTAGTGTTTTCATTAACTTTTGCTTGGAAGTTAATACGAGCACGGTAGTCGAATACAGAGTTTTTCTTAGGGTTAGAAGAAGTTGCTAAGTAGTTGTTAGCACCACTTTCGGAACCACGGTAACGAAGACGGCCATCACCAAATACTTTAACATTGCCCACTTTATCTTCTAAAGCAGATACGCGCACGCCAAGATTGTTTAATTCGCTAGCGAATTCGTTAGCTAAACGATTAATCAACGCTTGTTGTTCAGCATTAGCACGAGCTTGGTTAGCCATAGCTTTAGCTACCATTTGAGCCATTTCAAAACGAGTAATATTGTTTTGACCTTTGAATGTGCCATCTGGATAACCATTGATTACACCAGCTTCAGCTAATTGAGCAACACTTTGGTAAGCCCAATCATTTGGAGTTACATCAGAGAATGGGTTCGCTGCAAATGCAGTTGTTACGCCTAATACAGCTGTTGCTGCAAGCATTGTGGCAAAACGTTTTTTCATTGTCTTTACCCCTTTCGGTACAAAAATAGAATTGAAATATCTTTTTAGTACCCTAATCATTAATAAAAGATAGGACAATGAAAATGAGAGTATCCACGTTTCCTCGTCATCGTAACTGTCTTTATCAAAAATTAATAAGTAGTTTACCTTTATAAGACGCCCTCATAGTAACATACAATTGTCCCCTTGTAAAGGAATATTTTACGTTTTCTTCATTTTAATTTCACATCCTTCTGTTAATGAATGATTCCTCAATTTTTCTCCTATTTTTTATACTTTAATCTATAATTCGACACTATATAAAACTAACTTCTCCCTAACAGTTTCAAATAAACTTAGGCGCTGTATATATCTTCTAAAATATCATCCTATTTCTTTCATATAAAAAAGAAGCACTTAGTTGCTAATTCTTGCAAACTAAGTGCTTTTGTATCATTTTTACAACTTTGATTATATATGGTATACAACCTTGCCGATAACATTTTTAATTGGCACAGGACCAATGAATCGGCTATCACTAGAGTGATTGCGATTATCCCCCATAACAAAGACATGTCCTTCTGGAACAACAACAGGTGCTGTTTGGCTATAGTTCATAGTAGGCTCTTTCGTATAAGGCTCTTCTAATTCCTTACCATTGCGCCATACATGGCCATCTTTAAACTCTAATGTATCCCCTGGCAAACCAATAACGCGTTTTACCCATGCATCATGGCGTTCCGCATCCTTGCTGAAAACAGATAAATAATTGGATACTACATCGGTTACATCATCTTGCCAAGTTCGTTCCCGTTTAACACGGCTGTCTATAATTACTACTTCATCATATACTGGCGTATTACCTCGAATGTGATCCCATTTCGATACAACTAAAAAGTCACCATTGTGAAAAGTATTTTCCATGGACTCACCAGATACACGTGTAATCTGCCCTACAAAGATATGAACTAAAATAGCTACTACTAGGGCAATAATAATGGCATAGAGCCACTCGCCTACTTCATGTATAATTTGTTTCCCAATTGTTCTTTCTTCTGACATAATTTCTCTAGACTTAGTCTAGCTCCTTTCATCACAGTCGATGATATTCTTTGTATCAAGGAAAGCCAATTTGTAATTTTAAACAGTCCTCATCAAATACGCTAAGCATTAATGAATAGTCTTTTTCCCAAATTGACCACCGAATACATCGTGAACATCAGTAATGGTAATAAATGCATTTTCGTCTTGTTCATAAATAATATCTTTCATCTTAGTAATCTCAAGACGCGTCACTACTGAGTATAACACTTTTTTAGGCTCTTTTGAATAGCCCCCTTCGCCAAATAGCACTGTAACACCACGGCCCAAGCGATGCATAAGGGCTTCGCGGATTTCATCAGGATTGTCAGTAATAATCATAACCCCTTTAGATTCTTCAAGACCAGTAATGGTCATATCCATCATCTTATAAGCTACAAAATAAGCAATTAAGGAGTATAAAGAGCTACTCCAGTTATACACAAAGCCTGCAGCCCCTAGGATAAAGAGATTACAAATCATAACGATTTCACCTACAGAGAAAGAGCTCTTTTTATCCATAATAATAGCCACAATTTCAACGCCATCAAGGGAACCACCATTTCGAATAATAAGCCCTACCCCGATGCCTAAGATTACGCCACCAAATACAGCAGCCAAGAATGGATCAATATCTGGCGGTGTTACATTATGCATAAACAAGGACATAATGGAAATACATACTACACCAAACAAGGTGGCAATAGTAAAGCTTTTACCAATTAGCTTATACCCTACATAGAGGAAGGGCAAATTAATTAGCACTAAATAAATACTAAAGGAAATCCCCGTTAACTCAGCTGCCATAAGGGCAATACCAACTACACCACCGTCGATGATGCTCTTAGGAACCAAAAGAACATCAAGGCCAAAGGTATAAATGGCGGCACCTATTACAATCCATATATATCGAATCAAAATATCTTTCCAAGTTAATTTTTGCTTTTGTGGTTTTTCGTATTCTGCCATCAAAAAACTCCCTTCTACTTACTCCTACTTGCAACACACTGTATTGCATCCAATCTATTATTTATGTCCACTTCTTATTATCAACTATATATCAATAAATTTCAATATAAAATTGCAAAATTTCATGATATTTTTATAATTTAGTGGTTAATTTCCTTATTTACCCCTTATTTTCTTCTTTTTGAAGGTATCTCTCACCAATAATCCATGCTGTAAAATCGTCCACTGGTTCTGATGGCAATAACATGCCTTTTGGCAATAAGCGTTTAAGCCCCTTTGGAGGATTCACTTCAAAGTAACGACGTCGTGCTTCCTCAGTCGTATGCGCTTCATCGGTGAGAACCACCTTAATATTATAAGACGAAGCAACCTGTTCTAACAGTTTAGAAACTTTATTGTGATTTGTGCCATTGCCACATACGATGCGGTTAATAAAACTATAAGAACCTAGCCATTGAGCACAAAAAGTAGCAATTTCATCTGTAGGTACAATCATTTTATCGACTAATTCACCTGTAAGGGTCATTAGCGCTATACCCGTCTTTTCACGGCCTGGATCTACGGCTATCATAAGCTGAGACGTCGCTCCATCTACGGCCCGCTTTACATCATTTACGCCATTTACTTCATTTGCTTCAGCTTTATTTGGTTTAGCTTCATTTGCTTTAACTTTATTTACTTCAACTTTATGTACTTCAACTTTATGTACTTCAACTTTATTTGGTTTAACTTCCTTTGTGTCTTGATTCATAGAGAAACTGAAACCTCCTCCCTATCCTAAAAAAGCTGCCCACCTAAGCGGGCAGCCTGACTTAGATATCCAAAAGATTTTAAAATCTTCCATATCTTAAATACCTTATAAATCGTATATTCTAAAATTGCTTTTAAACCTTACACCCTGAATATCCTTTAAACCTTACAGACCGAAATTGATTAACTCACTTTAATTCGGTATATAATGCCTTATAAATCTCTAATTCTTAATTCAATTTGAATCGGCCCTGTAGTATAGGCATCCTCTTCTACCACTGCTTCAAGTCTAACAGGGTGATTGATTTGGCTAATTTGACGGATAATCTCAAATAAGTCACTACCAGGTATAGAGCCTACTTTACCAGTTAATGGATCCGGTAATACACCTTGTTCCTTAGCTTTTGAATTTACATCTTGTAAGAAAGCTAATACTTCATATTGTGCATCAGATCCACCATGAACTGTAGTGGAAGTAATAACAGCGCCCTTTGAAAATACTTGCTTATATGGGAACGCATGAATCTCAGCGAGAGCTGCTTCACCATAAATGATATTAGCAGCCGCTGTAATACGCACAGTCATCGGCTCTTTAGATTCCGCTACTTGCTTAGCCACTTCAGCTAAATTAGAGCGACTCACATAGATGAGAGCTTTAGTCTCTTCCATGCCTAAGCGTCGTAAAATAAGACCATTCGTATCATTTAAAATGTCAGTTATAGCAGCTGTTGTCTCTTCTTCATTGAGCCCTGGACGAATCAACGCACCGCTTAAAATTTCGCCATTTCTAAATAATACGGCCCCCTCACGAACATGAGTAATACCAGCCTCTAATCGCTGCGTTGTAACACGCAAGTCTTCAATATGAGCTTCTAGCTCTTTTTTATTTGCTTCTAAATCTTGTAGTGCCGCGCTAGACTGTTGCAATTTATCATTGGCGGTCTTATATGCCTCTTGTACAGAAACTAGCTCCGCACCCATAGCCTCTCGAGCGGCGCGCACTTCTTCAATTTCTGCCTGCGTAGCCTGAACTTCCTCTCGCATAGCATTAACAGCTTTAGTTTTCTCTTCAACTTCTTTTTTGCCCGCTTCAAGCTCAGCATTTTTCTTAACTACATCATCAGTCAATTGAGCCATTTCAGCTTTTAATTGTTCCATTCCAAAAAGTGCAATCCGTACATTCTCAGAAGCTAGACTCAAAACGCCAATTGTTAAAACAGAAATTAAAATACCTGTAACAATGGTCATAATAATAGATGTATGTTTAGGGCGAAGACCAAAAATGGACATTTTTTTCTTACCCACTTTACTGCCCAATTTATCACCAATGAAAGCAATAGCGCCGCCCATAATAGCAAGGACAAATATTAAACTTATACCAACTAGCATGGGTGTCACTCCTTTCATTTCATAATAAGACTTTCTTTATATATTTTACTCTATTTTTTCAAAAAGAAAAAGGCTCTCAACTTGTAATTTTCAAAACTACGAGTATAACTAGAAAAATGCTAGTAGAAGTTTGAAAACTACTTGTTGAAAACCTTTTCAATTACTTAGATACGCGCCAATTGAGCCATAGACCAGCAATAATCCCTAATGTATCTGGAATCATGGCGGCCAATAAAGGCGGTATAGCGCCCCCTTTACCAAGTGCACCGGTAAAGGTCATAACACTATAGTAAATAAATATAATCAATACACTAAGACCAAAGCCAATTGATGAGCTAGAACGTTGCTTTTGAAGCCCTAAAGGTGCCCCTACTAAAGCAAATACAAAGCTAGCAATAGGAATGGTAAAGCGTTGATACATTTCCATTTCCCATTTTCTATAATTGACGCCGGTGCCTTTTAACGCTTTCACTTGGGCGCGCAATTCTTTAATTGTCATTTCCTCTGGCTCCCGTTGTTCCTGAGAAATTTGCTTTGGATCTTTTGCTACTGGCAACACTTGATCTTTAAAATGCATAGTCCGTTCTACGCCCTTTCCATCGGGAGCGAGATCATATACTACGCCATCGTGCATAATCCAGTATGAGCCATTCCAAGTGGCAGTGGCTGCATTTTCAATCTGCGTCACTTCCCCATTAGTAAAGAGCTGCGCTGTAATGCCTGTAATTAATTTTGTCTCCGCATCATAGCGCTTAGCATATACCAATGTGCTAATGTCACCACCGTCCATATTTTTAATTACAATATGCTCTTGTGCCTGTGGTGCCGCTTGTCGCTTAATTTCATTGCGAATAATGCTTTGATACGCATGATTTGATGCTGGCACAACATATTCATTAAAGACAATCGCCCCTAAGGAAATAATAAGCGCTGTAATATAGACCGGCATAGCTAGGCGTAAAAAGCTAAGACCGCCAGCGCGCATAACTATAATTTCGCTAGTGCCACTTAATCGACCAAATGCTAATAAGCTAGCTAGCAATACCGCCATTGGGAATGTTAACACTACAATGCTCGGCAAAGCCAATATAAACGCCCTTGTAACAGACCACAAGGAGGCTCCATACTCAGTAATAAACTGTGCAATGCGGAACAAAGTGCTGGTACCTACGAAAATACTAGAAAACGCAAAGATACCAAATAAGAAGGGGCCAATAAACGCCTTCAGTATGTATTTATCTAATATACGCATGAATGCCACTTACCTCCCCATTACATTTTGAATTCATCGCCTAAATAGAACTTGCGAGCTATTGGGCTTGATGCAATCTCATCGGCGGATCCTTCAATGAGGATTTTACCAGCACTCAAAATATAGGCCTTGTCCACAATACCCAATGTTTCACGCACATTATGGTCTGTAATGAGTACACCAATACCACGCTCTTTTAAATGTCGTATGATTGATTGTATATCAGCTACGGCAATGGGGTCAACCCCTGCAAATGGTTCATCCAATAAAATAAAGCGTGGTTCTAGGGCGATACAGCGAGCAATTTCTACACGGCGTCGCTCACCGCCAGATAATTGCATACCTTGGCGTGTGCGCACATGACTAATATGAAACTCCTCTAGTAGAGCCTCCACCTTAACATCGATTTCTTGCTTAGTCATCTTAGTCGTTTCAAGCATGGCTCGCAAATTTTCCTCTACAGATAGAGAGCGAAATACAGAGGCCTCTTGCGGTAAATAGCCAATGCCCTGAGCGGCTCGTTTATACATAGGCATGAGGGAAATATCCTTGCCCCCAATATGAATTTGTCCTGCATTAGGCTTTTCAATCCCTACAATCATGTAGAAAGTAGTCGTTTTACCAGCCCCATTAGGCCCTAAAAGACCTACTACTTCGCCTTCATTAACCTGGATGCTTACGCCATCAACTACATTGCGGCCTTTATATGTTTTTACTAAATCTGTTGTTTTAATATACATCCACACCGCTCCTTATTGTTGTGGCGTAATAATTAAAGTACTGCGACCGCCAATAGTCTGTACTGAATTATCTTTCATTTCAAGTTTAAGCTCTGGTGCATTTACCACATTGCCATTTTGAACAGCATGTACATTACCAGTTAAATAAGCAACGCCATCATTTTGCCCAGGTGTCTGTGTGTACACTGCATTGTCTGCACTCGCATCTAAATTATGCTTGCTGCTGTGAAGCGTTACATTCCCCTGTGCAGTAGCTCTAATTTCATTAAGCCAGCCTTCTACAAAATCGCCAGTTAATACGGCATCGTCCATAACAAGTTTAGCATTGCCTGTACTTGTACCATACTCGGTTTTTGTATTGTATTTAACAGTATTGCCAAAAACTTGCTTATTATCCTTTTGTAAGCGCACATTGCCAGTTGCTTCAATAATTTCGTTATTCGTACTATGAAGTTGTGCCGCACTCATGCTTGTATTGGTCCCAATCATGCTGACACCGCCAGTTAAAAATGCTTCCTGTGTCTTCGTATTGTACCAACCTTCGCGGCCTGTCATAGTTTTATCTTCATTAATAATAACTACATTGCCATTAGCCGTCGCCTTGCCAGTACTACCTTCATATTCAAGTGTATCAGCAGTAATCATTAAGTTAGAGGTAGCAGCGGCCCACACTGGAGCTGCCAATCCCATCACTATAGCGGTTACGGCCATAACCTTTTTCATCTTCATGTTAATTCCTCCACTACTTCTTCTCTAACTTAGCATGACCTTTGGCAATCACCTTTTGCAATACAGTGTCTGCCTCAAATGTATCACCTGTTATAGTAGCCTCTTTATTAGTAAATGTAAAGGCTGTTTCAGAGCTTAATTTCTTAGATTTATTATTATAATTTACTGAATCAGTTTTTAGTTCAGCACCATCTTGATCTACAGCCACAACGCCACCAGCTAATTGGAAGGTATTATGGTCAGATGTCATATGACCACGCGGTGCTGTAACTACGAGTTCCTTGCCTTCTTTGTAGAAGTTAGCCTTCATATTGGTAAGGTATACTTCTTTAGTTTTTGGATTCACCTTAATTTGTTCTGCTGTTACAGACCAAGTGAGCTTACCATCCGCTTCTTCAGTAATCGTAGAGCCTTCAAATGTAACTAAATCGCCTTTTGGCTGAGTTGGATCCTCTGGCGTCTCTGTATTACTGATTGTAAAAATCCAAATAAATAAGCCAACTAGTGCGATCACAATAGCAGAGGCGATAATTGTTTTCTTGTTATTTTTCCACATCACTATCAACAGCCTCCTGTGCTACGGTCGCGACCGGTTCACTTTCAATTGTCTCAGTTTCGCTAGCAGATTGAGATGTTTTATCAGTAGCTTGATGCCCTTCACTAGCAGTGTGAGCCGAATTAGCTTCACCTATAGCATCGCCAGCCTTAGCTTGACGATGTACTGCATCACGCACTTTTAATTTTTCCTCAATGTTTTCAATCTGATCTAGTTTCGTATTCCAACGATGTTGGAACCAAAGCCATTCCGTAGGATGCGCTTTAATGAAATCTTCTGTAACGCGCACGGTAGCTTCTGTAAGGCGATGTAAATCTTCTGCCTCATTACCAGTATCTTCAAAATAAAGAGGTGGTAAAATCTCCACTACATGGCCAATACCATCTGCTTTGCGATGAGCAAACACAGGTACTACTGGTGCTTTAAATTTTTGCGCAAATGTAGCCGGTCCAATAACAGCGGATGATTCCTGACCTAAAAACTTAACAGGAAGACCTTGAATATATCCATCTTGGTCAGCTAAAAAGCCCAATAGCTTCTTTTGCTTCATAGCTTTCACAGCGCGAATCATTTCAGAACCGCCCCGAGCAAATACTTCAAGACCTACCATTTCTCTATATTCATTTAACAAACGCGTTACCTGTGCATTAGGTTGCTTCTTAACGATAGTAGTAGATGGATAGCCTTCTGCAGCTAAGGCAGCGCCCATCCATTCCCAGTTACCTACATGAGCTGTTAAGATAACAACCCCACGTTGCTCAGCTAAGGCCTTATTAAGATATTCAAGACCATGCATCTCAATATGTTCGTTAATAAATTCCTTAGTTAAATTTGGCATATACAAAATTTCTAAAGCAGAACGCCCTAAATTTTTAAACAATTCTTCTAAAATGCGATTCGCTTCTGCTTCAGATACGCCTAGTCCTGTCATGACATTTTTTATGCCACGTTTCTTTTGTTTCTTTCCAAATAGCGAATATAAAGGCCCTAAGGTCTCACCAATACGAAGTATCGTGCGATACGACAGCTTGCAGGTTAAGGCACTTAGTTTCTTTAATAACGAGTATTGCCACTCATTTGACATACCGTACGAGCCTCCTTTGATTGCCTTTTTTCGTCACTATACATTTGAAACCAGTGTAAATATCACTACCTTGGTTCAAAGAATTAGAATCATGCATCAATAGTATTCAATCCTTATACACTACGATTACTCAGTCAATTTATTGGCCTTGTTCGTATAGCTCATTTTTATATGACTCCACTAAAGGCTCCCATTGATTCTGATCTTTTAAAATTTTTTCAATTGCTTCGCGCACAGCCCCATGACCGCCACGAGCTTGAGTGATAAAAGCAGCTTTCGCTTTTATTTCAGGCACACCATTGGCCGGTGAAATAGGAAAGCCTACTTTATGAAATACGCCAAAATCATTTAAATCATCCCCCATATAGGCAATTTCCTGAGGGTCTAATTGAAATTCTTCCATTAAATCAATTAAATCTTTGCTCTTATTCTTTGAGCCCATGCGCACAAAATCAAATTTTAATTCTTCTGTACGCTTTGCCACCATAGGAGACACACGGCCTGTAATAACAGCAATCTTTAGGCCAGCTCGACGAGCCAAGGTCAAACCTAAACCATCTTGCGCATGAAAAGCTTTTATTTCTTCACCACTGGAGCTGTAAATAATATGCCCTTCTGTCATAACGCCATCTACATCAAGCACTAAACATTTTATAGCCATTATACAATACCTCGACGTAATAAGTCTGTAATATGAACAATCCCAATAGAATTTTTATTCTGGTCAACTACAGGCAGTACAGTAATTGGACGTGGCTGATTTTTCTCCATAATATGAAGCGCTTCAGCAGCTAATTTGTCCTTTGTAATAGTTCGTGGCATAGTGGTCATCATATCCTCTACAGGCCACTCTAAGAAATTACTACCTGAATCTAAACCACGGCGAATATCACCGTCTGTAACGAGACCAATTAAAAGTCCATCTTCATCGATGACGCTAGTAGCACCTAACCCTTTTTCCGTCATGACAAAGAGTGCATCGCGTACGGACGAACCTTTATACACCACTGGATTGTCTGCACCTGAGTGCATAATATTTTCTACTGTAAGCAATAATTTGCGTCCCAAGGAGCCGCCTGGATGAAACACAGCAAAGTTCTCTGGTGTAAAATGATGACGCTCTAAGAGACATACCGCTAAGGCATCACCTAAAGCCAAAGCTACAGTAGTACTTGTAGTCGGTGCCAAACCGAGCGGGCAGGCTTCTTTTTCTACTTCAACTAATAATGCAATATCAGAATTTTTAGCCAGTGTAGAATTGCGATTCCCTACAACGCTAATTAGCTTTGCACCAATGCGACGCAAGGATGGCAACAGGCTCACCACTTCACTGGTTTCACCACTATTAGAAAACGCCAGTACAATATCTTCCGAGGTCACCATGCCTAAATCACCATGAACACCTTCACCAGGATGCAAGAATAAGGCCGGTGTCCCTGTGGATGCTAATGTAGCCGCCACTTTGCGCGCAATATGGCCTGATTTACCCATACCGGTGCATACAACGCGCCCTTCAGAGGCCAAAATCATAGCTACCGCATCGGAAAAATTACTATCTAAAGTTGTGATTAATGCTTCGATGGCCTGCGCTTCTTCATGAAGCACTTGAGCCGCCTGTTCTAATACATTCATTAGTTGTGCCATCCCTTCTGGACTGTATCCGTTTACAAGTCAAGCTTGTATAGTATGTATGTGTGTGTATCTAATTTCTATTAAGCCTTAACAATTTTATCAATCGCTACGAGTTCACGCAACATAGCTTCTAATTGATCTAAATATACCATATTAGGGCCATCAGATAAGGCTTCAGCTGGATTATCATGAACTTCCATGAATAAACCATCTACACCGGCAGCTACAGCAGCGCGAGATAAGTATGGTACAAACTCACGTTGTCCAGAAGAGCTTGTACCAGCACCGCCAGGTAATTGCACACTATGAGTAGCATCAAAAATAACAGGATAATCAAAGCTGCGCATAATAGGGAAGGAACGCATATCTACAACTAAATTATTATAGCCAAATGTAGCACCCCGTTCAGTAAGCATTAAATTAGGATTGCCAGCTTCTTCTACTTTCTTCACCACATTGATCATATCATTTGGCGCTAAGAATTGGCCCTTTTTAATATTTAAAGCCTTGCCAGTTTTCGCTGCCCCATATACTAAATCTGTTTGACGGCACAAGAACGCTGGAATCTGTAAAATATCAAGTACTTCTGCCGCTGGTTCAATTTGCTCAACAGAGTGAATATCACTAACGATTGGCACTTGAAGTTCTTTTTTAATATGACTTAAAATTTTAAGTCCTTCTTCAAGACCTGGGCCGCGGAATGACTTATAGCTTGAGCGATTTGCTTTATCAAAGGATGCCTTAAAAATATAAGGAATGCCTACGCGCTCGCAAATTTCCTTAGCACGGCGTCCAATTTCTAATGTGCGCTCTGGGTCTTCAATAACACAAGGGCCCGCTAAAAGAAATAAGCCTTTGCCACCACCTAGAGTTAAATTACCAACTTTAACTTCTTTCATCTTATATCTCCTTATATTGTTCAAACAGAATTAGTTTATACTTAACTTTGCTAAAAAGTCTGCAAAATTTAATACTATATGTCTCAAAGCTGTATCATCAACGTTTAACTTATATTATAACCTAAAAAGCTAAAGTTTGAATTAACTTCATGAAAACATTTACAACATCTCATGACTAAATTATCATTGCTTCTCTCTTTGTGCAAAGATTTCATTAACAGCTTGTAAATCCTCTGGCGTATCAACACCTACAAAACGAGCTGACGTCTTAATAACGCGAATAGGAACACCATTTTCTAAAGCTCTCAATTGCTCCAAAGACTCCGTCAATTCTGCCGCTGTTGGTTCCATTTGGGAATACGTAAGTAAGAACTCACGAGTATACGCATAAATACCAATATGCTTTAATGGTCCATTTACAAAGGCATTGCGCGGATAGGGAATCAATGAACGAGAAAAGTACATAGCATTGCCTTTTTTATTGCACACTACTTTAACGGCAGAAGGCTCATTATATTCTGATTCTAACAATGGCGCCCCTACAGTAGCCATTTTTAAATCACTTTCATTTTCAAACAAGCTTGCTAGTTCATCAATTAAAGCAGGTTCAATCAAAGGCTCATCGCCTTGCACATTGATAATTACATCAATATCTTCATACGCTCTTGCCACTTCTGCTAAGCGGTCAGTTCCAGTCAAATGGTCGGCTCTCGTCATCGCTGCAGTGCCACCGAAGCTCTGGACTACATCATATACTCGTTGATTATCAGTTGCTACAATCACTATTTCAGGATGTGTAGCCTTAGCAACTTGCTCATATACACGCTGAATCATCGGTTTTCCAGCAATATCAGCTAATGGTTTTCCCGGCAAGCGCGTCGATGCGTACCGAGCGGGAATTACACAAGCTATCTTCATTATTTATCCTTCTTTCCCACCGCTTGAATTAAATCCTTAAATTCCTGTTCTTGCCCTACAAATTCAATGCCAATAGGTACTACATAAACAGGTAGTTTTAAATCCTTAAGAGCTCTCAACTGACTGAGCTTAACAGCATCTTTTTCCGTCGTAATTAAAGCCGTTATGCCTAATTCAAAGGCTTTAGCATAGATTTTAATTAAATCATCTTCTGTATACTCATGATGATCGCCAAAATCTAAACTATCTACCGGCGTAAATCCTAGACTCTGTAAAGTAGCCTTGAAGGATTCAGGACGACCAATACCACTAATGGCTAGTAACGAATGACCTTGTACCTCTGGGGCTAACTCATCCTGGTTGACCACTAAATCGCCTGCTTCAGCAGCCCATTGGTCTATAGTAATGACACCTAAAGGCTTATGAATCGTTTCAAACACAGGCACCATGGGTGCATATGTGTTTAATTTTTGCTTAATACCATAAAGAATATCTTTTGGCACCTGATCAGTCTTAGTGAGGAGGATAATGTTTGCTCGTTTAAGCCCCTCTAAAGGCTCACGCAAAAGCCCTCTTGGCAATACATGTCCATAACCAAATGGATTAGCCGCATCAATGAGAACAATGTCTAAATCACGGTGCAATTGACGATGTTGAAAGCCATCATCGAGTACGATTACATCGCTCCCTAATTGCTCTGTAGCTATCGTAGCGGATTCTGCACGATGACGCCCAATCACTACATTCGTGCCACCTAAGCCTTTAGCCAGTAAATACGCTTCATCACCGCTCACCGCAGGACTTACTTCAATGTGACCACGGCGAGACACAATAATAGACTGTTCATTATTGGCCGCCTTATAACCACGGCTCAGCACCGATGGCTTACAGCCTTGAGCCTCTAAAAATTGGCAGATGTAGCGTACCATAGGTGTTTTCCCCGTACCGCCAGCAGTAATATTACCAACACTAATTACAGGTACTGTGGCATGAGTAATAGCACTTTGATCTTCAAATTTTTTATTACGCTGTACTACGCCAGCTTCATATAATTTACTCAATACCCCTAAGCCTGTACGAGCAATCGATGATACTGGATCTTTAGCTTGACCACTTATAATGCGTTTAAAAATGACTTCACCTTTCATCCGTCATCCCTCCTCTACGCCTTATATACTAAAAGTTTCTTTACTTATCTAGGACTTCAAAACTTAAATCGTCTTAACTTATAAAAGCTTTTTATCCCTCTTGATAATTTTTATCTCTCTTGATGCTTCTTATTAAGGAATAATATGATGTTTCTCAAAGAGCTTGCGCATTTCTTCCGTATTACGCTGCGTAGCACCACGGTTTTCCTTCATAATAGTTAAACAATTGGCTCCCATTTCTTCGCGTCGCGCCTTATCACCACAAAGCTGTAATAAGGTGGCGGTCAATTCTTGACCATCTCGCACCATTAAGCACGCATCGCGAGAGCTTAACAAGGAGTAAATTTCTTTAAAGTTAAACATATGAGGGCCCACTAAAATAGGCTTACCATGAGCGGCTGGCTCTAAGATATTATGCCCCCCAGTTTTAACTAAGGAGCCACCTACAAAGATAATGTCTCCTAAACTATATAAGCGACCTAATTCACCAATCGTGTCTAACACAACTACAGGTGTCTTCGTGTGAACAGGACCAGTCATAGTACTGCGACAAATAGCTTTTAAGCCATTGCGTTCAGCTAAATTCTTCACATCATTGCCGCGCATAATTTCTCGCGGTGCAATGAGGAGGCGCGCCTCTGGATATTCGTGTAAGATGCGCTTAAAGGAGTTAAGTACCAACTCCTCTTCCCCACGATGTGTACTGCCTGCCACAATAATAGGATGATTGCGGCCAAAGCCAAATTCATCTTGCAACGCCAGCTTCTCATCCGGCGTTACACTGGCATAGGTTTGGTCATACTTCGTATTCCCTGTAATAGTAATATGCTCATGAGATGCGCCGAGAATTTCAATATACTCAGCATCTAATTTGGACTGCATACAAAAATACTCTATCGATGCTAACATTTCGCGCGTAAAAGAACGAATCATCATATAGCGTTTCATACTGCGATCGCTAATGCGACCATTAACCATCATAACAGGGATTTGTTCCTTTTCCGCAATGCGCAAGAAATTTGGCCAAATCTCTGTTTCTACTAATAAAATCGCAATTGGCTTAATAATAGTCAAAATGCGCCGCGTTAAAAATGGTAAATCTAAAGGGAAGAAGATAATACCTTCCGCTTCTGGAATAATCCGATGCGCCATAGCATGACCTGTAGCTGTTACTACAGATACAACAACTACCGCATCAGGAAATTTCTGTTTTATATCTTTTACGATTGGGCTCGTAGCAACAATTTCACCTACAGAAGCGGCATGCACCCAAATTGCACGACGCCCCTCTATCTTGCGCATCAAAGAATCTGGCATATAGCCTGCACTTTGCCTTATACGCTCGTAAAACCCTTCTTCAAAGGCTAAACGATAGAGGATGACTGGAATTAATCCAATCCAATAGATGATTAGCAAAAAATTATAAATCCAATACATCCCTTTATCCTTTACTCTTAAATTGAATGGAGTACAAACTCTTATAAAGACCATCTTGTGCCAATAAATCTTCATGAGTGCCAGACTCAACAACCCGGCCTTGCTTCATAACAATGATTAAGTCTGCATTTTTAATAGTGCTTAATCGATGAGCAATAACAAAGGCCGTGCGATTTTTCATTAAGCGTTCCAACGCCTCTTGTACTAGTTTTTCACTTTCTGTATCAAGCGCTGACGTCGCTTCGTCTAAAATCAAAATCTTTGGATCTTTTAAAATGGCACGCGCAATGGCAATACGCTGTCTTTGTCCCCCTGATAAAGAGCTCCCTCGCTCCCCTACTATAGTATCAATGCCATCTGGCATTTTTTCAATAAATTCTAATGCATTAGCCGCCTTAGCTGCTGCATATACTTCCTCATCAGTACCATCTAAGCGACCGTATAAAATATTTTCCTTAATGGACGTATTAAACAACATAGTCTCTTGTGGCACCAGACCAATTTGCTCACGCAAGGACTTAAACGTTACATCGCGCACATCAATGCCATCAATGCGCAAGGCCCCTTCGCTAACATCATAAAAACGCGGCAATAAATTAGCAATGGTCGTCTTACCAGCTCCTGATGGACCTACTACAGCAATTATACGACCAGCTGGTACATGTAAGTTTAAAGAATCCAACGCGTTCTTCTCGCCATCATAAGAGAAGCTAACATTGTCAAACTCCACATCACCTTTTAATTCAGGTAAGTCTTTCGCATCAGCCTTTTCCTTGACTTCTGGTTCCGTATCTAAAATTTCAAATACGCGGTCACCAGCAGCCATGGATTTTTGAATATTACTATATACCTGGCTTAAGCGTTTTACTGGATTAGATAAGTTAATAGCGTAAATGAGGAAGGCGATTAAAGAGCCCGCAGAAATTACGCCAGTTACAACATTATAGCCACCATACCAGAGAATAACCGTCACCGCAATAGCCGCTGAAAACTCCACTAATGGGCTGAGCAAGCTAGATAATTTCGTCGCCTTCATAGCAGCACTAAAATTTCGTTGATTTTCATGTTCAAATTGACGAATTTCATACGACTCGCGCGCAAAAGAACGAACGATTCGGATGCTAGAGATTACTTCCTGTAACAGAGCTGTAATATCAGCAATGCGGCCTTGAACTTCATGACCAGCAAGGCGTAATTTTTTCCCAAATACATTCACTAAACCTAGTACAACCGGCACGATAATCAAAGTCACTAAAGTCAATTTCCAATCGATGAGTATCATGGAAATTAAGGAACCGATTAAGGTCACCCCTTCTGTAATAAGGGAAATAAGATTATCTACAATAGCCGCTTGGAGTGCACTTACATCATTAGTAAGATTACTCATAATTTGCCCCGTCTTACGGCGGTCAAAATAGGCTTGATCCAGACGCTGCAAATGCTTAAATAAAGCCTGTCTAATGTCGATAATAACGCGCTGTCCAATATAGCTCATCGTATAGGTTTGACCATAGGTAGCAAAGCCTCTGATGAGAAACACCACTAAAATGGCAATAACCACCAAATTCAAAGTAGCTAAATCCTTAGCTTGTAGCACTTCATCTACTACATTTTTAATCAGCCAAGGCACTACTAAGTATGCAGCAGCGGCTATAATCATACAAATTAGGCCGAACACCATACGCCCTGCATACGGCTTTACATATACTAATAAACGTTTATAGCTTCCCATCTAATTCCTCCGATTTGAGCCATTCGCTACGGCACCGATAATCTCTGCCACGCGCGCTACAGCGCCAGGCGCACCTAAGTCAGTTTTCACCGCACTTAAATCTTCAATCATCTGTGTGCGTCTAGTTTGATCATATAATAAAGATTCTAATTGATTGTTAATATTTTCAGCAGTTACATCATTTTGCAATAATTCTGGAATTACTTCCCGACCAGCCACAATATTCGGTAAACCTACATGCTTAACATTAACCAATACTTTAGCTAAGCCAAAAGTCACTGGCGATAGACGATATAGTAATACCGTAGGCAATCCTACAAGCGCTGTTTCTAAAGTTACCGTTCCAGAGGCTGCTAGTGCTACATCACAGCATTGCATTAAATCATAGATTTTTTCTTCCGTAATGGTAACCGGCACTTTATACTTATCAATAATATCCGTCAAATCACTACGCTCAATCGTATGCGCCTTCGGCAAGTAAAAGACTAATTCCGGATGCTTAGCAAGGGCCATTTGTGCCCCTTGAAGCATGCGGTCTAAGAGTGTTAAAATTTCTTGCTTACGACTCCCTGGCAATAATAATACACGTTTAGTATTCGGCGGCATTTTGAAAAACTCCACGCCTTCTTCATAGGTCATAGTGGGCTTTACAATATCCACCAAAGGATGTCCTACAAACTCTACATCAACGCCAAACTCTTCATAAGCTTTCGCTTCAAAAGGAAAAATAGACGCCACTTTAGTCACCGTCTTAGCAATATCTTTACCGCGGCTCTTATGCCAGGCCCAAATGGTAGGGGCAATATAATAAATAACAGGAATACCTAAATCATGTGCCACTTTAGCAAGGCGCATATTAAAGCCTGGATAATCTACGCAAACTAGCACATCAGGCTTTTCGCGAATCATAATTTCCTTTAAATACGTTCTTAATTTGAAGAAACTAGGCAAGGCCTTCACAATCTCTACAAAGCCAATAAAGCCTAATTTTTTAATATCATAAATAATAGACACGCCTGCTTGTTCCATAAGGGTACCACCCATGCCTAGCATGTCCACATCAGGAAAGGCTTGTTTCAATGCCTTTGCTACACTCGCTGCATGCACGTCGCCCGATGCTTCACCGGCAGAAAACATTACTTTCATTAGTACCTCCTATGATAAAAAATCCGCATCAACTAGTCTTTCTTTATTCTTCCTCAGGTCCTGGTACAGAAACAATAACTACACCTTTTTTATTAGCCAAGTCCAACACCTCATCTTGTTCTACAAAGATGGTGCGCTCCGCTTCAATAGCCAATACTTTACAGCCACTTTCAAGCATAGACTCTAGTGTAGTGAGTCCTACGGCAGGCACATCAAAACGTACATCCTGGCGTGGTTTAGCTGTTTTTACCACTACGGCCTCACCACGCCCAAGCTCTCCGCCTCGCTTAATACATGCATCTGTACCTTCAATCGCTTCAATCGCCATGACAGCTTGATGTTTTACTACCACGGTTTGACCAATATCAAGGCCGCCCATTTGTTTAGCCACATCAAAGCCAAATATAATGTCTTGTTGTTGCTCTTTAGTTGGTAGTGCCTTAGTCAATACACCTGGCTTAGGCATTAGGGACTTCATATAAATCGTTTGATCCACTACGTGAATGCCTTCTTTTTGAAGCTCTTCCACTAAGGCCAACATAATCGTATCATCTTTGCGATTCTTTAATTTTGACAATAATTTAATCGCTCTCAAATCAGGGAATTTTAAACCTTTAAATAAGATTTCCTTCGTCACTTTTCCCAGCATAGTTACTTCTGTTACGCCTTCCTTATGAAGGGTTTTGAAAATGCGATCCACCTTAGCTACATTTATATCGTAAAATGCATCAGCCTCTTCTGCTAAGGCTGGTTCCGTATTAGGAATGACAGCAATGACAACAACTTCATATCCCTCTGATTGAGCAGCTCGTAAAAACTCTAATGGCAATTTCCCAATGCCCGCTAACAATCCGACTTTTCCCATCATATCCTCCTAACAAGAACAAGTTCCTGATATAATATCTTGTTTTTTAACTCTACATCTAAGGACCCAACGCGTTTTGTTAAAGCCTCGTATATGAGGAGTCAAAAATATAAAAATCCTATCCTATATTATACCAAATTTTCATGCCCTAATGCATCTTTTCTCTGCCAATGTTCATGAATAAAGAGCCCATGACGAACAAAAACTTTGCCATGGCTCTTAGTTCCACATGGCAAAGAAAAAGAGCCTTTAACAGCTGGTACACACAGGGTGCCCTAAAGCTAAGGCTCTTCTTATCAGTCGCGGCGAGGCCGCATAATTCCACGATCAGCATTACGCAAGAAGCGCAATAAATTTTCAACTTCTACAGACGAATTTAACTGCAATTCCATTTCCTTAATAGCTCGGGATAAGGAATAGCCAGAGCGGAAAATAATGCGATACGCCTGTTTTAAATCGTGGCGCACTTCTTCGGACACACCGGCACGAGATAGACCTACAGAATTAAGTCCAATAACACGCGCTGGTTGACCATCGGCAATAATATACGGTGGCACTTCTTGCACAACTTTAGCCATACCGCCTACCATAGCATTGCGACCAATTTTTACAAATTGATGTACGCCAGCAATGCCGCCGATTACTACGCGATCTTCTACTGTAACATGACCAGCTAGACCTGCACAGTTACTCATAATTACATTGTTCCCTACGATGCAATTGTGAGCAATATGCGTACAAGCTTGGAATAAGCAATTATTGCCTATGCGAGTCTCTTCCCCTTCACCAGTAGCACGACTAATCGTTACACACTCGCGAATTACAGTTTCATCGCCAATATTACAGAAGCTTTTTTCACCTTTAAATTTTAAATCTTGAGGTTCCAGCCCTACAGCTGCACCTGGATAAATTTCACAACGTTCTCCAATAGTTGTCCATCCACCTACAACTACATTGGCGCCGATTTGAGTACCATCGCCAATGGTTACGTTTTCCCCGATTACAGCGCCTGGGCCGATGATAACGCCTTTTCCAATTTTAGCGTCCGGGTGTACCACTGCGGTACTATGTATATTGGAGGTAGCATTTTCCATGCCTACTACTATCATCTATGTCACTCCTTACTCTATTGAGATTGCGACTTCTTCTTATTATATATATAATCGTTCCCAATTCAAAAAAGTGAACTCTTATTTTTGAGAAAATTTCGCGCTCAATCAGAGAATTCTAGGTTTTTACTGCACCAAAACGTTTTATTTAGCAAGTTTACTTCAAATTTATCTGTTTTTCGCCACTATACAAGTGCAAACATGTACTCGCCACTAGCAACTAATTTATCGCCTACATAAGCTTTACCTTCAACCTTGCCCATGCGACCTTTAATTTTTACTACTTCTACTTCCATACGCACTTGGTCACCAGGTTTTACTGGATGACGGAAACGCACTTTGTCAATACCTGTGAACATTGGGGTAAGACCGCGATTTTCTTGTGGGTATAAAAGAGCAATACCACCTACTTGTGCCATAGCTTCTGTAATTAGAACGCCAGGCATAACTGGATTGCCAGGGAAATGACCTTGGAAGAATAATTCATTCATTGTTGCATTTTTAATGCCCACCGCACGTTTCATAGGTTCTAATTCAATAATGCGGTCCACTAATAATAATGGATAGCGATGTGGCAAAATTTCCATAATTTCTTCAACTGTAAGAGTCATGTTAGTCCTCCTTCATTTCTTTTAAGATTTCACGTGCTAAACGCGAATTCAATTCATGACTGGATTTTAAAGCAATAATATGACCTTTAATTGGCCCTAATAAGAATATATCACCTAGTACATCTAAAATTTTATGACGCACTAATTCATCATCAAAGCGAGGCACTGACAGGCACTTTGTATCATCGTAAACGAGTACGTTTTCGATGCTGCCCCCTTTAGCCAAGCCCATGGCTTGCAATTGCTCTAATTCATTCATAAAGCCAATGGTGCGCGCTGGTGAAATATCTGTTTCAAAATTTTCTGAATTTAAAAGAATATCCACTTGTTGGGTTCCCAACAAAGGATGACTATTAATAGATGTAAAGGTTACACGCAAGCCGTCATAAGGTAAAATGACGATGTAACGATCTCCATCATAAATAGCATGAGACCGCTTTACTGCGTATACGGCCCGCTGGGCATCTAAAACATCAATCCCTGCTGTTTTCATCAAATCCACAAAGACAGCGGCACTACCGTCACCGACTGGTGGCTCTGGTGAATCCAATTCAACATAACAATTATCTATTTGTAATCCATAAAAGGCTGCTAATATATGCTCTACGGTAAACACTTTTGCCTCGCCATCTTCAAGAGTTGTGGCTCGATTAGTGCTTGTTACATTGGCAGCAATCGCCTTTACAGAAGGCTGACCTGGTAAATCAGTTCGTATAAAAACAATTCCTGTATTCGCTTTTGCAGGACGCAAAGTCATGGTTACAGGTAAGCCGCTATGAAGTCCAGTGCCTTTGTATTGAATTGGTTTTAACAAGGTTTTCTGCTTAAGTACCATTAGCCTCCTCCTTTCATTCTATTAATGACTTTTCTTACACACTATATTTAATTATAAGCCAAATAGGGCATTTATGTCTATATTTTATAAAAGTAAAAACAAAAAGCCCCTTATTGAAATGCCCCTCTTCATTGTACAAAATACAAGTGAATAAGACATTACCAATAAGAAGCTTATTATTTATTGCATATATTTAATTTTTTGTCCCTAAAAATTAAATAATTTAGCCATAGGCGTTAAATTATTTAATCATGGCACTTACATTATCTAACCATAGGAATAAAGTTATTTAGCCATAGGATCTGGTGGCACATCAATTTTGCCAGCATAGTAACGACGCGTCCATTTCCATCGATTATGAAGCCAGAACCAATCCTCTGGATAGCGGCGAATATAATCTTCAATCCACTCGTTTAATTTGGTCAAGGTCACCGCTGTATCACGGCGTTTATCCTCCGTATGCTCTGCATAGAACGGCGTATACGCAGTGACAATATGCTTGCCTTTAAATTCATCGAAGCGGATGGTTACAGGAATAATCGGCACATCCTTCATACGTCCCATCACAGCAGGACCTACAGGAGTTAGCGTTTCATAACCAAAGAAAGGTACTAATTGCCCTTTATCGCCAGGGTCTTGGTCCATAATGAGGCCAATCATAGAGCCATTCATAAGCTCTTTAATCATTTCGCGCACCCCTGTTTTGTAGGTTACATGCTGATGCATAATCGCGCGATATTCATTGATAAATTTATCGGCATCCCCATTTTGTTTCATAGCCACAGAAATTAATGGATAACCTTCTGAGGCCAAGATACCGCCTAGCAATTCCCAGTTGCCACTGTGAATGGCCATGAGCACAGCGCCCTTACCATCTTCAAGGGCATCATCTAAATGTTGGCGATCCACCCATTCAAACATCTCTTTGTAGCGTCCATCTTTAATCTCAGGATAGCGCAATACATCAATAATCATGCGACCAAAACGAGTTGTACTCTTCTTAGCTATACGACGCGCTTCCTTAGGATCGCTTGTAATATTACAAAACAAAATTTGACCTATCGCTAGTCTACGCCTTTTCGGTGGCAAAAAGAGCCAGCATAGTTCGCCTAAAAATGTGCCAATAGCATACTGTATACTTTGCGGCAATGCACAAATTAAGGCGCTAAAAAGTTTCATAAACCTATACATAGAGTCTCCTATTTTTCATCCAATTGCTGCTTTAATGAGGCAATTTCTTTTTCTAATCGTTTAAGCGTTTTTGCCATATCTGGCAAGCGAGATTCATAGGCTGAAATCTTGAGCCACTCTTTATGAGGGCGCATAGGGAATCCCGCATATGTAGAGTTAGAAGGTACATTGCCAATAATACCGGTTTTACCCGCAAAGGTAACATTGTCACCAATGGTTAAATGACCAGATGAACCAGTTTGCCCTGCAAAAATTACATGGTTGCCACATTTAGTACTTCCTGCAATCCCTACTTGAGCGATAAGGAAGCAGTCTTCACCAATCTCTACATTGTGCCCTAAATGAACTAAATTATCTATTTTAGTGCCTCGTCTAACCATAGTGGAGCCCATAGTCGCATTGTCGATACAAGAGCAAGAGCCTACTTCTACGTCATCTTCCAAAATTACATTGCCCACTTGAGGAATGTGCGTATGCACTCCATTTTCAGTAGCAAAGCCAAACCCTTCACCACCAATAACAGCTTTAGCGCGAAGAACTACGCGTTTGCCAAGCACACAATTTTCATGCACGACTGCACCAGGATAAATAACTGTATCTTCACCAATTTTAGCATTGTGCCCAATATATACATAAGGATGAAGAACTACATTGTCACCAATCACTGCATTATCATTGATAATGCAGTACGGCCCTACGCTGATATTTTCACCTAAAGTAACATTCTTGCCAATAATAGCTGTTTCATGAATTGTGCGTGGCACTACAACTGGAGGATGGTATAATCCTAAAAGTTGAGAGAATGCCACTTTCGCATTATCTACGACAATTTGAGGAATGCTTACTCCTTCAATAGGCGCTTCTACAATAACTGCGCCAGCCTTGCTTTGTCCTACAAATCCACAATATTCTCCTATGGCAAATGAAATTGCCTGAGGCGCCGCTTGTTCTAGGCTGCGTGTTTCCTCAATCACAACTTGACCATTGCCCACTAGCTTACCTTGAACTTTTTGAGCCAGTTCCTCAACTGTATACTTCACTGCGAAAGTCTCCTCTCATTTAGAACGAATGGGTATGAACGATTAGCATATAAATGTGCGAAAGAGCACAGCATTATTGCTGTGCTTGCGTAGGCTGACTTTCGCCATTGCCATTTTGCGCGTTCGCATCTGTATTTGCATTTGTATTAGCATCAGTTGGAGCTGCTGCTTTATTAGGATCTACTTTACCCATCTTAGCAACTACTTCATCTGTAATATCAATACCATTCCCTACGACAACGCCTTGTTTTGTCACCATAGTCAATTCTTGATCTTTAGCTACCACTGCAGCAGCGGCTTGTACGCTATTTTCAAAGTCACTTTCAAGCGCTTGTTGGAATACTTGCATTTCTTGACGAGCTTGCATTTGCGTTTGTGCAAAAGTAGCTTCATCTTGTGAACCTTGTGCTGCTTGTAAACGAGTAAGAATTTCACTGCGTTTTTCATTCATTTTAGCTTGAATATCTACACCCTTTTGTGTTTCTTTCACAATGCGAGTGGAATTAACATAACCAATTTTTTCCTGTGTACCACAACCAGCTACGATGCTAACTGAAAACATAAGAGCTATGCCAGCTAGAATACGTTTTGATTTTTTATTCATTAAAAAAACTCCTTTATTTCGAACCATAGGAAGCAATAATGGCATCCGTTACATCTACAGCATCGGTGCTTGCCATTTTATTCACTACGATAAGATCTAATCCTTTTTCCTGAGCTACTACAGCAGCGCGCATGCGCACATCATCCATAATAGCATCGTGGAGAGCATCTAGTTCACTCTTCTTAGCCGACAACTTGCTATTCCAAGCGCTACTCCATTCTGCCGGCTTAGGCAAATTACTAGATGCCATAATTGATTCAGCTTTAGACTTCATCATATCATCGCGACGAGCAAGTAATTCTTTTTGTAGTCCTTCCGCATACGCCTCTAATTCCTGCTGTCCTTTAGCACGAATAGGTGCGAGCTCACTATCGACTTTAGCTTCTAAGCCATTTAAATTACCTTCTACACTACCACCGCGTTGTGCTAACAGGGATTTTAACTCCGCTTCTTTTGCCGCACGTTCAGCCGCTATAGTAGCTTTTTGCTCTTCTGTATACGCGATTGGCTCAGCAGTACCACTCAATTCCAACTGCAAGTTAACGATTCGCAAATCTGCTTCCGTTGGATTAGTCTGTACTTCGCCGCGATATTTATTAATCAATGCAATCCGTTGCTTTTGAAGCTCCACATTGAGCTCCTGTTCTTTTGCCTTGATTTTGCTAACTAATTCAATATTAAGTTGATTGGTAATTTCCTGGTCTGTACCTAATGCTTGAAGTGCTTTTTGCTGTTCTTGCGCCTTAAAGGTTAAGGTCTTTTGCTCTTCTTTATATTGGCCTTCTAGCAATTCATATTCTTTTTTCAAATTCATGTACTGCTGATAGGATGGATTTAATTTAATAATATTCTCCATATTTACATAGCCAAGCTTAGGCCCACCACTACTTACAGTTTGAGTTGGTGTTTTCAAATGAGTCATTACCAAATAACCAGCGACTAAGGCAACGGCAACAACTAGAGCTAGTAAAATCCACCGATATGTTAGCTTCATTGTACCGCGTCCTTTCTACTATTTTTTGTCGTTAGAATTAGCTGCATTACCTGCATTGGCATCAGTTGTTGTAGCACCTTCGTTTAATTTTTTCTTAACTTGTTCTGTAATATCTACACCACCATAAATAACGGCTTCTTTGTTAAGAACTACAGATAAGCCTTTAGCTTCAGCTACAGATTGTGCTGCATCGTTAAGAGATTTTTGAAGTTTTTCTTGGATTTCTAAGCTTTTAGCCTGAAATTTTTGTTGAAGCTGAGCTTGAAGTTGTGCTTTTTGTTGATCATCCATATTAGCGGATTGAGTTTCAAACTCTTTTTGCAACTCCATTTGAAGCTCTTGGCTTTCTTTCATAGCCGCTGCTACAGCTGGTGTATTTTGGTCTGCAATTTTGCTAGTATCGACTACACCAATATTGCTGTTATTCGCTGCCATAGTAGGCACCGCCATTTGTTGGTACGCAATAGCACCAATACCGAGCAAGAAAATCACTGCTACTACAAAAGAAACAATCTTAACATTCTTTTTATTATTGATAAAACGCATCATAATAAAATAACCTTCTTTCCTTTAATTAATTCATGCACTTATGAATTATATGTACATCTGTTCATATTGCTATGAACAAATTCTTATAAATACCCTATAAGACGAATCCATTTATTGTCATCGTCAATTACATATTCAACCGCTAAATAATTGTTCACATCATAGGCAAGACCAAATTCATTGCGATCAATATTAAAGTCTCGTTGCGCCCGAATATGCCATTTATCGCCAATGGTTTGACGAATCCACAAACGACTATAATGGTCGGATATATTGTATTGATAGCCTACAGTTGTATCCGGCGTTATATGATAGGCATAGGACGGATAAAAGCTCCACTTATACGTATCAGGATAAAAATTCGTCTCCAAATACCAGTCTTGACGCCCCTGTTTAAAGCCGGTGAAAAATTTAAAGCCCACATTATGGTCTTTAGTATTTCCCGTATCTAAATAAGCTTCACCACGCATAATATAACGGGACGAATCGGCTTGAATATGAAGTACTAAATCTGTACCCAATTGAAGCTTTGGCGTCATACTAATATTAAATCGAGTTGACGCACGGCTTTCATCTAAACGAGTTTGAATACTCTGAAGTATATCTTGCTCATGACGTCCTATAAAAGATACTGGCACGCCTTCTAAATTAGCCAAATATGTATCGAAATAGTCTTTAGTAGAGAAAAAGACTGATGTAGGCAACGTATTAGACGAAATCTCCGTAGAACTATGACGCACTACCGCTCCCTGAGGGATTAAATAAATGGTAGCCTTCGTTGTTTCCCCTGGCTTAATATCCACTTGCGGAATAAACTCAGGCAAAGCACCTCCTAGCTCATTGCGAACTAATTGGCTTGTTATAGTATTAGCCCATTCCAAAGAATCTAAGGGAGCACCGAGTAAAATCTGCTCAATGCGTCCTGTTACAAAGGCTGCATCTTTGGCTACGAGCTCCTGTGCTACAGGTGATAAATTGCCATACGATATGGTCGTATCTACTTTTTGTACCACTTTGCCATAAGGGCGTAAGGCCACCATCAATTCACTAGTAGCCCCTGGATTCATCTGTAAAGATTCTACTGTATAGCCATATAAAATGCGGTCGATAATATCGACAGTCACTTTATCATAAGTATCGCGATTCGCTGCCACAGTTTCACTATCGGTACCTACATAAATTTTCTGAGCGGCTATTTCAATAGCTGCGCTCATGCGCCGAGCTAAAGCTGGTGGCAATGCATACGACGAACTAGCTAAGGTTACATTAACCTTTTGAATCGATTCAGCCGAAGCCACTGACAAAGTCATGGCGGCTATGCACATAGCCGCCCCTAACTTGAGCTCTAATTTTTTCATAATTAGAATTGACCACCAAAGCTGAAGTGGAATTTCTTATCATCTTTGCTTACACCATAGTCTAAGCGGATTGGTCCGATCGGTGTGGAAATACGAACACCAGCACCTACAGAGATGTTGAAGGATTTATCATCATCATACCAAGTTACATGTGGTGCATCCCAAGCATCACCCATATCAGTGAAGAGTACGCCTGTTACTTTATTGAAGATTGGCACGCGATATTCAAGCGTTGCATTATACATCTTCTTACCGCGGAATTGATCATCTTCAAAACCACGAAGCGTATCAGCGCCACCTAATGTGTATAAGGCGCTATATGGTACATCCCCTTGTGCCCAGCCAATGCGGCCACGGAAGGCGATAACTTGGTTATTACCGATTTGTTTATAGTTACGATATTCACCAGTGAATTTGTAGAAGTCAAAGTCACCGCCTAAGCCATGACCAGCCCATTGTACAGTAGCGGAAATACGTTTACCACGTTTTGGATCGTAAATATTATCGCGGGAATCATATACTTTTTGCCAAGTAATACTATTGGTACGACCGAAGTTGTTGTCGATGTAGTTATCACCAGCAAAGTCATACTTTCCATTATCCCAAGAGTAACCAGGGAATCTATCTGCTTCTTCTTGTGTTTTTGGACCTACACCAGCGCCAGCAGCATAGTTGTAACCACTATTTTCATCTTCATCGAATTTCCAACCGTCTTTGCGGGATTCTAATGTTAAGTAGTCACGAGTGTATTCACCAGTTTGACGGCCTAAGGAAATATTAAAGCCTTTTTGAGTCTTAACATATTCGGAAATTTCATCACCATCAGAGTTGTAATCTGTATACGTATCTTCGCGGTCAAAAATAGTTACGCCAAGAGAAGTAGCCTTGTCATCGATCCAAGGACGCAAGTAGGATACAGAGTAGTTTTTGTAACCTGCTGTACCACCGAATTCCCAGTGTACTTTAATTTTATCGCCTGTACCGCGCAAGTTTTCTTCCCCAACTTCAACGATACCTACGAAGCCGTCAGAATCAGAATAACCAGCACCTAATGTAATCGTACCAGTTTTATGTTCTAATACGTCAATTTCAATGACTACTTTATCTGGTGTAGAACCTTCTAATAAACGCACGTTTACATCGTCAAAATAGCCTAAGTTGTACACTTTTTCTACAGAGCGACGAACGAGGAATTTATTGAAAGGTTGGCCTTTCTTTTGATTGAATTCGCGCAAAATAACATAGTCTTTAGTTTTCTTGTTACCATGAGGCACAATGTCTTCTACAATACCTTCAGTAATAGAGATATGTAATACGCCATCTTGGTCAACATTAAGATCATTTAAACGAGCTAAAATATAGCCATCGCGATTGTATGCTGCATTAATCCCTTGAATACGCTCCCCTACTTGTACAGTGTTGAGCACTGTATTAGGTTGCACATTTAAGTAATTAGTTAACATTTCACTGCTGTAAACAGTATTACCTTCAAATTGAACGGAACGCACAACAGGGTTAATAGTCACTTTATACGCTACTTTTACCCCTTCTGGCACTTCTGTAATCACAGGATTAATTTCAGATAAATAACCAGATGCACCAAGCGCTGCAATATCAGCATGGATAGCTTCAACAGTCAATTGATCCCCTACGTGACTCTTTAAAAGTGCTACGTATTCATCTTGTACGCTAGCAGGCAAACCTTCTACAGTGAAGCCTGTCATAATTTTACCTACATATGGTTGTAATGCTTCATCAGTTACACCAGAAAAATAACGAGCATCTGGAGTGTTAACAGCTTGTTGCATACCTGCTGCTTGTTGCTGTTCTAATTTAGCACCTTCCCCTTTAGCTACCATTAATACGTCTTTATTTTGTGTGGCCAAGGAAGAGTTATCGAGCTCTTGACGTTTTGCTTCCATTTCGTCAGATTTTTGAGCTTCTTCAATGCCACCACGAGCTGCACTAATCGCATCTTGTGCGGCTGCATCCTCTGGTGTTTCAGCAACTGGTGTAGTCACTGTAGTTTGAATATTGCTGGTAGAAATATCAGATGCACTAACTGCCGTCGCACTTGTTGCCTCTGTGGTGCTTGTAGTTGTTACATCAGCAGCCCATACTGTGGTGCTGCCTAGAGCCGTCAATACAGCTACAGCCAAAAACTTCTTATAGGCTCGTTTGTTTGTCATTTAAAAATTCCTCCTAGATACTGTGTTGGTTTTATAATATGTAAAAGAAACTTGAATCCCTTTTATTGACCTCGTAAGCTTCGTCCCCCCTCACGTACAGCCTCTTGAATCTGCGAGTTGCTTATAACGGGTTCTGCTATAGTGTCCTCCTTTTCATTTTGAGGAGCCGTCTGAGTCGTATAATCTTGGCCACTAGTAGATGCACTAGCTTCGCCTGGATTCATCTCTGATGCTCCGCCAGCCGCACTAAATTGAACAGTCTGTACCTCATCAGAACTAGTTGCATTGACTGAATCTGAGGTATTTACCTTGCTGCCATCAGGCAATGGCTGCACCGTATGTTGATTGCCATGCTGCGAATCATCCATACCCATCCCTGCACCAGGACCTATGGTCGGCTTTACATTTGATGTACCGCTAGTAGTTCCTGCCGGATTCGGAGTATTTCCTATACCATTGGTATTATGAATGGTTGTATTAAATTCCATATCCGTTGGTTGTCCCGCCGGCTTATTATCCAAGGTATTAATAAAATATACACCAAGGACTACTAAAAGAGCAAGTAATACAGCGCCTATAAAAAATAATTTATAGCGTTTTGTAGAATCTTGCTGCTCATCTAAATGCTGCATCTCTGCCTTTGCTAGCATCAATTGCAACTGCCCTTTTGCAGTGGAATCATCAGCATACGCTTGTTCAGCTTTATCAAGCCAAGTCTTTACAGAGCGAATCTTTTTTTCCATTGATTTACTTGTTTGATTCATAACGGCCTCCTTTCCTAACTATATAATCGTTAGTACGAAAGGATTTGTGAACTCATAAAAGCAACTAAATCGTTATTATTATAGCATACTGCAAGGTTTTTATTAACAATTTGTTTCAATTTCATGTAGAGTTTAAAATATTTTATTAAATTTTTACATATTTCGTTAAATAAAAAACAAAAAAGCCAGCTTAGATACTTCCACATATCTAAGCTGACTATTTTTATAAATAAACAGTTTTATTCATTCCAAATATTTTTAGTTCGACTCAGCATGCCGCGCAAACGCTTTATGCCCTGACGATGCAAGCGATGAATATAACTATTACTCGTCGAGAGTTCACCTGCCACCGATGCAATGGTGCGGTCTTCTAAATACACTTGCTCCATTACATGGCGCTCATTACTCGGTAAACGACCAATTGCCTCATTAACAACGGCTTGAAAGGCCTGTGTTTCCACACGATTTTCAATAGAAGGCCCTTCATCAGGTAATTGTTCCCACCAGTCTTCTTCCTCTTCATTAGGATTTGTCCAAAGAATACCGCCTTTACCTTCTTTGCGAAGAAAGTCTAAGATACGACCGCGAATGCGATGCACTGCATAGAGCGAAAATGCTACGCCCTTAGTGTAATCAAATCGCTCTACGGCTTCGATTAAACCGACTGTCCCCTCTTGAACACAGTCCATTACATCCGTAACAGAATTGCGATAATTCATGGCTTCACGAAATACTAAAGGCTGATAATGCTCAATGAGGGCTGTGCGAGCCGATTCATCATCTGCACCACGAAAGGCTTCCCATAAAGCCCGTTCGTCTTCTAAGCTAAGCAATTCAATTTTTTCAAGCTCTGATAAATATGAATCTAGCATCAGCAGCCCTCCTTTCTTATCTATTCTTTAGAACTCAGATTGCCACTGTGCACCAATGTAAGAGTGATCATTACTGTTCATCCAACCACTAACGCTAAAGTGACTATTAATATCGTACTGAATACCATAGGATTGAATATCATTATTTAACCCCTGGCTATAGGTTACCATCAGATTTGGCAATAAATACTTACCAATCTCAATATTGTAATACCCATTAGTAGAAGAGTTTGGATCTTCATTTGGATCCAGCGAGCCCGATGTAATATTAATGCGATCAAGGCCCAAATTATTCTTCAAAGTACCTTCAATATAACCAGATAAAGCAGAGCGCACGCCAGCCGCTAATAATGCACTAGCATCATCAGAGGATAAACTAGAGTCATTACCATTGCTGTAACCAAAGGTTAAGAGCGAAATAATCTGACGCTCTTCTAAATGCGGTTCAGAAGTCAAGCGAAGGTCCATCTGTTCAACTGGTCCATTGACCTCTAGATTTATCTTGTAAGACTGCACTCTAGCCACTGCCTCAGCATGAAGAATTGGCATGAATGTACCATATACAAAGTCAGCCTTAGCTGTAGTAATTTTAAAGGTATTATTTAAGTACTTAAGCGTACCTTCTTTAACTTCAAATCCACCATCAATATCTGGACGAGTTGTTGTGCCTCCAATATGAGCGCCGCCACCTAAGATAATATCATACAGGCCTGCGCTATATAAACGCACTTTCTTTCCCACATTGACAGTCACATCAAGGCCTATTGGGTCGCCTCCTTCTGAGGAGGTCAAGCTCAATGGAATGGCAATAGTATTTTTCTCTAAATCAATATGTCCTGCTACAGTTGGAAGGCCTTCTTTATTTAAGATACCTATTTCACCATTTAAAGGACCTGAGAAATAATCACTGTCTACCTCTAAGCCATTAAATTGTGCCACTGCACTATAATCAGTAAGACTTGTACCTTGCCAATTAACCTTGCCTGAAAGGCCCATATTGCCTTTCCCCATAGTCGCACCACCAATGATTTCTAATTGTTGGCCCTTAAAGATTAGCTGTGTAAATACGCCAGTTAAATCTTTTTTCACATCTCTAAAGTGGATTGTACCATCCTTCACACTAATCATGCCATTAACTTCTGGCTGATCATAGGTTCCCGTAATGTGAACTGAACCTTGTAAAGGTCCAATCCCTTCTGTAATCATCGGTGTCATTAATGGCAATACAGCTAAGTCAGCTTCATTGACATCCAAAGTTAAGTCCATGGCAGATTTATCGCCTGGTGGCAAATAACCAGATGTATAAATAGCCGCCAATGGCATATCACCACTGATGCGCGCCTTATATTCGCCGCGCTGTCCCACTAACTGCTGTACATGAATTACTTTATCATCCATTGTAGCCATAGCATATACGCGGTCAAGGGCAACGCCATTATAGTTAGCATTAACAATCTCCGTAGATAATTCTACATGAGGATTTAACGTCTTACCGGTAACATTAGCCATTAAATGTAAATTACCATCCAGTGCCACCTGATTTTTAAACAATGGTGTTACATAAGATAGTGCTACATTATTGGCCGCTATCTGAATATTAGAATCCCCATTTAAATCAGCTGTACCAGCTGCTGCAATAATACCATTACCAATAGGTAATTCACCTTGATGAATAGTTATTTTCTTATCTTCAAAGCCTATATCCACTACAGCGGTACCCCAAAGGGTGTCACCTACTGCTATATTATCGATAGTTCCCTTTAAAGCTAGATCAGGATTATTTAAGGTGCCACCAATATCTAGGCGACCATTGATGGCGCCTGTCATATTTTCTATGGAAGATTTAGATAATCTCAAGAAATTACTTAAATTGCCATTTTCAATAGTGGCATAACCAAATAAGCGCTGCTGGCCATCTAATGTCATACCGCCATCAATCATAAAATGACCGGATTCGCCTTCATCAAAACTTAGCTTTTGTAAGTTTAATACAGTTGGATCAACATACATATTGCCGCGAATATTTTTTAGCGCCATTCCATTTACGGTAACAGCATTAGACCCTACAGTAGCTTCTAAAATAGGTTTGTCTAGATTGCCCTTTACCGTACCTTCTACAGTCATGTAGCCTGATACATCAGCATAGTCTTTAAGCCAAGGTCTCAAGTAAATGGCGTCCCCAAAGAAGGAAAAGTCCAGTTCATTATTGACCATTTTCCCCTGTCCATAGAAAGTGGCACCATAAGCCTTCGCCACTAAGTCTCGAACGCCTAAGAAATTATCAGCATAGCGGAATCCAAAGTGTACATCGCTATACAACTTACCGGCTACAGAGCCATCCCAAGCATGAACAAAGCCGCGCACTATCGGACTGTCCATAGTGCCACTAACCTTACTGTGCAAGGATAACCAACCTGTAATTTTCGTATCCGTTACAAGCGGAGCAATACTTTCAATGCGAACAGTTTCTGCCACAACATCTAAATTTAAATTCTTGCTACCATTGAGCTCTGCCGTCCCACTAAGGTCATAATAGCCATGGCCATCTTGCAAGAACCCTTTATTTATAGTCGCTACCTGATTTTCTAGACTTACATCTAAATAGGTATTATCAAAGCGAATGCCTGCTACGCGACCACCATCCGAGGCCACTTGAAGATGAGCAGTAGGATTTGACAATGCCCCTTCAATGGTTCCATCTACAGTAGCCGTCCCTTCCATAGGCTGACCAACATAGGAACTCAGCATATGTAATGGAATATCTTTGCCACTTACTTGCAAAGCAATTGTATCTGCAGTAGCTACGCCATAGGCAGTAAACTTCCCCTCCCCAACAGTGCCGTTTAAGTATTTAATAGCATAAGTACCATCAGCTCCATCAATTTGGCCGGCCACTGTATCAAGCTCTAAGGAATCATAGCCTATATTTGAGCCTTCAAACACCGCCGTGAGAGTTGGATTGCTATTTTGAGCATTGCCTTTCACATAGGCTTGACCACTTACAGTGCCATAAATCGGTTCATTAAGCGCCTGCCCAATAAGTCCTAATGGAACATCAGTTCCCACTAAGGCCACTTCATAGTCTTCACTCTTTAGATTGTAATTTGCACGCCCTGTAGCCGTGCCGCCATTGAGATGTAAAGAAATATCTGCCAAATTAACTACATCATTTTCATATGTAAAATTCGTGCTACCATCTTCAACTACGAGACCATCATAATTTACATTACGCGCTTCTACACTGCCAGTAGCGGTAAATGAATCGACTGGACCTGTAATGTGTACAGTCCCACCAACTAAACCAGTAGCGCCCATAGGCATGAGCTTATCTACTTCAATTTGAGTACCACTAATAGTTAGATTTAAATCAGGATTATCTGTATTTTCAATATTAACAGTGCCAAATCCAAAGAACTGTTGACCATTAACGGCTGCTTTAGCATTGGTTACATTAATGTTAGTACCGTCTAAAGTCACATGGGCACCAGCGCCACGAATGGCAAATGGTGAATCGCTAACGGTTGCATTCGCATAATCAGCTTGAAGTCCATCAATATCAAAGCCGCCTTCAAAGCTATATTGACCATCACTGCGCTTAATGGTAAGGGCCACTTGTTTTAAGTCGCCGCCTAAAATCTTAGCCTGCACATTGGCAGGGATAAAATCATTGCCGTATTGTAAGCTCAAGCGATCGGCGTCAATATACATGTTAAAATCAGCATTAACGTCATTGCTATAAGAGCCGCGAACGGTAACAGCCTGTCCATCAATATTAGCCGTAACAGCACCATCAAGCTTTGGATAGTCCCCTAGCTTAACTGTACCATCAATGGCATCAACTACTGTTTTACGACCATTTAGCCAGTCTATATAGGCCTTCCCTTCATCTACTGATATATAACCGCGAAAATCCATTTCACTGTCAGATTCTTTTTCCTTTATCAAGGAGGTAATATTCCAGGAATTATCACTTTGCTCTATAGCATGGATAGTTGGCGATTTCAAAGTCACACTGCGAATTAAGTGCAAGGCTGATGCATTAGTGAATGGCATTTTTAAGGCTTCCACTACATCGAGCGTAACTTCAGTTTCTGGCACATCTGCCACTGTAGCACCTTTAGCATCGCGTATTGTGAGATCCTTAATGTGAACTGATCCGTCCCAACCAATTTCAAAATTATTGTATGTAGCAGTGCCATTGATTGCTGTATTTAGTTGTTCATTTACCATAGGACCTACATATTGCTCGCCTATTGGTCGCATTAATTGAGCGCCCCCAAACAGGGTGGCCGCTACAGCTAAGGCGACTAAGCTTCTACGTTGCCCTTTTGTCATACGCCAACTCAACTCCTCACACACTCACTACACTGAACTTACATACCTAGGACTACCCATGCCCTATACTAACTAGCGCAGGGGTAAAATTATATACTTCACTTCTATTTTACTACTTTTTTCTTATTTAGTCTTTGTTGCTGCATTTTGTACTAAATTAGATAATTGAGCACTTGCTTGTGCTTCATTTACTAAAGCCGCACCACCGCCAATTGGAGTTTCAAGAGGCACACCCATAGCATTTTCCAAAGTAGCTACGGCAATATTATAGTTAAATAAAGCATCTACGTAATTATTGCGCGCAGTTTCAAGGGCTGTTTCCGCATCAAGTACATCAAGGTTAGTACCTACGCCAGCACGGTAACGAAGAGTAGCAATACGGAAGCTTTCTTGACCAGACGCTACAGCTGTACGTGTGCTTTCAATAGTTTGTTCCGCAGACTTCATATTTAAGTACGCTTGACGAACACCAAGATTTACAGAATCCATCATAGCATAATTGGCTTCTTTAGCTTTTTCTAAATTAGCCTTAGCCACTTTTACACCTTCGCTAGTAGCACCGCCGTCCCATAAGTCCCAGGACACAGCTGCACCAATACGCCAATTGTCATTGTCAGTGCCACCCCAATCATCACCAGACCAAGCCTGACTCGCTGTAGCACTTAAAGTAGGCATATAGCCAGCTTTAGCTGATTTTACTTGCTCTTCATATGCTTTTACAGCCATAGTTGTTTGAACTAAGTCTGCACGATGAAGTACAGCATAAGCTTGTGCATCTTGTAAGGTTACATCATAAGGTGTATAACCAAGCGAAGAATCTGCTGTAGCTACAGACGTATTAACTGGCAAGCCAATGGAGTTATTTAAAGTAGCTTCTGCTAAGTTGGCAGAATTTTGTGCCTCTACCAAGGATGTACGAGCATTAGCCAAAGAGGTTTCAGACGAAAGCACATCAGACTTCGCCACAATCCCTACATTGTATTGTTGGTTAACATTTGTTAAATGTCCATCATAATCCTTAACAGATTGCTCTGCAATATCTACTTTATTGCGAGCCATAATTAAAGAATAATAATTAGTAGCAGCTGTTAATTTCGCACTTTGACGCGCCACTTCTAGAGCTGCATTATAGCCTTCACGAGAATAACGTGCTGAATCAATAGCAGCCTCAGCTTTGCCACCAGTATAAATCGGTACAGCTAAACTAAATGTATTAGATGCAGATTCGCCAACTACACTATTACCAGTCAAGGAGTTAGTGGAGCTACCGCGACCACCGCTGTAAGAGTAAGATACCGTAGGGTTCTTAGCAGCAGCTGCTACACCTACCTGCGCCTTAGCTGCTTCATATTGCCATTCAGATTGACGTACACTGCGGTTATTAGTTAACGCTAATTCTACTGTACGAGGCAAGTTTAAAGATACTTTACTTCCCACTTCTTGATCAGTAGAAATTTTATTAGCTACAGCTTCTTGTGTTGTCACAAGAGCTGCTTGTTGAAATTTAGTAAGTTTTGCATCTTTTGAATCATCTGTCATAGGACTAGCCGCCCATACCCCAGTAGTCGTTAAAGCTAATACTACGGCTAAAGAAAGTGCTTTTTTATTTATCATGCTTTTTACCTCCAAAACTAAAATGCTTTTCTAAGCCCGAAATAATTACCACCATTTTCTGCACTCATAGGGCGGATAATTTGAGCAATCATATACATATCATCAGTTAAACGCACTTCGCTACGAATTCGGTAGCGATAGTCATTTACATCCATCACAGCAGCGGATAAGGAAATAGGACCGCCTAAGCCATAGTCAAAGCCTACGCCCACATCGCCGTCAAAAATACCGCCGCGCAACATAAATTTATTAGCCAACATTTGTCCATATGTAAGCTCTAAGTGACTACCATCACCTAGTTGTGTAGCGCCTAATGTTAACAAATGCTTACCTGCAAAGAATCGAATATCGCCATTTACTGCCATATCCTTATCAGTTGTATTATAAAGCAGCTCTAAACCAGAGTCTACCTTAAAAGGGAGCTTTTTTCCAGAGTCCCGACCTTCCACGTCTCCGCCTGTTAGACGATTTAATTTAGTAGTCAACTGTGCGGTATTATGCAAAGTTTCTTTAATATCTTGACTACTTTGTGGATCTGTTACGACCCCTTCCATTGAAGTGGCCATGCGATTGAGACTATCAGTTGTAGTGCGCAAATTGTCAACAATAGCACGCATTTCATTGCCTGCTTGTCCATCGCTATTAAACTGGTTTAAGGACGCATCAAATTGAGTTGTAATATCGTCCATATTGCGCGTAATATTTACCATATTTGATGTAATAGCTTGTAAATTTCCTTGATTGTCAGCTAACATGGCATTCATTTGGCCTGTTAAACTCGCTGTATTATTGGCAATCACCTCTGTAGTGCGCAGTGCATTTTTAAGTGAATTTTGAGTTTGCCCATCGCCAATAATATGATTAATGGATTCCAATGTTTTATTGGCTTCCGCCATGAGCTCAGTTGCTTGCTTCATGGTTTTGTCAATTTCACTTTGTCCATCTCCATATACTGTGTCGCCATCTTTTAAGAAAGTTTTTGACCGACCCGGAGTAACTTGTATAAATTTATCACCTAAAATGCCATCATTGGATAAGGCGAATTCTGAGTCATCAGGAATCTCCGTATCCTCAGCAATTTCCATTGTCAAGGTAACGCCTTTAGACGTTACTTCCATGTCTGTTACACGACCTACAGCAACACCTGAATACTTAATTTGATTGCCCGTCTTCAAGCCTGTGACAGATTGAAACTCACCGTGAATTTTCATTTGCGGCGGCTGAAATAACTCCAGTCGACCTAAAAATATAACACAAGCTGCAAAGAGAGCTATTCCCAATATAGTAAAAAGCCCTACTTTGGCCTCTGTTGACCATTTCATCCTCTTGTCCCCCCATCTACTACGTCCAATTCATCCCCACCGTGAATAAATTGTTGTACTACGGGGTTCTTGGATTTCTTAAATTCTTCTGCAGTTGATACTTCTACAAACTTACCTTTATCTAATAATGCAATGCGATCTGCTACATAAAAAGCAGATTGCATATCATGTGTTACTACAATGGACGTGCAATTTAAATGCTTTTGCATGCCCCGAATTAATTTACTAATTGTTCCTGACGTAATAGGATCCAGTCCTGACGTCGGTTCATCATATAATATAATGCTTGGATTTAAAGCAATAGCGCGCGCCAAGCTAATTCGCTTTTTCATGCCCCCTGACAATTCACTAGGCATATATGTCTCTGTACCAGGTAGACCTACAAGTTCTAACTTCTCTGCTACAATATCTTTAATTTCTTTGGAAGTTAACTCTGTATGTTGACGTAAACCAAATGCTACATTTTCGCCCACTGTCATGGAATCAAATAGAGCGGAATACTGGAAGACCATGCCCATTTTTTCGCGCACTTTGTTAAATTCATCTTCCCCTAAACCAACAACATCTACACCATCTACTAGGATTTGACCACTATTAGGCCGTTGTAAGCCAATGACTAAGCGTAAAATTGTACTTTTACCTGCCCCACTGCCACCGAGCACTACTAGGGTCTCTCCATTTTCAATTGTCAAATCTACATGGTCTAAAATAACCCGATCTTCATAGGCTACTACCACATCTTTTAACTCTATCATCAATCTATTTCCTCAACACTTATTATGCTATCTATCTATTAGCTTAATATAATAATACCGATAAGAAATAATTTAATACAAAGACTAAAATAATACTCGTCACTACAGAACTCGTAGTGGAATTCCCTACTGCTGCAGCGCCCATTTTAGTATACATGCCCTTATAAGAACCTACCAACGCAATAACGGCGCCAAACACGCTAGATTTAATCAAACCAAAGGTCAAATCACTTGTCACTGCAAATAGTTGAATGGAATCGGTATAAGTAGCCCCGGCTAAGCCTTTCACTACAGTAGCCACTACATAGCCACCACCAATGCCGATGAGTACACCATATAAAGCTAAGATTGGCACCATAATCATACAAGCAATCATGCGAGGTACTACTAGATATCCAATAGGATTTACAGCCATAACTTTTAAAGCATCAATTTGTTCGGTTACCTTCATAGTACCCAACTCAGCTGTAATAGCAGCCCCTACACGACCTGCTAATACAACCCCAACGAGCACCGGTCCTAATTCACGACCCATAGCTATAGCCATAATGCCACCAACTGTACCTTGAGCGCCATAGCGAATTAAAATATCAGTAATTTGCAGCGTCATTACAGCCCCTGCAAACAGTAAGGTCAAACTTATGATGGGTAGTGAATCAACCCCTAAATGAGCCATTTGATACACGATATGTCGCCAATTAGCATGTTTCATCTGTCTAATTGTTTGTCCAATTAATATGGTCGCTTCACCACAGCGAGCTAGACAAAGTATTACAAAACGGCCAATAGCTTCTAAGAAACGCAAAGCCAGTCCTCCTCAATAATTCCTCATAGATAATCTACATTTAAATGTACACTATAATTATTACCAATTTATGAAATCACTATTAATAAATCGTCCTATAGGTCAATAAAAATGATTTATAATATGTACAAATACTACCCCTCATTTTAGCACAAAACCCTATCCCTTGTCATCAGTACCACAAGGAATTATAAGGATTTTTTTATAAAAAAACCTTACTTCATGAAAATCATAAAGTAAGGTCTCTTATTAATTATATAAATTTCTATTTAATTACTTAGCAGGCTCTGATTCGGATGGCTCATCTTGAGATTCATTTGCAATATTTTGATTATTTGCATCATTTTTTACAGTTGCCTCTTTTGAATTCTCTGAATTTTTAAATCCCTCTGAATCCTTTGAGTCTTTTAAATCCTCTGACTCCTTTAAATCTTTCGAATTTTTTGAGTCTTTTGAATCTTTTACATCTTTTTTAGCCGCTTCTTTCTTAGCTTGCTCTTCCTTAGCTTTTTCTTTAGCCTGAGCTTTTGCCATTTTTTCTTTCACTTTATCTCGCTCAGCTGGCAACATAATGTTAAGAACAAACTGACCATCACCACGAATTACATATTCAGTGTCAATTTTAGCCGTATAATGCTCTTTATCATCGTCATCAGGATCTACACCTGGTAAATTCCCCTTAGTCTTAGGCTTAGCTACTGTGCCTGGAATTGGATTGTCTTCCACATTCTCAAGTTTTGCTTTCTTAACCGTTTCACCATCACCAGAATCTACCATGCTAATACCGTCTTCTAAGATCTCAACTACAATCTGATTATTGGTATCGGCCTTGCGCAATTCCTTATAAAACTCATCAAAATCCTTATATGTTTTTAAGCGACGAATAATCTCATCAGTTAAATTATATTTTTGCTTTTCCAATAAATATGGCAATGGCACAACGCCCCCACCACGCACTTCAAGAGTGGCCTTACCTAATGGTTGATCTTTAGGAATTGTATAAAAAATTTCCTTCTTAACTTCTTCCCCTCTAAATGGTTGCAAAGTCACTACAATAACAATCGTATCTCCAGGCGATGCTACACCTGGCGTTAAACTTGCATCTTTAATAAGGGCCGTTCGCGGTGTTTTTGTTACATCCGCTTCCACTTCAATGCTAGCAATATCATAATTAATAAAGCGATTATTCATTAACACATCGACAATATTGTAAAATTCATCGACACTTTTTACACCAATGGACTCAGAAGAGTAGAACATATTCGTGCGCTCCAATGGAGGAATCTCTCCATTGCGCGGCTGAATTTTAACGGCTACTGTAGCCGTTCCTTCGCCATTGCGGTCTAAGGTTTTATTTAAGAAACTATATACAGATGTGGCCGCTAAGGTAGGGCTCAATTCATTGGCATCTACGATTTTAACAGCGGCTACTTTTTCGCGGTTCATATCTAAGTCGCGAATAGTAATAGCCATAGGAATGCCGCTCATAAACTGCCCCGTCTTACCAGCAATGCCAGCGCCACGATCTTCAGTAACAGCGCCTACTTCAGCGCCCATAGAACCTAGCTTAAAACCAGAGTCTACGCTCTTTACCACTGTAAAGATAGATGCATTATGCATGAAGTAGCCCACAGAGCCACGCTTTAAAAATGGATGCCCAAAAGCTACTAAATGATCATCATCTACATAAGTCACTGTGCCAATAGCACCCAGTTTTAAATCACCATCGACTAATAAAGCTGCCACAGAACCACCAGCCTTTAATGGCTTAGGTGTATCATCACCATCAGCAGCGGCTGTATCATAAGTACTGTATTGGTATTCTGGCAATTTATCCTTCATAAAGCTTAAGGCATTGGCATCAAAACCATAGGCCATAAGTGGTGTCCCTAAAGGAATTAAATGGCTATCCTTCCAAGGATTGGCTACATTTTGTTCATAAGGAATATTCCATAGCTTTACCATGTCCTGAATTGGGGTTATCATGCCAATCGTACTATCAGCAAAGCCCCAGCCATAGGCTACAGCACCAACTAGTTTATTGTTAATATATACGGGGCTGCCACTCATACCATGAACGATACCACCAGTCTCATCGATGACCGGGCCAGAGAATTTAGCTAAAATCAAATCGCCTGATGGGCCACGATCCTTCATAACGCCTAAGACTTTTACATTGAAGCTAGCAATATCGCTACCCTCTACTACGGTGTCGGCATGACCTTCCATGCCTGTACGCACTTCATTAACAGGCAAAAAGTCAATGGCCTGTCCGCCATAAGGCAAAATGCTTAAGGCGCTAAATAAGAAAAGCGCCAGTACACCTTTCTTATACCGGCGCGATGAACGAAATAACTTCATTCATATCTCCCTTCTAATTACCGTTAACTACTGCAACGACTTGGGCTTGTTTAATTTGGTCGCCTTCATGTACAGATACTGAAGAAACAACACCATCTACAGTAGCACGTGCCGCTGGCATAGGACCTGTTAACGATTGGATGCTCACGAGAACATCACCTTGTTTTACTGCAGAACCTACGGCCACAGTCGATACAACTTTGCCGGTCAATACGGACTCTTGATTGACAGCAGCTGCTGAAGCCGTAAATACAAAGCCCGCCATCATTACCGTTGCAAGCATTGTCATGAGTGTATATTTCATATATTTTTTCATGTTTATCCCTCCTTAAAAACCTCTCATGCTAAGAGGTGATAAACCTATTATAACATGAAACAAATTATTTTGATAATTTAAAATAAAATATTTTTCCTTTTCCAGTACCACTTTTTAACCTAATACTAAAATTTGCTCATATTTTTTAGGTGTACCAGGCGCCCCTATATGTAAGTACTCATTGCTATACATATCCACTGAATCTTGTCCTGTTAATTCAATGCCATCTACTGCACCTAATTCCTTAAGCATATGCGCCCCTTCATCAGTGCTCACACCAGCAGATAAGCCTTTGCTATTATCTACAACAAGCACAATGAGGCGACCACTAGAATCAACACCAAGGAAACTACGCCCACCGAGACGGCCATCATCAATGCCTAAACTATTGCCACGAACGAGAATCTTCTGTCCCCCTTCAAACACAACAGCTGCGCGATTACTAATCTTAGCTACTTCAGGTTGTAAAGCAATCGTAACGGTGTCACCCACCTTTAATTGTTCTAATTCCTTAGCCATCGTGCCATGACCAGACAATACAATAGCCCCTTTAGGCAAAGCAGAATCATTAACAGTCTTGGCTACTACCTTATCATTTTTAATCGTCACTTCTTGACCGTATATATTAGTATGGGTAGATTTGCCGAAATTGGAAGTGTATAGGAGCAATTCATTCTCCTGTCGCTCACGGTTTACGCCACTAATGGTAAATTGGTCCTTGGCAGTTTTAACTTCTATAATCGGCGTCGTAAAGTTAATGCTATATCCCTTGCCTGGTACATATTTTACTTGTGATTTAGGCTCCCACTGCGCCGCTACTTCATTTGCTTTATTCGCCTTTACTTGGTTAGTAGTACGCTCATTAGTGGCTTTTTTTAATCCAATAGCCACTACATAAGGAGATTGTACATTCTCCAGGACTTTTCCCGCTGCTCCTGCATCGCCTACACGCATAGGTACATCAGCGTTAGCTTCTACAACAAAGGCTTTCAAGCGTCCATTTTCACTGCTAGTATCCCACTTAGAAAACTCTACTCTATCGCTTAAATTACGAGTCGTTTTTTGATTGTAATCAGTAAACAAATCCACCACGAGGCGATCTGGCGAAGTGAGTGTAAAGATATGGTGATGCACGGACTGATTCACTGATAAAGTGACATCTAAATCCTCATCCTTTGTATCTAACGCCACGCCTCGTAAAACACCTGTATCGCGGCGATTATACGCCACTGGGCCGGAGGCCTTATTGCTCGTATTAGGCAAATGAATCTTCACCTGTTGACTTTTATTATTATATATAGAGCTCCATCCGTCTGGTAAGCCATTCATATCAAATACAACGCGCGTATGTCCCGTTTCATTTAATGCTCTTAAATTGGTCACATCTGCAGCTAGCGCCAAAGGCATGCTCATGATTAAACTTAATGCCGTTGCCATCCATGCTTTTTTCTTGCCAGTCATAGCGCCTCCTTATTATTCAAAACAGTATACTCTATATATTATAACATGAAACTGAAGGTGATTTGAAATTACCAATTTTTCTATGTCAACTATTATAAAATAGATAAAAATTCTACGAATAACTAAAATATAAATACCACGAGCAGTTAAAAATAAAATTACCACAACTAGAAAAAATATACCACGACTAGAAAAAATACCACGACTAGAAAAATAAAAATACCACGAAGCCCTTGCACTAGCCTGTAAAACGCCTCGGCTTACAGCTGCAATACACTTCATGGTATTTATTTTTAGTTTATATATTATTGCAATTCTTCTAAACTATCTTGCAATTTATCCATTTCTTGCAGTGCACGACCTGTGCCCTGTATAACAGAATAACGTGGATTATCTACTAAGTATGCGGCCACACCTATGGAGCGCGTCACCAATCGCTCTAGGCCACTAATAAGAGCCCCACCACCGGTGAGCAAAATTCCATGGTCTGCAATTTCTGCCACTAACTCAGGTGGCGTCTTTTCTAAAATATCCTTAATCCCTTCAAGAATAATGCCAATCGGCTTTTCTAATGCCAATTGCACTTCCTTAGAAGTAACTGTAATAGTTTGCGGCAAACCTGACACCATATCGCGCCCACGCACCTTAATTTCTTCTACTGGTGCTTTACGATCTACAGTACCCACTGCAATCTTAATCTCCTCAGCCGTACGATGGCCAATAAGCATTTTACGGCGTCGTTTAATATAGGCAATGATAGCCTCATCAAATTTATCGCCACCCATACGAAGAGATTTACTTACTACGATACCCGTATTGCAGAGTACTGCTATATCAGTAGTGCCACCGCCAATATCTACAACGATAGCGCCAGCAGATTTAGCCTTATCTAACCCTGTTCCTAAAGCAGCGACTAAAGGCTCTTCAATCAGAACTGTCTTTCTCGCCCCTGTCTGCAGAACGGCTTCTATAACAGCACGCTTTTCCACCGGTGTAATGCCCGATGGTACACAGACTACAATACGCGGTTTAAATAGAGATGAAGAAGGCAAGACACTTTTAATATAGTAACGGAGCATGAATTCTGTCATGTCATAATTGGTAATGACACCATCTTGCAAAGGTCGAATGACTTCGATTTCTTCTGGTGTGCGCCCTAACATAACGCGCGCATCATCACCAACCGCGACAACTTCATGAGTACGAGAATTCCACGCTACATAGCCAGGCTCATCAAGAACTACCCCTTTGCCCTTCACGTAAATAAGTACATTAGCTGTACCTAAATCAATACCAATATCATAAGCCCACCATAAAGCAATGCGCTCAAAAATAGAGATATTATTTTTTACCATTTTAGAACTTCTTGGCGTAGTCGTAGCAATAGGCTGTGTGCTCTTTTTTCGACGTGCTTCGCGTTTTTTCTTCACTTCAGCACGGTCGACTTTTTTCTTACTCGTCCACCCGAACAATGTCAGCACCTAACCCTTTTAATTTGCCAACCAAATTATCATAGCCTCGATCAATATGAGACAATTGAGTTACTTCCGTAACGCCTTCGGCAGCAAGGCCTGCACATACTAAAGCAGCACCAGCGCGAAGGTCTGTAGCACGCACCTTAGCCCCCTTAAGTGTAGGCACACCATCTACAATGGCACGGCGCTCTTCAATGCGAATTTCAGCGCCCATCTTCTTAAGCTCATCCACATGCATAAAGCGATTTTCAAATACCGTTTCCATAACGGTACTCGTACCTTCAGCAATTGTTGTAAAGGCCATAAATTGTGCTTGCATATCTGTTGGGAACCCTGGATATGGCAAAGTCTTAATGTCCACAGCTTTTACTTTTCCATCAGAGACTACACGAATGCCATCTACATCTTCATATACAGCCACACCAGCTTCTTTTAATTTTGCAACCACTGGTTTTAAATGTTCAGATAAGGCATTTTCTACATACACATCGCCGCCAGCCATAGCTGCTGCAATTAAGTATGTACCGGCTTCAATGCGGTCAGGAATCACCGTATGAGTCGCACCCTTTAATTCCTTAACACCTTGGATGCGAATTACATTAGTACCAGCACCGCGAATGTCAGCGCCCATACTATTTAAATAAGTTACTAAATCAACGATTTCTGGCTCGCGAGCCACATTCTCAATAATAGTCTTACCTTCCGCCATAGAAGCTGCCATGATAATATTCTCTGTAGCCCCTACACTTGGGAAGTCAAGGTAAATTTGAGTGCCTTTAAGACCATTAGGTGCTGTAGCCAATACATAGCCATCTCCCATTTCAATCACTGCACCAAGAGCTTCAAAAGCTTTTAAATGCAAATCAATAGGACGACTACCGATAGCGCAGCCACCTGGTAAAGAGATGCGCGCTTCACCGCGGCGAGCAAGTAAAGGGCCCATAACCAAGAAAGAGGCTCTCATGCGACGCACCAATTCATAAGGGGCTTCAGTGGCTGTAATGGTACTAGCGTCAAATACGATTTCATCAGTATTTTCATGACTTACCTTTACACCTAAAGAGGAAATAACCTCACAAATTGTATGCACATCCTCTAAATGAGGAACTTCTACTAAACGACTTGGCGTAGATGCCAACATGGTGGCTGCAATAATAGGCAATACCGCATTTTTAGCGCTACTAACGCGTACGCGACCATTCAACGGTTTTTTACCATTTATAATGAGCTTTTCCAAAACATTCCCTCCAACTACAAATCTATTTCAAGCTTTTATCTTGTTATTATCTGATACAAATCCTACTCTATAATATACTATAAATAGACCCTTCACTTCAAGAGTTACGCCCACTTCTCTCAATATATTTAGCACTTTGTATTCACATAAAAGACAATTGTCAACATATCTTTCCAGCTTATTGTAGCATATGGTCCAATTTACTATAGTGTGCGTTCCAACTTACTGTAGTATTCGTTCCAACTTACTATAGCATCCTTTTCAATTTACTATAACATATAAATAAGCGGCTCAGAATCCTACTCTTCTGAGCCGCTTTGTATACTCATATACTATAAGTTACCTATAGATGGTACAACTTATTTAGCTTTCATAGATTTTAATTTTCTATCTAAGCGATGAATTGTATCTACGAAGCGAACTGTACCTGTTTTATAACGCATTACCACTGATTCAGTGCGGGCGCCACCAGCGAAATATTTAATGCCAGAAAGGATATTTCCTTCTGTAATTGCAGTAGCAGAGAAAATTACATCTTCCCCATGAACTAAATCGTCAATGGTGAGAACTTTATTTAAATCAGTAATCCCCATGGCATGACAACGACGAACTTCTGCCTCGTTTTCAGGTAATAAACGAGCTTGCATATCGCCACCGGTACATTTTAGGGCTGCTGCAGCAAGAACGCCTTCTGGCGCACCACCAGTACCAATAACCATATGAACACCAGAGCCTTCAAGACCACATTCCATAGCTGGGTTTACATCGCCATCAGTAATCAAACGAATACGAGCACCAGCTTCACGGCATTCGCGCATAATTTGTTCATGACGTGGACGATCAAGCATTACTACAGTCAAATCATCAATGCCGCGTTCCATTTTTTCAGCTACGCGGCGAAGGTTTTCAGCTACACTAGCATTTAAATCAATAACACCTTTAGCTCGAGGGCCAACGCAAAGTTTTTGCATATACATATCAGGTGCATGGAGCAAACCACCTTTAGAGGCAATGGCAAGAACTGCAATAGCACCATTTTGTCCCTTTGCAATAAGATTTGTACCTTCAATAGGGTCAACAGCAATGTCAACTAATTCGCCGCCAGCCCCTACTTCTTCACCGATGTAGAGCATAGGTGCTTCATCAATTTCACCTTCCCCAATTACAACAGTCCCTGAAATTGGTACTGTATCAAATGTTTGACGCATAGCGTCTACGGCCAATTGATCGGCTCCATCTTTTTCACCGCGCCCTAATAAACGACCGCTGCGAAGCGCTGCTGCTTCTGTTACACGTACAAATTCCAATGCTAATGTTCTATCCACTGTTTATACCTCCTTAAAATAAGACATTTACACGCGACGGGCTTGAGCCCCTTGGTAAATGCTATATGCAATTATATTTGCTTATCAATTTTTAGGCAATTATTTATTGGCAGCTTCCCAGTCAGCTAAAAATTTAGCTAACCCAGCATCCGTAAGTGGATGTTTAAGTGAGGCAGTCAACACTTTATATGGTACTGTTGCAATATGTGCTCCAGCTTTAGCACATTGAATCATATGCATTGGTGTGCGCACGCTAGCAGCGATAATTTCAGATTTAATATCATGAATCATAAAGATTTCAGCAATATCTTCGATAAGAGTGATGCCATCCATGCTCATATCATCAATACGACCTACGAAAGGACTAACAAAGCTAGCACCAGCACGAGCTGCTAATAAAGCTTGGTTCGCATTGAAAATTAAAGTTACATTAGTCTTGATGCCTTCTTTAGCAAGAATAGCTACTGCTTTTAACCCTTCTTCAGTCATAGGCACTTTAATAACCACATTGGAGCCTAATTTTACTAGCTCATGAGCTTCTGCTACCATTTCTGGTGCTGTTGTAGAAATAACTTCAGCACTTACAGGACCTTCTACAAGCGCTGCAATTTGTTTAATTACTTCTTTCAAATCGCGTTTTTCTTTAACAATTAAAGATGGATTGGTAGTTACACCAGCAATAAAGCCCATGTCATAGGCTGCTTTAATTTCATCAAAATTAGCAGTATCGATAAAGATTTTCATAAGATCTCCTTCACTAATAATTACTATATTGTCTACATAGCATTATATTAAACTATTATATTAAATTATTATTCTTCATCAGCTTATTTAGCTGGAGTAAGAACTTCTACACCACCCATATATGGTTGTAATGCTTTAGGAATGCGTACAGAACCATCAGCTTCTTGATTATTTTCAAGAATAGCGGCTACAGTACGACCTACAGCAAGGCCAGAACCATTTAAAGTATGTACAAATTCCGGTTTGCCTTTTGCTTCGCGACGGAATTTAATATTCCCACGGCGCGCTTGGAAATCAGTCATATTGGAGCAAGAAGAGATTTCACGGTAGCAACCTTGTCCTGGCATCCATACTTCTACATCATAGGTCTTAGCTGAACCAAAGCCAATATCGCCAGTGCAAAGAGTGATTACACGATGTGGTAATTCTAATAGACGTAATACTTCTTCTGCATTATCAGTCAAAGTTTCAAGCTCATCAAAGGAAGTGTCTGGATTAGCAAATTTTACCATTTCCACTTTATTGAATTGATGTTGACGAATAAGACCACGAGTATCGCGGCCAGCAGACCCCGCTTCTGCACGGAAGCAAGCAGTAAAAGCTGTATAATACTTAGGTAATTCATCTGCATTTAAAATTTCACCGCTGTGTAGATTTGTCAAGGTTACTTCAGCTGTTGGAATAAGATAATAATCTTCCTCTTCAACTTTGTACATATCCTCAGCAAATTTAGGAAGTTGCCCTGTATTAGTCATCGTCTGACGAGTAACTAAATAAGGAGTCATCATTTCTGTATAACCTTGTTTGTCCACATGTAGGTCAAGCATAAAATTAATCAATGCACGTTCTAAACGAGCCCCTAAACCTTTATAAATAGTAAAGCGTGCCCCAGACTCTTTAGCGGCTCGTTCCCATTCTAAAATGTCTAAGCTTTCGCCTAAGTCCCAATGAGCTTTAATTGGGAAATCAAATTCTCTTGGTTTGCCCCAACGACGCATTTCAGGATTGTCATTTTCATCGGCCCCTACAGGTACAGACGCATCGCACATATTCGGAAGCATTAAAGCAATATTCTCTAATTTTTCCTCTGTATCGCGCACTTGGCCATCTAATTCAGCAATTTTATCGCCTACTTTTTTCATTTCAGCAATTTTATCATCAGCATTTTCTTTATTCCGTTTTAACACACTGATTTCAGCTGTTACAGAATTACGCTCAGCTTTTAACTGCTCTACTTCTTGAATTAATTCCTTGCGCAAATCATACAATTTGGCAAAGTTTTCTAAATCGCCAGTTGTATGACGATTATCTAAATTTTGTTGCACTAAGTCTAAATTCTCTCGAACAAAACGTAAATCTAACATAGTCCTAACCTCTTACATATTGACAAATTTACTCTACAAAATAACATTTATTTACACTTCATCATACCACAAATACTAATATTTTACCACGCTAAAGACAGATAAAGTAAAAAAGCCGAGCCCCGAAGGGCTCGACCTGTATTAATTATTATTCTTCTTCACTATTATTGCTAGCAGAACCATCTTCTGGTTTCATCAATGGGAAGAACAATACATCGCGGATAGATGGAGAATCTGTTAAGAACATTACCATACGGTCAATACCAATACCTAAACCAGCTGTTGGTGGTAAACCATATTCTAATGCATTAACAAAGTCATGATCCATACGATGTGCTTCATCGTCGCCAGCTTCACGTTCTTCTAATTGTTTTTCAAAACGTTGTAACTGATCGATTGGGTCATTTAACTCGGAGTAACCATTAGCAATTTCGCGACCATATACGAAAGCTTCGAAACGCTCTGTAGTTAATGGTTTTTCACGATTTTGTTTTGCAAGTGGTGAAATTTCTACTGGATGACCATAAACGATAGTTGGCTCGATTAAATTCTTTTCTACATATTCTTCGAAGCAGTAGTTAAGAATTTTACCAATGCCATCAGCTTGTTGGTATTCCACATTTAAGCGATCGGCAATAGCACGTGCTTCTTCGATTGTTTCAACAGCATCGAAGTCTTCACCAGTGTATTTTTTAACGCCTTCTTGCATAGTGATGCGATTCCATGGTGGACGGAATTCAATTTCAGTACCTTGGTAATTAACTTTTGTAGAACCAAGAACTTCTTTAGCACAGTATGCAATGATGTTTTCTGTAAGTTCGATTGCATCATTTACATTACCATAGGCTTGGTAAGATTCCATCATAGTAAATTCTGGATTATGACGGTTATCAACACCTTCGTTACGGAAAGAACGGTTAATTTCGAATACGCGTTCTAAACCACCAACGATGAGTCGTTTTAAATGTAACTCTGGAGAAATACGTAAATAAATGTCCATGTTAAGTGCATTGTGATGCGTAATAAACGGACGTGCTGCAGCACCACCTGGAATTGCATGAAGCATTGGAGTTTCAACTTCCATGAAGTGGTTTTTATTTAAGTATTCACGCATTTTAGCAACGATTTTAGTACGTTTTACAAATGTGTCGCGAACATCAGGATTTACAATTAAATCAACATAGCGTTGACGATAACGAAGTTCTGTGTCTTTTAAACCATGCCATTTTTCTGGTAGAGGACGAAGGGACTTAGAAAGAAGAGTGAGCTTATTAACCTTAATAGTAATTTCACCCATATGAGTGCGGAATACATGGCCTTCGATGCCCACGATATCACCCATATCGAGCATTTTAACATACTTATAATTTTCTTCACCTAATTCATCGGCGCGGAAATATACTTGAATATCTCCAGATAAATCACGAAGGTTGGCAAATGCAGTCTTACCATGGGAGCGAATTGTCATCAAACGACCAGCAATGGTTACAGGTTGACCATCGAAGTTTTTGAAGTCGTTCTTAATTTCGTCAGCATGATATTGTACAACAAAACGTTGCCCAAATGGATAAATTCCATCAGCTTCGTATTGAGCTAACTTATCACGTCGAACCTCGATCTGACTGTTAAACTCTCTTTCTTGTTCTTGTGCGGTTAAAACACGTTCTTCACTCATAAGATTTCCTCCTAACAAAGTATAAGTTTTTATGGCTTAATTGATAGCTAAAATCTTGTAAGCTGCCACACCGTCAGGGGTGTTAACTTCTACTTGAGCGCCTTTTTTCTTGCCCAAAATTGCATTGCCCAATGGAGATTCGTTAGATATGCGATTATTGAATGGATCTGCTTCTGAAGAACCTACAATAACATAATCCACTTCTTCATCGAACTCAATGTCGAGCAATTTGACTTTGCTACCAACAGACACAACATTTTTACGGGTATTTTCATCAATGATTTTCGCCGTATTAATTTTATTTTCTAATTCAATAATATGACCTTCAATGAATGCTTGTTCATTCTTTGCATCATCATATTCTGAGTTTTCACTAATATCACCGTATTCAATTGCAATCTTGATACGTTCAGCCACTTCAATCCGTCGTACAGATTTGAAGTAAGCTAATTCTTCCTCCAACTTCTTTAAACCATCTGCGGTCAATAAAGTTTCTTTAACTTCTGCCATCAGTTTATAACCCCTTTAAATTTAAGCTTAGAATAATTATACCAATAATTAATCAAAAATACAATCATGATAAATGTAATTATAAAGAAAAGTGCCACTTTACTGACACCTTGCAAATTCATGTATTTTGTATTGTCTGATTATTTACAGTATTATAACAGTCTCGTATAGTAAAGTCAACAGACATTTGTCTAATTTGAATCAAATTTTGTCCTCTCTCATCGTACTCAAATAGTTGCGTTTATAACATTCTCTTATTACTCAATAAAAACAGCACAGTACGTCCCCTTGTACTGTGCTATTTATCTATTTATAAGCTAATAAAGCTTCTTCATATTCATGCAAAAGCTCATTAAACGATGTTACGGTATGAAGTACATTAATACGGCTGCGCCAACGGGCTGACTCTGGTAAGCCTTTAATATACCAGCCAGCATGAGTGCGTATTTCTCGCACACCTGTATCTACGCCTTTGTATTTACAAAGCAAATCAAAATGCCGTTTTAACATATGCAGTCGCTCTAGCGCTGTAGGCTTTGGCAACAATTCGCCAGTCCGCAAATAATGATTGACTTCATTAAATACCCACGGATTCCCCTGCGCACCACGACCAATCATTATCGCATCACAGCCAGTCTCATCTAGCATTTGCTTAGCCTCTTCAGCAGTTGTAATATCTCCATTGCCAAGTACTGGAATAGATAGAGCTTCTTTGACTGCGCCGATGTATGACCAATCAGCCTTGCCCATATACATTTGCTCGCGCGTCCTACCATGAACTGCTACAGCAGCTACACCTACAGACTCCATGCGCTTTGCAAAATCCAGCACATTAATATGCTCATCATCCCAACCTATACGCATTTTAACGGTAACAGGTACTTTCACAGCATCTACAGCAGCCTTTGCCACTGCCATAGCAAGGTCAGGTGTTTTCATCAAGGCCGATCCATCACCTGAACTCACTACCTTTTTCACAGGGCATCCCATATTAATATCCACTATATCGGCACCAGCTTCTTCTACTACGCGCGCTGCATTAGCCATAGCATCTGGCTTGGAGCCAAAAATTTGCATAGACACAGGATGCTCCACTGCTTCCATGAAGAGTAACTCTTCCGTTCGTTCATTCTTGTATTGAATGCCCATGGCACTTACCATTTCAGTGCACACTAAAGCAGCCCCCTGCTCTTTAGCTAATAAGCGATACGCAATGTCACTTACGCCAGCCATGGGAGCTAAAATAGCCTGCCCCTCAATAGACACATTTCCAATATGCCAAATTTTATTTGTTTCGTTCATATAATAATCGTAATCCTTCTAAGGTTAACATCGGTTCAATGTGGTCAATAATAGTCGTCTCTGTACTAATAAGAGGCGCTAATCCACCAGTAGCAACCACTTTGGTCTGCTCTGGAAGTTCCGCTTTCATGCGTTTAACAATACCTTCTACTTGTCCTACATAACCAAAAAGTACGCCTGATTGCATAGAGCTCACAGTTGTGCGGCCAATGACATGCCCAGGATTCTTTAGTTCAATGCGAGGCAGTTTAGCCGCTCGTTGGAATAAAGCTTCCGCTGAAATTTGAATCCCCGGTGCAATGGCACCACCCATGTAGTCTCCATTTTCTAATACTACACAATAAGTCGTAGCCGTACCAAAATCAATAATAATGATCGGGCCACCATATTTTTCATAAGCTGCCACAGCATTAACAATGCGGTCAGCGCCTACTTCACGAGGATTATCATATTTAATAGCCATCCCCGTCTTTGTTCCAGGACCTACAATAATAGGCTTTACATTAAAATAGCGTAAACATACGCGTTCTAAAGTCGGCATTAATGGTGGCACAACTGAGGAGATAATAATTGAATCAATCTGTTTTGCCTCTACTAATTGATCATGGAAAAATAAATTCATAATCAATACGCCATATTCATCAGTAGTGCGCATTTTATCAGTAGAAATGCGCCAATGACCTACTAACTGCTGCTTATTATAAACTCCTAGTACAATATTGGTGTTCCCCACATCAATAACTAATAACATGTTATCCTCCAACTTTTGCTGGTCGAATAGATACATCGCCAGCTACGATTCGTTCAACTTGACCATTCGGTCTTTGTACTAATAAATTGCCATCTTGATCTAAATCAATGGCTTTACCTTCAAATGTATTGCCTGGTGCTCTCACTTCAACCTCTTGATTAAGTGTAACACTAAAGGTTTTCCATTCTTCTAAAGTACTCTGAAAGCCCTCTTTTAATACCTTATGATATTGATCTTCCAAGCACTGTAATATTATTGCAAACGCCTTTCTCCGATCAACCTGCACACCTTCAATGGCTAACGAGGTGGCAATATCCTTTAGCTCCTCTGGGAGTTCCTCCTCTGTAGGGCTAATATTAATTCCAATGCCCATGATGATATAAGCAATCTCCTCCATAGTGCCACTCATTTCTGTTAAGATGCCCACTAATTTGTGATTGCCTACTAGAATATCATTAGGCCATTTAATGCCTGCAGTTTCTAATCCTAATTTACGAAATGCTTTGATTAAGGCAACAGCTGCCATCAAAGTGCATTTAGGAGCTTCAACTGTTAAAAAGGATGGTCTCAAAATTAAACTAAACCAAAGACCCTTTCCATACGGTGAATACCAACCGCGATTAACTCGTCCCTTCCCCGCTACTTGTTCTTCAGCTACAACAACAGTTCCTTCTGGGGCCCCCTCCATAGCTAGCTGGCGGGCCTTGGAATTAGTCGACTCTAATTGAAGTTCATATTCATAGTGACGACCAAAGGCTTTTGTAGTCAAATGCGGTTCCATCTCTAAAGGTCCTACTAAATCAGGCTCTTTGATTAATCGATAGCCTTTTTTAGTAAATGATTCAATTTCATATCCATGTCGACGTAACACTTCAATATGTTTCCAAATCGCCGTACGCGAGATCTGGCAAGTATCAGACATAATCTGGCCTGATACAAACTGACCCTTATGCTCTTTCAATAATTCTAAAATAGCATCTCGCATGGGAACCCTCCTTTTAAGAAAAAGAGCCGCCTACCGGCGGCTCAATGCCAATCGGCGTATACCGATAAGGCTGTACTAATATGATGATTTATCAGTAGTATTTTCGCCTGTATTAGGTTCAACTGATGGTTTTACATCACCACTTTGAATAGAGTCTGGCACAATAATACCAGCTGCCTCTAAAGCACTTTTAGCTTCTTTTTTTGCTTCATCTTCTGGCTCTGTTTGATTAGGATCATCCAAAGTGCCATACTTGTAAAGATTTTCAATTTGACCATGGTCAATTGTTTCTTCTTCAAGTAAAGCATTTGCCATATTGTGAAGGAAGTCAATATTATCAGCTAAAAGCTGCATTACATCATTATAAGCTTCGGAAACAATTTTATGCATTTCAGCATCAATCTTAGCTGCTACAGCTTCACCATAATTGCGCTCATGGCCAAGGCTGCGACCTAAGAATACTTGTTCTTGATGTTCACCGAATACTAAAGGACCTAACTCATCACTCATACCAAGACGTGTAATCATATGACGTACAATATTCGTTACTTGTTGTAAGTCGCCAGACGCACCACTACTAATTTCTTTAAGTACCAATGCTTCCGCACAACGACCACCAAGGGCTACGCGAATGCGCGCCAACATTTGCCCGCGCGTCATATAATTTTGCTCTTCCACTGGCAACATCATAGTGTAACCACCAGCACGGCCACGTGGAATAATTGTTACCTTATGAACAGGATCAGCTTCTGGCAATAAGTGAGCCACAATAGCATGACCTGATTCATGATAGGCTGTTAAACGACGCTCTTTATCACTTACTACATGACTGCGACGTTCTGGACCATAGGATACCTTTTCACTAGCTTCCTCAAGATCTGCCATGGCAACTTTCTTACGATTTTGACGAGCTGCTAATAAAGCGGCTTCATTTAATAGATTGCTTAAGTCAGCACCAGTAAAGCCTGGTGTTTTCTTCGCAATAATTTGTAAATTTACATCATCAGCTAACGGCTTATTTCGTGCATGCACTTTAAGAATTGCTTCACGGCCGCGGAAGTCTGGTTTATCCACAGTTACTTGACGATCAAAACGACCTGGACGAAGTAAGGCAGGGTCTAAAATATCAGGGCGGTTAGTTGCCGCAATAGTAATAATCCCTTCATTTGCTCCGAAACCATCCATTTCAACAAGCAATTGGTTCAAGGTTTGCTCGCGTTCATCATGCCCGCCACCAAGACCGGCACCACGTTGGCGACCAACAGCATCAATTTCGTCAATGAAAATAATACATGGCGCATTTTTCTTAGCTTGACCAAATAAGTCACGCACACGAGACGCACCAACACCAACGAACATTTCTACGAAGTCAGAACCACTGATGCTAAAGAAAGGTACTTTTGCTTCCCCTGCTACAGCACGAGCTAATAAAGTTTTACCTGTGCCTGGAGGGCCAAATAATAATACCCCTTTAGGAATCTTAGCGCCAATGGCGTTAAATTTCGCAGGATTACGTAAAAATTCTACAACTTCTTCTAATTCTTGTTTTGCTTCATCTGCACCGGCTACGTCCTTAAAGGTTACATTTACCTTACCTTCACCCTGCATCTTCGCACGACTTTTGCCAAAATTCATTACGCGACCACCGCTACCTTGGGTTTGTTGCATAATGAAGAACCATACGCCAATCAACAAGAATATTGGCAATACAGAACTAAGCAATTGCATCCACCAAGATGGTTGTTCTGGTGGTTTTGCTGTAATCTCAACACCTTTATCACGTAAAGTAGTTAACATTGTAGGATCTGATGGTGCATACGAACTAAATTCTGTACCATTTTTCAAAGCCCCTATAATGGCGTGATTATCAGTAATTGTTACCTTAGCTACCTTATCTGAATTAACTTGATTCATAAAGGCTGTATAGCTAATTTCTGACCTAGTCGAATTCGAACCGGCAAACGAATTAATTACTGTAACTGCCGCTACAATAATCAACACGTAGAGCAGTGCGTTTTTCATAAATCGGCCCAATCTCTTACCCCTTTCAAACAATATTAAAATGTTATGATTTACTCGCCCTCAAGGGCTAGTAATTTCATAGTAAAACACTAAAAATAGTAAAATATATCTGTGCAACATATTAACACAAATTTAAGCGATATACAATCTATTTACTTAGTCTTGATATACTTTCTCATCTAAAATACCAACAAATGGTAAATTTCTAAATTTTTCAGCATAATCAAGACCATAGCCTACTACAAAATAATCAGGAATTTCAAAACCTTGATAGTCCACCTTCACTTCAGCTGTACGGCGATCAGGTTTATTCAACAAAGCCACTAAGCGAACTGATTTAGCATTGCGAGACTTAAGATTTTCCAATAAGTAATGAAGTGTATTGCCTGTATCTACAATATCTTCTACAACGATAACATGCTTGCCCTCTACTGGTTTATCTAAATCTTTCATAATGCGTACAACGCCACTACTTACAGTGCTGTTGCCATAACTAGAGCAAGAAATAAAATCTAAGCTTACGTCACCTTCAACATAACGTGCTAAGTCAGCAAAGAACATAACCGCGCCCTTTAACACGCACACGAGAACTACTTCTTCGCCTTTATAATCATCTGAAATTTGCTTAGCTAATTCTTTTACACGTTGCTGTAAGGCCTCTTCAGAAATAAGTACTTCCTTAATTGAATCCATCATATTAGTTCCTCCTCTATGGAACAAGCCCAATACTTTGTTGACGCTTCGTCCCACACAACTATGGGCTTAGCTTTCATGCGATCTAAGCTATCTATTACTGCGAAATCAGCGCAACAAAACCACATACTAGGTCGTTGCTCTCTTGGAATTTTACGATCGATTAACCAATCCTTTAATTTCTTATGGCCCCAAATACGCCCTGAAGCATCACGTAATGCTACGCGATCGCCAGGCTGCCGCAACCTTACTATAGGTCCCTGTTCGGCCATTGACTGGGGAATTAAAATGCTTTCATTCCCTACAAGAGGCAATGCCTCCTGTTCTGGACCTTGCCAATGTACCAAACGTTTAGAGCCAATCTTATAAGCCATTCTATTTTGCTTTATCGTAAAACGTCCAATCTGTATTATACCATATTGTGCCGTAACCTTCACCTGTCCAAGGTTAATTTGTTTCGGTGATGTGCCTGCTGTAATTTGGCGCAATTGCTTCACCTGCGCCATACTAAAAGTCCCTCGTGGCTGAATGCATTCCATAATATAGCGCCAAATCCTATAATATAAAGCATCTGGCAAATCATGAAACTCAGCTCGTCGCAAAATCCAAACCTCAGACTCTTTACATTCTGTATGACTCCCTTGCGGTACAGCTAGCACGGCCCTTTTAGATATTTGTTTATGTATAGCTTTACTTTTCTCGCCTTTATTAGGCTTAATGGGCATATACTCAACAGGCCCTTCAATCAATATACTTTGCATGGCTTCCATGGCCTGGTCTGTTAAATATGTTTCATCAGCTTGCATGGCCTCACCTAAACGACCTAATGTTTCTGTCAAATTAGGATTATATTGCCTCAAATAAGGGATGCCTTCTAAGCGCAATTTATTGCGCCTATACAGGGGCTCATCATTTGTCTTATCTAAGGCAAACTGTAAACCTAGCTCATTGACAAAATCTAATATGTCCTGCTTAGTCACACCTAAAAAAGGGCGCCACTTATAATCCATTACAGGATACATACCAGTTAACCCTTTAGAACCACTGCCGCGCAATAGATGTGACAAAATAGTTTCTGCTTGGTCATCTAAATGATGTGCTGTAGCTAAATATTCATAGCCTTCTGTAGCCATTATCTGGTGAAAGAATTCATAACGAAGCTCACGACTGATCGTTTCTACTGATTTCTTAGCCTTATCCGCTTCTTGCTGTGCATCTATAACTTTCACATATACTGGCAACTGTAATTGTGCTCCATAGCATTTTACCAGCTCTACCTCAGCCTTACTTTCAGCTCTAAGGGAATGATCTACGATGGCAATGCCTAAGCGGAGATTCGTATGAGGCTCTTTATTTTTAAATTGAGCTAGCCAAAAAAGCAAACCTACTGAATCAGGGCCTCCAGAACAAGCGATTAGAACACTACTATTAGACGGCACGGTTTTATGAGTGCGCTCATACTGCACTATTTTTTTGTGAAATACTGCGCCTGTTTCCTCCACAGTAAGACCTCCTTATCGGTCTTTAGCAATAAGACTATCCTCAATACCTTCCATACCATCCCGTTCGCTTACGAGAACATAAGGGATTTCATAGGTATCCATAAAAGATGTTAAAATCTCGGCACCAGCTACGATAATATCAGCTCGATTAGGATCTAATCCAGGCACGTTTGAGCGTTCTTCCACAGTCATAGCACGCAAATCCATAATCATGAGCTCTACAGCTTCACGAGTAAGTTTATGATCTTGTACTTTTTCAGGATTATACGACGCCAGTTTTAAATCCATAGCCCCTAATGTTGTAGCCGTGCCTCCAATAGCTACAAAATCGCCAAAATTCCCCTTTATTGGCAAAGGATCAAACCATGGTTGTGTTTCTCTCCATATAGCCTGAGGGTCTTCTTCAGAACATGCTTGTAAACGCACTGCTCCAATGGGGTAAGAGCGACTCCAATATACTTCATCTAAAAAGCCCAAAGCCACTTCAGTACTGCCTCCACCAATATCAATAATGGCATAATGTCTGCCATCTTGTAAGCGCTTACCTACAGCGCCTACAAAACCATATTGAGCCTCTTCTTCACCAGTTAAAATGCGCGCCTCCATAGGGCAGATTTCAGCAGCCTCTTCCATAAAGGCTTCGCCATTAGAGGCTTCACGAATTGCACTTGTGGCTAAGCCAATAATTCGAGTAGCACCAAAATCTTGAATTAATTGGTGAATCTCACGTAATGCATCAAGGCCACGAGCCCAAGCTTCTTCAGTAATTTCACCGTCTTCATTGCGCGCGCCTAAGCGGGTACGCCAAAGCTTTTTAGGCAAGTTCATCCATTCTCCTTGCTTATATTCGCCCAGTAACAAACGAAATGAATTTGAACCTAAATCTATAATAGCTACTTTAGTATCTTTCATGACACACTCCTTATAGAAAAATTCCACCGCAAATAATATATAAAATTCTAACTACAGTAATTTATAAAGCTCTAATTACAGTAGTATATAAAGCTCTAATCACAGTATAATTGCTAACCTAATATAAGTGGCCCCACTACTTTTATAATGTAGCTCATGGCCCTTTGGGAAATCAATCACCACAAACAATCAATACCTCATGATAAACCAATACTATCTCATATACGAATTAGTTCAGCTGAGCCTGGTAAAAAAAAGATGATGCCGTTACGCATCATCTCAGTTTTATTAATCTCTGCGACCTCCACGACCGCCACGTTTCGATTCTGTATTACGTTTTAAATCAGTTAAGCGTTCTTCACTATCTTTCAAGAAACGACTCATTTTATCTTCAAAGGAAAGACCATTGCCCTTACGGCCAGAAGCATTGCGACGATTGCCATCAAATGAATTGCGGTTATGACCATCATTATTGCGTGGACGGAACTCACGATTGTCTCGCTGTTCAACTTTAGCTTGAGCAGCTGGAGCCTTAGGCTGAGCTTGCTTAATAGATAAGCTAATTTTTCCCTTTTCATCAACACTAAGAACTTTTACTTTTACTGCATCTTGTTCTTTCAAGAAGTCTTGAATATTTTCTACATATTCATTAGCTACTTCTGAAATATGAACTAAGCCTGTTTGTTTATTCCCTAAATCAACAAATGCTCCAAATTTTGTAATACCCGTAACTGTGCCCTCTAGAACACTACCAACTTCAATGGCCATGCTAACCCAATGTCCTCCTACTTCTAACAATATATTTGCATTAAATTATGCACGTAATCTAATTATATAGGTCTCTGAAAAACCTTGTCAACAATTATTTAACGTACGGAACTTCCCCCGGCTTCACCAAGCCTAACTCCTCACGGGCTACCGCTTCAATAGCTTTAGGATCTTGCAATTGGGCGTTTTCCTGTTCTAATTGTTCATTCTTCTTTTTTAACTCTTCAATCTGCACTTCCAAGGCTTTTTGCTGCTGTAAAATTTGAAACCATTCATACCCTGTACGCGTTAATGCAATAACACCTAACACGATGATAATAATTTTAACCCATTTTACGCCTAGCATAAAACGACTTCGTCGAATTTCATTTGTGCTAGCTTTTTTCTTTTGTGCAGAACTGTCCTGTTGAGTCACTTGATTTTGCGTGTCCGCCATATAAAGTACCTCATCCTTACTATTTGCTACTAGGTTCTATAATTCCTTATTATTTGCTATTAGAATCTTATGCCTTAATTCTTTACAGCTATTTCCTCAGATAATTAAGGAATTGAGCAGTTAAATGCATAAGCAACTAAGTAAGTTACTGTAGTCATTCAATTGCGCTTTTATTATAGCACAAGGCCCTCTCATTGAGTATAGAATTCATTTATAAAAAGATTATAACTCTTTAATTCGTTCTTTAATAGACTGATTCCCTCTTGAAAAATCAGGATATAGCTCCTCTAAAGGCTCTAGCACAAAGGTGCGGTCCCACATATAGGGATGGGGAATCGTCAATCGCTCCGAATTATACTCCACCGCCTCACCATCACTAGTCTCGGCCCACACAATATCTAAATCTAGTGTTCTAGGACCCCAATGAATATGCCGTTGGCGATTGGCTTCCTGCTCTAACAGCTGCATATAATCCAGTAATTCCTCTGGCTGCAAGCTTGTAATGATTTGCACAACACCATTCAAAAAAGCACCTTGGTCTGTATTACCCCAAGGCGCCGTTTCAATCCAAGTAGACGGCTTGACCATTATAATTTGAGTATGCTCTTTCAAGCGCCGAACAGCTGTATTCAAATACGCCTCTCGATCACCTAAATTAGAACCTATACTCAAATAATATGTCAACCGATCTTCAGTTGTATGTATAAAACTACCGTTTTGACTCACTACATTTGACCTCTCGTAATGGTAACTTCCACATAATCGAGCATGCCTGGAATCGGCACAGCGGGCTTGCGCACAGAAACTGCTAAGCCCACAATACCACGATAAGTATTCCAAAGCTCATCCGCAATTAAAGTGCCCACTCGTTCTAATAATTTTTGAGGAGTCCCAGTCACAACTGACTCTACGGTATTATAAATTTCTACATAATTAATAGAGTCTTCCAATAAATCGGACTGTCCTGCTTTCGTCAAATCAGTAACCACAGTAACGTCCACAAAAAAGCGCTGGCCTTGAGTTGTCTCAGATTCTAAATTGCCATGATAGCCATAAAAGCCCATATTCTTTAGTACAATTTTATCCATCTTACACACCTCTCAACAATGCATCGGCTACAGCTAATGCTTTTTTATGCATATCTACATTGTGCACGCGCACCATGTCTACACCTTGAATTACACCAGTAATACAAGCAGCAACTGTACCTTCATCGCGCTCATCAGGGGCACAATCATTTAAAATGCTACCGATAAAACGCTTGCGACTCGCCGCCAATAACACAGGGAACTCATAGGCTGTAATCTCACCTAAGCGCTGCATAACTTCAATATTTTGCTCTCCGGTTTTTCCAAAGCCAATGCCTGGATCAAACCAAATATTTTGAGGCTTAATCCCTTCCTTTAAGGCAAGGTCAACAGACGTAAAGAAAAAGGCCTTCATATCTTCAATAATATCACCATATTCAGTGTTATTTTGATTGTGCATAATAATGACTGGCACATTGTGCTTCGCTGCTACTGCGGCAATATCGCGATCGTAGCGAAGTCCCCATATATCATTTAATATATGAGCGCCATGACTCAATGCATAATCGGCCGACTCAGCTCTATAGGTGTCAATGGACACAGGTACAGCAGAAGCGTCCACCACAGGACCAAGTAATAATTTTAAACGGTCAATCTCCTCAGCTACTGAAATCTGTACATGACCTGGACGCGTAGACTCCACGCCTAAATCAATTACATCAGCGCCAGCTGCTACCATTGCTTTTGCCTGCGCGGCTGCAGTTTCTGGCGTATTGTACTGTCCACCGTCAGAAAATGAATCTGGTGTACCATTTAAAATCCCCATAATCAATGTACGATTATTGAGTTCTAATTTTTTTCCATCACTCCATTGATAGCTGCGTCGTTTGAGCATCGATAGTTCCTCCTAACATGGCTAAAGCCTCTTCACGAAGTGGCCCTGCCTCTCCAAGCACGCCCCGGCATTCCAAAGTTTGTACTACTGTACCTTGTGGAAATTCCCCTTTTAAAAGCATGCACATATGAGTGCCGCGCATTCTAACCAACACGCCTTCAGCACCTAAATCCTGCTCAATAGCCTGAGCTAATTGCATGGTTAATCGTTCTTGTAATTGTGGACGATGCGCCAACACACTAATGACATCGCCAAACTTGCTTATACCTGCTACACGACCTTCATGGGGCTGATAAATAATATCAACAGTACCAAAAAAAGGCATTAAATGATGTTCACATATGGAATAATAATTTATCCCTGTAATAGCGACTAAACCTTTTGACTCAGATGTAAATAAATCGCCCCACACAGCCTCAGTAGACTGCCCTACACCAGAGAACAAAGATTCATACAAAGCAGCCACGCGACTCGGTGTTTTATTCATTTCATCTGATTCAATATCTATGCCCAATGCAGTTAAAAATTGGGCAATCCCCTCTTGGGCCTGCTGATTCATAATTAATCTCCTATATCTGTGAAGGATGTGAACTAAACAATTTTAGTTGTCCAAGACTCCACATTCCATTCATCAGTAATCCAGGAACGATAAAATTCTGGCTCATGACTTACTAGTAAAATCGTTCCTTTAAAACGACGCAATGCTTCACTTAATTCTTCCTTAGCATCTACGTCCAAATGATTTGTCGGTTCATCCAAAACTAATACATTATAGGACTCTTGCATTAATTTACATAACCGCACCTTAGCATTTTCCCCACCGGACAAAACACGCATCTGACTGGTAATATGCTCATTTGTTAGCCCGCAGCGAGCTAAAGCGGCCCGCACCTCACTATTAGTCATTGATGGATAGGCATTCCAAATGTAATCTAAAGCAGTAACATCATTATTAGCTACATCTTCTTGTGCGAAGTAACCGACCTGCAAGAAATCACCGCGCTCTACTTGTCCAGAGAAAGCTGGTATCATGCCTAATAATGTTTTAAGTAATGTAGTCTTACCTAAGCCATTCACACCGCGAACGGCTACCTTTTGACCGCGCTCTAAAACGACTTTTACCGGCTTAGTTAATGCTTCATTATAGCCTAAGACTAAATCTTCTGCTTCAACAATAAAACGACTTGGCGTGCGACCTTCTTTAAAACCAAACGATGGCTTCAAATGCACCTTAGGCTTCTCTAGCATTTCCATCTTCTCTAAGCGCTTAGCTCTAGAGTTCGCCATCCCCCTCGTAGCAACGCGTGCCTTATTGCGAGCAATAAAGTCTTCCATGCGCGCCACTTCTTGTTGCTGACGTTCATAGGCTTTGATAGCCTGCTCTCGTTGCACCTCATAAGCAGCTAAGAATTGCTCATAATTCCCTGTGTAACGAGTTAGTTTAGCTTGCTCAATATGGTAAATCACATTGACTACAGCATTTAAAAATTCCATATCATGGGAAATTAAGATAAAAGAATTTTCATAATTTTGCAAATAATTCTTTAGCCATTCAATATGCTCTACATCCAAGTAGTTTGTAGGCTCGTCTAAGAGCAAAATAGTTGGCTTTTGCAATAATAGCTTAGTGAGCAATACTTTCGTGCGCTGACCACCGCTCAATTCATTAACTAAACGGTCTAAGCCAATATCTACTAAGCCTAAGCCTTGCGCTGTACGTTCAATAGTCGCATCAATTTCGTAGAATCCGCGCTGCTCTAATTCCTCTTGCCATTCGCCAGTCTTTTCTAAGAGCTCATTCATGCGCTCTTCAGTGCAATCAGTCATTTCATTATAAGCAGCTTGTAAATCCGCCTCTAACTGAAAGAGATCACTGAAGGCATCGCGCAACACATCGCGAATCGTCTGCCCATCACTGAGTACACTATGTTGGTCTAAATAACCCACTGTGCCCTTATTAGACCAGGCAACAGTTCCTTCATCAGGTAAAATATTTCCAATAATAATATTTAAAAAGGTAGACTTACCTTCACCATTAGCACCGATTAAACCTACATGTTCCCCTTTTAACAAGCGAAATGATGCATCATCTAAAATCTGACGAGCACCAAAGCCATGAGTCACATGAGACACAGTTAATACGCTCATTCGTCATCTCCCAACTACAACACATAATGGAAAAGCCGTCTTTAAAGACGGCTTCTCTTTAACGATTCTATTTTACATTGATTTTATAGGACTGTCAAAAAGCAGGCGTTCGCCATATAAAATAGCTGTTACAGCCATAATCTTAGCGCCTTTAATAATTTGTTCAAATGCTTTCTGAGATCCAGCCGCTGCTACAAATTCCGGCGTATGCAAACCTAAGTGCTGCCCTATTTGTAGGCTAATCTGAATCGTGGGAATCTCCTGTGATACATTGCCCATATCCGTGCTGCCTTCCGCAACATCATCAGGCAATATGGCAGGCTCTTCCCCCATAGCACTCATAACGTCCCTGGCTACGGTCTGTAAAGACAGGTCTTCCACCAAGTCTTTAAACAAAGGCTCATAGTGGTGATATAAAACCTTAGCACCATGGTCTTTAGCACAAGTCTCAGCTCTTTTCTTTAGCTCCGGCAAAACAATGTTCTCTAAGAATGATACCTTCTTTGCTCGCACAGTCATACGCAAAGTAGCGCGCTCTGGAACGATATTAGGGGCTACACCGCCTTCCGTGATAATCGTACCAATAAGAGCTTCTTCGCCCCAAGTTTTCATTGCACTTGCTACACGCCCATAATAATCCACTAAACAGGCTAATGCATTAATCCCCTCGCCTTGTGGATCTGCAATATGAGCAGCACGACCTAAAAAGGTGATTTCTAAAGGATGACTGGCTAAGGACGAGCCGCCTAATTCATTGGCATCACTAGGATGAGTTAGAAGGGCTCCATCATAGCCTTTAAATATACCGGCCTCAGCCATGTACACCTTGCCCCCAATAGTTTCTTCTGCAGGGCATCCAAAGAACGTAGTGACACTATCTGGCACTGCTGCTGCAAAACCAATGGCCGCCCCCATACTCATAGGGCTAATGAGATTGTGCCCACAACCATGACCTAGCTCAGGTAAAGCATCATATTCACCTAAGAATGCCATTTTAAATGGCTTATGCCTACTTTGAGCCAAAGACTGGCCTATACGATTCTTCGCTATAGAGGAATCACTAGTTTCTATATGAAAATCCCGTGCCCCCATATAGGAAGTATCTTCCGCTATATATGAAGCATCTCCTGCTATATATGAATCATCTTCTGCTATATGTGAATCAGCCTTTACTATTGGGGAATCCATCTTCTCTATAAAGGTATCATCATAGATGATATCCGAATTATATTTTCCATAATCTGCCCGTAAAGAAGTTCGCAGCTCCGGAATCTTACCTTCACTCACATCTTCTTGAACAGTAAAACCCTGTTTAGTCATAAATTGACTAATTTTAGCTACCGCTTTAAACTCCTGTTGTCCCAATTCGGGATTCTCATAAATATAGCGGGCCAATTCTATGAGTTCATCTTTAATGCTATCAATACGTTCACAAGCGCAACGAATTTGCCCTTTAATGATCTCATTATTTGTGAGATTTAATAACTTACTTAATTCATTCATCCTCTAGATTTCCTTACGATTCTTATATTTTATGTCTATTCATCTTATGGCACTAATAACAATGTATTCGAAATTGCCCGAAAACTTACATACTGCCCTAAGGGAAGAGCCCAATGTGGCGTTCCATGGCCTGTAGGCGCATAACAAACGAAGGGCTCATCAGCAGAATCTGGTCTATCTTGCTCCATATACTCCAAGACCTTGGCGCCAATATCATATACAGGGTCCCCTTCATCGCCTTCACAAGCTGTAAAACTACCAATGACAGCCCCCTTCACAGTTTTTAATATACCTTGCAAACGCAATTGTTGAAGCATTCGATCAATTTTATACGGTGGCTCACCAATATCTTCGATAAATAAAATAGCCTCCTGCCACATCTCCTTAGTAGGCATATAGTCGGTTCCACCTAAACTACAAAGGATTGCTAGATTACCACCTAATAAACGCCCTTCGGCCATTTGCGCCCCAATATAACCTCGTGGAGGTGCCGGTAAAGGCTCTACTACAGACATGCGGCCTTCAAGCAAGTCAAATAAATGATCTAGATCAGCTTCACGACCTGGTTTAACCCAATCTACGCCCATAGGGCCATGATATGTTACAAGTCGACTATGGCGATGTAAGGCTAAATGCAATGCAGTGCAATCGCTATAACCAACAAAAGGTTTACAATGCTTTCGAATGGCCGCATAATCAAGCAAATCTACATATCTTACACAGCCATAACCACCGCGCAAAGCAATGACTGCCTGACACGCCTCATTAGTCATAAATAAATTAAATTCTCGAGCCTGCTCTTCTAGTGTACCGCCATAAAGGCCTGTGCCATAACAAGTACGCCCAAAGATTGCCTTATATCCTCGCTCCTGAGCTATCGCTTCTATACGCTGTAAATCTTCCTCTGAACTAGAGGCTGGAGCTAGAAAACCTAATGTCATGCCCCGCTCTATTTTATGAGGCTTTACCCATTCCATAAATACTCCTTACTTTCGATACGCCGATTTAAAATCAACAATGCCCAAACTAGACCAGAAATACCCACCAATCGAATCATTGGCAACATAAGGGGTTGTAGTAAAGTAAATAGGTATAACCACGGCATCATTAAATAGAAGCTGCTCCGCTTCATGCATAAGTCTTTGACGCTCTGCTGCATCGGTAGTGCTGTGAACTTGTGCCATGATTCCATTATAGGCATCACTATGATATTGTGCATCATTGGCTTCATCGGAAAATACATCTAAGAAAGTTTGTGGATCCACATAGTCCCCCACCCAAGAAGCGCGCGCCACTTGATAGTGACCTTCTTCACGATTCGCCATGAACACCTTAGTCTCTTGATTTTGCAATTCTACATCAGCCCCTAAGGTATCCTTCCAAATAGCCTGCACCGCTTCAGCAATGGCTTTATGCATTTCATTCGTATTATACAAAATCGTAACCTTTGGCAAAGGATTTTGCGGTCCATAACCAGCCTCTTTCAATAAGGCTTGAGCTTCGCGTATATTATAGGCCACTAAATCACCACCAACTTGTCTAAAATCAGTCTGACTTGCCTCATCAATTAAACCTGGTGGCACAAAGGCATAAGCTGGCGTTTTACCGCCATGTACAATAGTGTCCACTATAACTTGACGGTCAATGACTAAGGAAAAGGCCTTCCGCACCCGCGAATCATCAAATGGTGGTGCTGTAACATTAAATACATAATAGTATGTTCCCAAGGAAGGCGCTACTTTAAATAAACCGGCCTCAGTCAATCGCTTTTGATCAAGAACCGGCGGCTCTACCATCATGTCAACGGCGCCACCCTCCGCTAATGTAAGACGCGTACTTTGAGATTCACTAATTGGCCAATCCATGGCCGTTAATTTTACAGCCTGTGCATCCCAATACTTATCATTTTTAATAAAATTAAGTTCTGCACTATGAATCCATTTAGTCAGCACAAAGGGGCCATTGCCAATTAATGTTTCTGCTTTTGTAGCCCAAGTATCAGGTGCTTTCTCCACTATATCAGCGCGTACAGGATAATAGGCATGAAATGCCGTAAGACCTAAGAAATAAGGCGCTGGTGCTTCCAACACAACCTGTAAGGTATGATCGTCTAAAGCCTTTACGCCTACCGCATCAGCAGTGGCTTTATCTGTATTATAGGCTTCACCATTTTTTAGCACATACAACATATATGCATTGCCAGCTGCGGTTTTAGGATTTAATACACGCTTCCAAGCATATTCAAAATCTTGCGCTTTTACAGGCACCCCATCAGACCAAGTAGCATTAGGCCGCAAATGGAAGGTATAGGTCAATCCATCTGGCGATATAGTCCAAGACTCCGCCATAGCAGGCTCTGGCAAATCCTTTTCATTTAACCTAGTTAAGCCTTCAAAAATAGCTAATTCTACAATGGACTCTGGCAAGGTTGATGATTTAGCCGGATCCAATGTAGAAGGCTCTTGCTCCAAAGCTAAGCGCAAGGTATTAGGAGGAATTGTTTCACTGCGACTACAGCCCACCAAAAGGAGTGCCATTAGCGATACGACTAAGAGCAACACTAGTGTGTGCTTTGACTTTAGTAAGTTTTGTACCATCATGTCCTCCTTATTTTTTATCTATTGCATCTAGCTCTAAATACAGTTTAATTGTGCGACCTAATAGGGCACCTAAATTAATACCCACTGCATTAGGCACATTTGAAATAAATACACCTATACCATACATCTGAGATCCTAATGGCAATAAACCGCCATCATGTTCCACATCATCTAAGGACCCTGTTTTATGGTAAAACACCTGTTCTTCATCCCAATAAAAAGGAAGTTTATCTCTAAACTGTTGTCGCCCTAATATTTGCCACATCTCTGCCCCTATACGAGGTTCCTCACGATATAAATACAAGGTTTCATAGAGAGTAATTAAATCATCAACAGTCATCTTATTCTCACGGCCTAATTTACGTGCTTCAAAATCCATCATTAAGCGCTCTAGGCGAGTCTGTTTTAAGCCTAAGGACTGCGCATACTCGTTAATTGTATCAAAGCCTAAGCGGTGTATGAGCAAATTCGTTGCCCAATTATCGCTGAGCACCATCATAAGGCGACAGAGCTCTACATAAGTAAATTCATGGGGCCCTATCAATTCTTGTAAAGCACCGCCACCAGTAACACAAGGCATCTCATGAAGACCTACTACTTCATCTAATTTAAGGCGTCCCACTCGCGCTTGATGAAATAGTGTTGCCATAATCAATACTTTTATCATACTAGCCGAAGCATGTACATCTGCTGCCTTATGGGCACATATATATTCAATGCCTCCTTGCGGTAGTAAACGAGCCACTACATAAGACACCTTGTCCTGCGGTGCATACTCTTGAATGAGTGCATCTAATTCTGACTGCAAATCCCTTGGACGAGTATTCGCCCTTAAATTTGTATCTAAATTAGCCACCAATTTTCTTTCATCATTACTCATTAATTTTGCCCCATCATATATCAATATATTACATTCTAATGTTTAAATTTAATATAATAACTTTACGTCATCAGGTTCAAAACACTAATTTAATATTAGCCCATGTAAGCCTATGCTTATTTATCACTTAATTATCACTAATTTATTACCCAATTATTATTTACTACTCACTTATAACTTATTTATCGCAAATTCATCGCTAATTTATCACCGTTTTATCGTTGCCAGCAAGCCACTCGCTGAGAGCCTTTGGAGCGTAATTCAGGCCCCTTTTCTCGACAAATTGCCTGTGCTTCTGGACAGCGTGGTGCAAATGGACAGCCTACAATTTCATCTAAAGGACTTGGCACTTCACCGCTTAATACTGGCCCAATAGGCATGGGTGCTGCTAGCGGTGCATTTAAGCGAATTAAAGCCTGCGTATAAGGGTGCAATGGATTTTCATATAAATCTTCCGTAGTCCCTTCTTCTACTACATGGCCTAAATACATAACGGCAATACGCTGGCTCATATAGCGTACCATATTTAAATCATGTGAAATAAATACATAGCCTACCTGCTTCTCTTCTTGCAAGCGAGCTAACAATTTAATAATTTGTACCTGAATGGACACATCAAGAGCTGAAATAGGCTCATCACAAATAATACATTCCGGTTCACTAATTAAAGCCCGGCCAATGCCTATGCGTTGCCGTTGTCCACCGCTAAATTCGTGAGGATATCGCTCCCCTTGCGCTTTAGACAAACCCACTTCCTGTAAAATAAGCTCCACTATTTCATCTTGTTCTGCCTTAGTCCCTCGATTCTGCACCGTCAAAGGCTCTCTTAAAATCTCACGCACAGTCATGCGCGGGTTTAAGGAGGCGTAAGGATCTTGAAAGACCATCTGAATATGCTGACGAACAAACTGCAAGTCTTGTTCCGTTGTAATTTCTTTATCTTTAACCCAGATGCGCCCTTTAGATTTAGGATATAAGCCCATCAAAGTGCGGCCAAATGTAGACTTACCACACCCAGATTCTCCTACGATGCCTAAAGTTTCACCTTGCTTTTGGTGTAAGCTAACAGATTTTAAGGCCCGTACCATCTGAGGTGTTTGACTAAAAACATGTGACTTTCCTAAAAAGTATTTTGACACATCTTCTGTTTTCCAAATAAATTCACTCATATACTTACCTCGTATTTTGTATTAGCGCTGTACATGAAGCCAACAGCGCACTTGCCGTGATGAACGCGCCTGCTCTTTATTAATTAATTCAGGCATTTTGCGAGCGCATATATTCATAGCCTTTGGACAGCGCGGATGAAAGGCACAACCAATTGGCAGCTGCAAGCTATCTGGTGGCTGCCCACCGATAGCGATTAACTCGCGCTTATCCTTCGTCGGCAAGGAGCCTAGTAGCCCCTGTAAGTAGGGATGCTCTGGCGAATTAATTAATTCTACTACAGTGCCTGTTTCTACAATCTGACCTGCATACATAACGGCAATACGTTCACACACTTGGGCGATAACGCGCAAATTATGAGAGATAATAATCATACCCATGTGCTCTTTTGCTACAATGTCCTTTAATAGCAATAAAATTTGCGCCTCTGTTGTTACATCTAGTGCTGTAGTCGGTTCATCAGCTAATAACAATTTAGGTCGCCCTGCTAAAGCCATGGCAATCACTACTCGTTGTCTCATCCCACCGCTGAGCTCATGAGGATACTGTTTCATTCGCCGTTCTGGATCAGCAATGCCTACCTTCTTCAATAAATCAATGCAAATTTCATTGCCACTGCGCTCATCACGAGTACCATCGTCTAATTCCCGGATGATGGATTCTTTTACTTGTGTTCCAATAGTCAATAAAGGGTTTAAAGCTGTCATAGGATCTTGAAAGACCATGGCCACAGTCTTCCCACGCAATGCTTGCCAAGCGGCTTCATCGTTAGGTTTCATGACCTGCTGATTAATCTCCAAAGCATCTGCCTTCACTTGAGTGTAACTTGACGGCAGTAAGCCCATGAGGGATTGTAAAGTTACGGACTTACCACAACCTGACTCCCCAACTAAGCCTAACACCTCGCCTGGTTTGACCTGTAAAGAAACACCGCGCACAGCTGGCACTGGGCCGGAAAATGTATTAAAGGTTACCTCTAAATTATCTAATTTTACTAAGCATGGCTCCTTCACTATTGTATTTATAGTCTGATTCTCCACCACAATCGCAGAAGTCTCACGAATCGTTTCAGAAGTGATGTGTTTCATCATTTTACATCCTCCTTAGGGTCTAATGCATTGCGAAGGCCATCGCCAAAGAAAGTAAATCCCAACATAGTTATACCAATGGCAATAGCTGGCGCAATAAGCTGAAATGGATAAGACCGCATAGAATTAATCCCCTCCGCAGCTAACACACCCCAACTAGCCATAGGTGCACTCACACCGAGACCAATAAAACTCAAAAATGCTTCCGTAAATATAGCTTCTGGAATCGCTAAAGTCATAGTAATAACAATGGGTCCTAAACAATTAGGCAGCATGTGACGAAATAGAATGCGCCACTTAGATACGCCCATAGCCCGCGCTGCAAGAACATATTCTTCATTTTTTAATGACATAATCTGGCTACGCACAATTCGTGCCATAGTCAGCCAATAGGCAATCCCTAAAGCAATGAAAATAGATGTTAGGCCCGGCGATAATACAACCATAAGCAAAATAACGTAGAGCAACAAAGGAATTCCATATAAGATATCAACCAAGCCCATCATGAGGCGATCTACCTTGCCTCCCATATAACCAGCTATGCTTCCATATATTACACCTATAACTAAATTAATAGCTGCTGCTACAAAACCAACCGACAAGGAAATGCGCGCCCCATATACAACGCGCACATAAATATCGCGCCCCAAAGTATCCGTGCCAAACCAATGGTCTTGAGATGGCGCCTGATTAGCTAAGGCCAAATTTTGATCCGCATAAGTATAAGGAGATAGCCAAGGTCCTACAATGGCCAATATAATCATACCCACTATAATGCAAAGCCCCAATAGAGCTAATCGATTTTGTTTCAACCGTTGCCACGGCGAAGGGCGTTTAATGTAGGAGGTTTCATCTGTAACAAGCTGCTCTAAAGGCATAAAATCGTCTATTTCGTATGAAAATTGCTTTTCATTGACTGAACTCATTGTGACTCCTCCTCTCCCATAGTAATGCGTGGATCCACTAAAGGATATAGTAAATCCACTAGCAAGTTAAAGGCTACAACTAATGCACTATAAAAAATAGTCACACCTAAAATTACTGTATAATCGCGATTATAAATTGAAGTAACAAAATATTTCCCTAGCCCTGGAATGGCAAAGATGGTCTCCACAATAAAGCTACCTGTCAACAAGGCTGCTGCCAATGGACCAATATAGGTAAGTACAGGCAAGACTGCATTGCGCAGCGCGTGTTTTAAAATAATGGTACTCTTTTTTAAGCCCTTAGCACGAGCTGTTTTTATATACTCTTGTTTCATAACTTCTAGCATGGTACTTCTCGTCAAGCGTGCAATGAATGCCATAGGCTGCGCCCCTAAGGTAATAATGGGCAATACCATATATGCAGGCCCTTTCCAAAGAGCTACAGGGAAAATAGGCCACACAAAACCTAGCCAATACACCAATACAGCACCAATGATAAAAGTAGGCACCGATAAGCCAATGGTAGACCCAATCGTAATAATGTAGTCAAGCCAAGTATTTGGTTTTAAAGCACTCCCAACACCGGCTATGAGCCCTCCTACTAAGGCAAAAGTCAAAGCCCCTAAACCAAGCTGTGCTGACACGGGAAAACTTTCGCCAATAATTTCATTAACACTACGGCCAATATATTTATAAGACGGACCTAAGTCTAAACGAACTACATGGCTCATATAATCTGAATATTGTTTCCATAAAGGATCATTTAAATGATAGGTGGCTTCAATCGTTGCCTTAATTTGAGGAGGCAATTTTTTCTCTTCTGTAAAAGGACCTCCTGGTATAGCCCTCATTAATAAAAATGTAATGGTAATAATCGCCCACATAACAACTATAGCGCCTAGTAAACGCTTACCTATATATTGTGCCACTCTCGTCACGCTCCTTTTTATACATATTCACTTTCTTATTATACAATACTCCAAGCATAATACAGTATACTTTCTCGATTGTATTCTATATACAATTCACAAGATTTCGTCTATCTGTCCTATTTAATTTTATTTTTCTGTATATTTACATATGACACTTTGTTATTTAAAATACTAATAGAAAATAAAACTTTAGAAATGAGGCGTATTATGAATTCAGTAAAAAATCCAGTACCAACGGTACTATCTATTCAAGACATGAGCTCCATTGGGCGTTGTTCCCTAACTGTAGCTCTGCCCATCATCAGCGCACTAGGCTCGCAAGCAGCGCCACTGCCTACAGCCTTGTTATGCAATCATTTAGAATATGAGCATTATGAAATGGTGGATTTCTCTGATCATCTTCGCGCCTTTATGGACTGTTGGGTAAAAAATGACATTACCTTTGATGCCATTCAGAGTGGTTTCTTAGCCTCACCTGAACAAATCCACATTGTCATTGAAGCCATTGAGCGCTTCGGCAATGAACATACACCAATTATCGTTGACCCTGCCATGGCTGACGATGGTCATCTCTACTCTGTATATAATCAAACCATGATTGAAGAAATGCGCAAGCTAATTAATCATGCCCATATTATTAAGCCAAATTACACGGAAGCAACCTTCCTTCTAGATTTACCTTATGAGCCTGAAAATGTAACAGATGAGACAATTCGCCTCATTTGTGAACGATTACATCGCCTAGGACCTCGTCATGTCATAATGTCTGGGGTGCCTCATAAAACTCATGCCGTTGTAGCGATTTATGATGGTGAAACTGATTCCTTAGAGTTTATCAACACGAAACTAGTCCCTGTTAAAGCGCATGGCACAGGCGATATTTTCACCGCTGTATTAACAGGTTGTTTATTGCAAGGCTATTCCACTCATGACAGTGCCACTATAGCCGCTAATTTCACCACTGACGCAGTAAAATACACGCATGAAACCATTGGTTCCATGCGCAATGGTCTTTTATTTGAACCACTGCTTGGCGAGTTGACCAAGCTTGTTAAACGGGAGGTTTAATAATGAAATTTTCTATTCGCGATATTGTATATATTGGCATGCTCACAGCCTTGATGGTATTGGCTACCTTCCTCTTTATTCCACTACCTACTGGTGGCATGGTTCATATGGGGTCTGCTGCACTCTTTACCATTTCATCTTTATTTGGCGGACTTTACGGTGGTATTTCTGCAGCCTTAGGATCCGCTATTTTCGATATGATTTCTGGCAAATATGTATATACCCTATATTCCATCGTAATTAAAGGTATTTGCGGTTTATTAGTAGGCTATATTGTAATCGGCCTGCGACCTCAGAAAAAACCTTTAAATAAAGCAATAATCATCCGCATCGTGCTTGCTATTATTTTAGGTGCTATATGGACTGCTGCAGGGTACTTTGTAGCTTGGGCCGATGTGTATAATAGCTACGAAATGGCTTTTGCTCGCCTTCCAGCAAGCTTCTTAACTAGTGGAGTAGGCTTTATCGTATCGATCTTCCTCATTCCAGCTATCTGGAGCATTCGAAACAAGAAAAAATAATCCAAATAAGCAATGACATGCTAGTCATATATAGTCTTAAATGATCTATATAATTTTAAATGAGCTATATAGTCTTAAACGATTTGCATATAGTTTTATATTACCTACATATAATCTAAAATGAACTATTACAGAGAATAATTCTTAGTATATTGTCGACCTCTTGTCATTCCTATACAAACAGAACCAAGCACAGCTAACTAGCTGTGCTTGGTTCTTTATTTTCTATATTATTCTACTTATGCCTATGCCATAACACCCCCGCAATATATGCCATAAAAGAGCCCCTAGTATATGCTATAAAAGAGCCCCTAATCTCTGCCATTATAGGGCCCATAATAGAGACTCTACCACTTCTTTATCTGTTCTTCATTTTATGCTATAATTATAGAATTAAAAATAGATTAGTAAAGGACGATTGTATGGATATATGGATAAATTTCGGCCTAGCATTGCTTATGGGCATTATAGCTTTTGGCATTACTCGCTGGGCATATAACAACAATATAAAGCTCCTAGCACTACACGGTCGACTAAACCGCCTACAATTTTTAATTGGGCTCATCGGTCTGACACTTGTGTCTAGTATCTTCAACAATTTAATTTCAACTTTAACAGAAAATGTAGTCGTACTCGCCTCATATTATGCCATTCGCACATTAACCTTCTTTGGGCATTGCATTTTGCTTACCTTTTTCTATGTGCTCTATGCGCGGCGCTTCCAGGATTTAAACATACACGGCATCGTCGGCATTCTTTGGTGCTTATTAATGGCCTTTACCTATCCATACAGCAATATTAAGTCCTTTAACTTTTTCTTTTTACTCATCACCTGGAGCGTAAATGCCCTATTACTCTTCATCCCTGGCAGTAATAAGCCCAATATTTACGGCTTACCCGCTACCTGGCCAAGTAATCCAAAGCCTAAACGACGCATAAGTCGACGTAAAACTGTGTAAAGTAGTAAAACCATAAAACATAAAAAACTAAAGAGTATAAAACAGCAAACACCGTATAAAATCGTGTAATGTGTAAGTAAACCGCTCACCTTACTTGCTTCGATTCTGGGCCCGTAAGGTCAACACTAATTCAGCAATTGATGCACTTAAAGAATCCATCTTCTGCTCTAAGCGAAGCAATAAATACGAGGCTACCACCATAGGAAAGCCGTAATTTGCCGCGGCTGTCAAAAGGTCTTCCATAATAACACCTCCTCTGTAATATACATTACAGAAAGAATGTACTGTCAACCTAAGTAAATAAAAGACTATCAAACAATAACATATGTATCAAAAAAAGGCGCCCTCAAGGGGCGCCTTTCTTATTTAATTGCTATTAACTTGTCTATTAATCCATAACAACCTGTCTATTTAAACAGTTTAACCTATTTCATCAAATTAGCTTGTTTTATCAACTAAAGTTTATTGAATCAACTTTAATTGATTCAATCAAGTTTAGGCATTTTAACGAATTAATAAAATCCATTCCAACAAAGTACACACAATATAGGCAATAATAAATTTTACCTTTTGCTTTCTATCGCGATCTTCATCGGCAATACGCAAGCGCTGTGCTAAAAATCGTTTGTCTCGAATCTGCAAGAGTAAATCGCGAATATTAGCCTGGCAAGCCTCATCATTAATCGCTCCATTTTTCTTGAGCGAAGCCTGTTGAATCGTAATACGGCGCTGTAGTTTTCGCATTTGAATCTTAATATTATTGTGCACAAATACACTTTGCCACTTTTTGCGCGAATCAAAATACATATAAATATAGCGCGGAATATTCATAACAATAAAGCTGATACACAAAATCCCTAAAGAAATAAGGAAATATGTGGAGAAAGAAAATTCAATCGTTTCAGCTGGCAAGTAATGATGTAAGATTACAAAGCTAATCCATACACCAATTGGCAATAACAGGGCTGCTGCCATATCCACCGAACGAACCCAACTAGTCTTAACCGGTATGTCTTGAATCGCGTGCGTTTCTACTTCATCGCGAAACGCATAATACTCAAGCTGTAAGGCCGATTGCTCTGACTTCGCATTGATTAGCAAAGCTGGTCCTTTAGCTTCAGGCGAGCGCGCTGGCCAAGGAATCAGACGGCGAATAGGACTATCTGGAGCTAAATCAAAGCGAATTATGCCCTTCTTCTCAAAGCGCATAGTGGAACCATCATCACCGATTTCAAAAGGATTGAAGAAGGTCCCTAATAAGCTAAGACTCCAATTACCTAAGGAGTGAACTATGGTATTTAAAATAAATCCACCCATATCCACATCCGACATATTCAATTTTATAGAAAAACCCGTTGCATAATCATCAAACCATAAGTCTTCAATAGAAAACTCTACGGTAATAACATTGCCTAAAGTCGTAATTATTCCTAAGTACACTTTATTATTGGGTTCAAATTCGAAGGTAACAGAATAAAATAACCAATGATTACGTAACTGCGCTTTTATAATCCGATTTATGGCATCCTCTTCCACACTAATCATGCGGTGGTCATATAAATGACATTCTTCCTGTGCCTCTACGGGAGCTGCCTCTGGTTCAATTACGGCAGGCTCAGGTAACGCTTGTTTACGATTCTTAGCGGTCATTGCTTCTGCTAATTCCAATAAACGTGTTACTATTTTACTCATGAATCCCCCTATGGGTTTAATACGTTCTTAACATTCCAATTATACCACAGTAGGCTTTATTTTCAAACTTAGTCAAATTCCTCAAGAAATAGGATGATTCTTGACTGCTCCAATAACTATAAACGACTTTAAATATTAACATCTATGATAACATATATGCCATCTAAAATATATGTACCATGAAGTATGGGACTCATTAAAATTAGACCTAATTAATAAGATCTCAATTACCTATGAAGCTCTCTAACTGCCCCATTAAATATAAGTTCAATAATTCTGAGTCCTTAATATATAAACCCATAAAATAAGAGGCCCAGTTCCCTAACAATAGAGAACTGAGCCTCACTAATTATTTCCTACCTTGAATTTTACAAGCCATAGGACTAAGCAAAAACAAGATTATGAATATGAATGCTCTTACAATGTTTCCATCGAGAGCTTGCGATAAGCGTAGAAAGCGCCGCCTTTAGCCATGAGTTCTTCATAGCTACCATCTTCAATGATGCGCCCCTGGTCCATAAACAAAATACGGTCCATTTTTTCTAAACCACCTAAGTGGTGCGTAACGCATACGACTGTTTTCTGAGCCATTAATTTCAATAAAGATTCTTGAATTTCCTGACGTACCACTTGATCTAAACCTTCTAAAGGCTCATCTAACAACAGTACCGGACTATTCCGTAACCATAAGCGAGCTAAGGCAATGCGTTGCTTCTGACCGCCACTAACGCCCATGCCACCGCTACCAATAATAGTTTTTAATCCATTTGGCAAGCTCTTAACCCAATCAAAGATAGCGGCAAAGCGCAAGGCTTCTTCTAATTCTTGTTCAGTGGCCTGAGGTTTCGCCAAGCGAATATTGTCTTCTATGGTCGCATGGAATAAGTAACTATCTTGAGTTAAGCTGCCATAATAGCTTCGCGCCTCACTAATAGGAATGCTACGCAATTCTTGATTTCCTAAAAAAATTTGGCCATCATAGGAATAAAAACGCTCTAGCAGAGTCAATAGTGTAGTCTTACCAGAGCCACTAGGTCCTACAAGAGCCACCTTTTCCATTGGTTTAATCTGCAAAGATAAATCAGAGTATACCCTCTGACGGCCTTCAGGATAGGCAAAATGTACATCTTTAAACTCTAAACCTACGGCGCTAGGCGCTATCCCACTAGGCTGTGCTTCATCCACTACAGCCGGCTTCTCTTGTGCTAAGGCAACCAATCGTCCTATAGCAGCCTTACTTTCACGGCCATGATACCAAGCCACTGCTAAAGGCACCAGCGCTTCAAAATAAGATTGTAGGGAAATCGCTACAACAGCAATAAATATACCTTCTTGCTGACTTCCATGAGCTAGTGGGATCATAATAACAGCCCCTAAGACCATGGTAATTTGCGTCAAGCCGAGAAGCAAAGTATCACCTATATTAACGCCTCGTTCTACAGTTTTCTGCGCCCTACTTAAGGTCTCAAATTCCTTGCTTACACGCGCGCTCACTGGACCTTCTTGCTGGTATGTCAAAATATCCATAATGCCCGCCAAGCTCTCTACAATAGTATTTTTTACATTGCTGCGATAGCCCAGCGACGCATCAATAGCCTGCCGATTATGTAAAAATACGCCATAAGGTATTACTATAGCCCCCAGTACAAAGGCGGCTGCTAAAAGCCAAACTAAATCAAAAGAGAAATGAGCTAAAAAGTAGAAGCCAATAATGGTTAATAATACAGCCCCTACAGGTGGAATAATAACGCGCAAATAAAAGAATTGCAATGTTTCAATATCAGCCATAATACGGCCTAATACTTCACCACTAGTAAAGCGATTTAACACTGCTGGCACCAAAGGTTCTAGTTTTTTATAGAACCACACCCGCAAACCATACAAACCTTGGAACGCCATATGATGCGACACATAGCGCTCAATATAGCGACACACTGCCCGAGCAATACCAAAGAACCTAACCCCTACAATGGCTAAACTTAAGGCCGCTAATTCAGGTTGAAGGGCCGCTTCTGTAATGAGCCAACTAGACGTGGTTAATAAACCAACATTCATAAACACTGTTAAAAAGGAAAATAATAAACTGAGCCACAAGGAATTTCTAGCTGGGCCCAATACGGAGAATAAACGTTGCATCCAGCCCGATTGATTTGATGATGCAGATCTTAATCCCGTACGCTCTACATTTACAGAATCGCCTACAGCAGATATATCTATAGTAGACTCCTTCTCGACTGATAGATCTATAATAGGAGCCTTCTCGGCTGATAGCTCTATAGCAGACTCATCCTCAACTGACAAACCTGTGGAAAAAGCTTTCTCAGCTGACAAACCTAAAACAGAATCCTCCTCAACTGACCTCTCTATAGTAGAAAGACCTTCAGACGACAAATCTTTAGTCGAAGTATCCTCAGATGGCAAATCTATGCTTGTAGCGAGTTCACCAAGCAATTCGCCCGTTAATGGACGCCCCATACCTGCTTCCACCAAGCTACTAAAATAGCCACCAGCACGGACCAATTCATCAAAGCCACCGCGTTCAATGATGGCACCTTCACGCATAACTAACAGATTGTCAGCCCAACGCATTGTCTGTAATCGGTGTCCTACTAAGAGCACAATGCGGTCTTTCATTAATACTTTTAAAGCCTTAGCTAAGGATTGCTCCGTCGCTACATCAAGATGTGCCGTAATCTCATCAAGCACTAAAATAGGTGCTTGTTTCAAAAAGGCGCGCGCCAAGGCAATACGCTGTCTCTGACCTCCAGAAAGACCTACGCCGCCTTCCCCCACTACAGTATCTAAGCCTTGTGGCAATTCAGCAATAAACTCCTGAGCCTCCACCAATTGTAAAGCTTCTTGCACAATCGCTTCATCCATTGGTCGATTAAAAGTAATATTCTCTCGTAAAGTGCCCTTAAATAAATGAGGTTGCTGTGGTACAAAGGTGACTAAATCACGCCAATGGTCGCTATTTACAGAAAGTAAATCAGTTGTGTCTACTAAAATTTGCCCACTAGAAGGTGCCATTAAACGCATCAATAAATGAGCAATCGTACTTTTCCCTGCTCCACTTTCACCGACAAGCATGGTCACTTCACCACGTTTTAAAGTAAAATCAATACCTTTTAACGCGAATTGCTCACGCCCTATTTGATCAGGTAATTGTGGATATTCGTAAGTAATGTCTTTAAACCTAACTTCTCGAATAGACTCAGCCTCAGAAAAGGACTTTGCGCCTGAAGCCGGCTCCTGAATAGGAAGTGCTAAGAAATCATCTATTTTACTTAAGCTGACTTGCCCCGCCATGCCGGTATGGAAAGCCGCCCCTAATTGCCTTAAAGGCGCATAAAACTCAGGCGCTAATAGCAATACAAAGAAGGCTGGCAAGAACTCTTCATGACCATATAGTAAGGCAACCCCCATGTAAACCGCTATCAAAGCCGTACTGATGGTACTTACTAATTCCAATACTAGGGCTGATAAAAAGGCAATGCGCAACACCCGCAAAGTGGAATCTCTAAACTCAGCCGATAAACGCTCAATTACCTCAATCTGCTCTTCCGAACGGCCAAAGAGCTTGAGCGTTACAATTCCTTGAAGTACGTCGAGAAAGTGACCACTTAAAAAGCTCATGCGCTCCCATTGTTCCTTATTCATCTTCTCCGCTTTACGGCCAATTAAAATCATAAAGAAAGGAATGAGCGGAAAGGTAATAAACAATATGATGGCTACCCAAGGGGCTGCATCAATAATGGCTATAGCCATCACTAAGGGAATCATCATGGCATAAAGCATTTGCGGGACATAACGGGCAATATAAGACTCCACATTTTCAAGTCCATCCGTCAATAAATGAACTACATCGCCATGCCGTTCACCCGTAAAAGGTCCTAAACGCATCAAATGAGACCAAATGCGTTTGCGCAAATCCTCTTTAGCTAGGCTCGCTAAATCTTGTGCTACTTCTTCCTGACTAAATGTAGCCACTAAGCGCACTAAAATAGCGCCTACTAAACATAATAATGTGCTACCCACTTCGGCTAGCGGTTTGCCTAAGAAAAATGTTTCATTTATTAATACAGCAAAAAACCATGCCTGTCCCACTATGGCCAAGGTTCCTAGTAAGCTAAAACACCCTAATCCTATCGCTTTATTTTTAAAACGAATGAGCTCCTCCCGAGCTGTTTTAACTATCACATAAACCTCCTATATTAAACTGACTCATTGAGTCAACATTTCACTCATAAAAAAATGCACATGCGTCACATGTGCACCTTTTTATTTGAATTATCTAAATTGTTTTGGTACAAACCAAGTGTCTTCGCCTTCTACTTCAGCATCAGCACCATCATCACTAATGATCATAGTTTCTGGTTTGCCTACAGACAGAATCTCGCCAGTAGCAGCATCAAGCGTAATATCTACTTTTTCGCCATTGCGATATACCGCAACTACATAGACAACTTCGCCATTTTCAGCTTTTACTTCCCAGCCTTTACTTAAGGCGCCATCACCGATATGCGCTACAGCAATTGCTTCTGCTTTCTTAGGTTCCATTACATTAAGAGGATTGAAGATGCGGTTAGGAATATCTTTCTCCTTGCCATCTACAGTTTCCTTGATGATATTGGATGTAATAACATCAATTTGTAATTTATATGTATTTTTTAATGTATAACCTTCAACTACGTATGCAAAGCGGCCTTTATCAGGTTTTAACGAAATGGAGTGAACAGCGGAATTTGGATATTTTGCCAAGAAAATACCAGCCACTTCGCGCATGCTTAATACCATAGATTGACCTGGTTGGCGAGCTACTGTTGTAGGTGTTACATCTACTGCATCAGCTGCGGAAACAGTTCCTACTGTAGTAACGGAAAAGGCACCAACTGCCATAACCCCTGCCAAAGCGAGGGACGTTAGTTTTTTATTCATTCCTTACCTCCTAAATAGTAATATACATTAAGTATATCACAGCTATTAGTTGTTCTCAATCAATTTTTATAGCTCACGTAAGTTATATTGATAAGAAGAATTACTTAGGCTCTTCTTCTCTAATAGACTCTACTGATTCTTCTGTCATGACTGGCGCTACATTATTTGTCTCTTTTGCCTCTCGCGCCTCATTCATAGCCTCTTTATGTAAATGAGTCTTCTCTTCTAGTGCTTTATGCTTTTGCTCTTTAGAAGCCAAACGTTTCTGCACATCTTCGCGCACTAGTTTATATACGGTAGCTCCCAAAGGTACACTGAGTAAAATACCTGGTACACCATATAAAGTACCGCCTACTGTAATAGCCGCAAATACCCAAATACCAGGAAGCCCTACAGAGCCACCTACAATTTTAGGATAAATAAAATTACCTTCAATTTGCTGCATCACAACTAGAATAATTACAAAGATTAAAGCATCCATTGGACTGACCGATAAGAGCATGACAATACCCATGAAGCCCCCAATATAGGCCCCTAATAAAGGCACTAAAGCCGTTAAGCCAATTACACAACCAATAGTTAATGCATAAGGCACAGAGAAGATCGCTAAGCCAGCGCCTACCATAACACCTAAAATTAAAGCATCTAAAAACTGACCAATAAAGAAGCTACTAAACACTTGACTCGCTACGCGCCATACATGAACATAGGAGCTAATTCGATGCTCTCGTCCATACGCACGACTTAAACGGCCTAGCTGACTACGCAATACTTCTTTATCCAATAATACATAAATAGCAAAAATTAGCCCCACTACAAAGCTAAAGACCCATTCCACAGTATCACTCATAGTCTGAACAATATAGCGACCACTGTCAGCACCAATCTTTTTCAGATTATCGGCAAAGGTTTCTGGTGAAATAGAGTCCATCACTGTAGAATTGTGCAAGGCTGGCGTATTAGCAATAAAGGAACTTACCAATTGGCTCCCCTCTTGATATAAGCCAGGCACAGCTTGAACAATAATCGTCAAGGAGTGAACTAATTGTGGAATGGCCATCCATCCTACGATGAATAAAGCCAATAGAACAGCTAAAATAGCTAATACAATACATACAGGGCGGCGCGAAGCTACTACCCATTTATTAGTACTTTTAGGTGCGTAAATTTGCTCAAATCGTTTAACAATAATATTTAACACGAACGCAATTAAAACACCCCATACGAGCGGCATTACCGCATCAAGCACGATTCGTGCATTAACTAAAATAGAATCAAACTTGATAGCAATTAAAAATACTAAGCCCGCCAAAATAATTAACGTTGCAATATGTTTATACTCTTTTAAAGGATTCATCGCTCAACTCAATCTAAAATTTTAACTAATAACCACACAGAACCTACATTATTTTATGCAAATAATGTATCAAGGCCTGCTTCATCTAAAATAGTACCTACTGTGAATGGTCCGAAAATGCCAAATCGTGCACTTACTTCATCAAAGCGCATTTCATTGACGATTTTCTTAAACTGTACAGGATCATCAGACATTAAAGTAATGCCCCATTCCCAATCATCTAAGCCACAAGCGCCAGTAGTAAATTCTTTAATAGTCTCTTCGTATTTCTTGCCGATTTGACCATGGGAACGCATCATGCGACCGCGTTCTTCACGACTAGTCATGTACCAGTTATCCGTCAAATGACGTTGCTTGCTCATAGGATAGAAACACATATATTTTAAGCGCGGTACTTTAGGATACAAGCGAGCTTGTACCTTTGGATGATTGATGTCCGTGCGCATATAATTACTTACTTCGATAACAGCCACAAAAGATGCGGTAGGAATTAACACAGCGCCAATAGCCATTTTACGAAGGGCTGTTTCACGAGCAGTAACTTCTTCAAGGGTAGGCTCTAAGAACCAAATTAAAAGGTCCCCTTTTTGACCTGCCACATTGTATAATGCATAGCTAGCTTCATGTGCTTCATGACGAGTTTCTAATTCGCCAATAAATGCTTTAAATTCTGCTAACGCAGCCGCTTGCTTAGCTGGTTCCCAGGATTGCCATTTTTGAAAATCAATGCGATATGTAGCATGAATGCTGAACCAGCCTTCATAAGTAAGTACTGCTGGTGATTTTTCATCGCTACCATGACCAGCGCTATGTGGATGAGCCTCCCCTAAATTAGAGTTATGAATGCCCATACCATGATGATGTTTTTGTTCTTCCATAATGAAACCTCCTCATCTGAGTTGATATAAATTTATTTGTATTAATTGTTTTGTTAAATGCTATTTGCCAAAAGCGTGTATCAATAGCTTTTAGATTATATATATCAAGTAGTTTTGCTAAGCCCATTAACTACTTGATTTGATCCATAGCTTTTGCTAATTGCATGTATCGAGTAGTTCTGCTAAACCCATTAACTACTTGATTTGATCCATAGCTTTTGCTGATTGCATATATCATTTTTACCGATTAGCAAATTGCTTATCTACTAACGCCTTTGCTTGGCGCACGCCATCAGGCATACCGACGCCATCAAAAGGTGTACCAATCATATGTAAACCTGGATACGCCTTGCTAGCATACGCCGTAAGACGCGCAATCATGTCTCGATGCCCCACCTTGTATTGTGGCATGCTCTTATTCAAGCGCGTAAGCTCTGTCCATAAAGGTTTCGCCGTGAAATTCATAATCTTTTGAATTTCTTCTAATGCTAACTCTTTAAGCGCCTCTTCTTCCAAACGCTGTACTGTATCATCGCCAGGTTTGCCCATGAACACGCGAAGCACCACGCGATCCGCTGGCGTCGTTTGCGGCCATTTAGCACTGATATACGTACAAGCAGTGAGTGGCGTAGCGCATTTGCGAGTAATAACAAAGCCCGTACCATTTAAATCAGCATCAAAAGTAGCTCGATCAAAGCCCATAATGGCAATGGCGCAGGAAGATAAATCCATGGAAATTAAGTCCTTAAATTTAGGGTCTTCACTGAACCAAGCACCATAGCTTTGTGGTGGCGTAGTAATAATCAATTCATTATACGGCGCTTTCACCGTACCACCAAGAACATAGCCAGCTTCTACTTTTTCAATAGATGTCACATCAGTATTCTTATACAAAGTTACATTCGCTGGCATTTGCCCTACCAAGGCATCAATGATAGATTCAAGGCCACCTGTCAATTGGCGGAATTGGCCACTTGGCTTAGTACCAGATGCACCGCGTTGTTTACGAGCAGCCAACATGCCTTTTACCATATTGCCATATTTTCGCTCCATTGCATGGAACTCAGGGAAGGTGGCATCTAAACTTAATTCGTATATATTGCCCCCATAAATCCCAGACAATAAAGGCTCAATCAATTTATCCATCATCTCATTACCTAAATGGTAACGGAAAAATTCCCCGATTGATACATCCCCATCTGTTGGATAGGGCTTTTTGAAATAATCCTGCATAGCGCGGAATTTACCAGGCCAAGAAAGCAAAGTAGACTTCGCAAATGGTACAAACTCCGTAGGAATCCCCACAATCGCTCCACCAGGAATAGGGAACATGCGATTATCATTGTAAATAAAAGCCTGCCCTGTTGCATTGGTTACAATCGTATCACCGAGACCGAGTTCAGTAATCAAATCAGTCATAGCCTGCTTGCGCGCTAAATACGAATCAGGCCCCACTTCTACCACATAGCCATCAACGCGCTTGGTCTTTATCTTACCACCAAAGCGACTTTCTCGTTCATATACATCGATTTGCCAGTTTGGCTGTGCTTGACCTAAATAATACGCCGTTGCTAGACCGGTCAAGCCACCACCAATAATTGCTACTCGATTCATTATTTCACCTCATTACTCTTCGCTAGTCGTCGCACTGCCTGTGTCATGGCCTCTACAAATAAAGGATTGCCATTAGGCATAGGAACGCGAGTATATTGTAAACCTAAGTGTTCACAAAGGTCCTTACATACAATATCATTGTCATATAATACTTCTAAATGATCGCATACAAAACCAATCGGCACATATATAACTGTTTGCGCCTCCGTCTTGGCAGCCACTTCTTGAGTCACAGCCTCTACATCAGGTGTTAACCAGTCGCCGCGCACTCCAGCACTTTGCCAAGCCATATAATAATGGTCTATACCTGCCGCTTCGGCTATGCCATGGGCAGTTGCTTCTACCATTTGAGGGTATGTATCGCCCATATGGATTACATGGTAAGGCAAACTATGGGCCGTAAAAACCACTGCCACCGATTCCGGATTGGTCACTTCCTGTAAAGTGACTTTCAATGCATTCACCCAATAGGCAACAAATTGTGGTTCTTCATTCCACGCCTGCACTTCATGGATTTTCATGCCATAGCGTTTGGCCCGGCGCTGCGCACGCTCAAAATACGAAGCGGTAGCAAAAATAGAAAAATACGGCGCCATCACAATGGCAACAGCTTCCTCTATGCCGGCTTCAGCCATGCGAGACACAGCTTCTTCTATACTGGGCTCAATATGTTTATTGCCAATAAAGAGCTCAAATTCATAGCGTGTAGAGCGTTCATTAAGTTGCTTCACTAACTCCTGCGCTTGCAGCTCAGTTAGCTTTGCTAAAGGGGACAAACCGCCAATAGCAGCATACCGCTTAGTCAGGGTTGTTACCTCTTCTTCTGTAGGCGGATAGCCACGGCGAATATTAGTATAATAAAGCAAAATGTCTGCTTCCGACCGCGGCGTCCCATACGCCATTACTAATAGGCCCATTCTCTGTTTCATATGGCCCACCTTATTTGCTCGTCACTTCATGCACATAGTGCACAATCCGCTGCAACACCTCTGGATTGGCTTCTGGCACTACGCCGTGACCTAAATTAAATATATGTCGACCATGGGCTTGGCCTTCTTGTAAAATGCGATCAATTTCAGCCTGAATAACATCCCATGGGGCAAATAAATAAGACGGATCTAAATTACCTTGAACCGTTTGCGTAATCCCCATTTTAGTAGCGTCGCTAATCGGCGCACGCCAATCTAAGCCAATTACATCTAATGGCAATTCCTTCCATAAAGGAAGCAAATGATATGTGCCAACACCAAACATAGTAATAGGCGTAGTCGGATGTAATTCTTTTAAGCCCTTAATTAATCGCTCCATAAATGGATAAATGCGTGCCTTATATTCTAAAGCACTTACGGCACCTACCCAGGAGTCAAAAATCTGTACAGCACTAGCACCAGCTTTAATTTGAGCATCTAAATAGGTAATACTCATAGCTGTTAACTTTTCCATTAAAGCGTCCCAAAGCTCAGGTTCAGCCACTAACATTTGACGCGTCTTCTGATAATTCTTAGAAGGGCCTCCTTCAATCATATAGCTAGCCAATGTAAAAGGAGCGCCACAAAAACCAATAAGCGGCACTTGCAATTGCTCTTGAGTTAATATGCGGATTGTCTCTAAAATATGAGGCAATGACTCGCTTGGCTCTAAAGGACGTAAAGCCTCAATGTCCTTAGCGTGGCGAATCGGATTGTCAATCACAGGCCCTATACCTGGCTTTAACTCCACCTGTACGCCAATCGGCTGCAATGGTGTCATAATATCCTTGTATAAAATAGCGGCATCCACATTATATTCTTCCACTGGTAAACGTGTAATGTACGCACACAACTCCGGTTGCTGTGTGATCTCAAACAAAGAATACTTCTCTTTAATACGGCGATATTCGGCTTGACTTCGGCCTGCTTGGCGCATGAACCACACAGGGCAATGCGAAGTCGTATCCCCTTGGATAGTTTTTAAATATGTCATATTCATTAATGTGTCTTCTTTCTACTAGATTCTAGTCATATACTTAAGTTTACCATTTTATGAGCATAAATGAAAATGTTTTTATGCAATTTACTGCCTTTTTAAACAGTATTTTTTCTAATTTTATAAAAAAATTAAGACTGTGACCGAGCACATTAAAAAAAGTGCAAAGAGCCACAGTCTTTTTATTCTATTTTTATTTATTATTTATCTTTTTTTCACAAATACTGAATCAATGCTATAGCGTCCTGGCCCAGCAATGAAAAGCAAAATGGCACCAAACATCATTTGTGATGGGTAGTCCCATTTAAAGAACCCACTGTCAAAAGCCGCCAAGGTAGCCACTAATAAAGTGCCAATAATCATGAGCGCGCCTAAGCGACTCAAGAAGCCTATAATGAGTAAAAATCCACCAATCATTTCAAAGGCTGCTGCCAATGTCCCTAATAATAAAAATCCATCAGGCACACCAAACTGTGCTAAAGTCGATCCAATGGCATATAAAGTCTTGCTGCCTCCAGCAAATTTAAAATACCCATGCGCCATCATAGAGGCACCGAAAACAATACGATAAAATAAAAGCCCCGCATCATGATAGCGGAATAAATTATGGAATAATAAGTTCATACACATATCCTCTCTATATAAACTATGTAATATGTAAACTATATAAATTATATAAACTAAAATAGCTCTATACAAAGCTCATACGTAATTGCACAATTACTAGAAAACTGCCATGACAAGTTGTTATCACGGCAGTTTATCTCTAAGAATTCAATTATTTGTACACTTTAGCAAAACTGCTAACTTTAGGCCATAAAGCAGTATCATCTGCACTACCTAAACCAATAACGCGAATGGACGTGCCAAAATATAAATTTTCATACACTACAATGTGCAATGTATCAGAATATATTTTAGTTCCTTCAATCGTGTCCATGCGAATCACCCCTTCATAGGTGCCATTCTTTTGTTCTGTCAATGGTGTCACTACCACATAAGGATGCTCCACATTGGCTCCGTTAGCATTGATAAACTCTGCCACCTCTTTCGTATAGGTAGGCAACTCTTCTTTCTTTTTCTTCAAAGAAATTATTGGCATAGATGCTTGAATACCCATTTTTTCAAGGCCTGCTTCACCTAAACGAATATCAGCCACTACAGCATAACGGAACTCATTGTTTTCCTTATAACGCAATTGATACACATCAGTGGACAGAACGCCTAAATCCATCAAAAATGTATTGATATCCTGCTTATTGGTCAACAAGGACACTTGGTCCCCTTGATATAAAGTAACCCCTGCTGGCACTTTCACAGATTTAATATCTACAACCTGCTTATTCGCAGCCCAGGCATTTGAATTTAATCCTACGGTAAGGGCCAACAGTAATGCGGCACCCCACAATTTACATTTCATGCTTACACTCCTTTAATAGTGTTTTTATAATTTGCCTATGTGGCATTATCCTTTTTTCTGCATCTTAGCCCAGCTATCGCGAAGACCTACAATGCGGTTCATCACAATATGGTCAGCCGTGCTATCTTTATCTGTTACAAAATAACCTTGGCGCAAGAATTGGAAGCGATCGCCCACTTTAGTGTCTTTGAAAGCTGGTTCCCCTTTCCCATGATGAATGGTCAAGGAATCTGGATTCAACTGTTCTAAGAAATCTTTGCCGGCATTTTCTTCGTCTTCTGTATTTAATAAGTAATCATACAAACGAAGTTCCATATCTACAGCCGTAGACGCTTCTACCCAATGCAAGGTCCCTTTTACTTTGCGAGTGCAACCGCTGCCGCTCTTAGTTTCTGGGTCATACGTACAGTGGATTTCCTTAATGGAGCCATCTTCATTCTTAATCACTTCATTACACATTACAATATAAGCACCTTTTAAGCGTACTTCTTTGCCTGGTGTCATGCGGAAGAATTTTTTAACTGGCACTTCCATAAAGTCATTTTGCTCAATATATAATTCGCGACCAAATGGCACTTCACGATACCCCATGTCTTCATTTTCTGGGTTATTTTCGATAGTCACCATTTCTGTTTGCCCTTCTGGATAATTAGTAATCACCACTTTAACAGGGTCAATAACAGCCATTTGACGAGGTACTTTTAATTTTAAATCTTCGCGAATACAGAACTCAAGCAAGGCGATGTCTACTACACTGTCTGCTTTAGCTACGCCAATGCGTTGGCAGAAGTCACGAATGGATTCTGGTGTATAACCACGACGGCGAAGACCGGAAATCGTCGGCATACGAGGATCATCCCAACCGCTCACCAAGTTTTTTTCCACCAATTGACGAAGCTTACGTTTACTCATAACCATGTTGGTAATATTTAAACGGGCAAATTCAATCTGTTGTGGCTTTTCAACATCAGGCCATTCTTCTAGTACCCAATTATATAATGGGCGATGCACTTCAAACTCAAGTGTACATACGGAATGCGTAATGCGCTCAATGGCATCTTCTACAGGATGCGCATAATCATACATAGGGTAAATGCACCATTGGCTGCCCGTACGATGATGGTCAGCATGTAAAATGCGATATAATACTGGGTCACGCATAACAATATTAGGGGACGCCATATCGATTTTAGCACGCAATACTTTCTCCCCGTCTTTATATTTACCTTCTTTCATTTCTTCAAATAAACGAAGGTTTTCTTCTACGGAGCGATTGCGATATGGGCTGTCAGTACCTGGTGTAGAGAAATCACCACGAGTATTTTTAATTTCCTCTGGAGTTTGATCGTCTACATAGGCACGGCCTTTTTTTATTAGCTCTTGAGCATACTCATACATTTGATCAAAATAGTCAGACGCAAAGTACTCACGGTCTTCCCAATCAAAGCCCAACCATTTCACATCTTCTTCGATAGATTTTACATATTCCACATCTTCTTTTACAGGATTCGTATCATCAAAGCGAAGATTAGTTAATCCCTTGTAAGCTTCACCTAAGCCAAAATTTAAGCAGATAGATTTGGCATGACCAATATGTAAGTAGCCATTTGGCTCAGGAGGAAAGCGCGTATGGACACGTTTGCCATACTTTCCTTCTTCATTGTCTTTATTAATAATGGCCTCTATAAAATTAACGGTTTCATTATTTGGTGTTTCCACGAATAATCATCCTTCCTTTATTTACTCTATCCGCTTATTTTACCATATTCCGCAAGAATTTTCACTATTCAGCGTCTTTATAATTTACTTCTGGATTAACACAAGTTTTTAATGGTTTGCCTGCCAATCCTAGTAAAATATTATCAGCTGTGAGCATCGACATATCGCGACGAGTCCGGTCAGTATACGACCCAATATGTGGCACCACTAATACTTTGCCTGTTTTAAGTAATGGATGGTCTCCTGGCAATGGTTCTGGATCGGTCACATCAAGAGCAGCGTATTCAATTTCACCTTCATTCAAGGCCCATACGAGGGCATCAGTGTCCACAATTTTGCCACGCCCTACATTGACAAACAATGCATCATTTTTCATTTTCTTAAAAGCTTCTTTATCAATCATATGATATGTAGATTCATTGAGTGGCGCCATAACGAGGACTACATCACTTTCTCTAAAGAGCTTATCCAAAGACACATAAGTTGTCATATACAAGCGATCATCATTGCGTGGGTGACGATTATTGTAAAGCACAGTCATGCCGAATGCACGAGCACGACGTGAAATAGATACGCCAATGTTCCCCATGCCAATAATACCCAAGGTCATACGGCTTAAATCGCGCCCTTTAATAGGTGCTTCCCCACGCCCCCATTGGCCGCTCTTTACGAAAGCATCATTTTCTAAAATACGACGGCTTGCTGTTGCCACCAAGGTAAAAGCTAATTCAGCTACAGTTTCAGTCAACACATCAGGCGTGTTGCCATAAGGAATCTTAGCGGCCGTTAAGTCTTCAATATTTACATTATCATAGCCTACTGAAGCCTGTGCAATAACCTTTAGGTTCGGAGCATCGGCTACTAAATCAGCATCTACTTTAACGCCATTGACAGACCAAAGCGCATCAGCTTCTTTAAGCCACTCTTTTAAAAGGTCTCGTGGCATGACACCGGACTGCTCCCATTGTTTAATGGTTACATGCTCACCTAAATAAGCGAGCGCATCTTTTCTTGCAAAACCTGGAACTACAACTACTGGTTTACTCATATTAATTCCTCCTCATATAAGGATTGACAACTTTTTAGTACTATTTTTATTATATCATCAAAATCCTACTGATTTGTTAGAATTTTTATCCTTTATAGATATATTTTTATATTCTGTAGCACATATGTAAAAATATATATCAAATAGACTCATGTATTTTATTCTCAATTGAATGTATTGCTTTATCATTTTTATGTTTTATGTTATAGTTAAATTAAATAATAAACATAAATTCATAATTTAATTACAAAAAAATATTAATCAGGGTTTTTATTTTTGAAATGAGGCTTCTATTATGGCAATTATTGATTCATTACCGGAAAAAGAGGTAACTCTGAGAGAGTTTAAAACTGCGTTAAACAAAATTATGGCTGATTATGATGCAAACAATCCTGTAACCATTACTATCAGCGAACATGGAACGAAGAAAACATTTTCTCTCGTCCCTAAACGCATGCGCCGCCGCTCCAATGGCGAAGCATTTTCTATTAAAGAAATTCCTTTTAGCAATTTAGAAACTACCAAAGAACCAGGTACCTATATTGCAATCGATACCTTTAATATTGCCGAAAATACGCCAATTCCATTTGTTTATGGCCTTTACATCGACTTTGATTTAGAACGCGACCTTCGCTTCTTCAACGATCGTGAAAGTTGTGAAAAATGGTTGAGCAAAAAAATTAAACTCTTAGAAAAATAAACAAGTCTTAAACCTTTTAGTCAATGCCTACACAGTAGGATTAAAAACCTTGAGAACCAAAAGAGAAGTAACAGAGAACAAGCCTTATACACTATATGAAATGAGGAATACACTATGAAAATTGCAAGCTTTACTACACAAAGTGGTTTTAAACAATGGGGCATCATCGACGAAGAGTTACAAACAATTTTAGGTAGTGCTGACCTAGAAGAGGCCTATTTTACCTTTTTACCAGAAACTATTGAAGAGCTAATTAGCCTCGGTGACGAAGGTCTCCTAAGCCTTACTACAGCACTACAAAAGCATCGTGAAACACCAGTAGCGATTCCGTATCACTTAAATGAAGTATCCCTAGAAGCTCCGATTACACCGCATCGCAATATTATTTGCATTGGTAAAAACTATCGGGAGCATGTGGCAGAATTTGATAAATCCGCCCAAGAGCCGGAGCATCCTGTGTTCTTCACTAAATTGCCAACCACGGTAATCGGCCCTAAGCAAACAATTCCGCTTCATCCTAATGCCACCTCACAAGTGGACTATGAAGGTGAATTGGCCATCATCATTGGCAAGCGTGGCTCACAGATTCCTGAAAATGAAGTGTGGGATCATATCTTTGGGTACACCATTCTAAATGATGTAACAGCTCGCGATTTACAACGTCGTCACGAACAATGGTTCCTCGGCAAGAGCTTAGACGGCTTCGCTCCTATGGGTCCAGCCATTTTAGTAGGCAACAAACAGCCACAACATTTTGAAGTGCGCACCTATGTAAATAGCGAACTTCGCCAATCAGGTTCTACTGAAGATTTAATATTCTCCATTCCAACTATTGTAAGCACCTTAAGCCAAGGGCTTACATTAGAACCAGGCGACATTATCTCCACTGGTACACCATCCGGTGTGGGCATCGGATTTAATCCGCCTCGCTTCTTACAAGAAAACGATTCCGTATCGATTACTATCGAGGGCATTGGCACCTTAGAAAATCCTGTAGGATATAAATAAAGTTGAAAGTCTTACAGAGTGTAAAGAAATTTAGAGCATCCTGTGGAGTAAAAATAAATTAGATAATCCTAAAGTGCATAAATAACAAAAGAGAGAGTCTAAGGACTCTCTCTTTTTTATCATTCTAATAAGATTTTTATAAGATTTTTATAAAATCTTAGGATTTTGCTAACTATACAGAATGCCATATGCGAGCCTAAATCACATCAATTTTTGGTCAATATATAGCCCATAAGGTAAAAGAGCGACTCCCGAAAGAGTCGCTCTTTTTATTTCAGATTATAAGTATTTACTTATTTCTCTGCGTTAATAATTAGCTTATTTAGCTATGCTAAGTATTAACTTATTTGCCTCTGCTAAGCATTAGCTTATTTACCTATGCTAAATATTAGTTTATTTACCTGCGTTTTGAACAAGTGTATTAACTAATTGAGTTAATTCTTCAATCTTAGCATTTTGGCTGTCCACAACAGTTTGTAAATCTTTAATTTGTTGTGCCATAACTTTACGAGCTGGGTAGTTTTCAGTTTCACCTTCACCTACACGTAATGTTACACCTGCATTTACCATGTTTTCGCCGCCACCTAAGGAAGTACCAATGCTAAACATAGTATCACCATTAGGACGATAGAAGGCACCAAGAGCTAATGCATTAGCACCACGGTAATTACCTACACCAGCGGATACTTCCCATTTAGCTTCTGGGCTAAATTCTAATGGATGTAAGGCAGCAAGAGCCGCAGCACCAGCACCTACACGGTCTACACGACGATCAAGTTTGCTAATGCGGTTGGACATTTGATTCATACCATTACCAATATTGTTAATTGTATTATCAAATTGACCTTTGTTGATAGCATCGCCAGGATTTACAGCTTCACCAACATTTGTGATTGGATTGCCACCCATATCAATGCCTTCACCGGAGATGTTAACACCATCTTTGCCATCTTTACCTGGAATGCTAATGCCTTCACCATTGATGATAGTTTGGTTATCGCCTTTACCTACGGTAATAGTATCGCCTTCAATGGTCACATCGCCAATATTGGCTTTTTCAGTAACAGTTAACTCTTTAGTAGTTACAGAGTTTAAGCCTTTGAGGTCTTTAGATAATTTAATATCTAAGCCATTAGTAGAGTTACCTTCGTCATCTTTTTGTGTCACTACACCAATATTGCCATCTGATAAATTATCAACAGCAGCGCCACCATTGAGATGTAAAGTTTCACCGCTCTTAACAGTTACTTTTTTACCTTCTCCTTCGTCGCCAGCAAATACACGGCTAGACTCTTTTACTGATGTATTAATTTCATTAATTTGGTTAGTCACTTGGTTAGCCAAATCATGTAATTGACCTTCTGTAGCTGCACGATCTGCTACTATATTTTCACCATTGTCGCCAGGAGCCCAAGTTGTATTATCAAGGCCTGTAATGTATTTATTGCCAACAGTTACCTTATCTGCACCATCACCAATGACAACTTGACCTTTACTACCGTCAACAACAACTTTATTAGTGCCATCACCAGCAGTTACTTTAGCACCATTGCCATCAACAGTTACTTGCTTAGTCTTATCTGATTCAGAACCTAGAGTAATAGAATCGTTAAGATTTACTTCATTAGTCTTTGTATCTACAGTGATATTTTTACCTGATTGTGCTTTGGAAGCATTGATTGTAGTGTTAACACCTTTAATAGCATCATCTAGCTGGCCTTTATTGATAGCATCTGTCGCGTCTGTACCATTAGCTACATTAGTAATCTTATTGCCGCCATTATTTAAGCCATTTTGAGTTAATTCAACTGTTCCTGAAATTGTAGGTGTTACAGGAGCTACTGGATTACCATCTTTTGTATATGTATTATTCTCTTTGTCATATACAGCGCCAGTTAAATCGATGTACCATTTGCCATCTTCACCTTTAACTAAGGAGTTGCCTTTATCGTCTTTTGCTGTTTCGTTAAATACGATGCTACCATCAGCTAAATTAATATTCTTAGCCAATTTCACATGTAAACCAGTGGCATTACCTTCGTCATCAACATCAGCTACTACAGCGATATTATTTTCAGTGAAGTCTTTAGCGCCACCTTTAAGGTCTAACTGTTCATTCAGCTTCTTAGCAATAACATGTTCTGCACCATCGTCACCAGCAAATTTGAGACCATCACCCATAGTAGCAACTTGATGCTCTTTACCATCCTCATCAGTATAAACAATACGAGTTACGCCATTTTCGCCGTCAAGACCGTTAACACCATCTTTTACGGAAATATTAGCACTTGTATCCTTGCCTGGTTGACCGTCATCACCTTTAGGGCCCGGTGTACCAATGATAGTAATGCTACCTGGCTCAGCATCTTTACCTGGAGTTCCTGGTTCGCCATTTTCACCTGGTTTACCTGGCTCACCTTTAGAACCAATAACTAACTCTTTGCTTAATTTAATATCATAAGTAGTTTTGCCATCTTTAGTTACAGCAGCAACCTCTAAATTATTGTCTTTTACAGACTCACCTAATTTATCTTTACCAGGTGTCACGTCTTTACCATTTACAGTAATAGCCGTATGTGCACCACTAGCAGATTCACTAATTGCATCAGCCATAGCTTGTAATTGAGCTACGTTAACTGCATCAGTAGCCTTCATGCCAGCTGCTACACCTGTGATTTGACGAGATTGAGTTGCAACACCATCATCGCCTAAGACGCCTACAGATACGGAACCTAATGTAGATTTCCAAGTGGCACCAGTTTTTGTCGATGCTTGGCCTGTAACTGGGTCATAACCTGCAACATTATTAGCTATAGAAGCAATAGAGCCAGAGCCAAGAGCTACGCCATCTTTTACTGTTACATTGGCATTATAACCAATTACAGTTGCATCAGTAACTTTTAATTCAGTTTCTTTAGATGCTGCCCCCATTACAACACTATTATTCGCACTTGTTAACTTACGGTTATCACCGAATAAAATCGTGTTTTTAGTGTTTTCAATTTTATTATTACTACCTGTCACAGTTACATTATCTACATTAGTCGCTGTATTTTCAAAACCAGTAATAGCATTGGATTCACTAATATTAGAAGCTGTACCCGTTACTGTATTATTAACACCAATAATAGCGGTACGGCGTGTATAATCTGCTACGTTGCCACCACCGAAGGCCATAGTAGCACCACCGCTCTTACTTGAGCGAATTGCGCTTTGCAAGGTGTCAACCATAGCATCTACAGAAGCGGCACCAGAGGTTGGCGCATTGATTGATGTAATAGAGTTACTAATCTTATTACCAGCACCATAAATAAGAGATCCATTACTCTTATCAGTAATATTAGCCACACCTGTAATTGTATTAGCAATTCCTTCATACGATGGGAATAAGAAATTACCACTACCATTAGAACGGATGCTATTTAAAGAACCTACTACAGTGGCACCAAAGTTTTGAGCCCCATAGGCCGCTGTATTCATTCGACCAGAACCGTCAAAGCTGCCTGTTGCAATGGAATAAGAACCAAGCATCGTGGAGAACAAGCCTTTAGCATAGGTATTGGTGCCTACAGCTGTTTGATTTACATGGAAACCAATCGCGTCATTGCCCTTTACTTGTTTATCACCCATAAGGCCATTATAGGTACGGCCACCGATGTCGATGGAACCAGTACGGCCTTTTGCATTTACACCCATAGCAATACCGGTGGCTACACGACTGCGGTCAGTTGGATTGTCATACCCACCAGAACCGCCCTTAGGCCAGTTAGTTGGATCAAAGCCAAGTTTTGCTTCCTGTTCACCACCACCAGCAAATACACGAGCATTCTTACCAATTGCAATATGACCATCTAATCCAATATTAGGGTCTACACCTGCACCATCACCAATAATAACTGTGCTATCACCGCTAGTTCTAGTGTTACGGCCGATAACTACGCCACCAGCGCCAGCCATACTGTTGTTAAAGCCAATAGCTACACTGCCTTCACCACTGGCCGTTACTTTCGGGCCAATCGCAATGGCATTAGTGCCTGTAGCACCAGCATTGTTTTTATTGCCTGTTTCAGTGGAGTTTACGGAGAAATATTCAACGCCTTTTATCGCTGCTAAATCAGCTTTCGTTGCAATATTATTAACCGTTAAATCACCACCAGCATTACGAGCTAATGTTAAGGTGCCATTTTCTAACTTAGCACCTGTTACATAAGTATCTTGTAAACCAGTGATAGTAACCGAATTCGTTGTATTGCCAGAAGAATCAGTTACTGTAATGGTACCTGCACCAGTAGCTTGATTATATGTGGCTGTACCGCCTGTTACTTTTGTGTCATTATCAATAGCATTGATTGTATATGTTGTACCATTTTCAGGAGTCGATGCTGTACTAATGGAGGAAATATTTGCTCCTGCTACAAGAGATACTTTAGCTGCCTTTAATTGTGCTACGTTAACTGCATCAGTATCTTGTGCACCAGCCGCTACATTTGTGATTTGACGCGTAATTTCAGTACTTCCAGAGGCTGAATTTGCCCCTACAGAAATACTACCACGATTAGCTTTCCAAGTTAGAGTATCTTTTGTACTATCAGTACCGGTGGATGGATCATAGCCTTTAACTCCAGCCGCTGTATTCGCTCTAGAAAGCGCACCTAATGCAACACCATTTTCAGCATGAGCATATGCATATTTCCCTATAGCAACGCCATTCTCAACATCACTTAGCGTTGAATGACCTAATGCTAATCCGCCTTCACTTTTAACAGTTGCACCATAGCCTACAGCTGTGCCATATCCGTTATCAGCTAATTTATGATATTGTCTAGACGCTGCATCACTACTATTAATAGTTCTTAAATCTGGCGCATATTGTTTCTTTTCATCATCAGACAACTTATTATAATCTACTTCACTTATAGGTTTATCTGTATTAGCAAATACACTAGCATAACTACCAACAGCAACAGAACCGCCACTATAAGTACCAGCCTTATATCCGCTTGCTAATGAATCCTTTGTATTAGCTCGTGCATAGCTTCCTAGTGCAGTCGAATTATCCTGTTGTGATCCAGCATCCTGACCAATTGCAACGCCTCTAAACTCAGATGATGTCATATGGCCTATCGATACACTACCTTGGCTGTTAGCTTTACTAAGTTGACCTAGGGCAACAGCTGTAGTGGTTTTACTATTGGAATAATCACCAATTGCAACCCCAGCTTCAGCAAAAGACTTTGTACCTATGGCTACAGCATTACCAGATTTTGATTTTGCTTGATATCCAATAGCAATTTGCCCACTAAAATCGCTGCCCTCAACAACTGCTGCTTTATAGCCTAACACAACACTTTGAGGCCCTGTTGTAGTTGCTCCAGCACCAATTACAACAGAAGCTTCTTTTGTAGCTCCATCATTATTATAATTACTTAATGACTCACCTTTAACACCACTCACTGATACATAATGAGGTGCTATCTCAGCTATCTTTTTAAATTGAGCAATATTAACTGCATCCGTATCTTTAGTCCCAGCAGCTACATTTGTAATTTGACGTGTTTGTACTTTGTTGCTAATGGTCCCATCATTTGGATACGCATCTACCGCGTCTTGTGAAACACCTACAGACACAGCGGCTAACGTCGATTTCCAGACAGCAGAATCATCTAATGAAGATTTATCTGACATAGTGCTAAAAGGATCATACCCAGCTACACCTGCTTTAGTATATGCAACAGAATTAGAGCCAATAGCAACACCATCACTAACTTTAGAATGTGTATTATACCCAATCACAACTACACGATCCGTTGGTGTTATGATTTGATTAGTCCCTGGTGTAGACCCAATAACTACATTATAGTTGGAGTTATTAACGCGACGTCCATCACCAAGTATTACATTGCTTGCACTAGTGCCTCCAGCTGAGTTATTAGTCCCGATTATATAATTACTTTTATTTGAGAAATCAGCCTTACTATTTGTGCCTTCAACAAAATTTGTCCCTTGCGAATTATCAACCGCCTGTACATCAAAACCAAACACACCACTGCACAGAGCAAAAACAGACAAAGCAATACTTAACTTCTGTCCCATCTTGCTATGTGTAGATGCAGGCTTTCCATTATTCTTAGCCAACTCTGATACTACCACATAGCTGCCTTTTACTTTGCTCCAAACAACTTTGTAATGCTTATTCATTAAATTAAGCCTCCCTTGTTACAACTTTTTGTCCTATTCACCTAAAAACTCTAATGTACTAATGAATTTTGGGTAAATAAAGCAATTGATCTATAAATTATTTTCTAAGTAAACTTGCTGATACTGCCTATCCGATCCCCCTATCATTATGACTCTATCAGTTAAGTTTATTTATAAAAAATAAATTACATATAAATATTTTTAACTATCCAACCCTAAATGGTATATAATTCCACTCCCCTCATGTAATGATTACCAAAATATATTACCTATATTTTATTATTTTATGACTGATTATGTCAACAATCACCCCCATCATCATACTGTTAATTTTCATATTTTTTTCATTTAAGTTTGCCTTAATTCAAGTGTTTTTCTCAACATCAATTATCATCTTGAATAACTTTCAACTTTAATTCATTTTTACTTCATGTTTGATGGTGTTATAAGTTTTTTAATTATACAGTATTTACAAATAACAAAATTCTACATTTCTTCAATATATACTTACATGGCATTTGATATATGACAGCCTTATTTTAAAATTTAATTAAACATATTATTACCTATAATAAATTGTTTCCTTATATTATTCATTGTTATTCCCATGTATATCTTATTAACGTCTATGTATTAACTATGAAAAACAAAAAGAAGGATAACAAGACTTCACTTGTCATCCTTCTTTTATTTTTATACTATACGACGAATATAGTTACAAAACTTATTTTTGTAGCGCTGCTACAGCTTGTAATAATTGTTCAATCTTCTGATTTTGTTCTTCTAATCGAGCATCTTGAGCTGCAAGCTTAGCATCTTGCTCTGCTACTACACCTTTAAGAGTTTTAATTTCTTCAGCCATTAATCTACGCGCTGGATGCTCTTCTGTTTCGCCATCGCCGACACGTAGAGTTACTCCGGCATTAATCATATTTTCACCGCCACCTAAAGATGTACCGATGCTAAACATTGTGTCACTATTTGGGCGATAGAAAGCACCAATTGCAATAGCATTCGCGCTCTTATAATTACCTACACCAGCAGATACTTCCCATTTTGCTTCTGGGCTGAACTCTAATGGATGCAATGCAGCAAGCGCTGCCGCACCAGCACCAACGCGATCTACACGACGATCGAGTTTGCTAATACGATTTGACATTTGATTCATACCATTACCAAAATTATTAACAACATTGTTTAATTGGCCTCTACTTACTGCATCACCAGGTTCAATACCATCACCAATGTTATGAATCACATTGCCACCCATGTTAACATTATCGCCATTTACTACAACCGTATTTCCTTCAGAACCTTTAACAGTCAAACCATCATTGTTGATAGTTATGTTGCCAGTTGTTACCGAATTATCATTGATGATAGTTTGGCTATCACCTTTGCCTACTGTAATAGTATCGCCAGCAATAGACACATCACCGATGTTAGCACCTTTATTAACAGTTAGATTTTCTGTAGTTACAGAATTTAAGCCTGTAAGGTCTTTAGATAACTTAATATCTAAGCCTTGACCATTAGCAACTACACCAATATTACCATCTGATAAATTGGTCGCATCAGCGCCACCTTTAAGATTTAAGGTTTCACCATTCTTAACGGTTACTTTTACGCCATCATCACCAGCAAATACACGGCTAGAATCTTTTACCGCTGTATCAATATTACTAATTTGATCAGCAATATCTTTTAATTGACCTTCAGTAGCAGCGCGGTCAGGAACATAGCCATTAGTTTCAGGAGCCCAAGTTATATTATCAAGACCTGTAATGAATTGGCCATTTTCTGTTTTCCCCAAGGAGGTACCATCTGTTTTAATAGGACTTGCCTCTTGGTTACCCATGATAATTTGGTCGCCAGGTTTACCATTGTCTACGCCAATAATTACTTGACCGTTTGAACCATCAAGAGCTACTTGGTTTTCACCTTCACCAGCTTTAACAGAGGCATCTTTACCATCAATTGCCACTTGGTTAGCGCCGGATCCAGCAGTAATTGTACCTTCGCTACCTTTAATTACTACTTGTTTAGTCGTATCTTTACCAAGCGTAATATCTTCTTTAAGAGATACTTTATTATTTTCTACAGAAATATTATCGCCAGCAGTTACCTTAGCTGCTTCAACTTGTTGACCTACAAGTGTAATAACATCCCCAATATTAGCTACATTAGTATTGTTATTATATACTGGGTTGCCATTTTCATCTTTGCCAGTTGCACCGCTACCTACATTAGTGATTTGTTTATCACCCATGTTGATGCCACCATTATTAATTGTGATGCCACCAGTATAATTTCCGTCAGCACCTTTTGTACCACCTACATTGATGCTAGTAAGACCAGTTAAGTCTTTAGCTAATTTAACAGTTAATGTACCATTATCAGCGATTACACCAATATTATTATCGCTAAGTTTCTCAGGCTCAGTTATACCACCCTTAACATCTACTTGGTTGTTAAGTTTAACGTCAAATGCTGTACCAGTATCACCACCAAATTTCAAGCCATCGTCTGTAGTAGCTACTTTATCACTCAACTTAATATCATACGTAGTTTTACCATCTTGAGTTTTAGCAGCAATCGTTAAATTATTATCTTCTACCTCTGTACCAGGTTTTACCTCTTTAGTATTGAGCGTAATCTCTGTATGTGCCCCATTAGCTGATTCACTAACTGCTGTTGCTACAGCTTTTAATTGAGCTACGTTAACTGCATCGGTATCATCGGTACCAGCCGCTACATTGGTAATCTGACGTGTATTATCTGCTGCACCAACAGATACGGCGGCTAATTTAGAAGTCCAAGTCGCAGTAGCCTTTTCTGCCGCTGTCAAATCTTTTCCTGCAGGAATGTAACCTAATTTACCAGCAGCAGTATTAGCAATAGAGCCAGAACCAAGAGCTACACCATCTTTTACTGTTACATTGGCATTATAACCAATTACAGTTGCATCAGTAACGTTTAATTCAGTTTCTTTAGATGCTGCCCCCATTACAACACTATTATTCGCACTTGTTAACTTACGGTTATCACCGAATAAAATCGTGTTTTTAGTGTTTTCAATTTTATTATTACTACCTGTCACAGTTACATTATCTACATTAGTCGCTGTATTTTCAAAGCCAGTAATAGCATTGGCTTCACTAACATCTTCAGCTGAACCAGTTACTGTATTATTAACACCTATAATAGCGGTACGTTGTGTATAATCTGCTACGTTGCCACCACCAAAGGCCATAGTCGCTCCACCACTATCACTGCTTCTGATAGCACTTTGCAATTTATCTACCATTGCATCTACAGAATCAGCTCCAGAAGTTGGTGCCACAATTCTTGTAATGGAATTACTAATCTTATTACCTGCACCATAAACAAGGGAACCATTGGTATTATCTGTAATATTGGCTACACCTGTAATTGTATTGGCAATCCCTTGATAAGATGGGCTGAATAATCCACCACTGCCATTAGAACGAATGCTATTTAAAGAGCCTACTACAGTAGCGCCAAAGTTTTGAGCACCATAGGCCGCCGTATTCATTCGACCAGAACCATCAAAACTACCTGTTGCAATGGAGTAAGAACCAAGCATGGTGGAGAACAAGCCTTTAGCATAAGTATTGGTACCTAAGGCTGTTTGATTTACATGGGAGCCAATCGCATTATTACCGGCTACTTGTTTTCCACCCATGAGTCCATTATAAGTACGAGCACCAATATCAATGGAACCAGTACGACCTTTTGCATTAACGCCCATAGCAATACCAGTGGCTACACGGCTGCGGTCAGTTGGATTATCATAACCGCCAGCACCACCCTTAGGCCAGTTAGTTGGATCAAAGCCAAGTTTTGCTTCCTGTTCGCCGCCGCCGGCAAATACACGAGCATTCTTACCGATTGCAATATGACCATCTAATGCAATATTAGGGTCTACACCTGCACCATCACCAATGATAACGGTACTATCACCACTAGTTCTAGTGTTGCGGCCAATAACTACGCCACCAGCGCCAGCCATACTGTTGTTAAAACCAATAGCTACACTGCCTTCACCACTGGCCGTTACCTTAGGACCAATCGCAATAGCATTAGTACCTGTAGCACCTGCATTGTTTTTGTTTACAGTTTCTGTAGATTTTACAGAGAAATATTCAATTTTATTAGCAGCTAAATCGTCTTTAGTTGCAATATTAGAGACCGTTAAATTACCACCAGCATTACGAGTTAATGTTAAGGTACCATCTTTAAGCGTTGCCCCCGTTACATAAGTATCTTGTAAGCCTTCAATAGTGATAGGGGTAGTTGTATTGCCAGAAGAATTAGTTACTGTAATAGTACCAGCACCTGTAGTTTGATTATATGTTGCAGTACCACCAGTTACCTTGGTGTCGTTATCAACGCCATTAATTGTATACACTGTAGAGCCATCAACTGCTGTACTTGGGCTTACAGTTACAGAATTAGCATCACCTGTAGCGGCTTCTACTTTTACACGAGATGCTTTTAATTGTGCTACGTTAACGGCATCAGTATTTTGCCAACCAGCAGCTACGCCTGTGATTTGACGAGTATTATTAGGCGTACCTATAGATAAGGCCCCCTTACCAGATTGCCACACGCCAGTCGTATTAGTAGATTGCGCATCTGTACTTGGATCATATCCTTTTACCTTGGCAGCCGTAGTGGCTTGTGAGCCTGCCCCTAAGGCTATGCCACCTGAAACTTTAGCTTTAGCTCCATAGCCTAGAGCGATACCTTGCTCAGCTGCTTTTTCAACAACAGTACTTGGTTCTGATGCGCTAGTGCCGCTACCAATGGCAATCGAATAATCAGCTAGCGCCTGAGTTTCTCCACCAATAGCTACGCCTTCGTAACCTTCAACAGTAAGATTTCTACCGATAGCAATACCGCCATCTTCATTAGTTTGGCCGACGGTATTATTAGAACCAAATGCTAAGCCCTTGCTCTTTACTGTATTATTTTGGCCAATTGCATAGGCCGCTTTAACATTATTAAGTGTACCAATCGTTACTCCTTGGTCACCGCTGACAGTGTTACCTGCACCAATAACTACATTATGTTGCCCCTTCACAGTCGTTGGAGTTACTACTCCTGAAGGGCTATTATTATAATCTGTTGCTAGTACACTGTTATAAATACCATTTATAGTCGCACCATTTGCAACTACAACGCTACCATTAACTTTTCCATTCGTACCGTTCTTAGCACCGTCTAATGTCGTACCATTACCTAATACAATCGAGTTAACCGCATCTTGCGAGTTGCTAGAATTAATCCCAATTACGATAGAATCATTAGCCTTAGCACCATCATTTGCGAAGTTAGAACCAGCTGCTTCTTTATCACTTTTAGTAGAGTAGTAATGCACTTTACTGTTATGCACATCCGAAGTAGTTGCCAAACCAGTTACTGTAATAGGTCTCCCTTCATTCTGGTTAATTGTTAACGTACCATCACTAAGTGTAGCACTTGTAACGTATGTGTCCTCGGCATTAACTGTATATACTGTACCGCCATCTAAAGTGGCAGTAGACTCTACAGAAGCAATATTAGTACCACCTGTAACAGTTACTTTAGCTGCCTTTAATTGTGCTACGTTTACTGCATCAGTGTCTTGTGTACCAGCTGCTACATTTGTGATTTGACGAGTACCGGCAGGAGTAGTTTCATCAACCGCTGCATACCCTACAGATACAGCACCTAAGGTAGATGTCCAGGTAGGTGTGTCTAATGCAGCATCACTAGATGCATCTGCTACTCTAATAGTAGCATCTGTTGTTGTATCTTCTATTGCACTTGGATTATAACCTTGTACGCTAGAATCAGTTGCTGCGATAGATTCGGAACCAAGAGCGACGCCACCATTGATAGATACATCAGTGTTATAACCAAGCATTACAGCGTTGGAGATATTTTCAGTGTGAACTTTTTTAGGTGTATTCTCAACAACAGTATACTCAATCTCAGGAATCCTTGAGTCATTTGTCTCAAATTTCTTGACTACTTCTTTTTCTTCCGTTGCCATTGAGCCAAGAACTAAGTTATGCTCACCACCACTTAGAACATGATAGTCACCTACAATTATATTATCTGAAGCCTGTTTGATTGTATTGCCTGTTCCGATAATGGATGAATTAGTGACACTATCAGCATTATTCATAGAACCTGCAATTACATTTCTAATACTATTTTCTTCCTTAGTACCTAATACTGTATTACTAGACCCTAAAATTTGCGAATTGTTCACATAGTCTATAGTATTTCCACTACCTATCACAGAAGTATTACCGCCACTAGACTCAATATATTGTTTTAATATAGATTGCCCAGTTTCATATGTTGGAATTTCACTCTCTGGAACATTATCAAGCCCTTGTCCATAATATTGCGCTAATGCGCTCATATTAAAGGATATATATTCCATCAAGTTATCAGTATTACTTTGTTTCCCCTCCGAATGTAAAACTGTATTGCCTGAACCATAAATTAAAGCGCTATTTGCCCCTTCAGTCTTATTAAAGGTGCCTGTAATATTGTTTACAGCACCATCGATACTAGACAAAAAGCTTGTTTTTTCAGCTCCACTTTTTATAGTGTTATAAGAGCCGTATATCGATGATAGTAATCCAGTATCTTCATCTGTCGTCGAACGAATACCGGTAATAGTTGTATGATAGTCACTAGCTATAGAATTATTACCTAATACAATACTTTCCCCTCTACGATTTAAAGCACCATATCCTACCGTAAGATTATTATCTCCCCAATTTTCAACCTCTTCACCTTTTTTTTGAACAGGCATAGAGCCTATAATAATAGTTTTTCTAGGTGAAGAAACAACTTGGTTATCTCCAATTATAATAGCATCACTAGGTGATGTCATTCGATTATTATTCCCAAGAACAGTCAAGGCTTCAATGCCGGTCCAATATGTATCATTACCTGTAATGCTATTCCCTTTACCAATAACTACATCAGATACTGTGGTTCGTTTTGCAGAAGATGTTGTTCCTTGATCACGGCCACTCAATGTATTATTATCACCAAATATTAACTGGCGATTACTATTTGTTATTGTATTATTATCACCAAATACTTTACTCTCCTCAGCTGTAAATGCGCCTGTACTAGAAAGGGTATTGCCATTACCAATTACTTTAGAGGATTTGCCTGTATTTTTAATCGTGCTACTACCAATCACTAAGCTATCTACAGCTGCTGTGCTAGCATTAGGGCCAATAGCCATAGAATTGTTAGCACTTGCACCTAAGTTATCTTTATTTCCATCAGCGTCAGAATTAATAGACACATATTCAACACCACTGTCCATGTTGCTTATATTAATTAAATTAGCTACTTTATTTAACTGTGCCAAGTTAACTGCATCAGTGTCTTGTGTACCAGCTGCTACATTTGTGATTTGGCGCGTGCCTGCAGGCGTATTTCCATCTGCTGCATACCCTACAGATACAGCACCTAAGGTAGATGTCCAAGTAGCGTTATTCTTATCAGCATCACTTACAATAGTATTGGTTGGAGATGCGCCTTTCTCACCAGCTGCTACACTTGCTACGGAATTAGAGCCAATAGCTACACCATCAGCTACAGTAGCATTTGCCTTATAACCGGCTACAACTACATTGGAAACATTATTAACCCCTAATTTAGTATCACTATTTAAACCGGAACCTAAAATCACTGAATTAGTAACACCCGTTAAGATACGATTGTCACCAATTAGAGTATTACCAGTACTACTTGTTACTTCATTGTCTGTACCAATTACATACGCATGGTCAGAACCAGCAACAGTGTTTTTAGCACCAGAAATAAAGTTATATTCACTATCTTTATCTGTGGTGCCAGTCAAGTTATTACTAACCCCTGTAATAGATGAGAAACGTGCATGATCAACAATATTAGCGCCACCAACAACTAAAATTTGCCCACCACTCTCTTTTACAGCACCAGCTAACGCTTTGCTTAATCCAACTGGGTCCGTCGGATTAATGGTTCCAGTATTTAACATTACTGCACTATATGAGTTGGTAACTAAGTTTCCTGCACCAAAAATTAATGTTGCATTTGCATTCTGTGTTGTATTAGCCGCACCAACAACAGCATTAGCGACGCCATCAAACTCCTCACCAGTAGATGCATCGATGGTATTTAACATACCTACTGCTGTGGCAGTAGCTCCTTGAAACTCACTCCCCGCCCCAGTTTTAACAGAAGTACCTAGACCCGCTGCGGTAGAACCAATACCACCGGAAGCATCACCATTTGCATTACCTAGCCGAGCTAACATACCATTAAAATCATTCACACTATAATACGGAGTCGCTGCACTTGCACCAACTGTAAGTCCCGCACACAATGCCAACACGGATAAAGTCACGCCTAATGTTCGACCTGACTGAATATGAGTTGAAGCTGCCTTACCATTGTTTCTAGCTAACTCGGATACTACTACATAGCAATGTTTCACCTTACTCCAAATAATCTTATACTGCTTATTCATTGACTCAACCTCCCTAAAATCAACCAATTCATGAACAGAAAATAGACAAAATACCACTCAAAAATTAAATATATTTACCTATTTTAATTCGTGACTATGCTCTTTAGTCGCTGTTAAAATTGCTTCTACACTACTATTATTAATAAACACATAGTTAATAATGTATGAGCTGTCCTTGTCACGAATGCATAATATTATTTATAAATAAAGTGGAAGGTGTATCCTCCCCAAAAACAAATATTCTTTTATTTGTCTTCATTCTATCTTTATAATAATCCCCTGTCAATTTTAAACATAAGTATTCAACATGATTTTATTTCATCTTAAATTCATTTTATTTAAGTATTTTTCAAATCTTAACTTACTTTTTATTCTCCCAAGTATTTAATCGAATTTTCGAATAACTGAATGCATTAACTTGATTTGAAATATAACAAATTTCGTTGTTAAAGAATCTCTTCACGTTATAAATGTTTGTTCACATAAATTTCATATAACTTCTTTCTGAATTTACAGTTTTTAAACTGTATACTATATTCTTTCGGATAATAAAAATAAGTAAACTTTTCAAAATAAAAGAAATTATTTTTATCAGTAATAATTAAGATATATATTGCGCTACATTTAAACTATAACTACAAATTATTTTTATGATTGTTATATAACATTAAATATAGCCACACCCCTATTCCCTTAAGGAATAGATAAAGAAAACGACTGCATAGAAGACTTCTATGCAGTCGTTTTTAAAGCTTGCTAATTAATTATTTAGCAACTTCTTCTTTTTTGATTTTACCACCATAAATATCGCGATAATCGCCTTCTTCTTTGTTATCTTTGTTATTTACGCGAAGACGTTCAATTTTGTAACGATCATTATCTTCACCAGCAACGCGATCAACACGACTATGATCTAAGTTCTCTAAATCTGCAATTTCTGGACGGAATTCATTAATAGCACGTGCCATAGTTCCATCAATTTCTGCACCATTCTTGAGAGCTCTGTACACTACAGCAGCAAATTCATAACGAGTTAAACTACGATCACCTTTGAATTCGCCATCAGGATATCCCATAGTAAGGCCTTTTTTGGTAATTGCATCAACGAATTCATAAGCCCAATGGTTTTTAGGTACATCTGGGAACTCAAGATTTGAGCTATCAGGGTAACCAGCACCTGTACCCACGCCACCACGTTCTAACTGAGCAATTCTAGCATTTTGTGCTTCAATAATTCGTTTTAAAGCTTCTACGTCTTTAGCAAGCGCTACGCGTGATGTAGAAACACCATTGGATTGACCAAAGCGGATACTTACACCTGCATTAAACATTTCATCGCCATTACCTAGAGTGCTACCAATGCTGAAACGAGTGTCTTCATTTGGCTGATAGTAAGCACCAATTGCAAATGCATCGGCATTTTTGTAATTACCATAACCTACAGCAAAATTCCATTTGTCATCTGGGTTAAAGTCTAATGGACTTAATGCAGCCAAGGCAGCCGCGCCAGCACCTACGTCGTTAATACGATTGTTCAATTTGTTTACACGGCCATTTAAATTACCAAAATCACCGGCTAAACCATCTACACGATCGTTTACAGCATCTAACTGACCACGATTTACCGCATCAGTTGGAGCTTCGCCTGCGCCAACATTGTGAATCACATTACCGCCCATGTTAACATTATCGCCATTTACTACAACGGTATTTCCTTCAGAACCTTTAACAGTTAAACCATCATTATTGATAGTTGTGTTGCCAGTTGTTACGGAATTTAAGCCTGTAAGGTCTTTAGATAATTTAATATCTAAACCTTGACCATTAGCAACTACACCAATATTACCATCTGATAAGTTGGTCGCATCAGCGCCACCTTTAAGATTTAAGGTTTCACCATTCTTAACGGTTA